>NZ_JBWKOV010000007.1:0-223304 GCF_059416265.1 Arcicella sp. GW821-FHT09D11 | reverse complement strand
CCATCAGGGTCAGTATATTTAATTGGATTATTAAACACATAACCATAAGGCGTAAATGATTCTTGTCCTCCATCTTCATGAGATGGGTCTACCGTCATCCATCTAGCTATTTCGGGGTTATACATTCTAGCTCCGAAGTCATACCAACCCACTACATCCTGTGCCTCCTTACCATTATAATATCTATCATTAGCCTTTGCTGATGCCTCTGCACTAATACCAGTTACTGTTCCGGGCACCAATAATCCAAAAGCACTGTAACTATTACTCTGCCATAACTGAGCATCCTGCTCATCATCTATGACTACCCGTACATTCCCTAAATGGTCTTTGACAGCATAATAATAAACATATTTACTCTTGGTACTCTCCTCTGTCCACCCTTCTCTCTTTAATACATGTCCTTCCTCTGTCGCGATACGATTGGGTACTAAATCATTATTCTCATTGGTCGTATACTCTACTGCCCCTACATAAGTTTTTTTGACTGTACCAGTACCTGTACTGATATAAGATAACTTATTGCCTGTACCATCCCACACATAACTCTGTATTACACCCTTTGCCTTACTGGTACCACTGGTAACACCACTTACTTGCCTCACCAAATTTAATACATTATAACTAATTGTTTCTATGCCTTTGTCTTTATCTTGGGTTAAATTGCCATTATTATCATAACTAAAGTCATCCCCTGTAGCATTTACATCTGCATAACCTGCCTCCAAAAGTTCACTATCGGCTACCTTTAATAAACGATTGCCTTTACCACTGTTGCTATAAGTATAAGTTAGATTATCAGCTATATCTGTAGTACTCGTATTAACATGTCTGCTTCTTTTAAGCGTACTGATATTACCATTATCATCATAAGTAAGCTCTTCATCATAATAAGCTTGTTTGCTTTCGTCTAGAGCACTTATCAAACGATTGGCTCCATCATACACAAGACCATAGGAACCTCCATTCCAAGAATACTTCTCTATGTTACCATTATACTGTTTCTGGGTAGCATATTCTAGTTTTACATTAAAGTTGAGTTTCTCTGCACTTGGTGCATTATCATAAGCGGTCTTATCCACCAACCGATAAGCACTACTCTCTGTCAACCAGTTACGGATATTATACTTAAAATACTGTGTCTCTGCAAACTCTGAATTTGGATTGCTCTTCAAATACTTAGCAGGCATTCTTCCCATTGATTTTCTATCTAACCTCCCTAATCCATCATAATGAAGATTGTTTAATAGATGAGGTACTTCCTCACGGGTCTTGCTTGAGATAATCTCTACTATCCTGTGACAAATACTCCTGAGTCTATCTGCATGATCATACTGAAGACTCTTAGTAAGTGTTAAAGTCCCTAAGCTATTGCCTTGGACTGTTTGCTCTTCAAGAACTGTTCCTGTATAAGAACGTTTTAAACAAACTGTTTCAAAAGGTGATGAGCCTACTGCATAGTATTCTTTATAACTCTTTACTATTCTTCCTCTACTATCATAGTATACTCTATTGGATAATCCTGTTGCTACATAAGTCCCATCAGCCTTAATCACACGTGTCTGACCGCCTGTGACCAATCCTTTCTTGACTGTTAAATCTATATTGGCATAATCACTTGCACTATTGGTAGTACTAAGCCAGCTAGCATCATCTAAACCATCTTCTCCTAGTCCATCATAATATGTTTTGGTAAGCCATTCAGTTCCTACCCCTGTTGACTTTACTCGGTTCAAATCATCATAATTGGTATAAGCTGAAATTCCTGCATTTCGTTGATTGCCGTCTTGAGAAGTAATTAAAAGGTCTTTTTCATTGTATGTCATTGACACATAGTCTGAACCTGGTACTTTCTTTTGGGTCATATGACCTTGGTCATCATAACAATACAAAAAAGCCAGCTCTGTTACATTTGTTAAATCAGTACTAGTAAATTCTGTATTATTAGTGGCAGTTAGATTGGATGAAAGCAAGGGTGGGAAAACAGCTCTGAGTTGTCCCCAATCATCATAGACATAATAGGTATCTAGTTTTTTGGATTCACTTACGAACACGCGTTTCATGACAACCCTACCCAATTTATCTTTATATTCTCGTATTCTATTCCCGCCAGCTTCGGTGGTATTGTTTTCATCAAGGGTCTCTGTTACCCATAATTGGTTGGCAGCATAATAGCCGATAAAAACTAGTCCTCCAGCAATATGCCAACTGTTATCTAGTTTGTTCCCACTGGCATTAAAAGCTTCAAAGAGTTTTACTTCGTTGTCAGTATTGGTGGAGTATTTAACTTTTATGGAATGGTCATCTAGTTTATTGGGGTTCTCAGAGATTTTCCAATCAGCTCCTGGACCTGCTTGTTTAGCAATTCTATTCAAGGGAGAGGCTTCATAGATAGTAATGTTATAGGGGTTGGCATCCCCTAGGTTACTGGCAGCACTGACAGGGGCATTGGATTGGTATTCACCTTTACCACCTACAAGGGGATATGGTAGATACTTTTTAGATTCTCTGCCTAGGGCATCATAGGTGATGTGAGAGACTAAATCCTGCCCTTGTCCCCCAGCATGGACAGCGACTGTTTGAGTGGGTCTACCCAGACCATCTAAATAGGTAATGGTAGACTGCATCAAGTTGGGATTGGAAATACTGCCAGAACCAGACTTGTAAATTGTCTCCCGGACAAAATTCTTATCAGAACTTTGAGCAGATATGTAATAAGGTAACAGAAGGAAACAATATATTGTTTTAAGTAGAACTTTATTCATATAACATTTCATGGTTAAAGTTTTTAACTGTATTTACAAGTGTATTCCTACGGACTTTAGGATATTAATCGTACAAATTAATATTAAATTAAAATATTGTGAAATCGTCTAAATGGTTGATTTTTCTTTAAAAGAATCAACCATTTAGACGATAACGATATATTGTATACGTCAATTGTTGATTAATGCAAATGATGTAAGTCTTTTCTTTCTTTTTATATTCATCTTTTCAGAAATCTTATTTTTATGTGTTCTTACAGTACTAGTACTAATTGATAATAATTCGGCGATTTCTTTTTCTGTTCTAGCTTGTACTAACAAATCCCAAACTTCCATTTCTCTGTCAGAAAGTCTAGTTAGATTAAAAGATTTTTTCTTTAGAGTCTTTTCTTTTTCTAAGTTCGAGTTTTGCTGAAAATCACACATATCGGAGAATATAATACGATTTCCTCTAAAAATCTTTTTTAAACAAGAAATAAAATCATCAATACCACAGCTTTTTTGAATAAATCCAACTGCTGGAGATGACAAAAATGCTCTTAAATATTCGGGCTTAGAAGTATTTCCATAAATTATCACTTTTGTACTAGGGTTTAAACGATTCAATTTTTTAAGAAAACCAAACCCCCCGCTATTTGGAAGCTCATTATCAATTAGTAAATAATCAGGTTTATGAGTATTCAATAATTCAAATAAAT
This sequence comes from Arcicella sp. GW821-FHT09D11, assembly GCF_059416265.1. Classification (NCBI taxonomy): domain Bacteria; kingdom Pseudomonadati; phylum Bacteroidota; class Cytophagia; order Cytophagales; family Flectobacillaceae; genus Arcicella; species Arcicella sp. GW821-FHT09D11. The sequence continues at coordinate 219,841 of NZ_JBWKOV010000007.1, read as the reverse complement.
TTATCCCGTCATTAACTATGTAGGCTGACTGAAAAGATATCCTAGATTCAAGTGTGGCAATAAGTTCTGCTTTAAGTTTATCAGACAAGGCAATCATTAGGGTAGGTACCGCCTCCTGTGTAGGCAAGTCAATTTTTTTCATAAGCTATTAGTGAGTTATTATGGTTAAGTGGGTTATTATTAAAGGAATAATATAGATATATTAAAAACTCTATTTTATATAAAATTATAAAAAATCTATAAATATTAACAATAAATTATAATAAAAATCTCGTCGAATTTTTTTCTACAAAAATTATAATATCTTATTTCATTAAATATAAGATAGTTTATTCTGTATTTCATCTTATGCATACATGTAAACTAGCTTTTGATAAATAGCATTACACGTATAGTTTACTTTCTATTATCTGGAAAGATTTGAAATAGTAACGGCTGTCATAATATTTCGATAGAAAGCATACTTATGGATAAGAATTATTCCCTGACGTATATACTTATACTATTCGTGTTGAAGAATTTAAAGTTTGTTAAATTATATAAGGATTCTTTAATGTTTCCTCGTTAGGGAATCTATTGGTATTTCTTCTCTTAACACTTTTTGAGACTGATTCAGCTTTTATTTAAGCTAAGCAATATATTAAACTATATTTTTAGTTTAATATCTTAGCATAGATACTACTATTTCCCTAAATTTATTTCATAATTAATAGCGTATATACTAATATGTTATTAATCTTTAGTTTGCCATAATCTTCTAATAAATTACAAGGAGTAAAATAATAAATTAGCATTTTATTTAAATGAATGAAATGCTAAAAAGGCAAATGATAGATACTACACTAGTAAGAGTAGACAAATAAGTTTTTGAATATACGTTATAATACTACTTGGAATTTCTACAACTTTATAATACATAACCACTATCTAAACATAATAAACAATGCTTCGAATTTTAATTAGTGTTTTAGTCATTAGTTGTGATGTTAGAGAGAGACACTTGATTATAAAAATAGTTGTGCTACTACTACAATGTATTTTATAGTTACAAACCAAGATATTGATCTAGTTTAATTGGATACATCTTCTTTTTTATTAAAAGAAAACTTAGACAAAAATCGGTATCCTAAAAGAGAAGCTGGTGCAGAATATCCAGAAGCAGGACCACTTAGCAGGGGAGCACAATATTGACGCCATTTTATCAAAAAAGCTGTAAATTAAAAAAACAGAATCTATTTTTTTAATGAAAAAACATTAAAAAAAATAATTTGGAAAATGTATGTAAAATATATAAAGCTATCTACAGATGAATTGGAAAAGATAAATTGGACAGTAGATGTCTGTTTATGAAACTATATTTTGATATTTACTTATTGGTAATAAGTTTTGAACGGTTAGTATTTCATTGAAGCAAAATTATAAACTCATCATTATTTAATGCTTTATGTAAAGCCTCCCCAAAAATTATCTTTCATAATGTCATTATATGAATTAATCTGGGGTCAAATTTTCAAGAAATAATGCTTGATAAAAACTCACAGGATGGAATAAATGTTAAACATAAAATAATTTTAAATTTTAAGAAAAAATATAATTTAGCAAACCTTTGTTGTAGTGCTAAATTTTTATAATGAAGCTGTTTAAACAAATGAAAAACATTCCCAAATAAGTGAGAATTTTGTGGTGTCGAATCATAAAACATCACTTAATGAGAATGCTGAGTAAAAATACAATATAGAAGTGGATTATCCCACATTTATCAGTTGGAAGTCGTATTTTTGAGCCTACGGTACCTTTGTCAGAACTAGTTGAAGCTATTTTATATCGATTAAAAACAGGTTGCCAGTGGCGAGAATTACCAACAAAAGAGTTCTTTGGTGGTGCTATTCTGTCATGGAATACAGTTTATTATCACTATAATAAATGGTGTAAAGCAGGTTGCTGGAAAAAGATTTTCATTAATTTACTCAAAGAAAATCATCAGCATATTGATTTATCAAGCCTTGCTTTAGATGGTTCTCATACGCCTGCAAAGAATGGAGGAGAGTCTGTTGCTTATCAAGGACGAAAGTCTTGTAAAACAACAAACTCCTTATTTGTAACTGACAATCAAGGTATTGTATTATCAATGAGTACTCCTCAAGCAGGTAACCATCATAATTTATATGAAATAGAATCCCTATTTATAGAACTCTGTAACATCATGAAAGGTGCTAATGTTAATTTGGACGGTTTATTTGTAAATGCTTATTCAAATCTAAAAGATTTCTATGACTTAAACAAGAGAAAAGGAATAATTTTCGTCATATTTTTGGTTTTTATTAACGCATGCAAAAACTCTTAAAATGAGTTTATTTCTGACATTGTTAATAACAAGCATTTTGTTTTTGCCTTCATTCACTTTACGTTGGTAATAGGCTTTAAGTTCTTTAGAATATTGAATGGCTGATAATGCTGCTAAATGAAGCAAAGACTTTAGCTTCTTGTTGGCAATGGGACTGACTTTAGATTTTCCCTTTCGCTTGCCAGAAGACCTTTCAAATGGGACACAGCCTGCATAAGAGCCAAATTTTTTAGGATCATCAATGTCTTTGAATTCATTAGTTGTGATAATAATTTCAGTAGCAGTTACACTACTGATACCTTTCACAGAGGTAATAATTTCAAACAAGTGGGCTAATTCAGGGTCATTTTTGATGAGTTGTTCTATTTCTTTTTCAATGTTTTTAATATCTTTTTTAAGAGCATTGATAGAGTCCTGACAAGCATCGCAAGTACTTTTATGAGCCTTTTTACCAATAAAGTTCTTAGCATCACTTAAAGGTGTTTGAAGCATTTTAGCAGCATTCTTTAAACGTAAACGGATAGCTGTTAATCTGTCAATCTCTTGTATCACCTCTCTTTTAGGAGACCATAAACGTGGATTTTCACGATTTTTATAGGCATATTGAGCAATCAGAATAGAATCTAATTTATCTGTTTTACCTCCCATGCTGTCATTTATCTGTCGAGCATTTTCTACCCATATAAATGCTTGATTAGCAGACAAGTAATTCAAGAGTATGTTATTATAAATACCCGTAAACTCCATGCAAAAAAGGCTGTTATGAAAACTGAAATCAGTTTGTTTTTTGAGTTGTTTGATAAAGCTATCGATACCTGTTTTGTCGTTGGTAACTTCTAAATGAAAAAGCACTTTATTAGAATTTACTATCGCAAAATCCAATTCGTTTTTTGAAACATCGACACCAATGAAATAAGTTTTTTCCATACCTTTGAAATGATTAAAGATGAAAAGGCCAACTATTTAGACAATTTCGATACTTTTCTCATGGGTCATTAACCCTCATTTCTATTTGAATTTGTCGCCTAAATAATTCCAGTAGAGCTTTGAATCGAACCATGGGTTTTACCCTGCCGTTGCGCTAAGATATCTCTACTGGAGTTGGTCTTTAATACTCTAAGTTAAAAATATATCATTAGAATATTTATATCATTCAAATCTAAAAGCCGTTGCGATTCAATTAAATTTAAAGAAGCTTGTAGTAAAGAAGGTATTATTTCCAATATTAAACCTAATGGAAGGAATACACAACAGGAGGATTTGAGTCCAATTGGAACAAACATTTTTGATGAAGAGCTTTATAAAGGACGCTATGTGATTGAACGAACCAACGCTTGGATTGACGGATTTAAAGCCATTTTGATAAGATTTGAATTTTTAGTTCAAAATTGGATGTCTCTTCATTTCATGACATTCTCAGTCATTTTTTTACGTAAAATCAATAAAAAAATAAAAGTTTAAACAGCTTCAATATTTAAATGAAATTACTCCTATTGAATCACAAAAAACTAACTATTCTTTCACAGTTTATCATGCTTATTTAAAAAGGCAAGTGCAACGTAATTATGACTATTCTGACAATAATTATACAGAAGATGAAGTAAAGTGTTTTTATAAAAATGATACTGAAATACCTGTTGCCTATCGTACTACTTATCCAGGTAACCATTATCAAGTCGTAAAAACAACTACAAAAGATTCAAAGGGTAATATTATTGAAAACTGGAATAAATATGCAGGTGATTTTAATTTTGGAGTTACTAGCACAACCGTTCAAGAATGCCAAACAAACTATGTAGAACAAGTAGGATGGACTTATGATTGTCAAAATGTAACTACCTCTGTATCACAGACTCCAACAGACAATGAACCAAAAGCAATTAAACAACTTTTAGATAGGAATATGATTGCTACACCCATTGAAACATTCACTAAAAGAAATAATAAAATTATAAATGCCAGCTATTTAAATTATCATCTTGAAAGTTCTCCAAAAGCTCCATTACCAAAAGAAAGTTATAGCCTGAAATTGTTCCCTTTAGATAGTTTTACAGAAGCAAAATGGACAGGGTCAAATAATCAACCAAACAGAACTATTGACAAAAGTCCAAATTATGTTCTTTCAAATACTATAAATAGTAATAACGCTTATGGTTTGCCTACAGAGTCGAAGGTAAATTTTGGTGCTAAAACTACGATGACTTATCAAACGAATGATTTATTACCATATCAGACTACAAATGGTTCTGGAACAGTCGAAGCACAGACTTCTACAGTAACCTTTGATTCTCCAATTTTTGGTGTTACTAAACAGACTGCTCCTAATGGTATTTTTACTACTAATGTTTATGAGACGGGAACTGGTAGATTGATTAAAGTATTAGATCGCTTTGGGAATATCATAAAGCATATAGAGTATAAACCTAAAGGTCAGTAGATTTTTCTATTTACGAAGAACATACAAATAAGTACACTTTTCCTCAATTGAAAAGAAAATAAGATGAAAAAACTATATCTACTATTAATCCTCTTTTGGGGAATAACGAACACCTTTTCTCAAACACTTAATACTGATAATACCAAAAATCGTGTTATTGTTAGGGTTCCTAAAACAGCTACCACTAATCATCTAGGAGAAGAAAATGTTGTAACTACTACCATTGAATATTCTGACGGTACAGGTAGAGCGTTACAATCAATTGGTTACAAGATGAGTCCAAGCAAAAATGATATCATCTCGAGTAGTACTTTTGATGTTTTTGGAAGACCTGAAAAAAACTATTTACTTTACCCTAGTACAGCATCAAATGGTTCTTACCAGTCCGATATACAAACTGGAGCAAATAACGCTTATGGAGATGCTGCACCGTTTTCTAAAATTGTTTATGATGCATCAGGAAGACCCACTACTAAATTTGGAGTAGGATTAGACTGGCATAATAACAATGTTAAAGTAAGTGAAAATACAGAGATTGTCACCACAACCTTTGAATACTATTATACTGATGAGTATGTTCATGCCAATAGTATTCAAAAAGGAAGCTACGCTGCTAATATTGTTACCAAAAAAACTACAACAGGTGAAGATGGCAAACAAGTAATAGAATATGTTAACAAAGAGGGGAAACTTTTAAGACAAGAAGCCTCTGGATTGGTTACGCAATATGCTTATGACCCTTTAGATAGGCTTGTTTGTATTATTGTACCAAAAATGTACGGTACTACAGATTTTAACATCAGTGACAAAAAAGAGTTAGTATTTGCCACTGATTATGATGAACAAGGTAGAGCTATTAGATCCTTATCTCCTGGTGGTGGGTGGACAGAGGTTGTATATAACAGACTTGGTCAAGCTGTAATGTCTCGGAATGAACGACATATTGATAATTATCAATGGCTTGTAACTAAATATGATGTGTTGGGTAGAGTAATCATCAAGGCTGTTCTATTTAATGATGAAACCAGAACTGTTTGGCAAACACAATTTGATAATCAAACAGGTAATGTTTACGAAACGCGTGAAAATCCAACTGTTGAAGGCTATAGCAATACAACACCACCTCTTTTAACGAGTGGAGCCTGTAAAATTGTTAACTACTATGATAACTATAGCTGGGGATTGCCTACCGACTTTGCCTGCACCGTTAGTAATAGACAATACCTTAGTGACGGCAATTTAAAAACACTTACAGGGCAATTAACAGGCTCAAAAACGCGTAATTTAACAACCAATGATTGGCTGACTTCAGTAGTGTATTATGATGATGAGGGTCGAATTATTCGAACACATTCTGTAAATCGTTTTGGAAGTATTAATACTACTACCAATGAATATTTATATTCTGGTGAATTAAGTAAAGAAACAGTAGTCTATCGTAAAGGTGGGCAAAATGAACTAACTATCATTACTCGTTATGAATATGATAATGCTGGTAGAAAACTCAAGGCATTTCATAAAGTTGGAGCTAACCAAGAATTAGAGATTGCTAATTATGAATATGATAATGTAGGTAGACTCTCTATTAAAAAAATACAACCTGGTACTTATAATATGTCATCAGGGGGAGGGACTAACTATCAAAGTAATATTACTATTACAGGTAGTGTAAGCAATAATTCTTCTATTGCAACATCAGAAGTGCTTTTTTCTCCCAATGCTGACGTTTATGCCAATTATGATGCCTACATTGGTGCCAATACGGGGGGAGGAACAAGTGCTAACGCTTTGCAGATAGTTAATTATAACTATGATATTAGAGGACGATTAAAGACCGTTAATGGTGGTGCAAATAGCTTAGAAGCATCACAGAATCATCTTTTTGGAATACAGTATGGGTATAAAGCACCTACTTCTAATGGTACTTATACGGATTTACTACAATCCCAGTCTTGGATTTCAAAAAGTAGACCGAGTACCCGAAGTTTCACCTATAGCTATGATGCGAAAGATAGACTAAATGGAGCTACTTATGCTGGTGTAGGAAGCGAAGATTATACCCTACAAAGTGTTGGATATGACGATAATGGCAACATTACTTCGTTGGCAAGAAAAGGAATGAATAGCGGAACAGCCACTGCACCTGGTGGTTGGGGAGTGATTGATAACCTAACTTATACTTATGCTACTAATTCTAATAAATTACAAAAAGTACAAGATGCAGAAGCTAATAATAAACCTGCAATAGTACAAGACTTTAAAGACCGAAATACTGCTTCAGATGATTATGAGTACTATAAAGATGGCAGTCTGAAACTAGACCGGAACCGTGAAATAACAAGTATTACTTATAACTATCTTGGGCTTGCTGAAGTAATTACTTTAACAGGCAATAATAGATCTATCCAAAACATCTATGATGCTTCTGGGCTAAGGATGTACAAAATTATCAAAGATGGTACTGCTGAAAAACGATATGATTATGTAGGAGATATAATCTATCGTGATGGAAATCCATACAGCATTAACCATGATGAAGGTAGAGTATTAAAGGGAGGGTCAAGTGATTTTAATACTTATGAATATCAATATAGAGACCAACAGGGTAATCTTAGGGTAGCGTATCGTCAATCTACAGCGACAGTTTCTGGACAAAGTAGCTTTGAACCACAAGACAAAGTAACAGAAACTTTACATGCCCCCTGAAACTAATCCACCAATTGCACCTCTAGCAATATTTCCTCCTAATGTTATTCCCTCTCCCAATAAATTTGTCATGCCAGCCCCAACTGCACCACCAATCATACTTGAAGCAAACCCACTCAAGAAAGATTTCCCATAGTCCCCACCATTCCCTTGGCTTATCATGCCAGAAATATGACCACTGAATAGTGATATCATCAATAATGGCATAAAAGCAAACCTACCATCTGGATTAATTCCCATATTTGGCTTATTCCCCATTCCCACATAAGGAGAAGAAAACTGTCCTGCAGGGTCTTGAGTATGCCAAATACCTAATGCAGGGTCATAGTCACGCCAGCCAAAAGAGTCATAATTTAATCCAAAAGCATATTCTCTTTCTTTACCTTGGAAAAGGTTTTCATCACCACCATTGGTTGAGTTAGTGGTTTCAATACCTACTAATTCTATTCCCCAAGGGTCATAATGGTTTTCTTGTACTACAACAGCAGGCTCTTGCGTAATAGTCAGGTTATCAAAATATACAGGACTAACATTATCAGCACCTGTTAATACCTTTATCTTTCCATCAGCAGGCGCTTTATATTGTAACGTAAGCTCTTCCCAAGAGTCTTTCGCTTCAACACTTACAGGTACACTACGGGTTTCAACGACACGGTCTGCGGTATCTAAAACCTGTATTTTTAAATAAGCTTGTGGTTGTTGTCCTCTTTCAACCGTTTTAGAGCCATATTGTATTGGTACTGCAACGCCCCCTCGAATTACCCAACGCTCATCTTCTCTAGCTCCTGCTGCTGGGTTTTGGTTACACTTTCCTTACCAAACCACAGAATTGGCAACCACAATTTACGTCTTTTCTTTTGTTTCTCAAATTCATAATGAGCAAAAACTTTGGCAGTAATTAACTCGCCTGCTTGCACAAGAATGGTTTTTGATGGTCCTTCCCCTTGAGATACTTTATCAGAAAAATTGCCTGTATAAGAAGCTTGAGTACTTAAAAAAGGCTCTACATTATCGGCATTTCAGGAGGTGTAAGTTCTGCTATTCAGGGGGGTAATGTTTGGAAAGGAATACAAGGAGGTGGCATTAGTGGTGCAATTACAGGAGGAATTCGTCATTTAAAAAACACAAGCTAAAATAGCAGCTTCTGTCAAAGCGCCTGAAGGGTATAGCATAAATGACCCATTACCGTTTGATAAGGATGCTATTAATGATTTTGCTAAATCTAACTTTGGAGAAGATTTTAAAGAAAAATTTGGAGTTAATAATTTGACAACGGCCTCTGAATTCAGAGAGCAGCTAGGTATGCATTACGATAAAGAGTCAGGAGATATTTACAGATTCCACCAAAATGAAAATAAAATATTTTCAGATGGGATAACAATTTATAATCAAATGCCTTCCTCTCCAATGAGTGATATTTATATTTCTAAGTCAATACTAAGTAATAGCAGAAAACTCTACACTGTTTTAGGGCATGAATTTATACATGCTTCTCATTATAAAATGGGGCTATTTGAGGCTATGATGAAAAAATATGGTAATGAGACTGGCGCGAAGCTTTTCAATACATTTACCGAAGCTTCTGCTTACAGTTATTCTTTAGTATCAGCAAAAAGTATGAGAGAATTTAAATATGCACAATTTTTTAGGGATTATCCTAGTGCAACTAATAATTTTAGAACACCGCAAGCTTTTGGCTGGAGAAAATTTGGAGTACCAACAACCCTTAAATAAAAGCACATGAAAAATATAATGATTTTTCTCCTTATTTTCTCTTTATTCCTAAGTTGTAAAAAGCAAAAGGATAAAGATTCTATTATTCCGATAAAACTAAGTTTATTATATATATCTCCTTATGAGAAAAGATTTGAGACTGGATATGCATTAGAGGCACGCATAATAAATATTCAACATCAGAATATTGCTTTTCGCTCACCTAAGATTTCATTTGAACAACTGGATTCCACTGGTAAATGGCAAAGTATTTTTGATCAAACAGTACTAGATCTTGTTGATAGAGAAAAGTTTTTTCCTAATGAGAAAGATATTGGCTATAGTATCTTAGAGCATGATAAAAAATTTGAAATATCAGAAAATATATTAAAAAAAATAGAAGTACCTATACAAACTAGAAATTTAGACATAATTCAGTCAAACGGAATCTATATGACTTTTCTTAAAAAAGATTCTATCCGAACAATTTCTCGTTCAATAAATACTGTTTTAGATATTCACAATACATTTATTCACAACATTTTAAAGGGAAAATATCGGGCATTTTGTAAAATAAAGGAAGAACATCTATTTCATAAACTCAAATTTTGGAATGATAAGAATCAAAAGTCTGAGTATGAACTCCCTAGCTATTGGGGAAATTTTAAATTTATAAAGGAACCCAAAATCCAAAGTGATACTATTTATTTTGAGGTTTTCTGATTATGAAGTTTCTAATCTCAATCCCTGCTTGGCACCAACTGCAACACTTGTTTCAATAGGTGCGAAAACTAACTTATTTTAAAACTAGCTAGCTTTACTACCCTATTTATTATTTCAATAAAACAATAACAAAACATACAACACTAACCTAATTATGAAAAAATACATTCTCACTAGCCTTCTTTTAGGCTATTTCTACATACAAAGCTTCGCTCAAGTCAACACAACTTCGCTATCAGAGGCTTTGAAAAATGCTGAAGATATACAAAAACTAAAACTCAAGCCAGAAGACATCAATAAGTTTTTGAAAAAAAGTGCATCCTTCAAAAATTTAGAAACGCTTGATATAAGTAATTGTAATTTAGAACAATTACCTCCTGAAATATTAAGCCTTCCAAAACTAAAAGACCTTAATGTAGCTAATAATAAAATTAGTCAATTGTCAACTGACATTGTTGGTAATTTAGACTCTTTACAAAATTTCAATTTAACGGGCAAGAAGCTAACATCCCTTCCAGAGGGATTATTGAAAAAATTTGAAGATAAACACTTACAACTAAAAGATAACCTTATTCCTAATTTACAATTTGGAGAAAAAGAGCTTTCACAGTTACCTCTTTATACGGATATTAATGAAGCCTTGAAAAATCCAGATAAAGTAGTGCGTTTATCTATTTCAAACTTTAAAGAAGTACCTATTGATGATTTAAAGAAATTTACCAATCTACAAGATTTGTCGCTCAATAATAGCTATTTAAAAGAGCTCCCAACGAGTATTGGAGATTTGAAAAATTTACAATCTTTGAGTCTAATTAATAATAATATCAAAGAATTGCCAGAGTCCTTAGGTAAATTAAGTCAGTTAAAATCGCTCACTACCAGCCTCAATCCATTAGAAAAACTCCCTGAAAGTATAGGAGAACTTACACAGTTGAAAAATTTAGATGTTCATGCCAATAAGCTAAAAGAATTGCCCGCCAGTATAGGTAAGCTAGGTAATTTAAAAACCATACAACTTAATGAAAATCAACTTACTAAACTCCCCGATGATTTAGGTAAATTAATAAATTTAAAAGAATTAAACTTGAATCATAATACGCTGACGGCATTGCCAGAAAGCCTTTCTAGTTTAGGGAAACTTGAAACATTAGGATTGAGAAATAACCAATTGCAAGAGTTGACAAAAGGCATAGGCGGACTAAAGGAATTAAAGTGCTAGATTTATCATCTAATCAGCTTAATAAATTACCCAATGAATTAGGGAATCTAAGCAAACTGAAAAGCCTAGAATTACCCCCAAATAAATTAGAGCAATTACCTGAATCTTTGGGAAATTTAAAAAGCCTTCAAAGTCTGAATATAGAAACTAATCAACTTAAAAAGTTACCTGAAAGTATTAGTCAGTTAAAAAACTTACAATCTTTAGATTTAGTAGACAATCCCATTAAAGGCCTTCCAGACAATTTAGGGAAATTAGAAAATCTTCGTAGATTTAACTTTGAAACTAAACTATTAGATAAACTGCAAATGGCTAAATTAAAAGATAGTTTAAAAGGTACTATGTTACCCCAAAGCCAACTAAGAGGAATTTTAAAAGCTTTTTAATCTACAATTGTTCTATATGATTTCTGGAGTCAAGAAAATTATTGTCTTGCTATTAATTCTACTACCATCAATAGCTACAGCCAAACACATCATGGGTGGTGACATCACAATGAAGCACCTTGGCAATAAAGGAGAATATGAATTTACTTTGTCGGTATTTGTTGATAATACAGAAGCTAAAAACGATGAATTTGAAACATCTACTTATTTAAGGGTATATACAAGTAATGGTGGAACAATTGTAGAAGGAATTCCTCTGAAATTAGTTCTTCTTCGTGACCTTGTATATGACAATAAGGCATGTCAACAGTTTTATGGCTTCAAAGCCTCTGAGTTTAAATATGTTGGGAGGTTTACATTTAATGAATATTATAATGACGATAGAGGCTATGCGATTATTTGGCAGCGTTGTTGTAGAAATAATATTACAAGAAATATCGACGTTTCAGACCCAAACGGTGTTGGTACAATGTTTTATTTAAATACAAAGGCTTTTTTGATAAAAATGGAAAAGAGTTTATCAATAGTACTCCCGATTTCAAAACACCCAATGGAAGCTTTGTTTGTGTAAAAGATGCCTTCAATATGAACATGGGGGCAACAGACATAGATGAAGATGAGCTCCGTTATTCGTTAGTAACTCCGTACAAAGGTTACTCAAGTGTAGATTTACTTCAAGGTAGCCTCTATGATTTTATAGATTTAAATAATCCCCCACTTGTTCAATGGCAACCAGGCTTTTCTGCTACTACTGCGATACCCGGGTCTCAACCATTAACAATCAATAGCAAAACTGGCGAAATCAAGCCTACTTCCAGCGAAGTAGGCTTTTTTGCTTTCTCTGTTTTAGTAGAAGAATTTAGGGCTGGTGTAAGAATAAGTGCCGCTCGAAGAGATTTTCAAATAGCTATTATTGACTGCCCGAACTATAAACCCAATAGTCCTACATTGCTCATTCAAAATCAAGTTATACCCAAAGTTTTTGGATGTCCTGGTACTGTGTTTGACATAAGTTTTACACCACCTGATGATAATTTGAATTATCAATGGCAAAAAAATGGTGATAATATATATGGTGCAATATCTCAAAACTATTCAACAAATAGTGAAGGGAGTTATGTAGTTATAGCAACTTACAAAAATCAATGTGTAAGAAAAGCTTTATCAAACGAGATACAAGTTGAAAATGTTAAATTACCACGGATAAAAATACTACCCAAACCTATTGAATTTTGTGAAGGTGAAACAGTTGAAATAGCTGTTAAAGACAGTGTCGATAATCGTTATCAATGGTTTAAAAACAGGCAAGTGATTACTGGAGCAAACTCCTTCAGTCAAAAGATAAATGAAGCTGCGGAATATATTATTCAGGTAAAAGATAAAAGTTTTGATTGTCTAAGAAGTGACACGCTTATTGCTAAAACATTCATTAATCCTGAAGTTACCATTCTTGCGAAGGAAATAGATGTTTGTAAAGAAAATATAGTTGATTTAAACGCTGATATTTTAGTTGCTAGCACAGGAAAATATACATATCAATGGTTTTTAGATAATCAGGTAATTCCAAACGCTACAACTAATACTTTACAAAATTCAAAAAAAGGAAACTATCAAATCAAAATAACAGATGATAACAATTGTAAAGCTGAATCGCCTACTATTTTGATTAATGAAAAGCCAAGTGGCACAGTTGTATTTGATTCCATCAATGTTATTTGTGGTACTACTAATAAACCTATAACATTGATGGTAAAGCCTTCAGGAGGTATTTTTACAGGAACTGGTATTAATGGTAGTACTTTTGATCCTGCCATGGCTGGTCTTGGTAGTTTTCCTATACAATACGAAGTAAAAGGAGATAATGGATGCTTGGGTACAAGCAAAAGAATGATAGTTGTGGAAGAACCTATAAAGATTGAGATTCAGCCTGTGTTTAGAATGAACAAAGGAGAACCTATAAAACTAACCAATAAAGTGAATCTCCAAAATTTACTATTTGAATGGTTGCCTTCCGATTATTTAGATAATCCTTTAATCCAAATTCCAAGCACAAATCCTCTGTATATTCAAGAATACACTATCAAAGCTCATTCTTTATTGGGCTGTGAAGCACAAGCAAAAACAATTATTTATACTGAAAGTAGACTATATATCCCTAATATTTTTACTCCTAATGGTGATGGGGAAAATGACACATGGGAGATTGCTAATATTAAAACATTTACCACTTCTGAAATAATTATATATAATCGTTGGGGTGAAGTAGTTTTTTATTCAAAAGGCTATGAAAAACCATTTGATGGAAAATATAACGGTGGACAAGAATTACCCTCTGGTGTATATGCTTATAGTATTCTAGCTGAAGGTCTTGAAAATCAGGTTTATAAAGGTTCATTAACGTTAATTCGTTAGAGATGAGCTATTTCATGTATTAAAATTTTGCTTTGCTTGAAAATTATTTTTGATATTACTTTACGATATAATCTGCTCATCTTCTGTGTGGATTTTGCATTTCATCTGAGGTGGTTTATTTGAAAAATACAATTTTATGTTCCTCTAATATTTTTGTAAAGTTACTAATTTATGAGGCTACTGACTTCATACCGTCGGTTAATAATTCCAACCCTATTAGCTATATACACGCCAAATAATATCCACGTTAGTTCGGTCTTTTGACTCTTTACTTTTATTTTACGAGTAAATCCTCCCACAGAACAATTCTGAAAATTGACAATACTGACATTTCTAGAATTGTTTTGTTTGTAATATATTGATAATTAAATAATTATGGTCATGAAGGAAAGCCAAGACTGTCTTTTTAATACTGATTATACTAAATACAAAACCTAACAGTAGCTTTAAGCAATCATTTTTATTAATTCATTCTCAAGTCTATCCATGTTTTCTTCGTTTTTATCGACCACAAATGGTTTGATTTTGTTACATTCCTCTGCTGAATTAAAAAGCATTTTAAAAACAACTTTTGTATTGTTGCTAGCTACTTCATCAAATGTTGCCACTACTTGAAATAGCGGCTTAGAATGACGTTTCCATGCAATAAGATTTGGTTTATCTATCTTTATAAACTCACATTCATTGGCATAATTCCCTTTATCTGGCCCGTGCATGATAAAACTCCATTTACCTCCTTCCCTTAGGTCAAACTCGTTAAAAGTGTTGGTAAAGCCTGCTGGCCCCCACCAATTTTTTAAATGATTTGGGTCGGTCCAAGCCTTATAAACAATGTCTCTTGATGCATTTACAATTCTTGAAGTTACAATTTCACAATCTGGAGTTGTCGAGATAATTTCTGATGCCATCTGTATAATATTTTTTTGCTCAAATAAACCTATCATATTAATAATGTCAAAGATAGTAATGTTTAAATTACTACATCTATTTTTATAATATTGGAAGACTTAAAATTAAGTTAGCGATTAGGCGTTTTTCTCAATCACTTTAATTAAATGACTGCCTAAATTCCAAAGGTGAAAAGTTGGTTTTTTTCTTGAATAAATTACCGAATGTTTGGGGATAATCAAACCCTAATTCATACGCAATTTCACTGACAGACAAATCAGTCGTTGATAATTTTTCTTTTGCTTTATCAATTAATTTGTCTTGTATGTGTTGTTGGGTGCTTTTTCCTGTCAATATCTTCAGTAAGCCACTTAAATAATTGGGAGATACATTTAATGTCTCCGCAATATATTGAACTGTCGGAATCCCTTTTTTCAACAAAGCATCGTTATTGAAATAGTCAGCAAGTAAATTTTCTAATTTTTCGAGAATTTGATGATTAGCTTTTTTACGAGTAATGAATTGTCGATGATAAAACCGTTCTGCATAATGAAGTAATACTTCTATCTGTGCAACAATTACACCTTGGCTGAATTTATCAATGTTAGTATAATATTCTTGTTGGATATTTTGTATGATATTACCAAGGATTGTTTCTTCTTTGTCCGACAGAAATAAAGCCTCATTCACGGCATAATCGAAAAACTCATATTGTTTGATCGTTTTTGCTAAAGATGTATTCCATAAAAAATCGGGATGGATGAGGAGCATCCATCCCGAATGTTTTACATGTATATTTTGTCCAACTTCAACGCTAAAAACTTGATTAGGGGCCATAAAAAACATCACGCCTTCATCAAAATCATATTCCTGTTGTCCGTATTTTATTTTGGTATTTGGATTTCTTTTTATTGAAATAGAATAAAAATCAAGTATCCAACTACTCAAATTACTATCAGTAGAATGTTTGATTTCAGCATAATTTATCACACTGATTAAAGGGTGCTGTGGTTTAGGTAAACCTCTTAGCCGATGAAACTCGGTGATTGTTTTTATCCTTTGAACTTGATTATTAGGCATTTTGCTTTTATTTTATTGTTCATACACACGAGCAAATTCTTTTGCAAAATCTACAATTTTCACCTTTCCCAATATAGGTCTGTGGCGATTATAATCTTCATATAATACATCGCCTAGTCTACTTGCATTCATGTCCACAAAACCTTTGGCAGTTTGTGGATTCATTCCTGCCGCTACCATATTATTCAGCATTTGTTCATCAGGAATTGCTATCCATTTTAAGTCGGGTTTGCCGATTGCTTCTCCTAAAATTTTGGCAATTTCATTGGGCGATGCTTCATCACTTGCTATGTATCGAATTTCTCTGCCATCAAATGGTTTTTCAATTTCTTCGGCAATCACAGAAGCGATATCTAAAGGAGAAACCCAAGGCTCTTTTTCATCACCGCCATAATTAGAAACAATTACGCCTTGTGCTTTAATCGTTCGTATAAATGCAAACATATTATAATAAAAGCCAACAGGACGCATAAATTTGATGGAAACATCATTAGGCAATTGCTTCAAAAGGTTTTCAACATGATAATGAAAAGCAAGTATACCATTTCCTGTATCAGTATGAGCACCAATACTACTAAGATGAACAACGTTCTTTACGCCAGATTGTTCAATAGCCTGTTTATAATTATTGCCAATGTTAGTAATTTCAGCGATTACATCAATATTATGGTCAAAAAAAGCATTCTCCCCAAGTACTTCCATCACATACACTACATCAGTGCCTTTGAAAGTTGCTGATAAAAAACCAATGTCTTCCATTGTGCCAATCGCAGGTTTTGCTCCAATTGCTTCAATGTCTTTTACTCTTTCGGCTTTGCTACTGATAACCGTAACTGAATGCCCTTTTTGTACTAACGCTATGGCCAGTGGCTTGCTAATGTTCCCGAGAGAACCTGTGATGACTATTTTCATTTTTCCTATTTTTTATTTGATACAAAGTTCTGCAACAAACAAAATATAGGAATAAGCAAATCTACTTTTGTCCTAATAAAATATAAGGTTGATTGGTTACTGGATGGGCTGAGGATGGATTGATACGCTGAATTATGAGGTTTTTTAAAAGGTATAGAACTATTTTAGTATCTATTACTTACTATTATCACAAATACACAGATACGATTTGTACCTGTGTATTTGTGGCAAAGAGGTAAACTTAATTATATCCAGGGTTTTGGATAAATTCGTTTTTATTTTGGAGTACGTCAATCTCTACACGTGGAATCGGACGTAGCAAATGGTAAGCTTTAAGGTTTGGTGCTGCATCAGGATTGTTTTTGATTACTCTATCAAGCAATTTTCCAGTGCGTTTTAAGTCAAACCAACGGAGTTGTTCACCAACAAACTCTCTGGCTCTTTCATCCAAAAGAAAATCCAGCGTGATGTCTGAAGACTTTACAAGCATATCTTGTGATTTGCCGGGTAAGGCAGCACGTTGTCTTACAACATTCACATAGCTGGCTGCTTTTGTATTATCACCCAATTTCATACTTGCCTCAGCAGCAATCAAATACATTTCTGGTAATCTGAATACAAATGCATCACGTTTGCTATTTACCACGTCTTTTGATGCACGGGTAGGGTCAGCAAATTTTAATAATGCAGGGAAACGCCAGCGAGGAATATTTGGCAAAGTGTTAGCTTGATAAATATCATTAACATCATAAATAGTGTACGGCTTCGACTTACGATAAGCTTCCGTTACAGCTTTTTTAGACACTACTATCACAGTATCCCCCAATTTTGTACCTGCTGGAAGCGTGCTAGGGTCGTTTGCTGTCCATACTGTACGGAAAGAGCCACTATACCTTGCATCTTTGGTTTCATCATATAAGTCGAGCAAGAATTTTGATGGCATATATTGTACCAACGGACGACCTGTTTCTAAATCATAATTCCAGCCATTTACGCCAATAAAATATGGTAAATACAATACGTGTCCATGGTTTCCACCTTCCCATAACCAATAATAACCCAAATCGTCATAGCGACCATAATCGTTGATGTTATTGTTTTCTGAATAATTTACAAACCAAATAACTTCAGTATTAGTACTACCACTACTATTGGCAACATCCCAGATAGCCTTGTAATTGGTCATTAACTTAAAATTGTAACTATTAATTACCTTGTCGGCCATGGCTACTGCTTCCGTATTTTTATTTTTAGTCAAATACAAACGAGCTAATAAAGCGGCTACAGCAGGTTCTGTAATACGGCCTCCTTGTGGTGCCGTTACACCTTTCAATTGGCTTAAGGATAATTCTAAGTCACTGAAAATAAGCTTATAGATATCATCAACAGAATTTCTCAACGCTGTAGTTTCAGGGCTTGTCGTCGATTTAGTTCTTAGAGGAATATCTCCAAAAGTTTCTACCAAATGATAGTAATAAAAAGCTCTTAAAAAACGAACTTCTCCTTCACGAACAGCTTTAAGATTGGCCGATAATGGTGAGTTAGCAATATTCTCCAGAGCAGTATTACAAGCATTAATGCCACGATAAAAGCTTTTCCAAACAAGCAAAAAACCACTTTCTGTTGCTTGTAAATTAGCACTATAATCATGAAAATAAGTATATGATGTAAAAGCTCCGGGAAGCATTTCATCTGTGCCAGCTTCAGTCAGAAGATGCCCAATCACTTTTCCATACCATATACGAGTAGGTGCATAGCAAGAATTTACTAAGCTTTCTACTCCTTCAGTAGTTTTGTAAAATTGGTCGGCTGTAACAGTATTTTTATTGGTTTCAACAAGAAAGTCTGAGCAGGAGTTTAATCCAAGCGTTCCTGTTAATCCGATTGAAACAAGTATTGTTTTGATAAATTTTTTCATTTTCAAAAATATTTTAAGGGTTACCTTCCACAATCAAAAAACTAGAAGCTCACATTTAGCCCAAACACAATTTGTTTGGTTAATGGAAAATCAACCGAACCACCACGTTCAGGATCGTAATCTTTTATCTTACTGAATGTGAAGAAGTTCTTCGCAGTAGAATAAATCGTTACGGCACTCAATGGGGTCTTTTTCAATAATTCTTTAGGTAAACTATAACTCAAGCGGATGTCTTTAATTTTCCAAAACGAACCATCGGTATAACTAAGCGTAGAGAGATATTGGTCTGTACGGTTCAAGTAAGGGCGAGGATACGCGTTTGTCGGATTTTCAGGAGTCCAATAATCTGCCACAGCCGTTGTTCCACCTGGGTAAAAATAACCTAAATAATCGCTGGCAATCATTTGTCCAACTCTAGCGTATATCAATACCGAAAGAGACAAATTACCATAAGTAAAATTGTTGGTAATGCCACCCGACCATTTTGGCGAAGCTTGTCCCAATACAACTCTATCCTCACTAGCCGTGATTTTACCATCTCCATTTTGGTCTTTTACCTTAATTTCCCCTGGTGTTTTACCATATTTAGCAGCGTCGTCTTTTTCTGAAGTTTGCCAGATACCTACTTTTTCATAGTTATAGAAAACGCGTAGGGGTTTGCCCACAAACCAAGCTTTGGCTACATCGTCACCGCCAGAACTAAGGGCTATGATTTCTTCTTTGAAGGTAGCAAAGTTGATGTCCGTTGACCAACTGAACTTTCTTCCAGATACGTTGTGAGTAGAAACTACAACATCTATCCCTCTTGTCTTGGTTTTTCCAACATTGGCCACTGTAGTGCTATAACCAGTAAGTGTAGGCAAAATACGGTCCATCAGTAGGTCGCTTGTAGTAGTATTATAAATATCCACCGTACCAGTTATCCTGTTTTTCAGGATACCAAAATCTAGCCCTACGTTTACAGTGGCTGTTTTTTCCCAACCTAGTTGTTCATTAGCAAGCGATTTTGGCCAATATCCAAAGGCAGGAGTTTCATCGAATGAATAGGCAATTTTGCTTAATCCTCCTTGTGTTTGATAAGGAGAAATGGCACTATTACCCGATATACCGTAGCTGGTTCTTAATTTTAGTTCAGATAGCACATTTTGAGTATTAACCATAAAAGGCTCATTCAATACACGCCATGCTAACGCTAACGAAGGGAATGATGCCCATTTGTGCCCTGGTGCAAGTACTGAGGCACCATCAAAACGAATTGAACCTGTTACAAAATATTTGTCATTGAATTTGTAATTTACTCTCCCAAAGAAAGATGCCAATGAACTTTCAGTAAGACTACTATTGGTAAGAATGTCCTTAGTATTCGTACCGATATTATAGAAAAGTGCTGAAGAGAATGGCTGGTCTTTTCCTTCTGCCGAAAAATTAACAGTACGATAACTAATCATACTCGTTCCAACCATGGCATTGAAAGAATGTTCTTTGATACTTTTGTTGTAGTTCAAAACATTTTCCCAAGTCCAGTTACGATTTCTTGCATCTATCAAAGCAGACCTAGAATAACCACTATTCACCCCTGCAACTGTTGTGTTTTTACCTTCAAAAATACCCTGCTGACTACTAAAAAGATCAATATTAAAGCTTGAACGAAGCGAAAGCTCTTTGACAATATTCCATTCTGTATAGCCAAGCATAAACAATCTGCTACTGCTAGTTAAGTTGTTATAATTATCCTGGCTTTCATCTAACAATGGGTTGTAACTTACAGAGCCTGGGAAGGGATAGGTTTTAATTGAACCATCTGCCTCATAAGGTTGCCCTAAGGTAGAGTTTTTGATAAGGTTCCAAAAACTAGTATTACGTCTTTGCTGAGTTGAGGTATTGAAATTAAGCACTACGCCTAACTTAAGGTCGTTAGTAACTTGGTGGTCTAAATTCAAATGTTGAACAAATCGCTTAAGTTCGTCATATTTCAATAAGCCTTTCTCATCAAAATATTCTGTTGATAAACGAAATTTTGTTTTTTCAGAACCGCCTGATACAGCAATATGGTTGTTTTGTACACTACCATCATGTAGCATTAGGTCAGCCCAATTGGTATTAACACCTTTGTTGATGTTATCCATCAATACATTAAATATTTTTGGGTCATCCGCCGTGCTATTCCATTGACCAGCTGCCCTGTAAGCCTCACGAGTCATTGCCACAAATTGTTGTGTATTAGTTACTTGCTGATAAGTAGACAGTAAGTTTAAACCATAATAGTTATTAAACTCAACTTTAGTTTTACCTGCCTTTCCGCTTTTGGTTGTAATTAATATTACACCATTTGCCCCTCTCGAGCCGTAGATTGCAGTAGATGAAGCATCTTTTAATACTTCAATTGAGCCTACATCATTAGGGTTTATGTCAATATATGCACCATACTGCACGCCATCCACAAGAATCAAAGGCTGGTTAGAAGCATTTAGAGAACGATTACCACGAATAGAGAAACTCATCGAAGCACCACTTTCCCCACTGCTACGGGTCAAATCCATCCCTGCTACTTTCCCTTGTAATGTTTCTAGTACATTGGTTACAGGCGTAGATGTAATTTGTGCCTCTTTAATAGAAATCACTGAACCCGTCAAATCTCTTTTTTGTACCTGACCGTAACCTACTACTACTACTTCATTCAAAGCATTATTTTCAGGCACTAATTGTACATCAATATTGGTTTGGTCGCCTACTGATTTCTCAACAGATTTATATCCTACAAAGCTATAAACGAGTACAACGTTTTTTTGAGGGATAGACAATTTGTAGATACCTTTAGCATCAGTTGACGTTCCTGTTCGTGTATCTTTAATAACAATATTTACCCCTGGAAGCGCATTGCCATTTTCGTCAATTACTTTTCCTGATACAGATATATCAACTGGAATGATTTGTTCGATAACCGATGAAACCTCTGCACGTGGCTCAACTAAATCGAGCACAATTTGAGAACCCGCCACCTCATATTTTATTTGCAAAGGCAAAAGGAGCTTATTAAGCACTTGTGCAAGAGTAGTATTGTTTAACGATAGCGATACTTTTCTCTCACTATCAATTATACGTGAGCTATACACAAATCTTACATCTGTATTTTTTTCGATAGTATGTAATACATCCTTTACACTTTGGTTTGTCACCTTGAGTGACAAATGCTGAAGCAACACTTCTTGCCCTCTGGATGGTAATGCCAACGAGAGATTCGCAAATGCTACAATCAGACAAAGTTGGTAAAAGGTCAGTTTCATAATTTGCCAGACAAAATGATAATTCTGTTGAATTTTTTTCATAACTTTGATACGTTAAAATTTAGACGATTTTGACAATAAGATAGCTGCAATCCTTCTGTAGGATTGGATGCTGAGGAGTCGATAAACTGGTACTTTATCGGCTCTTTTTTCTAATAAAGAGTTGATTGTTTTAGTTGATTTGTATTACATAAGCACTGAGATTTTTTTAGTTAGACATGTTTTCCATAACTGTTTTATTTATTGGCATCCTTGGCCAGTAATCACTATTTTCCCCTCCGTAAGGATATAGTTAGCCCTGACCGCCTTGCATATTAGGTGGAGCTTTTGGTTAAGTGGTTCATCTGTAAGTGAAGCCGTCACGGGGCAATTCCCCATTAAATGCTCATCATAATCTATCTTTAAATGATACGATTGCTCTATACGACTAAAAACTTCTTTCAGACTGGTTTCATTGAATTCAAACGAAAGTCGTTCAATTGGGGTAACAGTTGATACTGTTGAAGAAGGAGTAGCTGTTTGTGCTTGTATTTCACCAATATTGCTGTCATTCACTACTACTTGTTCTCCTGGTAATAGCACAAAACCTTCTAACTTTTTACTATTTGTTTGTTTGATACCTTCTTCACTATCGGCTAAAAATACCGCTACCCGACCCGTTTTTACATTAACAGTTACTTTGGGCGAGCCAGAGAAAGCCTTAACCGTAAAGCTTGTGCCTAATACCTTGGTAATAACCTGATTAGCGTGTACTAAGAAAGGTTTATTATGGTCTTTTGCTATTTCAAAAAATGCTTCTCCAGTTAAAAATACTTCTCTAAAATCCTTCGTAAAGGCTTTAGGATACGATATTTTGGCTTCTTTTTTCAATAAAACAGAGCTTCCGTCAGGCAGATTAACTACTTGTGGAGCTTCATTTTTATTCGCTATTTCTATTAGCTCGTATTGTTGTTTGGCGGTTTGTACCTGTACTAAATAAGTATTATTTGTCTTAGGAGTTACTACGTAATTCCAAGAGAAACCAATTCCAATTAAGATAACTGCGGCGGCCGCCCAAGCCCATTGTTGACGAAAATTCATCCAAAACGATGGTTTTTCATAGCTATCAATTTCTTCAAAAATAGATGACTTTAATTCATCCATTTCATTCTGTGTGAAATCAGATTCGCCTACTTGGTGGGCTAATAGCACTAATTGTCTTGCTAATTCCACATCTCTACGTTTAAAGGGATAGGTTTCGAGCCAATTTTGCCAAAAATTTTCCGCAGCCAAATCCGTGGCATTTACCCATTGGATAAAGTACGAATCTTGAGCAAGCTCTTCAGGAGTATATGTTACGTAAGCATTCACAGTCAATACAGTATCTTAAAGTTTGAAAAATAGGTAGACATACAATATGAGCCTATTAAAACTCATAAAATTGCCTCAAGCCAATCGCTTAAAGTATAAGGGACATGGTATTTAAGCTAGGTTAAATTGTCCTTTATATATAAAGAGAAGCCTTTTTGATTTTACTACTAAAGAAAATCTGTATTTTTTTAATTTTTTAAGTAAATAATAGGAAGATTAGTAGACTTACCAAATATGAAAGTTGTCTACGGAGCTTTGATAGGGCGTTTTGAAGGGTATTAGCCACTGTTTGCTCTTTTAAACCAAGCAAATCAGCAATTTCTTTTAATTTTAGATTAGAATAATATTTCAGCGTAACGATTTCTCTTTCACGTTCAGAAAGAGATTTAAGTGATTTTTCTAGCTGTATGTCTTGTTGATGCTCTGCTTCAATTTGGCATAAGCGTACTTCTGGTGACATTTCGTCTGTTAAAACATACGATGGCTGAATCGCTGAATCATAAGATTCAAAAGATTCATTTTTCATGAGCTTCTCAATCGCTCTGCGAACACAACGGTATAAGTAAAAACGTACTTGTACATCCTGACTAAGATTGTTTCGATACAACCATAAATCTACAAAAACATCTTGTACGGCATCTTTAGCCAAAGCTCTATCCAACGAAACCTTGTAGGCATAGTTTATCAATTCTTTACCCGAGGCATCAAAAAGCTCACTAAAGGCTTGTTTATCTCCTTTAATAATTTGTTGCCAAAGATTAAGATATATTTGATCGCTAGCCGCCATGCTACATACTATTTTGATTAGAAAGATACAATTATTACTTAGATTAGTATTAAAAGCAACAAATATAGGAATTATATTTTCGTATTTCCAAAATTACTATGGGGCTTCTCTCTCAGTTGTTTCTACTTTGGGGGCTGAAAATGTCGATTAGTTGATTTGGCAACGTTGCCGGCAACGATTGCATAAAAAAAACAAAAAAAATATTTGTTTGCTTAGAAAGATTGTGAGAATTTCGGGAAAGTAAACCGAATGATAACTCAACTTTGTTCGTGTTTAATGCTCTTCCATAGCAATAATCATTATCTCCGTACATACATAATAAGCTTTAATGACAGTTAGAGACTGTCATGATTCTTTATTGTGCTTACCATACACTACCTTGTCATATTGATATTAGGGTAAGTTATTATCGCTTAAAATTTACTAAAATAAAAATCATTATTCATGAAATGTACACACTTACGATGGATGGTTGCCTTTTGGGCATTATCTACTTTCAATGCAGAAGCTCAAAAATCATCTGAGTACAATTGGGAACATTTACCCAAAGTTGTACAACCAACATTTCGAAAAGATACCATCAACATCCTGTCAAAAGGAGCAAAGCCTGATGGTATAACGCTTAATACCGAGGTTATTAATAATGCTATTATAGCCTGTAGCAAAAAAGGTGGTGGTGTAGTATTAGTTCCTAAAGGTTTATGGTTAACAGGCCCTATCGAATTAAAAAGTAATGTAAACTTACACCTCCAAAAAGCAGCGACGCTTTTATTTACAACAGATAAAAGTAAATATGCTTTGGTAGAAGGAAGTTACGAAGGCAAAAAAGCAGCTCGTAATCAGTCACCGATTTCGGGTACTGGGCTTGTAAATGTAGCCATTACTGGTAAAGGAATTATAGATGGCAACGGGGATGTTTGGCGTGCAGTAAATAAGGCACAATTGACAGAAGGAGAGTGGAAAGAAAAAGTTTCTTCGGGTGGTATTGTAAGACCCGACGGTAAAGTGTGGTACCCAAGCGAACAGTTTTTGAAGGCAAGTACTGAGGGCAAAAGTATGTTATTGACAGATGGCAAAAAGCCTCAGGATTTTGCTGATATAAAAGATTTTTTACGTCCTAATTTAGTCGTATTGACACAATGCAAAAAAGTGTTGCTTGAAGGTATCACTTTCCAAAAT
The DNA here is from genome assembly GCF_059416265.1 of Arcicella sp. GW821-FHT09D11. NCBI lineage: Bacteria > Pseudomonadati > Bacteroidota > Cytophagia > Cytophagales > Flectobacillaceae > Arcicella > Arcicella sp. GW821-FHT09D11. The sequence continues at coordinate 194,503 of NZ_JBWKOV010000007.1, read as the reverse complement.
TCCCCTGCTTGGTGTTTACACCCTTTGATGTGTGAAAACCTTACTTTGCGAAATCTGACTGTAAAAAACCCAGAGTATGCGCATAATGGAGATGGGATGGATATTGAATCTTGTAAGAATTTCTTGATAGAGGGCTGTGCATTAGATGTGGGTGATGATGCCATTTGTATTAAATCAGGAAAAGATGAAGAAGGACGTAAACGAGGTATGCCAACAGAAAATGGCGTTATTCGTAACAATGTAGTGTATAATGGACACGGAGGTTTTGTGATAGGTAGCGAAATGAGCGGTGGCGCACGTAATATTTTTGTGTATGACTGTACTTTTATGGGTACTGATAAAGGATTAAGATTCAAGTCGGTACGTGGTAGAGGCGGTATTGTAGAAAATATTTACGCTAAAAATATTTATATGAAAGACATAGCACAAGAGGCTATCTTCTTTGATATGTACTATTTCGTAAAATTTGCTACTGATAGCCCAAGAGACGAAAGTCCAGTGGTAAATGAAGGCACACCGATTTTCAGAAACATGAAATTTGAAAATATTGTTTGTCATGGTGCTACCAAAGGAATTTTCATTCGCGGTTTACCTGAAATGCCTGTTAAAAATATCACGATTGAAAATGCAACATTACAAACTGAAATCGGTGTAGAATTGATAGATGCTGCCGAAATTACCTGCAAAAATATTACCCTTTATACCGCAAAAACAGAACCTGTAGTTGCTATCGAAAATAGCCAAGCCTTGGTATTTGATAAAATTACGTTGGGGGCAACTGCCAAAAGATTTTTCACCATCGCAGGACAGCGTAGCCAAAATATCAAAGTCCTTAATACTGACTTCGAGAAATCACAACAAAAGATAACGTGGAAAGACGGTGCGACAGAAGCGGCTTTAGTAAAATAATCTATGACTGCTAGGAGAGGTGAACGATTCACCTCTCCTAAATGCTAGGCTCAATCATTACATTATAATCGACACATGAAAAAAATACTCTTTATCCTGCTTTTTATAGTAGGGTTAGCGGATGCTTTTGCCCAAAATTCAAAATATCCGACCAAATTTACGGTTGCCCAAGATGGCTCAGGAGATTTCAAAACAATACAAGAAGCCGTTATGGCTTTTCGTGACCACTCCCAAGAAAGAGTAACGCTATTTATTAAAAACGGGATTTATCATGAAAAGGTTGTTATCCCTCCTAACAAACCTAATCTTCATTTACTGGGTGAAAGTAGGAGCGGGGTTATCATTACGAATGATGATTATTCTGGGAAAGCATACCCTAACGGACAAAAAGATGCTACAGGAAAAAGTCAATTTAGTACTTATAATTCTTTTACCTTTTTGGTGGATGTGCCTGATATTATTATCGAAAACCTTACGATTCAGAATACCTCAGGACGAGTGGGACAAGCTGTAGCATTGCATGTAGAAGGCGATAGGTTTATATGCAAAAACTGCTTGATTCTGGGGAATCAAGACACGTTATATGCTGCTAGAGAAGGAAGCCAACAATATTATGTGGATTGCCAGATAGAAGGGACAACAGATTTTATTTTCGGGAAATCTATCTGTGTTTTTGAGAAATGTATTATCAAAAGCCTCTCTAATTCTTTCATTACTGCTGCCGCAACGCCTGCTTATCAAGCTTACGGATTTGTCTTTTTAGATTGTAAACTCACAGCCGATTCATCAGCCCAAAAAGTATACTTAGGTCGTCCTTGGCGACCATATTCTAAAACTGTTTTTATAAGAACAGAAATGGATAATCATATTCTTCCTATAGGTTGGAACAACTGGGGAAATACCGATAATGAAAAGACAGTTTTATACGCCGAATACGTATCTTACGGCTCAGGAGCTAATACAGCTCAGAGAGTAGCATGGAGCCGTCAGTTAAAAAAGAAAGAGGCTGATAATTATAGTGTAGAACGCATTTTTGGGTCAAAAAGTACTATTAAAAATTGGTGGAAATAGCTTTAAAAATACAATGATGATGCTAAAAAAATACGTTTATGCCCTCTGTCTTTTGAGTTTCTCGTTACAGGGTCAAGTACAAAAAGATAATTATATTTCTAAGGTTTGGGTAGCGGACTTAGGAAATGGGCAGTACAAAAATCCTGTATTAGATGCAGATTATTCTGACCCAGATGTGTGTAGAGCGGGTAATGATTTTTATATGACAGCTTCAAGTTTTGATGCTGTTCCTGGCTTACCCATTTTACATTCTAAAGATTTAGTCAACTGGACACTCATTGGTCATGCGCTAAAACGTCAGCCTCCTGTTGAACATTTTTCTAAAACTCAACATGGAAATGGCGTTTGGGCTCCTGCTATTCGCTATCATCAAGGTGAGTTTTGGCTTTATTATCCTGATCCAGATTTTGGTATTTACTTAACCAAAACTAAAAATCCAGCAGGTGAGTGGTCAGAACCAGTATTGATTGAAGCAGGGAAAGGGTTGATAGACCCTTGTCCTTTGTGGGATGAAGATGGACAAGTGTATTTGGTACACGGTTGGGCTGGCAGTCGTGCAGGCATCAAAAGTGTATTGACAATCAAAAAACTAAATGCCAGTGGAACGAAAGTAATGGATGAAGGCGTAATCGTTTTCGATGGACATGAAACTGACCCAACATTGGAAGGACCTAAGTTCTATAAACGCAATGGTTATTATTACATTTTTGCTCCAGCGGGTGGGGTCTCTACAGGTTGGCAATTAGTACTTCGTTCTAAAAACGTATATGGACCATACGAACGGAAGGTAGTAATGGATCAAGGGAAAAGCCCTGTAAATGGTCCACACCAAGGCGCATGGGTAAATACAACAACGGGTGAAGATTGGTTTTTGCATTTTCAGGATAAAGACGTATATGGTCGTGTGGTGCATCTGCAACCTATGAAATGGGTGAACGATTGGCCAGTGATAGGCATTGATCCAGATGGCGATAATAAAGGCGAGCCAGTGCTTACTTACCGTAAACCCAATGTTGGTAAAACGTACCCAATAGTTACTCCTGCCGAGTCGGATGAATTTAATACCAATACACTTGGGCTACAATGGCAATGGCAAGCAAATCCAAAAGGCATTTGGCATAGTATGACCAACCAAGGACACTTACGTTTGTATTCTTTCAAAGTACCCGACGAAGCTAAAAATTATTGGGAAGTACCGAATATTTTACTCCAAAAGTTTCCGACAGAAAACTTTATGGCTACTACGAAAGTGATTTTTACACCCAACACTCGCTTAGAAAATGAGAAAACAGGCTTGATAATTTTGGGGAAAAGCTATGCTACTATTGCCCTGAAAAGTAAAGGCAAAGATGAAATAGCATTGGTGTACACTGAATGTAATAAGGCATCAGAAGGGAAGGCAGAAACAGAAACGACATTGGCTACTGTTCCCGCCAAAACGCCTGTTTATTTACGCGTAAAAGTGATGAAAAATGCAAAATGTCAGTTCAGTTATAGCATTGATGGAAAAGAATTTAAGCAAGTTGGTAATGAGTTTCAAGCCATTGTAGGGCATTGGATTGGTGCAAAGATTGGACTGTATTGTACTCGTATTTCTCAAATTAATGATTCGGGCTATGCTGATTTTGATTGGTTTAAGATTGAACCTTTACCTTAAAAACAAAAGATGATGAAAAGAAGAGATGTCCTTAAAATGGCTTTAAGCTACGGCGGTCTATCAATAATATATCCATCGATTAGCTATGGGAAATCACAAAAACCTTGGTCGATACGCATGGCTGATTCAGACATCAAGCGTAATCCAGAAGGGTGGATGTTAGATTTTTCTAAAACACCCCGTTGGAATTATTGTAATGGACTTGTATGTACTTCCCTTGAAAAGCTTTGGAAAGCCAAAGGAGAAACCAAGTATTATGAATACATCAAGAAATATGCTGATGACTTGATTTTGCCAGATGGCACGATTAAAACGTATGCTTTAGATAACTATAATATTGATGCTGTTAATTCTGGTAAAATCCTATTTGCCTTATACCAACAAACGGGTGATAGTAAATACCAGAAGGCGATACAAACCCTACGAACGCAGATGTTAACACATCCCAGAACAACGGAAGGTGGATTTTGGCATAAAAAAAACTATCCGCATCAAATGTGGTTAGATGGGCTATATATGGCTACTCCTTTTTTGGCTCAGTATGCACAAGTGTTTAAAGAACCAGCCCTGTTTGATGACGTAGCTAAGCAAATCAAATTAATTGATGTTCATAACAAAGACGTTACAACAGGTTTGTATAGCCACGGTTGGGACGAAAGCAAACAAGAACGCTGGGCAGATAAGCAAACAGGGAAGTCGGCTCATACTTGGGGTAGGGGCATGGGGTGGTATGCTATGACTTTGATAGATACCCTAGATTTTTTTCCGAAAAATCATCCTGAGTATCCAAAAATACTACAGATTACTCAAAGCGTGGCGCAAACATTGAAAAAATATCAGGATATTTCAACAGGTCTTTGGTATCAGGTTATGGATGTGGGAGCAAAGGAGGGGAATTACCTAGAAGCCTCAGCCTCAACGATGTTTGTCTATTTTCTTATCAAAGGAGTCAGAAGGGGTGTAATAGACAAAAAATATTTAGCCACCGCTCAAAAAGGATATAAGGGTATTTTAAAACATTTAATCAAAGAACAAGCAGACGGAGAAATAACGATTACTGATACCTGTGCAGGGGCAGGCTTGGGCGGAAAGCCTTATCGAGATGGCAGTTATGAATATTATTGCCAAGAAGCTAAACGTGATAATGACCCAAAAGCCGTTGGACCGTTTATTCTGTTAGCCCTTGAGTTTGAGCAAATGTAAGCGTAATCTGAATGATGTTAAAAATCACTTACTATGAGAAAAAAGAATTTTTATATACTGGGTATTCTCTTTGTTGTAGGGAATACCCTTTGGGCACAAAATTATAAACCCATTCCCAGAGATACATCTTACAATGTAAAAAAGGTACATGGGCAAATAAAGAAAGAATATCCGTATGCTATCCCTGTACCACACCAAACCCCAACATCGGTAGCAGAAGCACGAGACTTAATCTATGCTCATTTACCGCAAACTCCTTTTGGTCCAAGAGATTTACACTTAGATATTTTTCATCCAAGAAAAAAGGGTAAATACCCTGCGTTAGTGATGGTTCATGGAGGGGGATGGCGTTCAGGAGAAAAGTCGATGCAAGTACCTTTAGCACAGTTAATCGCAGCAAAAGGTTTTGTAACAATTCCTGTTGAATACCAACTTTCGTTAGAGGCTTCTTATCCAGCAGCCTTGCATAACCTCAAAGCTGCTATTAGATGGGTAAAAGCACATGCGAATGAATATGACATAGATACTACAAAAATAGCTATTTCGGGTTGTTCGGCTGGTGGACAACTTGCATCACTAGTAGGGCTGACTAATGACTTCCCTCAATTTGAGGGAAGTATGGGTAATCATCTGGGCATTTCTAGTAAAGTAAATGCTATTGTTGATATAGATGGAACAGTTAATTTTTTAGCTCCTTCATCATTGAATTTACAAAGAAAAAGTGATTCCCCTGATGCCGCATGGCTAGGAGGGCTTTTTCATGAAAAACCATTGGTATGGAAAGAGGCATCGCCAGCCTATTGGGCTACAGAAAAATCGGTTCCCATGCTTTTCTTAAATAGTGGCTATTCTCGTTTTCACGCAGGTCAGGACGAGCTAGTGGGTCAATACCAAGAATGGGGTATTTATCATGAAGTACATCAGTTCAATGTAAAAGTACATCCTTTTTGGTTGTTTCATCCTTGGGCAGATGAATCAGCGATGTACATTGCTGACTTCCTCAAAAAAGTAATGAAATAGCTTCGTTATCAGGTATTTATATTCAATTTAGTTGTATAAATATGCCACTTAATTCAAATAAGATGAAAACTCAAAAACAAATCGTTGTCTTTCTAGCAGGTATATTCCTATCTTTTACCTTACAAGCGCAGGAATTTATTCCTCTTTGGCCTAAAGGCAAAATGCCCAATACCAAAGGAATGCTACTGAAAGACAGTATTGCTAATGAAAGAGTATATAAAGTAGGCACGCCCGGAATGTACGCCTTTTTCCCTTCTCAACAAGAAAACAAAGGGGCAGCAGTGGTTATTTGTCCCGGTGGTGGCTATGAACGTTTGGCTTATGTGATTAGTGGTATACAGTTGGCGAAGTGGTTTAATACCATGGGAATTTCAGCTTTTGTACTTAATTATAGATTACCTAATAGTCCCGATCTTATAAATCGGGAGATTGGTCCGCTTCAAGATGCCCAACGAGCCATAAAGGTGATTAGAAGTAATGCGCCTAAATGGGGAATAAAAACAGATAAAATAGGTATTCAAGGTTCTTCTGCTGGAGGACATTTGGCAAGTTTGGCAGGCGTAACTACAAAAGATGTATCTTATATTGGTGATACGTTAGATAAATATTCTGCAAAAGCTAATTTTATGATTTTGGTTTCTCCAGTGGTGGATATGGGCAATTACGCACACAAGGGAAGTAAGAAAAATTTGTTAGGACTAAATCCTTCTAATGAACAAATCAATCAATATTCAACACATTTACAAGTAACAGACCAAACGAGTCCTGCTTTTATTGTTTCAGCTTTTAATGACAACACGGTCGACTCGCATAATAGCCTTTTATTATATCAAGCTTTATTAGAACACAAAGTAAGTAGTACTTTACATATATTCCCTCAAGGCGGACATGCTATTGCACTACGAAACAACCCGGGTTCTACGGAGTTATGGACAGAATTGTGTGAGCGGTGGATGATAGAAGCAGGGATTATTAGTCGATAAGGAGATTATTCAATTATTTTTAGCGAGGTCCTTAAGTACCTCGCTAAAAATAAACCATGAGTACCATTGAAGCTGACTAAGATATTGTGTTTAGTTTTTTACTTAACATAAGGTAAATTATACATCAAAAAACTAATGGTTTAACAACAACCTGAATTTGGACTACAACAAGCATTACCATCCAGTTCTATTAAGTTTATTTTTTGTTTTTCCGTAGGAATGCCACAAGCATCATTTGCCAAACACGCTGTTTGTTTATTCTTTAGAATAAAATGATTTCCATTAAATGCTAAGGCATATTTACAGATAGTTTCAGCTTGATATTCCACTTCAATTTCAGCATCCTCGATACCTAACTTTTCTTCGGAAAGCTTGATGATATTAAGTAGCTTAGTTGGTTTTAACCTATGCTCATAATCATTTGCATCCCATAATTGGAAATTGATTACTTTCTCATTTCTTATCGTTCCACCACAATCAATAAAGTGTTTTGTAATCATGCCTATTTCTGTCACGTGAAAATGCTCTGGTACAAATGTGCCACTCTCTAATTGAAATTCCACATTATTTAATGTTGGTAAGATTTCTTTGATGTTTGATAATTTCATAAAACGCTGATTATTAAGATTAAATGTTATATTGCAATATTACGATATTAAAAATCATAAAAAATGATATTAACAGCATTGATTAACTTTTACATTTTGTTCAAAGAATAGGTCAAACAACTGTTGAACTTCATTCCATTTTTTTTCTTCAATGCAATAGCAAACAGATTTCCCTTCAATGGTTCCCTGAATGATACCGATGTTTTTTAATTCCTTTAAATGTTGTGAAATCGTTGCCTGTGCTAATCCCAATTCATCAACCAAATCATTACAAATACAGGCTTTCTGATTGATAATATGCTGAAGTATTGCTATTCTTGCAGGATGTCCTAGCACTTTAAACAGTGATGCCAAGTTATTTTGTTCGCCTGTAAATATCTCTGATTTAGTCAGTCCCATTGATTATATTATTATATCGCAATATTACGATATTAATATTGAATCTGCAATAGTTTTCTAAATTTTTCCAAAAAAATTATATAGTTAAATAACTACATAATGAATTTACGCAGAGATGTTTTTCAGGCAATTGCCGACCCGACTAGAAGAACCATTTTGCTATTGGTGGCTTCTCAATCAATGACAGCTGGTGCGATAGCCTCAAATTTTGAGACTGCCAGACCAACTGTGTCAAAACACTTACAAATACTGGTCGAGTGTGAATTATTAGAACAAGAGCAAAATGGCAGAGAAATTTACTATCGCTTGAATCCAGAAAAAATAAAAGCAATAGCAGACTTTATTGAGCCATTCCGCTTAATGTGGGATGATAGATTTAATAAGTTAGAAGCCCTTATGAAAGGATATAAATCAACGGAATAAAATAAGATGGAACCCAAAACAAAAATTAATGCTGAAGATGGCAAACAGGAGTTAGTAGTTATCAGAGAATTTGATTTGCCAGTGGAATTACTTTTTAAAGCCTATATCGAGCCTGATATTGTTGAACAATGGATGGGCACAAAAGTGCTGAAACTCGAAAATAAAAAGCATGGCAGCTGGCAATTTGTAACCACCGACCTCAAAGGAAACAAGCATGGCTTTAATGGCGTAATTCATGAGTATAGTTTAAATCAAAAAATCACTCGGACGTTTGAAATGGAGAATACCCCTTTTGATGTCCAGTTGGAGTTTTTAGCATTTGAAAAACTTACTGAAAATACTAGTAAATTGAGTATGCACATCGTGTACAAATCTGTTGCTCTTAGAGACCAAATGTTACAGTTACCTTTTGCACAAGGCATCAATATGGCTCATAATCGATTAGAAGACATTGTGAAAAAAATGATATAATGATGACAAAGAAAAACAAAATCATTTATTGGGTTGCTACTAGCTGGTTGGCGCTAGGAATGCTATCAACTGGGGTAGTACAGTTATTGAAAAGGAAAGAAGAAGTAGATGCTATTACCCATTTACAATAGAAAAATTATTTCAACAAATAATTAAGATGAATCCAAAGGTTGATTTTTATTTTAATAAAGCCGAAAAGTGGCAAAAGGAATTAGAAAAGTTGAGAATGATTGCGCTTGACTGTCTATTGACTGAAGAATTGAAATGGGGTGTTCCTTGCTATACTTTCCAGAAAAGTAATATTGTTTTGATACATGATTTTAAAGAATACTGTGCATTTTTGTTCTTCAAAGGAGCTTTATTAAATGATACAAATGGTATTTTAATTCAGCAAACTGAGAATACGCAGGCAACACGCCAGATTCGGTTTACGAATGTGCGGGAAATCGTTGAATTAGAATCTATCATCAAAACGTATATCTATGAAGCTATTGAAGTAGAAAAAGCTGGACTGGAAGTCACATTTAAAAAGACTGAAGAATTCATTATTCCTGACGAATTTCAGCAAAAATTAGACGAAACACGTGAGTTGAAAACTGCTTTTGAGGCCTTAACCCCTGGACGACAAAGAGCATATCTTCTTTATTTTGCTGCACCCAAACAATCCAAAACTCGAGAGGCGAGAATTGAAAAATATATAGAACATATTCTTAGCGGAAAGGGATTACAAGGATGAATACTAGAAAATTATAGCTGTATCAATATAAAAGAAAAACAACATGAATATCAATAAAAATAATTTGTCTCCAGAAGAATCTGCGCATTTACTCAGCGTCTTAAAAGCACGTTTTGAGAAAAACATGAACAGACACCAAGGCATTGAATGGGCTAGCGTACAAGCGAAACTAGAAGCGAATCCTGAAAAATTATGCTCGCTTGATGAAATGGAAGAGACTGGAGGAGAGCCAGATGTGGTTAGTTATGATGAAAATACGGGCGAATATATTTTCTATGATTGCTCAGACGAAACGCCCAAAGGTCGTAGAAGTATTTGTTTTGACGGTTCAGCGCTAGCATCAAGAAAAGAACATAAGCCAGCAAACAATGCAATAGATATGGCAAGTGCCATGGGTATAGAAATTTTAACAGAAGAACAATATCGTGCATTACAAAAACTTGGAAAGTTCGATGCAAAAACATCTAGCTGGATACAAACGCCTGCTACCATTCGAAAATTGGGGGGTGCTCTTTTTGCTGATTTTCGCTATAGTACCGTCTTTATATATCACAATGGCGCAGAATCTTATTATGCCGCTAGGGGCTTTCGTGGGGCATTAAGAGTTTAATTAATAAGCATCTCCTACCCTACTCTGCCTAAAAAATATATAGCTAAAATGAATACCCATAGAGCCAGATAGCCCAGTAAAAAGACTAATGTGTTACCATTAAGTAAGTAAATAAATCAAGTGTTAATCTTTTACAAAAGACAACCCTTTACTTTTATCCTTATCATAATGGAACATATTACACGACAAACTTTTTTACAACAATGCTTTGGATTAGGAACATTGGCAGTGCTATCACCAATAGTGAGTTATGCTCAACATGAAAGTACTTCAGACGAAAATTTTTACCAGCAAATAGTGCAAGCTAATAATAAAGAAGTTGCTAAATTATTAACCGTTTTCTCTTCTGATATAACTGAAATTCGTAGACGATTAGGGTTTGATTTAGCCAATTTAGCCGCTGGGTATGCTGAATCTACCTCACAATATTACCAAAAAGAGGAATTGGTCGTAGCAATGACTAAAATTATTCGCTTTATCTTGAAAGCTCAGCAAACAGATGGTACGCTTAATTTAGGTAATTTGGCCTCACCACCTGATACTGCATTCATTCTTGAACCTCTTTGTGTTGCGGCTACCATTTTTAAACACAACACTTCGCCTGTGCTTGCAACATTAAAAGAGGTGCTCAAAGAGTTTATCCTGAAAGCAGGAGAATCGTTAAGAGTTGGAGGTATTCATACTCCTAACCATCGGTGGGTAGTATCGGCGGCTTTGGCACAGATAAATGATTTATTTCCTAATCCTGCTTATGTGAAACGCATTGATGAATGGCTTTCTGAAAATATTTATATTGATAGCGATGGGCATTATTTGGAAAGAAGTATGATTTATGCTGAGGTGACGGATAGATGCTTGATTACGATGGCTCGTTTGCTAAAGCGTCCTACATTGTTAGAGCCTGTTCGTAAAAACCTCAATCTAACGTATTTTTATATAGAACCAAATGGTGATTTGGTCACAACTGACTCAAGGAGACAAGACCAATTTATGACTATTAATGTGCTGAATCATTATCATGATTATCGCTACTTAGCCATTAAAGATAATAATGCAGCATTTGCCTCAATTACAAAATTCATAGAGAAGGTAAAAGGGTTTGACGAAAAAATAATGGTTGATTTATTACCATTTTGTTTAGAAGAACCCACCTATTTAAAGCCACTTCCAACGCCTAAAGCTCCATCAGTAAATTTTGAAAAATTCTTTAAGACAACCAACTTGGTCAGAATCCGAAAGAATGATACAACTTCTACGATTTTTGGAGGAGCAGATTTTCCTATAATTATTGCTTCTGGGCGTTCAACAAATTCAAATTTATTTGCTTTTAGAAAAGGTGAAGCTATTTTAAAATACCTTCGTTTTTCAACCGATTTTTTCAGTACAGGTTATTTCCGTAGCCAAGGGATTGCTTATAAAGATGGGAAGTACATATTGCATCAAAGAATCGAAGCACCTTATTACCAACCTTTGCCTAAACAGTTTAAGAAAGCCAATGGTGATTACAAACATGCTCCAAGCACGGATGGGAGATTTTGGAATAAAATGGATTTTGAACATCGCCCACAAAGCAATGTCAAAATGATGGATACAACTATTAGTATTGAAGAAAAAGATGGTATTAATGAATTGGTATTCAGTTCAAAAGGCACTGATGGCGTATCAGTAACCATTGAACTATGCTTCAAAGAAGGGGGACAATTAACGGGTGTGAAAGAAGTAGAAAACTCGCCAAATAATTATTTATTAGCAGGCAAAACAGGCGAATATACTTATGGGAAGGATAGTATAAAATTCGGACAAGGAATAAACCAACATACTAAAATTAAAAGTTTGGAAGGTGAAATGTACAGCTCACATTTTGGAACTTTGAAAACAGATGGCATGTATGTATACCTCACAGGTATTACGCCATTTGAACACAAAATTACGATTGGATAAATTAAAACGGTCTGTGAACTAGCTTGTTTCACAGACCGTTTTTTTTAATATTGTCAATCATCAATATTACAGCTATAATATATTTTTCATCACTTTAACCAACTTTTTAGTGATTACTTCATAGCCTTTGTCAGATGGATGCAGTCCATCGTAAGTCATATCGATGGCTTCAAGGGGGTAAGGGTATTCATCCGTTTCTGCATTATAAGGTACATCTATAAAGGCTGGATAACGATAATTTTTGTATGTTCCAGTTTGTGAATCTTTCAAACGTTTGAAATGAACGAGCTTCGCTATTTTTAATTTTTTAGTATGGTATAAATCAACTACAGGAATGTTTTCAAGCTTTCCTATGGTGTTCACCGCCTCGGCAAATTGAGATAATTCTTGCCCCTTTTTCTCCCTGTACGAACCATACGCATTGTTTTTTGGATTGGCAATGTATACAAAGTCTGCACGTTGCATGGGCGTAATCAAGATAATTTTGGCATCTTGATTTAAGCTCTTGATTTTATTGATAATTATTCTGAAAGAACCATATACGGTATTATATCCCGTTGCATTTTGATAGTCGGTCAATGTACCGAGTGTTCGCCCCTGCCACCAATCATTCGTTCCTAAAAATATTGTATAAACATCTGCTTTTACTAAACCAAGCTTTTCTATTTGTTCAGCAATTCTTACAGAAGTCCACCCATTATGACCTTGGTTGATGTATTCCACCTGAGGAAGCTTTTCTACTACCCCACTCATATAACCTTTGGTAATCCTATTACCTGTTTCCTTAGGATGGTCGTTTAAATAAGTAATAGAATCTCCAATGGCTACCCAAGTAATTTTTTCGGGAGAGAAAGAACTTAATATACCAATCAGGAATAATAGTAAAAATTTTGTTTTCATATTAAATTTTGTTTCTGGATTTATGCAAATGTATGCTATCATTATAGCAGTTATTGATGTGTTATGAAGGTAACATATGCTTTGCGATAAAATTAATGTCTACGTGTTCTTAATAAAAGCTTGCGGTGAATAATAAAAACATTCTCCGCATAATATGCGGAGAATAAATGCTATATTCACCGCATAATCTATTTTTATGAGCAGTTACATACATCAACATATCAATTGGACAGCCTTCACGTGGGACGATTCTGTATTATCGATGCCCCTCGGTAAAGTTAGGAACTTGCAGGGGAAATTGATGGGCAAAATGGAGCAATTAGGTTTTGTCCTTCAGCAAGAAGCCTTTTTGGCAACGCTTACTTTGGATGTCCTGAAATCAACAGAAATTGAAGGAGAGTTTTTAAATCCTCAACAGGTTCGCTCGTCTCTAGCAAGGCGTTTAGGAATGGATATTGTTGGATTAATTCCCTCAGATAGAAATGTGGATGGCATTGTAGAAGTAATGTTGGATGCTACACAAAATAATCAAATTCCGCTCAGTGACGAACGGTTGTTTAATTGGCACGCGGCGCTTTTCCCGACTGGGAGAAGTGGCATGTATCCTATCACGATAGCTAGTTGGCGAACAGGCGATATGCAGGTAGTGTCGGGAGCAATGGGTAGAGAAAGAGTACATTTTCAAGCACCTAAAGCTTCGTTATTAGCTCATGAGATGCACCAATTTATCACATGGTTTAACGGAACACAGGCTATCGACCCTATCATGAAAGCAGGAATTGCACACCTTTGGTTTATAACGATTCACCCGTTTGATGATGGAAACGGAAGAATTGCCAGAGCCATTACTGATATGCAATTATCCAAGGCTGATGGTAGTTCTCAGCGATTCTTTAGTATGTCTGCACAAATTCAAATACAGCGAAATAGTTATTATGAAATATTAGAAAAAGTACAAAAAGGAACGTCTGATATTACACTTTGGCTTACATGGTTTTTAGACTGCTTGACCAAAGCATTATTAAATACAGATGTCATTTTAGAAAAAGTATTGGCCAAGGCAAGATTCTGGGAAAAACATAGAGATACCCCTTTGAATGAGCGACAAAAGCTTTTACTGAACAAACTGATGGATAATTTTGAGGGTAAACTTACGTCCTCTAAATGGGCTAAAATAGCCAAATGCTCATCGGATACAGCTTTAAGAGACATTCAAGATTTGATGACAAAAGAGATTTTACAGAAAGAAATGGCGGGCGGGCGAAGTACTAACTATGAATTGATTTTTTAAAGTTTTTCAGGATGACTAAGGATATTATACAAATTTTTAATGCTGCTGTCGATGCTGTTAAGCCTTCACAATTGCTTAGCAATTATCTATTAGTGGAAGATGATGCTATTCAAATTTGCGGAGAGTATTTCCCTAAAAATATTATACAGCATATTTATGTAATAGGTGCAGGGAAAGCAGTAGCTGCCATGGCATTTGAAACGGAAAAGATACTAGGAGATTATATCACAGCAGGCGTTATTACAACAAAATATGGACACAAAATAGCTACTGAAAAGATAAAAGTCTTAGAAAGTGCCCATCCTATACCCGATGAAATGGGTGAAATGGCTGTAAAAGCTACAATTGATTTATTACAGGATGTATCCGAAAACGATATCATCATTTGTTTAATAAGTGGCGGGGCATCATCATTATGGTGTGATGTACCCACTGGATTATCTTTGCAAGAAATACAATCAACCTTTGAGCTTTTAATAAAATCAGGAGCAGGAATTGATGAAATTAACATCGTCAGAAAACACCTCTCAGCCATCAAAGGAGGACAATTAATTCGGTATTGTGGGAAAGCAAAAGTATTTTCATTGATGATTAGCGACGTCCCCAACGATGATTTAGGCGTTATTGCTAGTGGCCCTACTGTACCAGATTCATCTACTTTTCAAGAGGCAATGGATGTGATTATAAAATACGATATTCTTTCTAATTTGCCTGCCAACATTAACGATTATCTACAAAAAGGCATTGATGGAATAATTGACGATACTCCTAAGGCTGGGGATGAACTTTTTAAAAATACCACTACTCGGATTATTGCTAATAACATATTAGCTCAATTGGCTGCTGAAAAAAAGGCTAAAAGATTGGGTTACAAAACTATGTTAATTCCTGAGATTGTAACGGGCAATACAGTAGTCGAAGCTAAGCAATTTATCAAGACAATATTAGCACATACAGATGACAAACCTATATGCATTATACAGGGTGGTGAAACTACTTTAAAAGTTACTGGTCATGGTAAAGGTGGACGAAATCAACACTTTATGTTAGTAGTTTTACAAGAACTAAAGAAAATGAATATTCTTGATACCAATATTGAATTTTCAATATTAAGTGGTGGTACAGATGGCACAGACGGTCCGACGGATGCCACTGGTGCCCTGATAAACAGGGAAGCAGTAGCAACAATTATAGCAAATAATTTATCCATAGAAAGCTATTTAGTGAATCATGATGCATACCATTTTTTTGAGCAAACAGGAAACTTATTGATTACAGGCCCTACACAAACCAACGTGATGGATATTATGATTGCTATCATCCAATAAACTATCTCAAAGATGTCCTATTATTTACTTTTCATTTTAGTCGCCAGCATTAGTTTTATTGTATGGGCAACCGCTTATAAAAAGCTTAATGCTTTCTTTGCTTTAACGCTAGCAGCACTCTTTGTAGGGTTATTAAGTGATTTGACCCTTGTTACGATAGTTGCTACGCTAAAAATTGGCTTTGGACACACCATGGAAAAGATTGGTCTCCTCATAATACTCGGTACAACGCTAGGGATTATTCTTGAAAAGACGGGTGCTACAACGAGTATGGCCAATGCGATTTTAAAAATGGTGAATGAAAATAATGCTCCCGCAGCCATTGCTTTAACAGGCTTTATCATAGGCTTTCCTATCTTTTGTGATAGTGGTTTTATTATTTTAAGTGGGTTGAATCATTCACTTGTCAAGAAAACACATCATCGTATGCCAGTGATGGCTACTGCTCTCGCTACCTCCTTATATGCGGTTCATTGTCTAGTCCCGCCACATCCCGGTATAACTGCAGCTGTAGGAACAATAGGGGGCGATTTAGGAATGGTAATGCTTTGGGGAATTGCCTTGGCAGTGCCAGTAGCTTTGATAGGCTATTTTTGGAGCATTTGGCAAGGAAAAAACATTACACATGAGTACATTGAGCAAGAGAATGTAACCATATCAACAGATTTTTCACCTTCTGCTACCCGTTCGTTTTTGCCAGTATTACTGCCGATTGCCTTAATAGGAATCAAATCAATTGTATTTTTATTTACTTCAAAAGAAATGAATGAACAATCGGCGCTGCTTAAATTAATGGCATTTATAGGAGAGCCAGTTATCGCATTGGCTATCGGAATCCTTGCTTCTTTAACGCTAATAGAAAAGCGGTACAAAAAAGATTTATCTCATTGGCTCACCGATGGCGTAGATAAAGCAGGAATGATTTTAGCCATTATTGCTGCTGGAGGAATGTTTGGCGAAATGCTTCAATCAACGGGTATTGGAAAAAATTTGGGAGAAATGTTAAGTGGATATACGCTTGGAATATTCTTTCCATTTATTATTACCGCTATTTTAAAAACAGCTCAGGGGTCATCTACCGTTGCTATTATTACAGCATCGTCCTTAATTACCCCAATGCTTGCTTCATTGGGGCTTAATAATTCTGTAGACTTAACGTTGACTATTCTGAGTATGGGTGCTGGCAGTATGATGATAAGTCATGCCAACGATGCCTATTTCTGGGTAATTAGTAGATTTTCAAACCTTGAGACTGCTACAACCTTAAAAGTATATAGCACCGCAACACTGGCAATGGGTATTACGGCACAGGTAATTATTTGGGGGTTATCTTTCCTACTACATTGATAATAATTGATACATTATTTTCAATATTATCTGTAGTCATCGTCGCTTATTTGCTTTTAGTTAGCTTTGAAATGCCTTTTTTCAACTTAGCGGCTAAGTCATTATCATCTTTCTCATAGTCGATTTCACCAATTAAAAATCCATAAGGTTTTAAAGGATCAATATGGTCACAAATAATTTTTAGGATAGCTGTTAATGGAATGGCTAAAATAATGCCCGGGATACCCCAAATAAGTTCACCAACTACTAAAGCAATAATAGTAAACAAGGGGTTTATCTTTACTTGTGGCCCTAAAATGAGGGGTTCTAATACCCATCCTTGGATAAATTGAACAACTCCATAAACAGCAACAATACCTCCTAATACAGATGGGGAACCACCGTGTAAAGCTGTGACCAATATGGTAAGGGTAGTACCTGTAATATTACCTACAAAGGGGACAATCTCTAATAATCCACACAAAATGGCAAAGAATATAGCGTTTTTTACGCCCAAGATACTGAACCCAACACCATACATAATCCATAAACAGACAATCATTTTTGAAAGACCAAATAAATATTGTTGAGAAACATTAGTGGCTTTACTAAGGATTTGCCCCATTTCATGCTGTTGGTTGGACGGTACCAGTTTCAAGAAAAACTTTTTTATATGATTGCGATAATATAATAAAAAGAACACATAGGCCAATAATAAAACTAATGCTGTGACTAGCCCAGCAATTGATGACAATGTCAATTGCATAATGCTACCAAGTGAAGGTTGTTCTTGTTTTAATATTTTGGATTGCTGTTCTACAGATATTCCAAGATGATTGAAGATATATTCTTGTACGCTTACTCCCCATTTAATCGCTTTTTGTTTAATTTCAGCCATGTCTTTTACTAGCTCGGAAACTTTCCAACCGAGTAATGCCATTAAGCTAGCCATGATTAATACTAGAACGAGCAAGCAAATAAAAGCTGACAACCCTTTATGCAGTCCTTTCTTCTCTAAAAAATTACATAGCGGTATAAAAAGGGTAGCTAAAATACTTCCAATCAGTAATGGAATCAAGAACTCTTTTGCAAAGTGCATTCCTGCCAAAACCAGAAATAAGAGAAGCATTTTTTTTATGATGGAAGTATTGGTGATAGTCATTTTTAATGATGTATTGTTAGAAATTGGTGGAAATTAGTGTACGAAATAGCAATAGACTAGTTTGCAATTTTCAAAATATTTAGGTGTTATCATACTATATTTAGTATCTACTTTAATGCAGGTACAATTATTTCAAGGGCCTCAGGCATAATTGAAGCTTTTACTTCTTTTATTTTACCCATATATTCTCCATCTATTTGAAAATGCACTTTTTTAGACGAGCGCATGGTGAGTGAGGTAGTCTGAAAAACTTCTATTTTATCAGGGTCATATTCCTGATGTTGAGATATCATTTTAAAAATTTCATAAGGAGATATTTTCTTGATGACTATTACCTCAAATAGCCCATCGTCAAGTTTGCCAATAGGGTTAATAACTGCGCCACTTCCATATTGGGTAGCATTGGCAATCACAATCATCTCGGCTTTTAAGTGATGAACTTTATGATTGGTATGTATAGCCACTTCCATCAATGGATTTTGCCACAGTACCTTCAAAGAAGCAATTAAATATCCCCACATCCCACGAATACCCTGTTTTTCAAACTTTTTAATGGCATAAGCGTTTAAACCTATATCACTCAGGTGAATACATAATTGGTCGTTGATTTTCGTTAAATGAATTTTTTTAATAGTCCCCGTTACCAGTGTCTCTAAAGCTTGCTCTGGATTATTGCTGATGCCTAATTCTTTTGCCAGTCCATTCGCTGAACCTGCTGGTAATATGCCTAAAGGAATATTGGTGTTAATCAAGCATTCGGCCACTAATTTGACTGTTCCATCACCCCCAACCGCAATTACTTGATTAGGAGAAAACGCTAAGATTTTTTGATTAATGGCTTCCGTGGTACAATTCTTTTGTAAATCATATATTTCGATAATATATTGTTTTAAAACAAAGTATTCACTGATTAATAAAGACCAATTTCTGGAACTACTCCCTGCACCTGTATTGACGATAAAGAGTAATTTTAGGATATTCTTTTCCTGCATAGGTAAATACATAATTATACTAAACAATCTCTTATATAGTATCTTTTAAATTTATAATTAAAATGAGAAAAAAATCATACCAGCGAAATGCCACAGTTAAAGTATATCATGGATATGGGCATCAAGATAACCTTATTGTTTATGGTCATGTTTTAGCAGGAAATCCGCCACGTGCTGTTGTTGACAATCACCTTATCTCTAACATTATTCATTTAGTGAAGATATTTTCTGTAAAACCCATTGCGGGAGTTAAGGTACGTTTGCAGTGGGACAATCAGTATTATTATACCAAAACAGCGAGTGATGGCTTTTTCAAGTTCGAATGGAAATCTGCTAGTAAAATTGTAGCAGGATGGCATGCAGTTTTTATAGATTTAGTAGGTCCACATGATAAAGTATTGGCTACAGGAGAAGGGAAAATTTTTGTACCAGAAGCTACTCAATATGGATTCATTTCGGATATTGATGATACCGTACTGGTCTCACATTCAGCTAAAACGGGCAAAAAATTAAGGGTGATGTTTACTAAAAACCCCCTAAGCAGAAAAACGTTTGCTGATGTAGTGAAATTTTACAGATTGCTTTCGTTGGCTCATACTGAACCAAACTTATTGAATCCTTTCTTTTATGTATCTAGTAGCGAATGGAATTTGTATGATGATTTAAACGTTTTTTTTAAACATAATCAATTGCCCAAAGGAGTATTTTTATTGAATGAGATTAAACGTTGGTATCAATTATTAAAAACAGGAGCCACAAAGCACCAAGGAAAATTAATGAGGGTAGTAAGACTGTTTGAAGCATTTCCTAAACAACGATTTGTCTTATTAGGCGACAATTCACAAAAAGACCCTGCTATTTATGCAGCCATTGCCAATAAATATCCAGACAAAGTTGTGGCTATTTATATCAGGAATGTAAGCCCTAAAAAAGAAGAAATTACGTTATCTTTGATGAAGTCGATAACTAATAAAAATATTCAGACTTGTCAATTTGAACATACTGACGAAGCTATTTCGCATGCTAGAGATATAGGGTTGATTGTTTAGTATAGAGAAATATAATCACATCGAATATAGTTGAAAATAATCTTCAAAAACAGTCAAGGAAATGATTAATAAAGTAGTGAATACTGCCCAAGAAGCAGTAAAAGATATTGAAGATGGTGCGGTGTTAATGTTGGGGGGCTTTGGTTTGTGTGGTATTCCTGAAAATAGTATTGATGCTTTAATCCAAAAGGGAGTAAAGGGGTTAACCTGTATTTCTAACAATGCTGGTGTGGATGATTTTGGAATAGGATTAATGCTGAAAACGCGTCAGGTAAAAAAAATGATTTCATCTTATGTGGGAGAGAATAAGGAATTTGAAAGACAATTGTTATCAGGAGAATTAGAAGTTGAACTTATCCCACAAGGCACGCTTGCTGAAAGAATTCGAGCTGGAGGCGCTGGCATTCCTGCTTTCTTCACGCCTGCTGGTGTGGGGACAGAGGTAGCGGAAGGAAAAGAAGTCAGAAAATTTAACGGTAAAAAGTATTTACTAGAAAGTGGATTAAAAGCTGATTTTGCTATTGTAAAAGCATGGAAAGGGGACACAACAGGCAATTTAATTTTCAAAGGAACGGCACGGAATTTTAATCCTATGATGGCAACAGCGGGTACCATTACTATTGCTGAAGTAGAAGAGTTAGTACCAGCAGGAACCTTAAATCCTAATGATATTCATACAGCAGGAATTTATGTTCACCGTATTTTTCAAGGGAAAGATTACCAAAAAAGAATAGAACAAAGAACAATTGCAAAACCAGTAGTATCGAAAGAAACAGCATCTCCTCCTATCCTAGGAATTGGGTTAGATAAAAATCAGATAGCCAAGCGAATAGTACAGGAGTTGAAAGATGGCTATTATGTCAACTTAGGGATTGGCATTCCTACATTGGTGGCTAATTATATTCCAGCAGATATTAATGTGATTCTACAATCTGAAAATGGCTTGTTGGGCATTGGTCCTTTCCCGACAGAAGAGCAAGTGGATGCTGATTTGATTAATGCAGGTAAGCAAACCGTAACCATGCTAGCAGGGTCTTCATTATTTAGCTCTGCCGAAAGTTTTGCCATGATTCGTGGCGAACATGTAGATTTGACTATTTTGGGAGCAATGGAAGTTTCGGAAAATGGGGATATTGCCAATTGGAAAATCCCTAACAAAATGGTGAAGGGGATGGGTGGTGCAATGGATTTAGTAGCATCTGCTAAAAATATCATTGTTGCCATGCAACATGTAAGTAAAGACGGGAAGTCTAAATTATTAAAGCATTGTAGTCTACCAATAACAGGAATTGCCTGTGTAAAAAAAATTGTCACAGAGTTAGCAGTATTGGAAGTATTACCAGAAGGAGGGTTTAAGTTATTAGAAATTGCTCCAGGCATTAGTATTGAAGATGTACAAAAGGCAACAGAAGGGAAATTGATTGTAGAAGGAGAAATCCCAACGATTAGCATTTAGAATTTATTTATAAAAGAAAAAAGATAGCCTTAATAGCTATCTTTTTTTCATTATTCCAAATCTGTAAACCCAATTTATCAGATATTAATATCCTGGATTTTGCTTGTATAAGCCATTGGTGAAGGTAATTTCTGCCTGTGGAATTGGCAAATACTCATCTCTCCCAGCGGTAAATTTAGCAGTCGCTAAAAAGGTTCTTTTCGTTTTTTCTATGTTGATATAGCCATTCAATGTAGGCTCTGCAATGCCCCAACGTACTAAATCAAAGAAACGAGAACCTTCAGTTGCAAATTCTAAACGACGCTCCCATTGCAATGCTTTACGAGCAAAATCTTGTGTCCAACCTGTAGCTGAATACTGTTTTACATTATATTTTGAAGCGAATGTACCGTCTAATTTTTTCAATCTACCTGTACTTTCAGAAGCTCTTTTTCTGATTTGATTGATTAATGGTAGTGCTTTATCATGCTGACCTAGTTCAATATACGCTTCTGCTTGAATTAATAGGATATCATCATAACGAAGGATGTCATAGTTTTTAGCAGTTCCCATAAATGGTCCAAGTTTGAAATACGATGAACTAGTAGCTAATTGTTGAAAACGCATCGAGTGGAAATTACCATATACGCCAGCATCACGCACCCAGCTATTACTGAATGGTTTTGTATTATCGTACTTATATGGATGCCCGTCTATACCTACAGTATGGTCAAGACGCGTATCAACTGTTGCGGTTGCTAAATCAACATTTCCATTATTAAAGGTGTCGAATAATGGTAAGCCGTTGGCATCAGTAGCATGAGCATTTACCAAATTCTGACTTGGAGCATGAAAGCCACAACAGCCATATTGAGGAGCACCATGTGGGTAATTTAATCCATCTTCAAAACTCAAACGACCAGCCGTTGTTCCATCATTAATCGTAAACTGAATAGCGAATATTGATTCTGGTCCATTCTCAGTTTCTGGAAGAAAATTATCAGCAATGTCTCCACTTAAACTATATTTTCCAGACGAAATTACTGCTTGTGTTAAAGTAACTACTTCTTGTAACCTTGTTTTGTTGATGTTGGTTACTTTATGATTATTATCTTGTTCATACGCCTGATATAATCTTAATTTAGCTAAATATGCTTGGGCAGCCGTTTTGTTTGCTCTTCCAATTTCTGGTTGACTAGCAGGTAAATTATCTACAGCATATTGTAAATCAGCGGCAATTTTATTCCATGATTCATCATTGCTGAGTGTATTTGATACTTTTAGAATATCGTCACTAGAAGCGGTTTCATCAAAAATTGGAATATTTTTGTATAAAAGTTTCATCGTGAAATAACTGTGAGCTCTCAAGAAACGTAATTCTGCCAAACGGATTTTTTTATTTGGATAACTCGTTTCCGAAAGCGTATTTACCGCACGCAAAGCCACATTACATCTTGAAATAGATTTAAACAAATTTTGCCAAGTACGCGTAACGAATGAACCAATCGTTGGAGTGACTAAATTGTAATGCTCGATGGCATCAATTTCACCCACGTCACCAGTACCACCCCCGCCTTTATAAGCATCGTCTGAGCGAACACTACCGTATACCCAATTGCTATAAATAGGACCAATCATGTCACCGTTGCCGATGGCAGCATACGCCGAAGTTACTAATCCTTCAATCGCAGTTGGAGAGGTTAAATCTGAGGATGATAATACCCCCGTAGGCGTATATTCAAGGGCATCTTTGCAAGCACTTAAACCAAGTAAGCCTGCAACAAATATGATTGGAAGTATCTTATTTTTCATGTTTTTTAAATTTGAGTTTATAAAAGCTGTCGGATTTCGTTAGTCAGCCTTCAGCTTTAAAATTTATATAACAACTACTGTTGAATAGTGTTATTTGCTAAGCGTTATTAAAAAAGCTGACATCTGATAGCAGATAGCCGAATGCTTAGAATGACGCATTAACACCAAATGTAAAAGTCTTCGGAATTGGAACTGGGCCGAGGTCAATGCGTTCTGGGTCTGGACTTAAATAACTACTGCTTTTTATCCAGAACAAGTTTTCAGCCATGACATAAAAACGAAGTCTTGAGAACACTACTTTCGGTTGAAGTGTATAACCAAACTGAATATTACGTATTTTGAAATACGAAGTATTCACCATGAAATAATCAGAAGTACGTCCTTCATTGTTATTATCCTTCAGCGTTAAAGCAGGAACATTTGTATTAGTGTTTTGTGGCGTCCAACCGTTGAATACCCCTGGTCCAACGTTTTCTCTACTCTTCATTAAATTATTAAACAACGTATATACATCAAAGCCTGATCTACCTGCTACACCCGAACCAAAGATGGCTAAATCAAAGTTTTTGTATGATACATCTAGTCTTAAACCATATTCAAGTGTTGGAAGCGTTGTGCCAATCCAAGTTCTATCTAAGTCATCAATTTTACCATCACTGTTAATGTCTACATAACGGATTCTGCCTGGCCCTGCTCCTACTTGCGTTGGTGCAGCATCTACTTCTGCTTGCGACTGGAAAAGTCCGTTAGTTTTATACCCGAAAATATCAAACTGAGAATGACCGATAATTGTATTAACTAAGTTCCCTGCATACGCTGGGCGTACATTTTCAGGCAATTCTGTGATTTTATCTCTGAAATGAGCAAAGTTTGCCGTTACATTATATTTAATGCCATTCTCAACTTCACCATGATAGCCTAATACAAATTCCCATCCTTTGTTAGATTTAGAAGCACCATTTACTGCTTTTGACTGACCTTCACCGAGGGCAGAAGCTACAGGAGGTGTAATCAAAATCCCTGTTGTTTGGCGAGTAAAGTAATCAAATGAACCAAAGATTTTATTGTTTAGGAATGCAAAGTCAATCCCTGCATTTATCTCTTCAGTAGTTTCCCATTTCAAGGCAGAATTTGCTGCTTGGGTCTGAACAAAACCTGATGGCAAAGTCCCTGTGTTAGCGCCTGATAATGAATAAGCTGTACCAATGTTCATGTATTGCTCCCAGAAACCTCCAGATAATTGTGCTTGTGTAGTTCCGTATCTTGTGTCAAATAAGCCAAAACGAGCTAAATCACCGATTTGTTGATTACCCACACGCCCTACTCCTACTCTTGCTTTTAATTCTGTAATCAGTTTACTGTCTTTCAAGAAATTTTCTTTATCAAGCTTCCATCCGAATGAGGCAGCAGGGAAAATACCATATCTGTTATCAGTACCAAAACGTGAGGAGCCATCACGACGGATAGTAAGAGCTAATAAATATTTATCATCCAAATTATAATCAACACGACCAAACTGTGAGAACAAACGATGACCCGTTGACCCCCCCGATACGGTAGTATTTCCTGTACCAGCATTCAGCGTAAAGTAATCTTCCGTTTGTAATGCATAACCTTCTTTCTTAGTAGTTTGGAAATCTAAATCAGTTTTGATGTATTCCGTACCCGCTAAAAATTTAAAGTGATGTTTTTCGTTTAAATCCCAGTTATAGCGTAATGTGTTTGACCAAGTAACGCTTAGGAAATGATTCTGGTCGAAAAGCAAGCTATTCGTTGTACGGTTGAATGCACCTTCAGAGAACGTAGGCGTAATTACTTTATTCAAATACCTTGAATCGTCTGCTCCGATATTGGTTTTGAAAAACAAGTTTTTAATAGGTTGAATTTCAATAAAGACATTTCCAAAAGTACTCAAACGGTTTGCATTATTCCATTTTGCAATGTCTTGCATGTGTAATGGGTTATTTCTATCAGAATAACCACCACCCGAGGCACCTGCATAAGTAACACCATCTTTTTGGAATACAGGAATTGTTGGAACCAACGTAACTGCTAGGCCAGTTGTTGATGCTCCTCCCAAATCGTTAGCAGTTAATGTTTCATTGGAATTGGCAATACGAAGGCTAAGACCGATTTTTAATTTATCATCAAAGGCACGGGTAATGGCGTTGATACTACCATTCAAGCGGTCATAATTTGTGAATCTTAGCATCCCTGTATTTTTGAGTTGACCAAAGTTTACTTCTAACGAAGAAGTTTTATTACCCGTCGAAAGCGTAAAATCATTTCTAGTAACAATACCTGTTTTATACATTACATCTTGCCAGTCGGTATCACCTACAGGAGTATTTGGGTCGCCCCCTACAAAAGGTTTTACCGAAACGCCATTTAGAACAGGATTGCTATAGTTTTTATTCCAATCAAAATTATAGATTTCACCATAACCCGATGCTGGGTCTTGTCCGTCGTTGATGGATGCTTGCCAAAGGGCTTTACCTCTATCAATGGCATTCAACATTTTAAAACGCATCGCTTTTTCAGACTGAAAAGAGACACTACTATTGAACTGAAATTCTATTTTGCCATTGGTATTACCACCATTTTTAGTAGTCACAATAATTACTCCATTGGAAGCACGAGCACCATAAATAGATTCAGCCGAAGCATCTTTTAATACTTGTACAGACTCAATATTAGTTGGGCTAATGTTTTGAAATACTTCTGGACGAGTGGTTGGAATTCCATCAATGATATATAATGGGTCATTATTTCCCAAAGTATTTGCTCCACGAATCAAGATTCGGCTGTTTGAACCATTCGGAGAACCATCTTTTTCAATATACAAACCCGCGACACGTCCTTGCAAGGCTTGCATAGGGTTTCCCGAACTAATATTTTTTAGAGGCTTCATATCTACAATGGCTACTGCTCCTGTTAAGTCTTGCTTTTTAGAAGAAGTATAACCAACTACTACAACTTCGCTAAGTTCTTTTCCGGGAGTCAGAGAGACAACGATATTACTCAATCCTTTTATCGAAACGTCTTTAGTTGTGTAACCAACAAATGATATGGTAAGTGAAGTAGCACTTTCGGGTACTGTGATGGTAAAAAGCCCATCTACATTTGTTGAAGTTCCTTTAGGCGTACCCGTAATGAGCACATTGGCGCCAATAAGCGTCTCATTTGATTCAGCCGCCACTACTTTACCAGTAATGGTTCTTTGCTGTGCGAGGGCAAGTTGTACCGTACAAAGCAGCACGGTAATGCTCAGTAAAAAGTTTTTCATGTTGAAATTGTTTAGTTATTAAAAATTCAGGGAAGGAAATACAGTTAAATCAGACTTACATCATAGCCATTACTTGGGTTTCTGAAATCTGAGGGGTTGCTCCTTGATAAGTAGCTACTAACGAACCCATTGCACAGGCAAATCGTAAACTTTCAGCAGGATTTTTTTGCTGTAACAAATTCTTGAGTAATCCAGCTAAAAAGGCATCTCCGCTACCAATGGTATCTTTTACCTCAACAGAAAACCCTTTGTTTTGGTAAAACACTCCATCTTTCAATAAAATGGCACCATCTGCTCCTAATGTTACACAGAGTGTTTGAATATCAAAACGTTTGGCTAAGGCTAACATGGCTGTTTCTAAGACTGGAGATTCGTCGTACCAACTTGCAATCAAAGCCAGTTCATTTTCATTCATTTTTACCATATCTGCAATTTCCAAGAAGGATGTCACAGATGCTTCATTATAAAATGGCGTTCTGAGGTTCACATCAAACACTTTGAATTTTGCCTGTTTTAGTAATGCTTGCAAGGTATTAGCGGTAACCTCACTGCGTGCTGCCAAACTACCAAAAATAAATACATCCGTATTTTGTACTGCTTCTGTGAGGTTATCTTCTGGCTGGATATAGTCCCAAGCAACAGGATGAACAATTTTGTATGTTACTTCATTTTGATCACTCACATTGGCTTTTACAACGCCCGTTAAATGTGTTTTGCCATGCTGAACTAGTTCGGTGGATAAGCCTTTTTGGCTTATTACCTGAATCAATTCTTCTCCTAATTCATCATCGCCAACGCGACTAATAATCAATGGGTTAAGTCCTAAATTTTTTAATTGAACTGCTACGTTCATGGGGGCTCCGCCAGCTTGCTTTCCAGTAGGGAGAATATCCCAAAGCATTTCGCCAAAGCAGATTATTTTTGGATTAGTCATTGTTTAAATAGATTGAAATAATAATTGTGTACTAATGCATTACGATTGTTTTTTCCACGCCTTCCAAAGAAGTCCCTTTGGTTTCAGGCATAATTTTCAATACAAACAATAGTTGCAAAACCATCATCGAAGCAAAGAATGTGAAGGTAACGCCCCCACCAAATGTCTCTGCGATATAAGGGAATGTAAAAGTGATGATAGCCGCTAAAATCCAATGCGTAAAACTTCCTAAGGCTTGTCCATAAGCACGTACTTCATTCGGGAATATTTCTGAGATAAATACCCAAATAACAGCCCCTTGAGAGAACCCAAAGAAGGCAATAAAGATGAATAAATAGAAAGAAACATTAAGACCAATATTGCCACTGAAGAAGGCCTGAGCTACTAATACCAACGAACCAATTAAGCCTATAGAACCCCAAAGCATCAATACTTTTCTGCCGAATTTATCAATTAACGAAATGCCTAAAAGCGTTGATACCAAGTTAATTAAACCGATTCCTGCCGAGGAAAGAAGTGCGGAATCTTTTCCTAAACCAGCCATTTCAAAAATACGAGGGGCAAAATAAATAATGGCATTGATTCCCGAAACCTGATTGAATACAGCAAATAATACTGCCAACATTACGGGCTTACTATACGTAGGTTTGAATAAAGTTGTAAAATTACTTGAAACGCTAGTTGCTGCATGACTACGGATAGCTTCAATAATTTCTTCCGAGGTTGTGGCGTCTATTTCCTCCAATGTTTTTCTAGCAGTTGCGACATCTCCTTTTTTGAGAATTAACCACCTCGGACTTTCAGGAATAATAAAAACAGTTACTAAAAATAATATAGAAGGGAGGGCTTGTACTCCTAACATCCAGCGCCAAGCATTCTCGCCAATATCTGCTAATAAATAATTAGAGAGATAGGCAATCAATATGCCGAATACTACATTAAATTGAAACATGGCTACCAAGCGACCTCTTTTGTGGGCTGGAGCTATTTCAGAAATATACATGGGAGCCACCACAGAAGAAACACCCACGCCTAGCCCTCCTAAGAATCTAAAAACTAAAAAGACACTCCAGTTGGCAGCATAGGCAGTACCTAAGGATGATAGTAAATAAAAGATAGCTACTAGTAATAAGGTTATTCTTCTTCCATATTTTTCAGCAGGCAAACCACCAATTAAAGAACCTAAAACTGTTCCGATTAAAGCAATTGAAACGGTAACGCCATGTTCAACTACGTTTAGATTCCATAATTTTTGTAGCGTTTGCTCTACGCCAGAGATTACTGCGGTGTCGAACCCAAAAAGGAATCCCCCTAAAGCTGCAGAGAGTGCCCACAAGAATATTTTAATGTTTTGATTCATGGTTAACTTTTATAAGTTTTTTGATGAACCAAAATTAGAAGAATATTATAGGGATGTCTGTAAGTATTCTTTCAAAGAGTATCTGTATTGATACATTTATACAATGTATTGATTTACAGCATTATATGTTAAATTAAAATATTTAAAATATTGTTTGAATGTAAATATTGATACAGCGTTTTAATAAATGATACATCAAGAATTTCGCCATTCAGAGGGGGTTTGATTAGTCTTTTGTTTAAAGAAAGTGGTAAAGTAACTTGGATTGTTAAAACCCGTTTCATAAGCTACTTCGGCGATGGTTTTATCTGTTTCTTTTAAAAGTGCCTTCGCTTTTAATAATTTAAAATCACCGATATAATCAGTTACATTTTTGTTAGTCAACGCCGAAATCTTTCGGAATAATTGTACACGCGACATTCCTAATTCTTTACTCAGTTTCTCAACGGACAAAGAACTATCATTTAGATTCTTTTCAATCAATAATTCAAATTCTACTAAAAACTTACGCTCACTTTTTTGAATTTGACTAGGGTTGGTAATTTCACTTGAAAAACGGCGACGCATCCTATCCCTATTTTCAAGTAAACCTTTTATCTTTTCTTCTAGCAATTGCTGATTAAAAGGTTTTGAAATATAAGCATCTGCCCCAGCTTTTGTTCCTTCAATCTGGCTTTCCATTTGTCCTTTTGCTGTTAACAAAATCACAGGAATGTGTGAAGTCCTAAAATCATTTTTAATTTTTTGGGTAAGCGAAAATCCATCCATTTCAGGTAACATTACGTCACTGATGATTAAATCTGGAATATTATCCAAGATTTTCTCCCATCCTTTTTCTGCAGTTTCTACGGCAACAGTATTGTATGATTGATTGAGCTTTTGACTGAGAAATTGATTTAAATCTTGATTGTCTTCTATCAATACAATGGTATTATCGTGCGTCTTTGAACTACTTAAAACCACAGGCACAACGGGTTCTATATTTTCACGAGCATATAGACTTTTAGTTACTTCGGTTTCACCACTTTTCAGTTGCACAAAAGGCAAAATGATTTTAAAAGTAGTTCCCTTTCCTTTTTCAGATTCTACTTGAATATCACCTTGATGAAGGGAAACGAATTCACGTGAAAGGGCTAAGCCTAAACCTGTACCCAAGGAAATATTCTGATTGCCCCGATAGAATAAATCAAATGCCCGCTCTTTTTCTTCTTTACTCATACCGATTCCATTATCTGAAATCAATATTTCAATTTTCTCAATATTCTTTAACAACGAAATATGTATCAACCCACCGTTAGGAGTATATTTAAAGGCATTAGAAATGATATTGAATAGTACTTTATCAAGTTTTTCCGTATCAAAAACCATTGGCATGATGCTAAACGGACAGATAAATTGTAAGTCTATTTGTTGCGTTTTTGCCTTTACATTGAAGTCGGCTACAATTTCTTTTACAAAACCCACTAAATCTTGTTGACTTACTTCTAATTCCATTTTGCCAGCATCTACTTTCCTTAATTCAAGTAATTGGTCTACCAGACGTAGCAACCTATTCGCATTTTTATGAATTAACTGAAGCGCATATCTGGTTTCTTTAGCATCCACAGATTTACGTTGAAGAATATCTTCTGTTGGGGTTAGAATCAGGCTCAAGGGCGTACGAAATTCATGAGAAATGTAAGAGTAAAAACGCAATTTATCTTCTGTTGCTTGTCGAGCAAGTTGCGAGATACGTTCAATCTCATCTTTCTGTTCAAGAATCGCTCTATTCTGATTCCCTAAAATTTGATTCGATTTTTGTTTCTCTCGTAGTAAATAGAACAAGATTAGCCCTAGTAAGAGTACCACTAATAAAAAAACTACCGTCAGGTAAAGTGTATTTTGCTGTGACGAAAAGATACGAGTCAGGTCTTTTATTCTTGTTGCTTGACGTTTAATATCGTCTTCTTGTTCTTTAATCTTTTGATATTGTGCCAACATGATTCCTACATTTTCACTATCGATAATGGTAGTAAAAAGTTGATTCTCTTTATTAAAAGGCTGTTTTTTCAAAATTTTAACAGCCGTTTTGATAGCTTCTTCTCCACCAGTAGGATACAATATAGTAGCAGATAATATACCTTTGCTGACTAAATCAATTCCTTGATTATCGCCATACAGTCCATCTACACCAATTATTTTTTTATTCAAACCCAAGCTTTTACAAACATCGGCTACCATGAGCGCAAGCCTATCATTATGAGCAAAAATCAAATCTATATCAGCGTGTTGACTCATAATAGCGTAGACCTGATTCTGTAAATTTTGAGGTTTACGTGCCGAAAAGACCGATTTAACAAGCTTTAGGTTAGGGTAATGATTAATTGTTTTTACAAATCCTTGATGCCTATCGATAGTCGGGGATGTTTTTGCCCCTTCGCCTACTACAAAAATATTGCCTTTGCCATTTAAAATAATGTTGGCATATATTCCTGCATTTTGACCTATCAACTTATTATCTGCCCCCACAAAAGCTGTATATTTTTCTGAAGTTGTTTTACGGTCTACAATTACCACGGGAATACCAGCGTCGTATGCTTTTTCAATAATAGAAGTCAGAGGTTTTGCTTCATTAGGCGATACGATGATTAAATCTACTTTTTCATTAATAAATTGTTGAATTTGTAAAATCTGCTTATTACTGCTACCATTGGCATTAGAAATAACCATATCAATATCATTATGAAAAGTAAGTTCACGTTCCATTCCTTCAATCATAGTCTTACGCCAATTGTCGCTCATCGTACACTGCGAAAAACCAATACGAAATGTTTTTTCATCCTTACTGCTCTTACAAGCATACAGCATCAAAACTATGCAGATTGGTACTAATATTTGATATATTTTTCTCATGTATTTACGATTAAGAAATGGTATAAGCTGATTTTGTTTCAAGAATCAATTATTCAAAAGGAGTAAAATAACTATGCTTTATAAGCAGAAAAAGATAAACTGCTGGATTTTATTATCCAACAGTTTATCTAGTTGTACGCTACATCAATGAATTTTATTTCCAGCTTCTTTTCAAATTCCAGACTTTCAGTGCCTTTACCTTGATGGGAGCTCCTGAAGTTTTAATGTTCATTTTTGTATAATCTTCGTTCGGAAAGAAAATTTCCGTCATAACTGTCGTGCCATCGTCTGCAAATAATTCGGCTGAGGATACATCAAAAAACAAATGCATTTTGATGATATTACTGTCAGATAATCTTGGTGCAATATGAATCTTTGAAGCAAAATCTTTTGAAAAATCTACTTTGCCCGACTTTGTTCTATCACTAAAAAAAGTATTATTTTCGCTGTTATAGCCAATTATGTATTTCTCACCTTTTGCATTAGATATTTCAATATTAACGATGTCATTTGTCTTAGGCTTTTCAAATGATAACTCCACTTCTGATAAAGTAGGAACAAAACTTATCTTAGTATTTAAATCTAAAGAATCTTTGATGGTTACATTACTTACCTGCAAAGGTTTTTTAGCCAAATTTCTTAATGCTTGAAGTTCTTTGACTGGTGTTGACGCAAGTCTATATCCTTGGCTTGTTGCTTTCAGTGTCAATTCTCTCGGTAATGTAGCAGCACTTCTCCATTGAGTAGTTGGAACAATATTAGCATATTGCCAGTTACTCATCCAGCCGATTAAGATTCTTCGACCATCTGTTTTGGGAACATCTGACCACGTTACTCCTGCATAATTATCTTTGCCATAGTCTAGCCAAACACCCTTTCCATTGGTTACACTAGGCTTGAAAGACTCGTCTAGTACAAATGTTTTACCATCAAATTCACCAATGAAATATTGCGTTCCCGAGCCTCCATTTAGCGCACCTGGATTGATATTGACAATCAATACCCACTTGGTAATTTTACCGTCTTTTAAAGGAAATAAGTCTGCACATTCCCAAACACCACTATGATTTCCCCATTCTTTCCCAAAGCTTCCTGATTTCGACCAGTCTTTTAAATTCTTTGAAATCCAAAATTCATGATGATCTTGTACGGCCAATGCCATAACCCATTGCTTACGTGCTTCATCCCACGATACTTTCGGGTCTCTAAAATCACGGACACCTTGATTTTTGATGACAGGATTATTGGCATATTTTGTCCAAGTACGACCTTTATCATTACTATACGCTATGCCTTGGCTTTCAAAATCATTTTTTCCAGCTTTTTCAGCAGCCATATTATGATAAGTAAAAATAGCAATCAGTGGCGGCTGATTGTTAATGCCAAAACCACTTGTATTATTCCAGTCTACTACAGCACTTCCAGAAAAAATATAGCCTAAACTATCAGGATATAAGGCAATTGGGAGGTTTTCCCAATGAGTTAAATCTTTGCTAATAGCATGACCCCAGTGCATCGGTCCCCAAACACTTTGGTCTGGAAAATGTTGATAAAACAAATGGTATTCCCCTTTATAAAAGAACAGTCCATTGGGGTCATTCATCCAAGCCTTTGGTGGAGAAAAGTGATAATTAGGGCGATGTTTTTCGTGATATAAATTCGTACTTTGTCCTATTCCTTTATGCATGATAAGTAATAGTAGAACGACACAAAATACAGTTATACGTTTAAGAGTTTGAAAGTAAATCATTTTTTTCCATCATTAAATAGTGAAGTAAATGTAAGGCATTAATTTATGCCTTTGAATGATTCAAAATTATCAGTCTTGCTTTTTAAAATGATGTATTAATCTTTCCAATAATTCCAAATTTGATACAATCAATAACTTACTAAAAGTCAATCAGTTATATTTTAAAAAAGTAGTGTCGCTATTAATATTGTTACTAAAAATCAAATAATGTTACTATAAAACAAAACGGGTACGGTATTTTATAATCATCTTAATTTAGCAGAGGCCTAATAGTCTGTGATTCATAAGGGAATTTTAATGTAAAAGTTGTACCTGCGCCTTCTTCACTGACAAAGGAAATCTGTCCTCCCAATTTATTCGTAAACTCTTTGGTGATGGTCAATCCAAGTCCTGTACCTTCGATATGCAAAACATTGTTTGCTCGATAGAACAACTCAAATAAATGTTCTTGGTCACCAAAAGGAATTCCCAAGCCATAGTCTGTGACAACAATGTGATAACAGTCAGGATGAAATAGTAACGTTAGGCTTGGATTTTTTGAACCCACTGAATATTTAAAGGCATTATTTACCAAATTGCTAATAATATGATTTAGAAACGAGGTATTTGAAACAATCAGTTTATGGTCTTCTGGCAGATGTATATCCAATCTTCGATTATCTTTTCTATCCAAATAATATTGTTGATTGATATCATTAATTAATTGTACAATATCAATAGATTCAAGATGATGTTCTTTCGTATTTATCGCCGTTTTTTCAAGCAATAATATATCACGCAATATTTCGGTCAATCGATTTGATTGAGAAATAATCTTATTTAAATGAAGTTTTATTTTTGTTTTCAAGGTTTCATCCTCCATCATGTTTACATAGATACCTAGGATATCAATCCCACTTACGATAGTTGCAATTGGTGTTCTGAATTCATGGGAAGCAAGAGCCGTAAATCTGGTTTTTAAGATATTGATTTCTTTCTCTTTTTCTAGTGATAGTTCTAATTGTTTAAGCTGTTTTTGGGCTTCTTCGGCCATTTTGATTTGAGTAACGTCTCTTTCTATAGAAATCCAATGGGTAAACCAACCTGTTTCGTTTGCTACAGGAATAACAGTGAAGTTTATCCAAAATTTTTCTCCATTTTTCTTATAGTTAATAAGAGTAACTTCGGTAGGCTCCCATTTTCTTAAAGATGTACTTAACCGATACAACTCTTTTTTATCAGATTCTTCTCCTTGCAAAATACGCGGAGTCTTTCCAATTACTTCTTCGGCAGTATAGCCTGTCATTTTTGTAAAAGCCTCATTTACATATAATATTCTTGGCCCCGGATGATCAAAAGGTTCTGCTTCTGTAATCATAACAGAGTCTTTCGTATTGACAACGACAGACTCTAGTAACTTTAATTGCTGTTCTCTCTCTTTTTGCAAAGTGACATCCCTCATTGCCCCTACCATTCTTATGGCTTTTCCGTCACCATCTCGAATAGCAAAACCTTTGTCTATAACATACGCATAACTTCCGTCAGGTCGTTGGTAACGATATTCATCTTCCCAATTATTGATATTACTATTATTTTCAATTACTCGCTTAATTCCTTCTACTACCCTCGTTACATCATCAGGGTGTATGTTCTTAATCCAAGAGTCGATAATAGATGTAAGTGGTTGATAGGTATGCCCGAATATATTCAGGTAGCCCTCTCCCCAATACAACGTTTGTTCCTGTAAATCCCAATCCCAGATGGCATCAGACGTTGCCTTGGAAACAAAGTTGTAACGTTCATTACTTTCCACAAGGGCTTTTTGTGCATTTTTTTGTTCAGTGATATCTTGAACTGTCCCTTCAAATGAAATAATTTTCCCTGCATCGTCCTTAATAGGCTTACCAATCTCATGAATCCATTTTAAGTGTCCATCAGGCAAAATAATTCGATATACT
The DNA here is from genome assembly GCF_059416265.1 of Arcicella sp. GW821-FHT09D11. Lineage (NCBI taxonomy): Bacteria > Pseudomonadati > Bacteroidota > Cytophagia > Cytophagales > Flectobacillaceae > Arcicella > Arcicella sp. GW821-FHT09D11. The sequence goes on along the minus strand of NZ_JBWKOV010000007.1, from coordinate 159,018 downwards.
ATATCAATCACTTTGTTTTCATCTAATGCCTCAGTCTGCTTTTGAACGAACATTTCTATATCATCTGGATGAATAGTATTAAAAAACGATTCAAAATTCAGGTCAAATGAGTTTTTAGAAAGTCCCCAAAGCGTATAGACCTCATCGGACCAATATAAATGTTGTTGCTCAATATTAACTTGCCAATACCCTAATTTTGCAATACTCGTTGCCGTACGAAGTTTTATTTCACTGTCTTTTAATTCTTGTAAAACAGCTTCTTTTTCTGTTACGTCATTGATGAGAACAAATGAAACCCTTCTTCCATTATAATCCATTAAATGACCTATGACTTCTACTTTTAATAAGTCATTATTTTTTGTTTTATGAATCCAGATACGTTTGTGAATCTGTCCATACGTTTCTTCACTTTGGGTTACAGCATATACTAGTGGTTTTTCAGATTCGGGTCTTACATCTAAAATAGTTAATGATAACATTTCTTCACGGGTATAACCGTATTTTAAGAGGGCTTCATCATTACATTCAACAATTTCTAAAGTCTTGAAGTCCCAAATAAACATGGGCGAAGGGTTGTTATCAAACAAATATTTATATTGTTTGGCAGATTCTATCAGGGCAGCTTCACTAGCTTTCTTCTCAGTAGCATCTTTGGCAACACAATAATTTATATTTTCTACGGCATCCCAACGACCAGACCAAACCATTGGAACAATACTTCCATCTTTTCTAATAAATCGATTCTGAAAATTAGTAGTTTCGATACCACTTTTAACATCAATACCACTTTGTTTGGTAATATCGTGGTCATCCTGATGAACAAGGTTCATGAAATTAGTACCGATAAGCTCCTCTGGTTTGTAGCCCCAAATTTTAAAACAAGCAGCACTTATTTGTACAAAATAACCGTCTCCATCTATCGTACAAATAATATCCAGCGACGAATCCATGATTTTGTTCAATTCATCTTTTGTTTTCTCTAAGGCAATTTGCTGTATTTTTTCATCGGTGATATCTTGAAATACCCCAAACAATTTTAAAGGATTCCCCTCTTCATCTTTAACAATACTTCCTCTGGAAATGATATGTTTTATCGTATTATCTTCTAACACAAATCTTTTTTCAATCCTGTATTCTTTCCCCGTTTGCATGGTATGCTGCATTTCTTCGATAGCCAATGCTCTATCATCGGAGTGAATTACGCCTAATCCTTTTTCAAAGGTTACCTCAAATGCCTGAGGTTCATAGCCACAAATGATAAATACGCCATCAGACCATTGTAATTCATTAGTAACAAGGTCTAGTTCCCAAGTACCAAATTTTGAAATAGTTTCTGCTTTTTTAAGTAGTTCATTTCTTTTGTCGATGATAATATTTGCTTCAGCTAATTGCTGTTTCAGCACAAAATTCTCCGTAACATCTATCATTGAATGCATGATGGAAATAATCTCTCCTTTATCATCAAATACGGGAGTATGTTCTATTTCCCAATATCTATTTTTGATAGCTGAATTATTTCCATGAAAATCATATTGCTTACCCCCTATTTTATGGGACACTTTATACTTGATAGCTTCATTTAACGAATGCTTTAATTCAGCTATTGAAGCAGCATCAATAGAAAATACGTCAAAGATGCTTTTGCCTATTAAATCAACAGCTTGTAGCCCACAAATTTTGGTGTAGGCTTCACTCATTTCAACAATATTAAAATCTTGATTATTATTTGATAATATCAAGATTGGCAAAGGAAGTGTTTTGAGTAGATGGCGAGAGAGAATAGTACTCATATATTTATATTTAAAAAGGTCAAAATAAATATTCTTGACGACTAGTTCACTACTTCAATAACAATGCCATTCTGGATAATATGCATAAATAATTGTATTATTTCACTAGTTTGTATTTTGCTTCAAAAGTACTTGATTGTTTTGTAAAATCAGTAGAATCTTTTGTTAGAAAATACGATTAACGCTGATAGGTGATATAAATCATAGAATACCATAAAAAAGATAGGGGCTAATTCAGATTTGAATAGCCCCTATCTTTAGATTAAGTATAAATGGTTAAATCTATTTAACTACTAGTAATTGTATTAATGTTAAAAGTTGTTTATTGCTAGCCTATTTTTACTTATTCTTCATTTTTTGTTCCAATACCTTCATAAAATAGCCTCCCACTACGCTTCTTGCCTGAAAACCAACCATTTTGCCTGTAGTTGTTTGATGCCAGTCACTAATAGGTACTCTTGATGATGTTTTGGTGGCATAGTCAAACATTGGGTTTACCAACGCTTCAAAATCTTTGTAGTCGTTTGCCAAAACGGATGTCCAGATTACCCAGTCAGACTTTGTATAAGTAGCTCTGCTATCAAGCGGTAATCCAAACTCATTTTGCTTGGTTAAATAAAACTTTATTTCCGTATCAAATACCTCTTTCGGAAAATAATTTAGGTTTAAAACCTTGTCCCAAACCAAGTTATATTTTTGACTCCACGTCCCTTTTTTATCGAAGGTTAAAGCATAATGGTCGCCATCTTTTGCCATCTCAATCCATTTTGTCACAAAGCCTTTGGTAATCGCATCATATTTCTGGAAAGTAGCTGTTTCGCCCATCTGTTTCGCCAATTGCGTAAAGGTTTCAAGAGCCACAATCGCCTTAGCAGAAAGGTTGATGTTGCGTGCCAAATGACCCGCAAAGTCGTCTGTACATAGCTGATTAGCAGGGTCAAATCCCTCTTTTGTAAGAAAATCAGCCCAAATGTTCATTATTTTCCAATGCTTTTTGGCATAATCCGTATTCCCTTCTGCTTTACAAATGGCTGCTACTAGAATCATCACATTACCACATTCCTCTACTGGCATATCTTCGCCATAGGTTTGTCCGTTAGCAAGCGGATAAGTCCCTAAATCGTGTGCAGGGAAGGGTTTGGTCCATTTGCCACTTTCGCTATAATAAAAAATTCCGTTCAACATCCCTTTCATTAATTCAGGATTATAAATCAGAAAAAGTGGTGCTGATGGGTAAGTTATGTCAACGGTGTTGATAGACCCATTACTGAAATTTTCTTTTGATAAAAATAAGATTTCTCCTTCGGGGTTCTTTAATAATTTATGGGCAGCAATACTCTGACGATACGCCAATTCACATAATTTGGCATATTTTTCTCCTCCTGCTTTCAAAGCGTCATTATAAATCATCTCATTAATACTTTCGCATTTTTTGATGATAGAACTATATTCTTTGGATGCCAAGTCAAGTTGATGTTCTATCGTTGTCTGACCATTGCTATTCCACCAAGGGCGTAGATTTTTGCCAAAATATTGGATTGAATACAAATCGTCATAGCCTAGCAAAATCATCTGTTCTTTTGCTGAACTTGCGATTTTGCCCATGTCTACAATAGTATTGAGTACTAATTTTTTACCCGTCAAAATGTCCTTAGTAGTTGCTTGAAACGGATTCAGTAAAGTCTTAGTGATAGATTGTTTCACATTCGCTCCAGAGGGCGTTGCTACATACATATAACCCCAGTCAATGCGAAGGTCATCACCTTTCTTCTCTAAAACAGCCTGTTCTTGAGTCCCAGCTTTCAAGATGCTTAGGTTATTATGCTTGTATTTTTCAGCATTAATTTGTTGCGAGCTTGTATTAGTAGCAATATCAGTAGAAGCTCCTACATACAGTTTTACCTGATGTACAGCATTATCATTTGCCTTTACTTTGGCACTAATATATGAAACTGGTCTGGCTAAAATGTCAAGGTCATTGATTAATAAAGGAGAGGTGAAAGTTAGGGTAAGGTCTGTTTTACCACAAGTAAATTCATAAATGGTTTGTGTGGCATTTAGCTTTACACTTTTTTGTTGAGCAAGGTGCATACTGGTATTTGCGACAGGAATATTCTTCTGAACAATACCGATGTCCAATAATGCCTCACCGCCAGTATTGATTACATGAATCGCAAAAACGTTTTTCCCTTTCTTCAATTTACTTTTCATGTCATTCGACATAGGCAAGTACAAATATTTACCTGCACAACAACCTGCATCAAAAATCAACGCTCCGTTCAAATATACTTTTACGTTGTCATCATGTTGAAGTTTTAAGATGGGGTCTTTTAGGTTAAGCGTTTCAAGCGTAAATTCACGACGAACCCAAATGTCCTTACTCAACCATAAGGTTTTAGAAACCCCTTTGGTATTTCCAAAAGGTGCTAAACCATTCTTCCATTGACTATCGTCAAAATCTGGGCTCATCCAATTAGTCGAAGGACTCGTTTCTGTATATTTTGTAGCATAATTTACTTCATCACCAGCTGGAAGTATTGCTTTGTAGCTAATAGGTTCGTCACCTAAAAAGCGATAGGTTTGTCCGTCTACATTCAACATACCGATTAAAGAATGGTCAGTGCCTGTCCAGTGTTTAGTAGGCGAGGCATTCAAATTATCGGTAGTTGACCAAATACTAAAATAAGGGTCATGGGTTATAAGCGGATAAGCTGGAGCTTTGGTACTTTGGGCAAAAGTTAGGGCCATTTTACAAAATACCAAGCCTAAAAGAATCAGTTTTTTCATTATGTTAAATTATTGAATATATTTATTTGACAGCACACCTAAACAAATGGATTTGAAGAGATGGATACAAAATTAGAGTTTCAATTCTCCATACCTAATTCACTAAGTATCATTATTTCTTCAAAATGTTTCATTTTATTTTGCTTGTCCTATAATTTCATACCTTTATAGCACAAAGGCAGTCTTTCATTATTAGCGTCTATTTTACTTTTTGAAAAAACAAAAACATATATCATTCCTTTTACGAGCCATCGCTATTTTGTCGTTTTGTTCATACCATGGTATGGCTCAATCATATTTTTTCAGGCATTATCAGGTCGAGAATGGGCTTTCAAACAATACTGTTTATTGTACAACCCAAGATAAAAACGGCTTTCTGTGGTTTGGCACCAAAGATGGTCTAAATCGTTTTGATGGATATCATTTTAAAATTTATAAAACTACCCAAGGGCTTCATGACTTTAAGCCAGACTTGATTAATTGTTTAAAAACGGACAAAAACGGCGTGTTGTGGGTAGGTTCGACCAAAGGATTATTTTATTTTGATAATCAAAAAGAGCAATTAGTGCGTTTCTTGGATTCAGGGAAATTTAATGAAATCAATAGGTTAGAAATAGATGGTAAAAACCAACTTTGGTTTATTGCTCAGTTAACACTTTGTCGATACAACTTTGAAACAAAAACTACTACGGTTTTTCCTTTGCCTAAGTTTTTTCCTGCTACTTCACTGGCAATTGATAATGATGGAGAAGTATGGACTTCTACAGACAAGGGAGTAATTAAAAAATTTAATGCAAAAACGAGTGCTTTTGAAAGTTATGATATTTTTAAACATTCGCCTAAGGTTTCTTCACACTGGATACATAAAATGTATTTTGTGGACAAGCACACCCTATACATTGGCACTGCCAGCCAAGGGTTAAAAGAATTTGATATACCGACTGCCACCTACAAAGATGTTTTGAGCATAAACCCTGATAAAACCAAAGTGCATGTACGCGATATTCAACAATATTTAGCTCATGAATTATGGATTGCTACAGAATCGGGCATTTTTATTCTGAATACCAATACTAAACAATTTACTAACCTTAAAAAGAAATTTCTTGATCCTTTTTCTTTGTCTGATAATGCCGTTTATTCTCTTTGTAAAGATAAGGAAGGCGGTATTTGGGTAGGTACCTACTTTGGCGGTATTAATTATTATGCAAAGGAACATTCCCTATTTCAGAAATATTTTGCTGATAATTCAAAGAAATCTATCAGTGGTAATGCCATCAGGGAGATTTGTGAAGACCGCTTGGGAAATATTTGGATTGGTACAGAAGATGTGGGACTCAGCAAACTAAATCCAAAAACGGGAGAAATTACACAGTTTATGCCCACAGGAAAAAGTACGAGTATTGCTTATTCAAATATTCATGGATTATTGACCGCAGGCAATGATGTATGGATAGGCACATTCGAACATGGGTTGGATATTATGGATATCCGCACAGGAAAAGTACGGAAGCATTATAATGAAGGCCCAGGGAAAAATGATTTGAGAAGTAGTTTTATTGTTAGTTTTTTGCAAACTAAATCTGGGGACATTTATGTAGGTAATTCTAATGCTTTGTTAAAATATAATCCTACAATTGATGGTTTCGAGGCAGTACCAGAAGCCCCCGCTAATATTTGGGTGTCATCGCTAATAGAAGATTATAACCATACTATTTGGATGGGGACGCATTGGGGAGTATTTTATTTTAATCCTACAACCAAAGAAAAAGGATACTTCAGAAATGACCCTAACAACAAAAATAGTCTGACCAATAATGATATCAATGCTATTTACGAAGATAGTAAACAGTGTATATGGTTTTCTACAGAAGGTGGCGGTCTTTGTAAATTGAGCAAAGACAGAAAAACCCTTACAAGTACTACCACTAATGATGGACTTCCTAGCAATTTTATTTACAAGGCATTGGAAGACAATAATCATAAAATGTGGGTGACGACCTCGAAAGGATTAGTACACCTAAATCCTGACAATAAAGAGATGGTAACGTATACTAAAGACAACGGTTTACTGAGTGACCAATTCAATTATAATTCGGGATATAAAGATGCCACAGGGAAAATGTATTTTGGAAGTGTAAAAGGAATGATAACCTTTGAGCCCGATAAAATTATAAAAACCAATAGTACAGCCCCAATTTATATTACTGATTTTCAAGTAGATAACAAGGAACAAACCATTGATGGGAAGCATTCTTTTTTGAAGAAATCAATTATTTATACCAATGAAATCACGCTACCTTATGACAAATCGTCTTTTAATATCGACTTTGCAGCCTTGAGTTATGTCTCGCCAGAAATGACGGAGTACAGCTATTTTATGCAGGGATTAGACAAAGAATGGACAGCCATTAAGCCCAATCGTAAAGTATATTTCACCAATCTTTCACCAAGAAAATATACTTTTCATTTAAAGGCCTTTATTAATGGCAATTGGAGTAAAGAAGAAAAACTATTGGTCATCAATATTTTACCACCGTGGTGGGCTACCATCTGGGCTTATCTCTTATATGCCATTCTTGTATTATCGCTGATTTATTACTTATTACGAAGCTATCTTACTATTATTGAAGATAAAAAAGCAAAAGAAATCTATGAAGCTAAGATTGACTTCTTTACCAATTTAGCCCATGAAATCAGAACTCCCCTTACATTAATAAAAGGGCCTGTGGAAAATCTACTTGAGCAAGTAGACGGTATTCCTGATATTAAAGACGATGTAATGATGATGGACAGAAATACCAATCGCCTCATTGCACTAGTAACACAAATTCTGGATTTTAGAAAAGTAGAAACGAATAGCTTTACGGTAGATTTTGTACGAGTAAACATTACTGAAATGTTGAAAGACGCTTATTCAAATTTTGCGTTATTAACCAAAAAACGAAAGTTGGATTACACGATAGCATATCCCCCCAACGATGTTTTTGTATTGGTTGATGAAGAAGCACTGAATAAAATTCTCAGTAATCTTTTTAGCAATGCTATTAAATTTGCCCAAAAGAAGGTAGCCATTCGGTTGTTACCATTAGCTGAAAGTCCTGTTTATATTACGATTGAATTTGAAAATGACGGATTGAGTATCCCCTTTGAGATGAAAGAAAAGATTTTTGAGCCTTTTTATCGCCTGAAAGAATCCAAACAAGAAGGAACAGGCATTGGCTTAGCATTGGCGAGGTCGTTGGCAGAATTACTTCATGGAGATTTATTTTTGAAAGAAACGATAGATGGCTCAATTGTATTTGTATTAAAATTACCTGTAGAAATCAACTCAACGCTTAGAAATTAATGACAAACGATATGCAACCCATCATTTTACTTGTTGATGACAATGAAGAAATTCTAGAGTTTTTAGAAAGAATGTTAAGAAATAAATATACTATTCTGAAAGCCGAAGATGGAGCAGAGGCATTGAAAATATTGGAACGAGAAGCTATCCAGTTGGTTATCAGTGATGTAATGATGCCCGTGATGGATGGGTTTGAGTTATGCAAAAGAATAAAATCTAACTTTGAATTTTCACATATTCCAGTCATACTGCTTACGGCAAAAAACTCAATCCAAGCAAAAGTAGAAGGGTTAGAATTAGGGGCAGATGCCTACATTGAAAAACCTTTTTCCAAAGAATATCTCCAAGCTCAAATGGCAAGTTTGTTAAACAATAGAAATATTATTCGAGAATATTTTGCTAGTTCTCCCTTGATTCATATCAAGAGTATGGCGCATTCCAAAGCTGATGAATTGTTTCTGGAAAGCCTACATGATACGATTACCAAAAACATTGAAGATACAGATTTGGATGTAGAAAAACTGGCCGAAATTATGAATATGAGCCGTATTACCCTCTACAGAAAAATTAAAGCTATCTCTGTCTTAACTCCCATCGAATTAATCAATATCACTCGCCTCAAGAAAGCAGCAGAATTGTTAGCCCAAGGAAATCATCGCATTTTCGAAGTTTCTTACATGGTCGGCTTTAGCTCACAAAGTAACTTTGCTCGCAATTTCCAAAAGCATTTTAATATTACACCCACAGAATATATGCACTCAAAGCAATTGGAAAAAGAGAAAAAATAGTCTTTGATTGATACATAAATATTTTACGGAAAATAGAACTATATGACTATCATATAGTTTTTTTTATATTTTATCGATTCAATTATACGACAAAAAGGCGAATTATTTTGTTCAATCAGTCTTATTATATAATTTTGCCTATAGAATATATAGATTAATAATATAACGAAATGACATCATAAATATACGTTCTGTGCTAATTTCACCAAATTCATTGATTTTTCTGCAAAAAAAATATTAATTGGACTGGATTTACCATTAAATCGATTATATTTTGTTTATTTCTGCTTTAAAGGCTTTAAAAACACATTTATTAGAAAAATTATAAATTCTAAATAAGTTGTTTGTAGCTTTATGATTCGTATGGTAAGCGTTATTATTTTTCGTAATTTCACGATACTCTTTTCTTTTCAAAATCTTTACCTTTAAAGAAATAAATAAAACGATATCACATACTGACCAAGAACTATACCTACTGATTCAGCAAGGAGAAACCACTGCTTTTGATGAAATTTATGAAAGATATTGGGCAAAACTTTATGCATTTGCTTATAATAGACTAAGGGAAAAAGAAGCGTCTGAGGAAATCATTCAAGATGTTTTTGTTTCACTCTGGTCTAATCGCCAAAACCTGCAAATTAATAGCTCACTCTCGGGCTATCTCTTCCAAGCTGTCAAGTATCAGATGCTCAATTTCATGAAATCGACTCAGGTACGCAATAATTATATTGATAGTTTTAATCATTTCAGAGATGCCTTGTTCGACGATTCGACCAATGAACAAATGGCATTGAATGATTTAAAAATGATGTTGGAAAAAAGCATTACAGAACTCCCTGAAAAATGTCAGGAAGTATTCCGACTCAGTAGAACACAACATTTAAGTATTCAGGAAATTTCGCTGCAATTAAACATTTCCCATAAAACCGTTGAGAATCATTTAACGAAAGCGTTAAAGCATTTGCGAAATTCATTGGGTGATTTTCTGGTTTTAAGCATTTTCTTCGAGCTATTTACCTAATTAAGTAGCCATTTTCAGGGTTAATTTGTGCCTAATTAAAAAAAAGGTTATTTTTTTCATTTTGAGATAGGTGTATATCGCCTTTGCATTTACTTCACTATATGAGGATACATAAAATATTATTTGGGCATTTATGAATCTTCCAAAATAATATTTTATCTACTCAAACTTTAAAACAACTATGGGAGATTCAAAACTTATTATATTAATTGAGAAGTACCAACAGGGCGTTTGTACAGCGGCTGAAAAACGAATGGTAGAAGAATGGATGGATTCGTTGGAAACTGAACAAAATTCTTTTGAGGATATCAAAGAAGCCGAAAAGCTTGCTATCAAGCAAAGGATGTTTTCTAAGATTAAGCAAGATGTAGCAGTTTCACCCCGAAAGTCGATACGTTTTTTTAACTGGGCCAATTATGTTAAAATAGCGGCGGTGTTGGCCATACTGATTGGATTATTTGCTTTGGGTCCAATAGGCTATGATGTGTTTGATTTAAAGAATGAAACGATAATAGCTACTTCAGATGGGCAAACAAAGAAACTAATGCTGTCTGATGGTAGTATTATTTGGTTGAAAGGTAAAAGTACGTTGACATATCCAGAACACTTTGACCAACAGAATCGGGAAGTCAGTCTAAGTGGCGAAGCGTTGTTTGAAGTAGCCAAAGATGCTAATCATCCTTTTATTGTGCATTCTGGTCAAATGGATACTCGCGTTTTGGGTACAAGTTTTAATATTAGACCCATCGGTGCACATATCGAAGTAGTGGTTTTCACGGGTAAAGTAACGGTTTCGTTACCTAATACGAATAAACAAATGTTGATTCTACCACTGGAAAAAGCCATTTGTATGCCTGCTGAAAAGGAAATAAAAGCACAAGTAAACGTACAAAAAGAAGAATATTTGGCGAACACAGAATACAATATGAATTTTGAAGATGCCAAAATGAGTGATATTCTTAAGAAGATTGAGGCAAAATTTGATGTGACGGTAAAGTTAACAGACAACAGTTTGCAGAATTGTTTGATTACGGCTGACTTCACAGATCAGTCTTTAGTGAAAACATTTGAAGTACTTTGCCAGACGTTGAATGGCACTTTTGAGAGAGAAAACAATACCGTATGGCTAAAAGCAGAGGGATGTAATTAGCAGATTGGGCACTTGGCCTTACGGATATAATGCTTGTATAAAACCAAACTAAATAATCAATAAATCAAAACAACGTAATCCTTAATGACAGAAAAAAAATCTTAAAAAAAAGGCAAGAGTGTTCCCAGCACTCCTGCCTTGGCTAACTCCATTTCATCACACCGTTTGATAACGGTGATGAGAAACTATTGTCTTATTCCTCCATTTCAACAAAGAATAAAACCCAATCAAAGGTATGATAGAAAATTATCGAATCAAAGACTTAACCCTAAGAATTATGCGGTTTACAATGCATCAAGCCATCATAATTATGATTTTTACGGGAATCATCAACGCTCATGTAAATTTTGCGCAAGGTGTTCTCAATCAAGGTGTTTCTATAAAAATTGAGAACGTTTCACTCAAAAGTGCTTTGTCGCGTTTAGAAAAAGAAGCTAAAGTAAAGTTTGTTTATAGCAGTAGCCAAATCAATTTAAATCAAACAGTAAGTGTCAATTCTTCTAAAGAAGCACTTGGGAATCTATTGGATGGCCTGCTTAAGCCAATGGGTATTAAATATGCGGTGAAAGACGAACATTTAATTATTTTATCCAGAATTCCAGCAACTAGTATTTCGCTTAATTCATTAAAAGGAAACAATTTACCGAATACATCTACTGAGTCGGAACAAAAGGAGGACGTTACAGGTACTGTTACCTCTGCCGAAACGGGCGAACCTTTAATAGGGGTATCTGTAACTGCCAAAGGTACACCATTCGGAACAATAACCGATGAACACGGAAAATTCCGCATCTTGGCAAAAAGGGGATACATCCTTTTATTTACATACGTAGGCTATGAGTCATATACGGTAACTATAGGAAATGTTACTGACTTGAAAATAAGTCTTAAGCCTTCGCAAAAGGCATTGGATGAAGTAGTAGTGATAGGTTATGGTACTTCCTCCAAAAAGATTAATACAGGTTCAGTAAGCTCTATTACTTCAGCAGAGATTAGTAAGCAACCAGTAGCTAATGTATTAGCAGCTTTGCCTGGGCGTATTCCTGGTGCTCAGATTGCTCAGAATAATGGTCTCCCTGGAAGTGCCGTACAAATCCAAATTCGTGGTCAAGGCTCGCTTTCATCAGGGACAATCCCTTTGTATGTAATTGATGGTGTACCTTTTACTAACTTCAATGGCGGTTCGCCTGCTACAGACAACTTGAATGCTTTCGGTACTTCGGGAGCTAACGGTGGTGTAAGCCCTTTCAGCATGATTAATCCTGCTGATATTGAACGTATTGATATTTTAAAAGATGCCGATGCTACTTCTATTTACGGTTCTCGTGGTGCAAATGGCGTTGTATTAATTACTACTAAAAGAGGCAAAGCAGGAAAAACAAAATTTGATGTAAATGCTTCCACTGGGTTTAGTGAATTGAATCGCTTTATCCCAATGCTTAATCCAGAGCAGTATTATGATTTAAGAACACAGGCATTCAAAAATGATGGAGTAACACCTACTGCCATCAACGCTCCTGATTTATTAATGTGGGATAAAACCAAAACTACCGATTGGCAACAATATTTTTTAGGTGGAAAAGGCAAAATTAGTGATGTTCAAGCTACATTATCTGGTGGTGATGCTAATACTCGTTTCTTATTTAATGCAGGTTATAGAAATGAAACAACCATTTTACCAGGTGATTTTTCAAGCAAAAGGTTTTCTAGTCGCTTGAATCTAGACCATAACTCAAAGAACAAAAGATTGAACGTTGCCCTTGCTGTAAGTTATTCAAAAGATAACACTAACCTACCCCAAAGTGACGTAACGATGGTGTACAATCTACCTCCTAACTTACCTTTATACGATACTAACGGTAAATTGTTTTGGTCGACAAGTTTTACCAATCCGTTATCAAGTTTGATGAGAACGTATATATCTAATACAACCAACTTGATTGGTAATGCAAGTGTAAAATATAATGTTTTTTCAGGCTTTAATATCAAATCAAACTTTGGCTATACCATTACAGATTTAGATCAAAAAAACCTCACTCCTGCTTCGGTATTAAACCCTGCTTCAAACCCTACAAGTAACTCGGTTTTTGCAGACAACAAGGCCCAAAACTATATTATTGAACCAACAGCAGAATATACAAAGGAAATTGGTCAAGGTAAATTATTGGCAGTAGCTGGAGCAAGCTGGCAACACAATACTTCTGATGGTTATTACATAACAGGAAGCAACTATAGTAGCGAGGCTTTGTTGAATACGCTTTCGGCAGCGGGTTTGATTACAATTAATTATAATAATATTGTAGAATACAAGTATAATGCTCTTTTTGGTCGTGTCAACTACGATTGGAAAGGTAAATATTTTGCCAATGCTACTTTCCGTAGAGATGGTTCTTCTCGTTTTGGCCCGAACAACCGTTATGGAAACTTTGGAGCTTTGGGTGCTGCTTGGGTATTTAGTGAAGAAGATTTTGCTAAAAAAATACCTGTCTTGAGTTTTGGTAAATTAAGAGCCAGCTATGGAACTACTGGTAACGACCAGATTTCAAACTACTTATATTTACCATTATACAGCACATCAGGAACGTATTTGAGTAACCCAGCGATGAACCCAGTTACATTGCCAAACGCAAATATTCAATGGGAGACAACAAAGAAATTGGAAGTAGCGTTAGAGTTAGGTTTCTTGAAAGACAGAATCTTGTTTACAGCAGATTATTACAACAACCGTTCTAGTAATCAGATTGCATCTTTACGTTTGCCAATCCAAACAGGATATAATTCTATTTTATCAAATCTACCTGCACTTATTGAAAACAGTGGGTTAGAATTCGATTTGAGTACTACGAATATCTCAACTGGTGATTTGAAATGGACTTCTACGTTTAATATTACTTTGCCACAAAATAGATTGGTTGAATTCCCAGGGTTAGAGAACACTTTCTCTAGTTCATCCTACATTGTCGGGCAACCTATTAACCTTACGAGATTGCTTCATTATTTAGGCGTTGACCCTAAAACAGGCGCAGCACAATATGAGGACATTAATAAAGATGGAGCCATCACTTTTGATGACCGCTATGTTGCTAAAATCGGAACGCCATATTATGGAGGATTAGGAAATAGTGTTTCTTACAAAAACTTTCAGTTAGATTTCTTTTTCCAATTTAACCATCGTTTTGGACAAACGAATATCATCAATAACAGACCAGGGACGTTGAACAACCAAAATATCTCGTATCTGGATGTTTGGAAAAAAGAAGGAGATATTACAAATATTCCTGCGGCAACTACTACTGCAGGGAATGCGGTGTATAATTCATATAACTTCTTTAGTTCATCTGATGCTTTCTGGGGAGATGCTTCCTATTTGAAATTCAGGTCTGCAAGCATTGCTTATAATGTGCCTAAAAACATGGCTAAAGTATTGGGTATGACAAACTGTAGAATATACGTACAGGGGCAAAATTTGTTTACATGGTCTAAAAATAAATATATTTTAGATACAGAAACTACTGTACCTGGAGGGCCTTCTGGCTTGGGAACTGGTGTAATCGCACAGGTTTTACCACCCCTTAGAACTATTATGTTTGGTATCAATTGCTCATTTTAATCAAGGAAAAATATGATAAATATTCATAAAATAAAAGGAGTATTCTGGGCAACAGCCATCGCTTCTTTATCACTTTTATCTTCGTGTGAGTCGTTCGTAGAGTTAGGAGCACCACCGACACAAGTAGTTTCTGAGGATGTTTTTAAATCAGATGCTACCGCAACAAGTGCTATTTTGGGGTTGTATAATAACAACAACATGACCCAATTTATCCAAGGAAGTACATTTTTCCCAGGGATGTCTGCGGATGATATTCAATACAATGTGGTAAACACTACGTATGACGAATTTGAAAACAATGCATTAAGTACTACAAATTCTTTGGTAGAAAATACGATTTGGTTTTATACTTATCAGCAAATCAAAAATGCAAATAATGCAATTGTGGGCTTAAATAAATCCCAGACGCTAACGCCATCTGTAAAAGAACAGTTATTGGGTGAAGCAAAATTCATTAGAGCTTTATCGTACTTCTATCTGGTAAATCTATTTGGCGACGTACCAATGTCATTGACCTCTGATGCTGACTATGAAGCAAAAGCGACTTTACCAAGAACGCCAGCGACAGCTATATGGGCTCAGATTATCACAGATTTAAAAGAAGCTCAAACACATTTACCTACAACTTACGTGGGTACTTTCAAAGGACGTGTCAACAAACATGCCGCCACAACATTGTTGGCACGTGCCTATTTGTATAACAAAGATTGGGCAAATGCTGAAGCTCAGGCAGGGCAGGTAATTACGGCTCAAGCTTATACGTTACCTGCAACAACTGATGCTTTTTTAAATACTAGTTCAGAAATTATCTGGCAAGTAGCCAACACAACTGGAGTATCTATTTTTGGAGGTAACTATTTAGCAGCTACGGGAGTAACACCTAATTATTCTTTGTATGATACTTTATATAAATCATTTGAAGAGGTAGATTTACGCAAGACCAATTGGACGGGTATTACTAAAATTGGAACAACGAGTTACTACTTTATCAACAAGTATAAAGTAAGAACAGGCACAGGGAATGAATATAATATTGGTTTACGTTTTGCAGAATTATACCTGATTCGTTCTGAAGCACAAGCACAACAAGGCAAACTTGCGGAAGCGAAAGCCGATGCAGATATTATTCGAAAAAGAGCGGGTTTAGTAGCTTTGGCAAGTACAATTACTAAGGAGCAACTCTTGTTGGCGATTGAGAAAGAACGAAAACTAGAATTTTTTGGAGAGTGGGGACACCGCTGGTTAGATTTAAAACGTACCAATAGAGCTGATGCTGTAATTGGTGGACAAAAACCAAAGACATGGAAATCGACTGCTGTGCTATACCCAATTCCTGAAAATCAGCGATTAGCGAATAAGAATCTAACTCAGAATGCGGGCTATTAATTATTGCGTGAATTGTGATTTAATGATTGTGTTGGTAATTAAGCACACAAAGTGCTTAATTACCAACACTCCTCTTTTTTTTACATCATAAGTTTTAACAAAACATTTCCAACAACCAACGTACGATTATGAAAAAATTATTAATGGCATTAAGCTTATTGGCTTTGTCTGCTTCAAGCATAATGGCTCAAACGAAGCCTGCTAAAGAAAAAGAAGCATTATACAATGTTAGTGGAAAAATTGAAGGAGTTAAGGATGAAAAAATCTTTATCTCTACGTATAATGGCAAAGGTTTTGATATAGATTCACTGGTAAGTACCGACGGAAAATTTGCGTTCAAAGGCAAATTAAAGTATCCTGCCATTTATAGTTTATATTTAAACCCGAAGAAAGACCGCCTAAACATATTTGTACAAAGTGGTACTATTTTAGTACAAGCAACCAAAGATTCTTTGAATAAAGGAACTGTAAAAGGTTCGGCTTTACACACCGACTGGATGGTACACAGAAAACAAATGGATGGTGCTTATGCATTGATGAGCAAGGGCGATAATTTGTACAAGACTGTTCAAAAAACTAAAGACCCTGACAGTGTTGCGCTGCGAAAAACCGCTCATGACTTGTTTGTTGCTGGTGAAGCTTATGCTGATAGCATCTGTAAGCAATTCATTACTACGCACCCTAATTCTACCATCAGCCCATTCATTATTAATAGTTATTTTATGAGAGCGGGCTCTGAAGATAAAGCTAAACAGTATTATAATCTTTTGGCTAAAAATGCACAGGACTCCTATTATGGAATAAGCGTAAAAGAATTTTTAGATAAAGCTGCTTTAGTGGATGTTGGCAGAATGGCTCCAGCCTTTAGCATGGCAGATACTACAGGCAATGCTTTTACGTTGGCGTCTCTAAAAGGAAAATATGTATTAGTTGATTTTTGGGCAAGCTGGTGTGGTCCTTGTAGAAAGGAAAATCCAAATGTTGTGAAAGCGTATAATGAATACCGTGATAAAAATTTCGAGATTGTAGGCGTATCTTTAGACGACAAAAAGAACAACTGGATAAAAGCCATTAATGCTGATAAATTAACGTGGGTTCATGTTTCAGATTTGAAAGGCTGGCAAAACGAGGCTGCTAAAATGTATGCTGTAAGTGCCGTGCCAATGAATTTCTTGTTAGACAAAAATGGAAAAATCATTGCGAAAAACCTCAGAAGTGAAGAGCTTCACAAAAAACTAGCTGAACTAATTCACTAATCTTATCATTCTTATTGGTTTGTATATGTACAATTGCATATACAAACCAATAATACTTGTAATCATATTAGCGTAAAAACTCAATCCTCTACCACTTGATAAGTAGGGTCTTCCAGAATATTTACTTCAATTACTTTATCAGCTCTTGCTAGCAATGCTCTGGAATCAGGACTGAGGTGAGTAAGTTTTACTGTTTTATTGTGTTGAGCATAACGCTCAGTAATTTTATTAACTGCCTCTATGGCACTCATATCAGCAATTCTACTTTCTGCAAAATCAATGACTACTTCGTTCGGGTCGTTTACAACATCAAATTTCTCTATAAAAGCAGTAGTTGAACCAAAGAACAGCGGTCCATAAATAGCATAATGTTTTACGCCTTTATCATCAATGTATTTTCTGGCTCTGATGCGTTTGGCACTTTCCCAAGCAAAAGATAAAGCAGACATTATAACGCCTATTAATACCGCCAAAGCCAAATTATGAAACCAAATGGTAATGCCCGCTACCAACACTCCAATAAAAATATCTTGATTTGGCATCTTATTGATGATTTTAAAACTCATCCATTCAAATGTACCAATTGCTACCATAATCATCACACCAGTAAGTGCCGCCATTGGCAAGCTTTCAATAAGGGGTGAGGCAAAAAGAATCACTGATAAAATAGCTAGCGAAGCAATAATCCCTGAAAGGCGGGCTCTGGAACCTGCTGAAATATTTACCAACGTTTGGGCAATCATTGGGCAACCGCCCATGCCAAAGAAGAAGCCATTTAAAATATTGGCTGCTCCTTGTGCCAAAGATTCCCTGTTACCATTCCCTTTGGTTTGAGTAAGCTCGTCAACCACATTCAGCGTCAGTAATCCTTCGGTTAAACCTACACCAGCCATGATTAAACCATAAGGAAAAATAATTTGTAAGGTTTCAAATGTAAAAGGAATATTAGGAAGATGAAAAGGTGGAAATCCACCCGACACAGAGGCAATATCTTTGACTGTTTTGGTTTCAATATTAAAAACGAATACCCCTATCCCAACGACAATGATAGCCATTAAGGAAGCAGGAACGGCTTTGCTGATTTTAGGGAAAATTAAAACAATAGCAATTGTTAAAGCCACCAAAGCCAACATGGTGTATAAGGGTGTCGATGATAACCAGACTGATTGTCCATTAACAATTGTTTTGAACTGCTCAATTTGTGCCATAAAAATAACCACAGCCAAACCATTGACAAAACCAAACATGACGGGCTGGGGTACTAAGCGAATAAACTTACCAAGTTTAAACAAGCCTACCATTATTTGGACAATCCCTGCGATAACAATTGCCCCAAAAACATATTCTAATCCATGCGATTGCATTAAAGCAATAAGTACAATTACCGTTGCACCCGCCCCGCCCGAGACTAAACCTGGTCTTCCTCCGAAAATAGCCGTTACAAAACCCATAATAAAAGCTGCATACAAACCCATCAACGGTGGAAACCCTGCTAATATAGCAAAAGAAAGCGATTCTGGAATCATCGTCATGGCAACGGTGAGTCCTGCTAATATTTCTACTTTATAATCTACCTTTTTTGAAAAATCAAAAATATTTAAATACTTAATCATTATTTATATTTTACAATATGATGCTCTTTATTATAAAAGCAAAGGTAAGTCTTAAGGTTTTGGAATCAAAAATTAGTCCATGCTGCCCAAAACACATGCTTAATAAATGCTTAGTCCTTACAATGTGCTTGAATATCTAATAATTTTAAACAATATTTGAGTATTGTTCATCCTTACTAAAACAACAATCTTCATGAAGAAAATTCTTCTTTTCCTCGCTTTATTCCTTAGTCTTCAAACGTTTGCCCAAACGCCAGAAGAAAATTTAGCCAAACTAGGCATTACTTTACCAGCCGTAGGACAACCCATTGCCAGTTACGTTAATGTAGTGCGTACAGGAAATTTATTATTTCTGTCAGGAAAAGGTCCTTTAAAAACAAGTGGAGAATATATCACAGGAAAATTAGGGAAAGACTTAACCATAGAAGAAGGAGCCAAAGCCGCAGAACTAGCTGCTACTCACCAATTAGCGGTATTAAAAGCCACACTAGGCGATTTAAGCAAAGTAAAAAGAATCGTAAAAATAGTAGGATTCGTGAATAGCGACAGTCAATTTTTTGATCATCCTAAAGTAATCAATGGATGCTCAAATTTGATGATTCAGGTATTCGGAGAAAAAGGGAAGCACGCACGTTCTGCTGTAGGAGTAAGTGCTTTACCTTTAAATATGGCGGTTGAAATTGAAATGGTTGTAGAAGTAGAATAACGTTTAATTCGTTCTTTATGTAGCTTTGGGGTTATTTAATTCCTAAAGCTACAAGAAACAACACTAAACCCTCAACGAAAAGTAAAAAGTACTGCCTTCACCAACGACAGACTCTACCCAGATATGTCCGTTTTGAGCTTCAATGAACTGTCGGGCAATGGCCAATCCTAACCCTGTACCCTTCTGGCTATCAGGTGTTTGAAAATATTTGTCAAATATTTTTTCTAGGTATTCCATTGCAATACCTTTTCCAAAATCTTTTACCGTAAAAATCACGATATTGTTTTGACGAATGGCAGAAACAATAATTTTACTATTTTCAGGGCTGTATCGAATGGCATTTGTTAATAGATTTACCAAAATCCAAGCTGTTTTTTCTGCATCAGCTTGCACTTTTGGAAGATTACCCGAAAGTTGTACTTCAAGTTCAATATTACTTTGTTGAGCCTGAAATTGCACTGCCGAAGTAGCGTATTCTATAATTTTATGTGGCTCAACCTCTTGCATGGTCAAAGAAATTTTACCACTTTCTACTTGGGTTAAATCCAATAATTCACCTGTTATATTCAATAATCTTTGGCTGTCTGATTTGATGTTTTCTAATAATTGGCTTTGTTCAGTATTCAAGGTACCTACTTTCTCGTTTTCCAATAATTTCAGACTCATCTTAATGGCTGAAATAGGGGTTTTTAATTCATGCGAAATGGTAGCGATAAAATTAGTTTTGGCTTCGTCCAATTCATGAAAACGAGTGATATTCTTTAATAAAATTACTTTTCCTAATACTTTATCATTACTTTCTACGACTAGGCTTTCTTTAGTAAAATAACTTTCCCGCTCGTCGGCATAGATTTTAATTTCTTTGTTGCCGTCTTTTTCATTCAAAAGTGTTCTTAATAAATCATTATAAAGTGCGATGTCTGGAGCATAATTACCTATTAAATCATCGGCTTGTACATTCAACATTTTAATCGCTACAATATTGACGAACAGTATTCTATTCTTTTCATCTAACCCAATTACGGCATCATTCAGGTTATTAATAATGGCTTCTATCCTACTCTTTTCAAACAATATCTTAGCCAGATTTGAGTGTTCATATTCGTTCAATTTTTCTGCCATTGAATTAAATGCAGAAGCCAATTCTCCAAACTCATCTTCCGAAGAAAAATGTAGCCGTTGTTCATAATTCTTATTCGTAATTTCTTGAATCCCTTTTGTGAGTGCTTTGATAGGATTAGCAATATAAGATGGGAAGTTGACGATAAAGGTGAAGGTCAATAACATACAAACGATAGCCACTGTTTTTAGGTAATTACTTGCATTCTCTGCCGTTTTTAGGGCTAAATCATTTTTCCTGATAATCCCTTGTTGATTCAATTCAGCGATTTTAAATAATGCTTGGTTGAGTTTTGTCAAATGCGTGGCTGAGGCATCTTTCTTGAAGGCTATATACTCGTTTCTTAATGTCTGTGTAGCTTCTTTTTCGCCGACTTCGGTTACGTTATGTGCTTGTTTATCCAATAATTGCTCAAATGTCTTTTGCTTTGCTTGGTCGGGTGTCCAAGTATTCAAGATTACCTGCATACCTTGCACATACTCTAATGACTCAATATTGTCACGCAGAATTTTACTGGAATCTGCTTTAAGCTGATTAAGGTAATAAGTTCCCATGCCACCCAACAGCACGATGACAGAAAATAGGAAGAATAATCCCAGTTGAAGTTTTGCTTTGATTTTCATGGTAATTAGCTGTGAGTTGTGAGCAATGAGCTTTCAGCTTTTTTTGATTGCCTGCCAGTGAAATAATAGACAACCATTAATGAGTAATCTATTTAACTTAAAATAACAATATCAATATCTGAGGACGATAGTTTTTTCAGTAACTGATTGAATAAATTCGTCGCCAAGATAATTCTGAATAAACTAAAATGTGGCTTCCCGATACAAATCGTTGTGATTTCATATTTTTCAGCTACTTCTACAATGCTTTTTGCCACCGAATCACTTTGTATTCTGATAACTTCCGCTCCTAATTCAGTAGCTAGTTTTAGGTTGTTAATCAAATGTCGCTGAGTAGCTAAATTTATTTTATCACTCGCTTCCGAAGGTCTTTGTACATACAAAACAAACCATTTAGAATCGTAATGCGATGCTAAACGAGCTGTTTTTCGAATAATATTTTTAGAAGTATTGGCATTAGAACTGATACAAGCCAAGAATCGTTCGTGTGTGAACTTACTGCTCGCTACTTCATTAAATACCTTTCTCTCTACCTGATGAGCTACCTCTTTCAAGGCTAATTCTCGCAACTGCAAAAGCTTAGAGGGCTGAAAGAAATTATTCAAGGCTGTTTCTACTTTTTTCAAATCGTAGATTTTACCTTCTTTCAACCGTGTAATTAGTTCATCAGCCGTTAAGTCAATGTTTACTACTTCGTCAGCTTGTTGCAAAACCCAATCGGGTACTCTTTCTGTTACTTCTACATTCGTAATTTTCTTTACTTCATCGTTAAGGCTTTCAAGGTGTTGAATATTAACCGCAGAAATAACATTGATGCCAGCATTCAAAATCTCCATGACATCCTGCCAACGTTTTTCGTTCTTCGAGCCTTCTATATTGGTATGAGCCAGCTCGTCAACAATAGCAATTTCGGGACGTTGATTGATAATTGTTTGAACGTCCATTTCCTCTAATTCCTTGCCTTTATAAAAAAGTTTTCGCCGTGGAATAATCGGAATACCTTCTAGCAAAGCATGGGTTTCTGCTCGGTTATGAGTTTCGACATAACCAATTTTTATATTGACATTGTTACGAAGCAAGGTGTGGGCTTCTTGCAACATTCTAAATGTTTTGCCCACACCAGCACTCATGCCAATGTATATTTTAAACTTCCCCCGCTTCGACTGACGGATTAGTTCAAGAAAATATGCTGCTGACTGCTCTTTTTGCATCTTAAATTGAGATAGCGATTGAGGTATTCAATGAAAAATTATCCTTTACGGTTTGCCCTTCTTTGATAAAAATATTGTCTTTACTTTCTAATAATCTTCCTTCTATTCGCCAAAGGATATTATCACTGGCTTTATAATCTACATTAAGCGAATATCCGCTTGTCTGAAAACCATTAGGTGTATTAGTGGCAATAATAACGCCATTTTTATCCTGATAATACTCCCAGCGAACTGCCCCAGACCACTGAGCATTGGGTGTGTATTTTAAAATAGCAACAGGACTGTACCAAGTGTTATAATCTGACGAACCTGTTGACGCTTGTTCTAAACCATAGTCAAACCCTGCAATCAGACCCCATTTTGTAGATACTTGAAATATTCCATAAAGGTTTGAAAAGTATCTTTCTTGCTTTTTATTACTAGGTTTATCATTACCTATAAAAGTACTCCAATTCAGGGTAGTTTTATCATTGGGTTTAAACTGTACTTGTGTACCTAAAGCAAGTGTTTGGTTACCATCTGGACGTTTTATTCTCTGCCAACCATTCAATACTAAGCCTGAAAGCATCCATCGATTATCTTGATTGATAAAAGTAACTTTAGCCCCAGACTCGTAATAAGGCGTATTTTCTGCTAAAATACTTCGGGTTAATGTCCAACAATCGTTTGAAATAGCACTTTCAAAACCAATGTGCGATGGCATAATACCTGCATCTAACCAAAGGTTTTTGTTTTTAGATAGCTTTACACCAATATTGGCTTCGAAAACGTGTTGCAAAAGTGATGGTTCGGCCGCTAAATTATACTGTGCATACGTACCAGCCATCAAGGCTAAATTGGCACGGGTGTTTTCGGTACTATAACTGCCTTTGATAAAACCCAGATTCAAATTAAACTCATTGTGTCGGTTATGATTATACAAAAAGCTTGGTCTTTCATGATTAGCTGGTTGATTAAAATCATAAACATAATAGGTTTCCAGATAAGCCGACCAAGTAATGCTTGGTTTACTTTCAGTTTGTCCAAAAATACTTGTTTGAAAAACGAACAAGGCAATCAAAGTAAAATAAATAGTTTTCATGATATGAGATTGTTTTTGTGAATTGTTTTATCTCATAGTTTTATAGGTTTAGCTGTGAGCTATCAGCTTTGAGTGATGAGCATTGAGATATAATTACTCACTACTCCTTGCTCAAAGCTTATGGCTCACGGCTCAAAGCTTGTAGAGCAATATTCAATTTTAATACATTTACTTTTTCTGTTCCGAACAAACCCAAAAGAGGCTTTTCGGTTTGAGCATTTACTAAGGCTATTAATTTTTCTTTTGATATATTTCTGATTTTGGCAATTCTATCTACCTGTACCAAAGCACCTTTTGGTGAAAGGTGTGGGTCTAGTCCACTACCTGAAGCTGTTACTAATTCAGATGGAATCTCAGCTTTAAGAACGGTTGGATTATGCACCAAAAAGGTATCAATACGAGCCTGTACTTGTGCCAAATAATCAGGGTTTGTAGTCCCTTTGTTTGACCCCCCAGAACCAGCAGCATTGTAACTCACAGCCGAAGGACGGCTATTAAAATACTGGTCTTGGTCAAACTTCTGACCGATATTATCCGCTCCAACAATTCTTCCATGATACTCAACAAAAGGCACTTTACCTTTGCTAGGAGCAAACTGTGCAAAGCCTAAAACCACTAAAGGATAAATAATAACGAATAGCAATAAACACATCAATGTGAGTTTAAGTGCTGGGAATAATTGAGTTTTCATTGTCTGAATAAAATGAATTTGAAAATTTGAAGATGTGGTGATTTGAAAATGGTTTTTCTTTTCCTTAGAAAAATAATCCAACTGCTAAATCCAATACTTTAATTCCGATAAAAGGAATGACAAGACCACCAACACCGTAAATCAATAAGTTTCTTCTTAATAAAGCACTCGCTCCGATAGGCTTATAATCAACCCCTCTTAAAGCCAAGGGAATTAAAGCAGGAATAATCAATGCATTAAAAATCACAGCTGATAAAATGGCACTTTCTGGCGAATGCAAGTGCATAATATTGAGCCCCTGTAAGCTTGGGATACTAGCAATAAACAACGCTGGCACAATGGCAAAGTACTTGGCTACGTCGTTGGCAATCGAGAACGTAGTTAATGTACCACGGGTCATTAATAATTGCTTACCTATTTCTACAATCTCAATCAGTTTAGTAGGGTCATTATCTAAATCCACCATGTTACCAGCTTCTTTGGCAGCCACCGTACCAGAGTTCATGGCTACACCTACATCAGACTGAGCTAAAGCAGGAGCATCGTTCGTACCATCGCCCATCATGGCTACTAGTTTACCACTTGCTTGTTCGGCTTTGATATAATTCATTTTATCTTCTGGTTTGGCTTCAGCGATAAAATCATCTACCCCTGCTTTCTCAGCAATGTATTTAGCTGTCAGAGGGTTATCACCAGTTACCATTACCGTTTTGATACCCATTTTACGCAAACGTTCAAAACGTTCTTGAATACCCGGTTTGATAATATCCTGTAGTTCGATAACACCCAACACTTTTTCGTTTTCAGTTACTACCAACGGTGTCCCTCCGTTACTGGCGATGAATTTTACTTTATCAGTAATTTCAGCAGGGAAAGTATTGCCTGCATTTTCAGCAAGTTTTCTCATAGAATCAAAAGCACCTTTACGAATACGTGTTCCGTTTGGCATATTTACGCCTGATGAACGAGTCTCAGCCGTGAATTTTATTAATTCTACATCACTTTGTAGTACTGGAATCTTTAAACCATGACTAGCCGCCAGTTCAATAATCGATTTACCTTCGGGAGTATCATCTGCTAAAGAACTCAAAATCGTGGCATTCATAAACGTTTTATTATCTGTGCCATTTGCTGCATAAAAATTAGTTGCTTTACGGTTACCGATGGTGATAGTACCTGTTTTATCCAACAACAAAACATCAATGTCTCCTGCTGTTTCAACCGCCTTACCCGACTTTGTAATTACGTTTGCCCGTAAAGCTCTGTCCATACCAGCAATCCCAATTGCAGAAAGTAAACCGCCGATAGTAGTAGGAATTAAACAAACAAATAGTGATATAAAAGCCGCAATCGTTATGGGTGTGTTAGCATAATCTGCAAAAGGTTTAAGGGCTACACAGACAATGATAAAAATAAGGGTAAAGCCAGCCAAAAGGATTGTCAAAGCTATTTCATTGGGCGTTTTCTGACGAGAAGCTCCTTCTACCAAAGCAATCATTTTATCCAAAAAGCTTTCACCAGGTTCTGTCGTAACAATTACTTTAATTTTATCAGAAAGCACCTTTGTACCACCCGTTACAGATGATTTATCACCACCTGACTCACGAATGACTGGGGCAGATTCCCCCGTAATGGCCGACTCATCAATAGTAGCCAAGCCTTCAATGATTTCACCATCGGTAGGAATAATATCTCCTGCTTCACACACAAAAACATCTCCTTTTTTCAACTGAGCTGAATTTACGATTTGAATCTCGTTCAAATACATTTCCCCAACCGAACGAATTAGTTTGGCTGGTGTTTCTTCTCGGGTTTTACGGAGAGAATCAGCTTGGGCTTTACCTCTTGCTTCGGCGATGGCTTCGGCAAAATTGGCAAATAAAAGGGTTAGCAATAAGATGATTAAAACCGTTAGATTATAAGCAAATGAGCCTTGATCTGTATTGTTGATACTATAAATCGTAACAAATAGCATCACTAGCGTTCCTAATTCAACGGTAAACATGACAGGGTTGCGGAACATTATTGTTGGATTTAGCTTTACAAAAGAAGCACTAAGTGCTTCCTTGACTAAATCTGCTTGAAAAAGCGAAGTTGGTTGGGTTTTCATTGGAGTAAGCTTTAAGCTGTGAGCCTTGAGCTATCAGCTTTGAGTATTTTTAAGTATTTTATTTTTTTTGCATTATATGCAAATCCGAAGTCTGAAAGCTTATCGCTCAAGGCTTAGAGCTAAAAGCTGTAAAATATTCCGCAATTGGTCCTAATGTCAGTGCTGGGAAGAATGATAGGGCTGCTACGATAAAAATTACGGCAAAAACCATCAATCCAAATGTTCCAGTATCGGTTTTTAAAGTACCTGCACTTTCAGGAATATATTTTTTATTAGCTAAAATTCCTGCAATGGCTACTGGGCCAATAATTGGCAAAAACCTACTGATTACCATTACAATACCACAGGTAACGTTCCACCAAACGGTGTTGTCGCCTAGCCCTTCAAAACCAGAACCATTGTTGGCAGCAGAAGAGGTATATTCATACAGCATTTCTGAAAAGCCATGAAAACCAGGGTTATTTAACCAGCCAATATCTGGATTTTTAACAAAGACATAAGAAGATAGAGCCGTTGCACCCAAAATCATCAGCGAGTGAAGCAAAGCGATAATCGTTGCGATTTTCATTTCTTTTGCTTCTATTTTCTTGCCCAGAAACTCAGGTGTACGCCCAACCATTAAGCCTGAAATAAATACCGCAATGATGATAAAAATATAGAAGTTCAAGAACCCTACTCCTACCCCACCATATAGTGCATTAATCATCATACCCAACATCGTGAACATCCCCGTTAGTGGCGTAAAGCTATCGTGCATAGCATTCACTGAACCATTTGAGGTAACTGTTGTAGCAATACCCCAATAGGCAGATGCCGCAGGGCCAAAACGGACTTCTTTGCCTTCCATACTGCCTAGTTGTTGGGTAATCCCCATTGTCGAAATATCAGTACTTCCTTTCATTTCTAAATAGATAGACGGAATCAAGAACAACAGAAAACCAAGTGTCATTACTCCAAAAATGGTATAGGCTAATTTTTTACGTTTTAAATAATAGCCCAAAGCAAAAACCATCGCTATCGGAATCAACAGGATACTGCCTACTTCTACAATATTGGTTAGGTAGTTGGGATTTTCGAGTGGGTGAGCAGAGTTTACGCCAAAATACCCACCACCATTTGTTCCTATTTGTTTAATACCTATCATAGCCGCAGCAGGACCACGAGAAACCTGCACAGTATCGCCTTGCATTGATATAAATGAAGCTTTACCTTCTACGTTCATCGGTGTGCCATTGTATAAAACAACCAACGCAACAACTAAAGAAAGTGGCAATAAAATGCGTGTACAGGCTTTGAGGAAATAATTGTAAAAGTTGCCTAGTTTATCAGTAGTACGTTCTTTCATGGCATTAAATACCATCGCACAAACAGCCATACCAGCACCAGCAGAGATAAATTGGAATAAAGTAAGACAAGAAATTTGTCCTAAATAAGACATCCCACTTTCGCCTGAATAATGCTGTAAATTGGTATTTGATAAAAATGAAATAGCTGTATTAAAGGCTAAATCTGCTGACATCGATGGGTTTCCGTCTGGGTTCCAAGGCAACCAACTTTGGTTCATTAGTACAAACATTGCCCAGAAAAACCATAGTAAATTAATCGTCAAGAGGGCTACTAAATGCTGTTTCCAAGTCATCTCTTGTTTAGGATTGATACCTGAAAACTTAAAGAAAAGTTTTTCAATAGGATTGAAAATTGAGTCGAGAAAAGTAGCCTCGCTACCAAAAACTTTTGCGATATATTTCCCCAATGGAATAGCACAAGCTATCGTGAGGATAAAGGTGAGGATTACTCCTAAAATTTCAGTATTCATTGCTTAGAATTTTTCTGGTTTTAATAAAACATAACACAAATAGCCAAATACGGCGATGGATAGTGCAAAGAGGGCTGTCATCATGATTTATAAGAATTTTTAGATTCGTTTAAGGTTAAATGTTTTCAAAAAAATCTATGGCTTTTAAAAAGAATGCGAAGCATAAAAGCCCAGCGAGTAAAAGAATGAAAGTCATCATGGTTTTAGTTTTTTATTTGATAACCTTATGCCAAAATATGAGCCAAGAAAAGGAAGAGAATTGTTACTCACTGAAAATCAATAAGATATATTTTTGGATGATTTTTGAGTAATAAAAAACCCTTCCAAAATGGAAGGTTTTTTGTCAGAATGGAAAGGAGTTATTTTTCTTAAGCGTCGGCTTTAAACCCGTCGAGCATACTCATGGCATGACTGAGGAGTGTTTTGTTTAGATTCAAATTATCTTATAGTCATGCCATGAGTTGATATTTACACACATTTTTTGCCAAATGGCAAATCCAGAGAAGATAACTTTGACTAACTTGCTATCATGAAAGAATTGATAGAATATTTATTGCGATTTGGAAATTTGAACCAACAGCAAATTGACTTCATTGCTACCAAAGCCAAGGAAATAGTGCTTCATAAAGACGAATATTTTTCAGAAGCAGGTAAAACTTTTCGGCACGTTGGCTTTATGTTAGAGGGTATTACTCGCGTTTGTTATTATAACAATAAAGGCGAAGAAATTACTAAATACTTTATTGAAGAAAATAATATCCTTGTAGATTTTGAGAGCTTTGATAATGAACTTCCTTCAACTGTTTATGTGCAAGCCATTACTGATTGCAGAATCATCATTTTTTCAAAAAAAGATTGGCAAGAATTGCTCAACACCATTGTCGGTTGGGATGCTATTGTGCATAAAATTATTTTAAAAGCATTAATGCAAAAAGTAGAACGAAGAAGTCCTTTGGTTTCAGAAGACGCTACAACACGCTATTTGAAGTTCATGGAAAGATACCCTACTGTTGTGAACCGTATTCCGCTTTCTTACATCGCTTCTTATTTAGGCATTACTCAATCTTCACTAAGCAGAATTAGAAAAAATATCCGCTAAATCGCTTTTTGCCAAATGGCAAATGATTTCATTTTTAAACGATGCAACTTGCATCATCAATTTAAAAACAACAAAAATGAAATCAGTATTAATTACAGGAGCCAATAGAAGTATTGGTTTAGAAATAGCAAAACAACTTTCACAAAAAGGCTTGTTCGTTTATTTAGGAACACGTGACCTTGAAAAAGGAGAAGCAGTTGTAACAACACTAAAAGAAGATGGATTTCAGAACATCAAAGCGATTGCAATAGATGTTACTAATCTTGATTCAATTGTTGCTGCTAAAAATAGTATCGAAAACGAACAAGGTAAATTAGACATTTTGATAAATAACGCAGGGATAAGCGGAGATTTTCCTCAAACTGCTTCAGAGACTTCCATTGATGATATTCAAAAAGTATTTAACACCAATTTCTTTGGGGTTATTAGGGTGACACAAATATTTTTGGAACTGCTCAAAAAATCTGATAGTCCACGGATTAGTAATATTACTTCGGGGCTTGGCTCTTTGACATTACATAGCGACCCGAATTGGAAATACTACCCTTTTAAATCAGCAAGCTACGGAACGTCTAAAACTGCGTTAAACGCTTATACTGTAGTATTGGCTTTTGAGTTAAAAGACTTGTCATTTAAAGTAAATGCGATTGATCCAGGCTATACTGCCACTGATTTTAACCACCATAGTGGACCAGGAACAGTAGAAAGTGCGGCGACTTTTATCATTAAACATACATTAACAGATGAGAACGCTCCGACAGGACAGTTTTACAGCAATGACATAGAGGATGAAACAGGAATAAGTCCTTGGTAAAAAGTAATTCTTATCCTTAGCGAGTGACTTAAGTCACTCGCTAAGGATAAGAATTAGACTTGACAGCTCAACGTTTAAGTTGTTCTGAAACTTTCAGCTTAGGAATATAAAGTACCTCACTTTTTGGCTACTAAATACTTTCTAATAGGCTTATCAATAAATACCATAATGCCTGTTGCCCAAAGCACTAAAAAGCAAGTGCCTCCCACAATTACCCAAGTAATTTGGGTAATATCTGGCTTAAAATGAGATAAATAACTAGCAAAAATCCATATAAATGCATAGTGAGTCATGTAAAGTGGATAAGAAAGTTCTCCCGAAAACTGACAAACCTTTTGTGTTATGGAAGATAATTTAGTGCCTGCTCCTAAAGCGATAAGTAATGGGAAGTAAAACACTACTATTAAAAGTTCAACTAGCCAATTATTAGCAAAGACGGGTATCATAAAAGCAACTACTAGCATCATTGTTAAGCTTATAAACCCAAGTTTATTTCGAATAATCCATTGACTTCTATTGATTAATAACCCTGCCAAAAAGGAATATGCCAAGCGTGCCCCTCCGTCCCAAAAATTGTTTTTGCTCCATCCTCCTACTAGATTTCCAGCACGATAACTTACCACTCCAAGGATTATAGCCGTTAGGACTACTAGCACACTCAATAAACGACGACTAATTTTATGTAATAAAAAGGCGTATAAAATATTGGCAACATATTCCCAGAATAACGACCAAGCAGGAGCATTAAAACCAAATAAATTAAAGAAACGGTCTTCCATCAACGGAAGTGGTATCACAAAAATAGACCCTATTGCTAACAAAAATATCTTTCCAAAAGTATAATTACTCACAACATTTGTCCACGGACTGCAAAGAAAACCTATTACTCCTAATAACGTTCCTATTACTACCAAAGGGTGTAACCGAATTAATCGAGCTTTGAAAAAAGCTAACTTTCCCATTTGTTCGATTCTATCATCGTAGGCATAGCCTATTACAAATCCTGAAAGGCAAAAGAAAAAATCAACAGCTAAATGACCATGTCCTATAAAGTTTTTACTATAATCGGTATATACACATTCAGCAAAATGAAATACAACTACACACAAAGCTGCTATTCCTCTCAATCCATCTAATACTTCAAAATGTGGTTTGTTTTTTATCATTATTTTTTGTTTTAGGCTTTAAGAGAACTTTATCAGTAAAATATTACTTTGAACTCTTTTCGCATATTTATTCAAAGCGAAATATAAGACATCTTCAGCATTTTATAGGGGTTTTTATAGGGTTAATGCTATTATAGCTTCAGAGTAATAAGAAATTCAGTCGTAGCTATTTATGATTCAGCGTTTACAGACTTATTAATGAAATATGCTTACTTTTGTAGCTTATTGAATTATCTAACCGAGTAAAATCATCATTATTAAATTAATTTCATGTCTGAATTTTCACCTTGCCCCAAATGTAATTGTGAGTACACTTATCCAAGCGATTCGCTATTAGTGTGTCCTGAATGCTTCTATGAATGGAATCCTGATGAAGTAGAAACCGAAGATGCGGGTTCGAAAATAGTAGATTCAAATGGTAATGAGCTTAAAGACGGTGACACTGTCGTTGTCATCAAAGATTTACCTGTCAAGGGCGCTCCTAAAGCCATTAAAGCGGGGACTAAAGTAAAAAATATTCGTCTTACTGATGGCGACCATAATATTGACTGTAAAATTGATGGCTTTGGTGCGATGGCCTTAAAGTCTGAATTTGTTAGAAAAGCGTAATAAAAACATGAGTCATTCTGAAAATTCAGGATGACTCATGTTTTTTATTCTATCCCTTCCATTTACTTTTTCAAGTCTTTCAAAAATTGCATCGGCGTTTTTCCAAATTCATTTTTGAAGGCTTTGGTAAAATACGATTGTGTCTGAATTCCTACATTATACATTACTTCGGCAATAGGCATATTTTGTTGGGTCATTAGCTGTACCGCTTTTTTTAATCTAATACTTCTGATAAAATCACCAATCGCTTGCCCTGTTAGCTCTTTTACTTTAGTATACAATTTTGTACGACTCATTCCCATTTCTGCGCAGATATAATCTATATTCATTTCTGGATTACTCAGATGTGCTTCAATCATTTGAATCAACTCTGTAAGAAATGCTTTATCTTTTTGAGAATGTGCCAACTCTACAATCTCCGTAAGTTGGTCGTTACCATACTTCTCTTTTAATTTTTGTTTCTGTATAAAGATATTTTTAATAGTCAGTTCTAATAATTCTATGCTCAATGGCTTTGAAAAATAAAAATCTGCTCCCGACTCCACCCCTTCTATTTTTGATTCTGTAGCATCTTTGGCCGTAAGCATCAAGAATGGGATATGGCTAATCTCATCGTCGTCTTTCACTTTCTTACAAAACAGATTCCCATTCATTACTGGCATCATTACATCGCTAATAATCAAGTCGGGGAAAGACTCTTTTGCTTTTTCATATCCTAGTTGTCCATTAATAGCCTCTAAAATATGATAATTTTTATGAAGAGCTTCTTTTAAAAATGTTCGTAATTCATCATTATCGTCAACTACCAAAATGGTGGGCTTGGCTAATGATTCTGTAGCTTTTAAGGATTTTTTTTCAGCAATTTCTTCGTTGATAGGAATATCTACTTCATATTTTGAAGAGATACTTTCTAGCTTAATCAAAATATCTTTGTGTTTTATCCATCGCTCTTTTTCAGTATAATCCTCTCTTTTACAAGGTATTCCGATAATAATTTCACTACCTTTTTCTTTTTCACTATATACCCAAATGCTTCCTTTATGAAGTTTCGTAAGGCTTTTCACAAAAGCCAAACCAATACCTGAACCCAGATGGGCCTCCGTAGTTTTATAATATCGTTCAAATAAATTAGGCATTGATTCCTTAGAGATACCTATTCCATCATCTGACACCCTGATATATAGATAGCTCGAACCTTTGTATTCATGCGGTATTAATAGCTCATTGGTATATTTAGGTTGATAATTTTCAAGCGACTCCATTACCTCTAAGGTGATGTGTTTGCCATTAGCAATATATTTAAAGGCATTACTGAGAAGGTTAATGATTATTTTCTCAAGAATCTGACGGTCGAACCATGTTTCATCCAATTGATTATTTTGAAAAACTTCAAAAGTAATTTTCTTTTCGTTTGCCAAATCACTGAATTCTTCTGAAATCTCTTTTAGAAAAGTATTTACATTTCCTTCCATTACATTCAATTTCAATACGCCTGATTCTACTTTCCTAAAGTCCATTAACTCGTTGATAAGGCTAATTAAGCGATTGGCATTTCGGTACATTAAATCATAATAAGGATGAGCTGGCGAAGTAGGAAACTCTCTTTTTAGTTTTTCCAAAGGGCCCAATATCAGGGATAAGGGTGTACGAAATTCATGAGAAATATTGGTAAAAAACTGTAGTTGTTCTTGGTGAATTTCCTCTTTTTTCTGTTCCTCTAATTGTTGGATTTCAAGCGTTCTTTTAAAATTATAGAAGGCTGCTATTCCACTTAAAATAGACAAAGCTACTAATGTTTTAAACCACCATGTAGCCCAAAAAGGAGGCGTAATATTTACCTCAATAGTATAACCTTTTTCATTCCAAACACCATCATTGTTTGTTGCCTTAATATGAAAGGTGTAATCTCCGGGACTTACATTTGTATAAGAGGCTTTTTTCTCATTATTTACATAAATCCAATCCTTATCCCAGTTTTCTAATTTATAGGCATATTGATTGTTTTCGGAAGCTGTATAATTGAGGGCTGCAAAACCAAAAGAAAAAGTTGATTGTTTGTAACTAAGGTCAATTGATTGAGCAAAACTAATATCTTGTTTCAAAGGAGAATCTTCGCCGATATCTACTTTTTTATTGAATAGCTGAAAATCAGTAATATAAACAGGCGGTGTAAAAGTATTCGTGGTAATTTTATGCGGATAAAATGTATTGAATCCATTCACTCCTCCAAAAAACACTTGTCCATCTTTGGTCATCAAAGAGGCATTTGCTTCAAATTCTAGTCCTTGTAATCCGTCGGCAGTATTATATTTCTTTATGCTCATCATTTGTGGATTGAGCTTTGTAATACCA
Source organism: Arcicella sp. GW821-FHT09D11 (assembly GCF_059416265.1). Taxonomy (NCBI): domain Bacteria; kingdom Pseudomonadati; phylum Bacteroidota; class Cytophagia; order Cytophagales; family Flectobacillaceae; genus Arcicella; species Arcicella sp. GW821-FHT09D11. Next base: position 124,870 of record NZ_JBWKOV010000007.1, on the reverse strand, counting down.
TTAGAAGTAGCAATCCACAAATTCCCTTCATCATCTTCTACGATTCCCTTGATAAACTCTGTATCAAGGTTTGCCTTTGAAGTAAAAATAGAGAAAGTATTCTGTTGCTCGTTGAAAAGGTAAAGACCCATTTGTCCTACCCAAACTCTCCCTCTTTTATCCGTAAAAATGACTCTCAAATCTGGCTTTTTACTATCATTATTAAAATAATGTGTAAAAGTCTGCGTGGCAGTATTCAAGCAATTCAAGCCCGCATCATCAGTTCCAATCCAGATATTACCTTTCTTATCTTCGTTGATGGAAATGATATTATTCCCTTGTAATTGTGACTGGTTATTTTTCCCATAGATAACCCTAGTAAATTTGCTTGTTTTATGGTCAAAAAGATTTAAGCCTCCATAATAAGTAGCAATCCATAAGTTTTGTTTACTATCTTCAAATATTGTCTGAATGTAGTTTGAACTAACACTATTTTTATCGGCTGGATTATTCAAAAAACGACTGAAAGTGTTCGTTGCACGATTATATAAGCTTAATCCCCCACCCCAAGTTGCTACCCATAAGTTCCCCTTTGTATCTTCATTAATATCTAATACTTCATTAGAGCCAATCGTATTTTTATGGAAAGGACTGTATTTAAAATGTTTGAACGATTTGTCTTTTCGATTAAATAAATTCAAGCCCCCACCATCTGTCCCAATCCAAATATTACCTAAACGGTCTTCACAAAAAGCTTTCACATCATTATAACTCAAGCTATTGATGTTTGGCTCTTGCCGGAACAAAGTAAATTTTTCGGTTTTGGGCATGTATAAATTAATCCCCCCACGGTGCGTACCGACCCAAAGATTTCCTTGATTATCTTCAAAAAGGGCAGAAACTGTTCGCTGCGAAAGACTATTAGGGTCTTCGGGACGATATTGATAGTTTAAAAAACTCCCTGAAACTGGATCAAAAAGATTCAAACCTCCATTAATACAACCTACCCAAATATTTTTTTTATCATCTATCAAAATCGCTTTGACTAAATTATTGGCAAGTGATTTCGCTTGAGTTTCCTGATGACTATATTGTTTGATTGTACCTAGTTGATGATTATAGATAATCAAGCCATTTCCATTAGTTCCTATCAAAAGATTGCCCTGTTTGTCTTCATTAATACAATTGACTGCATATCCTTTTAGCGAAAAGCTAAGATTAGCAAAAGCATCTATTTTTCGGAAAGTCCCATTGTGGGTATCAAAAAGTTGAATGCCACTTTCTGTTCCCACCCAAAGGTTATGACTACTATCTTCAAACAAGCAATTGATATGGTTATCATTAAGAGAAATATCAACATTTTGCTTTTTGCGATAAGCGATAAAGTTTCCATCAGAAGATTGTAAAAGATTTATTCCCCCACGCGTGCAAATCCATAGCCTTCCTTTACTATCATTTTTAATGCACGTAATATAATTATCAGTAATGCTTCGTGGTTTCTGAGGATTGTGTTTAAATCTGGTAAAGGTATTCTTTCGTTCATTAAAACGGTTCAATCCGTTAATTGTACCTACCCATAAAGTCTTGTTTTTGTCTTCGTGAATGTAAGTAATGTAATTATCACTTATGCTTTTTTCGTCATTTGGATTATTCTTAAAAACTACGATTTGATTGCCATCATACCTATTCAATCCGTCTCTGGTACCAAACCACATAAAACCGCGACTATCTTGATAAATAGTTTCGATAGTGCTATTCGATAGCCCTTGTTCATTGGTAATATGTTTAAATTTTAAACTTGGAATTTGCGCGTAAGTCAAAAAGCCTAAACGCCAAAAAATGAATAGGGAAGTCAATGATAAAATAACGTTACGCTGATTGAATTGATGCATTAATACTGTGTCTTAATTATATAATATTTAATCTAAAATAAATCATTTTTTAGCTAGAACGCCTAATTCTCCAAAATTAGAACAATAGCACCAAAATTATGATTGCTGAGATAAAAGTATGCATAATATCCTCTCTAATTTTGACTTTTAAAATAATTAATAGTATTTTATTTATATCGAAAAAATTAAGATGAGAAAAAAATTATTGTACTATGTCTTGGCTATCATTAGTATATTAACCAGTATTAATGCCTCTGCACAAGATAGAATGATAACAGGGCGAGTAGTAGAGTCATCCGAATCGGCCTTACCTGGTGTAACGATAACTGTTAAGAATAAAAAGACAGCAGCCATTACAGACGGCAAGGGGGAATTTAAAATAATGGCATCTGTTGGGGATATCTTGATTTTTAATTCCGTTGGTTTTACTAAACTTGAATCGACTGTCGGAGCCGCCACCGTAATGAATATTGTGCTGGTTCCTGCTACTACAGCTTTAGACGAAGTGGTAGTAGTTGGTTATGGAACTTCAAGGAAAAAAGATTTAACAGGTGCTGTTACCACCATCACTTCCAAAGATTTCCAAACAGGAGCAATCACTACACCCGAACAATTGATTTCGGGGAAAGTTCCTGGGGTCTCTATCATTTCAAACAGCGGTCAGCCAGGGGCTGGAAGTACCATCAGAATCCGTGGTGGGTCGTCATTGAGTGCTAGTAATAACCCTTTAATTGTTATTGATGGTGTTCCTTTAGAAGGGGAAGGCGGAATCGCTGGGGCATCTAATCCACTTAGCTTTATCAATCCAAATGATATTGAAACATTCACGGTACTGAAAGATGCATCGGCATCGGCCATTTATGGTACAAGGGCATCAAATGGGGTAATCATCATTACCACCAAAAAAGGAAAAAGTGGTGCTTTAAGGGTGAATTTCTCTTCGGTAAATTCAACTTCAAATATTACTAAACAAGTAAGTGTATTGAGTGCCGACCAATTTCGTGCAATCGTAAATGAAAAAGGAACAGATGCTCAAAAAGCAATGCTTGGCAAGGCAAATACTAATTGGCAAGATGCTATTTACCAAACAGCCTTTATGACTGATAATAACCTAAGCCTTGGGGGCGAGGTAGCAAAATTGCCTTATCGTATTTCTTTGGGTTTCCAGAACCAAACGGGGGGTTTGAAAACAGATAAGTTACAAAGAACATCTTTATCCATAGCTTTGAATCCTACTTTCTTTGAAAACCACCTTAAAGTAGATATTAGTCTTAAGGGAAGTATGCAAAAGGCAAGATTTGCGGCTACTGGTGCGATTGGTTCAGCGATTAGTTTCGACCCTACTCAACCTGTATATGCCACGGAGAATCCGCAAAGATTTGGAGGATACTTTGAATGGTTAGACAGAACCAGTGCTACAGGCTTAGTTAATTTAGCAGGTAGAAATCCTTTGGGACAATTAGAACAGCGTTTTGATGAAAGCACTCCCCAGAGAAGCATTGGCAATATTCAGTTAGATTATAAATTCCACTTCTTACCTGAATTGAGAGCCAATTTAAACTTAGGCTATGATGTATCAAAAGGTGCAGGAACGGTTTATGTTACAGACAGTGCCGCTATTGGTTATGTAGCCAATGGTGCAGGCGGAACAAACAACACGTATAAACAAACAAAGCAAAATACGCTTTTGGAGTTTTATCTGAATTATGCCAAAGAATTGAAAGATATCAGAAGCAAGTTTGATATCATGGCGGGATATTCGTTCAATAATTATAAAACGACGAACTACAATTATGCTAGTTATAATGCTCGTGGTGTAAAATATCCAAATACCGACCCAGCTTTTCCTTTTGATACGCCAGAAAACACGTTGATTTCTTTCTTCGGTCGTGCGAATTACTCCTTGAATGACCGTTACTTCTTAACGGCTACACTTCGTCGTGACGGCTCTTCTCGCTTCGCTCCTGCTAACAGATGGGGACTTTTCCCTTCTATTGCATTGGCTTGGAACATCAAGGATGAAACTTTCTTAGCTAGCAGTAAAGTGATTTCAACCCTTAAAATAAGAACTAGTTACGGGATAACTGGTCAGCAAGATGGTATCGGAAATTATGACTATTATTCCTATTTTGCCTTGAGTTCTGCGAATGCTTCTTATCAGTTTGGTGATACTTTCTATCAGGGTTATCGCCCAGGTGGCTTCTATAGCAACCGTAAATGGGAAGAAACAGCTTCTAAAAACATCGCTTTAGACTATGGTTTATTTGATAACCGAGTAAAAGGTAGTGTTGATTTTTATGTAAAAAATACGAAAGACCTACTCAATAATATTCCACAACCAGCAGGGGCCAACTTTACAGCATTTATTGTAGCCAATGTAGGGTCGATGGAAAACAAAGGCGTAGAGTTTAGTATTAACACACAAATCATTAGAAAAAACAACCTCACTTGGAACCTTGATTTCAATGCTACTTACAACCAAAATACCATCACTAACCTGACAGTAGTACCACAAGACAAAAACTATCCTGGCTTTCCATCGGGTGGTATTGCAGGCGGTATTGGCGGACAGTTTGCCTTTATCAATGCTGTTGGTTATAGCAAAAGTACTTTCAATTTATACAAGCAGGTATATGACGAAAATGGAAAACCTGTAGAGGGTGTATTTGTAGATAAAAATGGCGATGGCATTATCAATCAAGATGACCTTTACAAAGGCAAAAGTGCTGTTCCAAAAGTATTCTTGGGACTTAGTAGCTCTGTTAATTACAAAAAATGGAATCTGGGCTTTGTAATGCGTGCTTCGTTTGATAATTATGTTTATAATAACAACTTTAGTCAAAGTGGCGTGTTGAGTCAGATTACAGGGAATAGCGTACTTTATAATGCATCGAGCAATTATTTAGATACGCAGTTCAAAGGGAATAGTCAACAATTATTGAGTGATTATTATATTCAAAATGCTTCGTTTATAAGAATGGATAATGCCAATTTGAGTTATGATTTAGGTAAATTCTTGAAAAATAGTACTGCTAATTTACGCATCAATGCCAGCGTACAGAATGTCTTTGTCATCACTAAATATAAAGGTTTAGACCCTGAAGTTGCTTCTGGTATCGACAACAGTTTGTATCCTCGTCCACGTACCATTGCTTTAGGCTTGAATCTTGACTTTTAATAAAATTCGACAGAAAAAATGAAAATAAAATATTTAAAAATAGCCATATCAAGCCTAATTATTTCTATTACAAGTGCTTGTACTGATAAGTTAGATTTATTACCGACCAATGATATTACTGCTGAAACGGTTTATAAAACACCCCTTGGGTATAAACAAGCGTTGGCAAAAGTATATTCAGCCTTTGCCTTGACAGGTAATACAGGAGGTACTGGAAGCCCCGATATTCCATCACAGATTATTTCTGACGAAGGAAACTCAGATTTCCTTCGATTATACTGGAATTTGCAAGAACTTACTACCGACGAAGCCTCATGGACTTGGCAAAATGATGCAGGTGTAAAAGGATTAAAAGAAATGAGCTGGTCGGCTATCAATCCTATTATCAATGGTATTTATTACCGTGCGTTCTTCCAAATTACCCTTTGTAATGATTTCATTCGCCAGTCGTCTGATGCCAATTTGAGTAAAAGAGGTATCACAGGAACAGATGCCGAAAACATCAGAAAATACAGAGCAGAAGCCCGTTTTATCCGTGCTTATCAGTATTGGGCTTTGATGGATTTGTTTGGGAATCCTCCATTTGTGACAGAAAATGACGCTGTAGGTGCTATTCTTCCAAAACAGATTCAGCGTAAGGATTTGTTTACTTATATCGAAACAGAATTAAAAGCGATTGAAAACGATTTAGTAGCTCCTGGTCAAAACGAATACCCACGTGCTGAAAAATCTGCCGCTTGGGCATTATTAGCGCGTTTGTATTTGAATGCAGAAGTATATGCAGGCACAGCCAAATACACGGAGGCTATTACTTATTGTAATAAAATAAAAGCTGCGTCCTTCTCATTACATCCAAATTATCGTGAATTGACTTTGGCAGACAATCATTTGAATACCACTGAAAACATTTTCATGATTGCCTACGATGCTACTAACACCCAAAACTGGGGCGGAACTACTTATCTAGCACACGGTCCTGCTGCTGTACCAGGTGATATTTCTGGAACGAGTGGTAACTGGGGTGGACTTCGTCATACACAAAATTTTGTTGATTTATTTACTGATGAAACGGGTAATACAGACCAAAGAGCACAGTTTTATACCGTAGGACAAAATCGTTTGATGGCGGAACTGTACAAAGGTACTGATGGCTATTCGTCGAATAAATATCGTAACAAAACACGTACAGGTGCCAAAGCCCCTCATGCAGACCCTGCTGGAAACTGGACAGACATTGACTTTCCATTGTTTAGGTTAGGCGAAATCAACTTGACTTATGCAGAAGCCGTATTAAGAGGTGGAACAGGTGGTGATGTAGCAACTGCTTTGACTTATATTAACCAATTGCGTACTAGAGCTTATGGTGGAAAAACCACTGGCAATATTACAGCTGGTCAATTAACGCTCAATTTTATCTTAGATGAAAGAGGTAGAGAATTGTACTATGAGGCTCATCGTAGAACAGATTTAATCAGGTATAAAAAATTCACGACTGGTGCTTATTTATGGGCTTGGAAAGGCGGCATTGCTAATGGAAGATCTGTAGAGGATAAGTACAATCTTTTCCCGATACCCTCAAATGACCTATCATCCAACCCAAATCTGGTACAGAATCAAGGTTATTAATGATTTAAGAAAATAGAGACTATCATGAAAAATATATTCAGAATACTATTAATAAGCCTCATAAGTATTGGTGTTTTTTCTTGTGAAAACAATGAAATAAAAACCGTTATGAGTAGTAAGGGTGAAGCATCTGTGCTAAGTTCTTCTAAAACAAGTTATGTGCTTACACCAGCAACAGCCAACGATTCTGCTGTAGCATTTACTTGGAATCGTGCCAATTATGGATTTCAGGCTGCTGTACGCTATACCTTACAAATTGCCAAGGCAGGCACTAATTTTACGGCACCGAAAGAAATTAGTTTGGGCAACACAGTACAGTTAAAATATACTACTGCTGATTTTAATCAGTTAGCCATCATCATGGGGCTAAAGCCTAATGCTGTTGGTCAGTTAGAATTAAGGGTGAAATCTTATATTTCAGATGCTGTAGCAGATATATATTCTAATGTTTTATCTGTTTCAGTGACCCCTTATTTAGTCGTAATTAATTATCCATCGCTTTGGGTAGCAGGCGACTTTCAAGGATGGGACCCAGCATCAGCACCAAAAATTTCTTCAAGAAATGCTAATGGTATTTATGAAGGCTATGTTAATATTGTTGGTGGAACACATCAATTCAAATATACAAGTCAGCCTGATTGGAATGGTACAAATTATGGTTGGGTAAGCAGTACTACCACAGGTAGCGATGTAGCAGGTACCTTTAGTAGTAGCGGTGGCAATTTGTTTGTGCCAGAAGACGGTTATTATCTCTTGAAAGGAAACACTAACAGTAATACTTGGAGTGGTACTAAAACTACGTGGGGAATCATTGGTGATGCCGCAGCAAATGGTTGGGCAGACGACGTGAAAATGACTTACGATGCTGCAAAAAATGTTTGGAAAGTAACCACAGTCCTAAAAGCGGGAGGATTGAAATTTAGAGCAAATAGTGCATGGGCTATTAATATGGGCGATACGGGTGCAGATTTAAGTTTAGAATACGATGGAGACAATATCGTTATTCCAGCGAGCTTAGCGGGAACTCGCACCATTACACTAGACCTAAAAGCAGGCAATTATACTTACACAATTGAATAAAATAACATGAATAAATTAATTAATTTTCTTTTTTGTTCTCTTTTGTTGTTATCATGTAGCAATACAAGTAATAACGAAGTGATTGAGCCAGTGAAAGAAACGCCAACTTCTGGTTTTGCAAAAGGTGCTGATGTAAGCTGGGTGACAGAAATGGAGGCCACTGGAGTAAAGTTTTATAATACTTCGGGACAAGCGATGGAATGTATGGCCCTGATGAAATCATTGGGCATGAATTCTATTCGCCTAAGAGTTTGGGTAAATCCTTCGCCAGCCTACAATAATACTCCTGATGTGGTTGCCAAAGCCATCCGTGCTAAAAACTTGGGCTTACGCATCATGATTGATTTTCATTATAGTGATAATTGGGCTGACCCAGGTAAACAAACCAAACCAGCTGCTTGGGCTAATTTGGATTTGGAAGGACTAAAGTCTGCTATCGGAAAACATACTACCGACGTATTAACTGAGCTAAAGAAAAATGGGATTACACCTGAGTGGGTACAAGTAGGTAACGAAACGAATGACGGTATGTTATGGCCGACAGGAAGAGCATCTACTAACATGAGTGCTTTTGCCCAAATGATTAACGCTGGCTATGATGGTGTAAAATCTGTTTTTCCAGAAGCAAAAGTTATCGTCCATATTTCTAATGGTTACGACAATCAACTTTTCAGATGGATGTTTGATGGCCTAAAAGCTAATGGCGCAAAATATGATGTTATCGGGATGTCTCTTTATCCTACTTATGCACCAGATTATGCTGCTGCTGGATGGGCAAAAGTTAATCAACAATGTTTGACTAACATGAACGATATGATAAGTCGCTACAATAAAGAAGTAATGATTGTAGAGGTAGGAATGCCTTGGGATGGCGCAGCGGCATGCAAGCTGTTCCTAAGTGACATTATCACTAAAACAAAATCAATCAGTAATTCAAAAGGATTAGGTGTACTTTATTGGGAACCTCAAGCGCATAACAATTGGGTTGGTTACACGCTAGGTGCTTTTGATAATTCAGGCAAACCTACTATTGCGATGGATGCTTTTTTACCTTAATAAATAGTAAAAATGATTTTTTTGGTTGAAAATCAATTGAGATAGGTAACTATAATGCCTATTGATGCTTTTTTATTTAAATTTCCTCTGTGTAAATACAGAGGAAATTTTTAACTATTCTTACTGTTTTAATAATTATGCAAAATCACAAATACTTTTTGTTAACAGGATTCCTCCTGTTATTTACTATTGTATCATTTTCACAGGCTACACAAAGGCAACGAATCAATTTTGATAATGATTGGAAATTTCATTTAGGACATACCTCAAATCCTGAAAAAGACTTTAATTATGGTATTACCAAGGTTTTTGTAAAATCTGGTAGTGCCGAAAATTCTGCGATTGATGCTCGTTTTAAAGATAGCACTTGGGCGAAAATCAATCTTCCGCACGACTGGGCTGTTGAATTACCTTTTGCCAAATCGGAGGATTTGAACGTAGAAGCTCACGGTTTTAAGCCTGTCGGTGGTTTATTCCCAGAAACAAGCGTAGGTTGGTATAGAAAACACTTCAAAGTAGCTCCTTCTGACTCTGGAAGTCGTTTCCAAATCCAGTTTGATGGTATTTTTAGAGATGCTAACATCTGGATAAATGGCTTTTACTTGGGCAATAATAAAAGTGGTTATCTAGGAGTCGCTTATGATATTACTGATTTTATTAATTTCAAACGTGAAAATGTAATTGTTGTGCGGGCTGATGCTTCACAATATGAAGGTTGGTTTTATGAGGGTGCAGGTATCTATCGCCACGTTTGGTTAAATAAATATTCCAACTTACATATCAACACTGATGGCATTTTTGCTCATGCTAAGATACAAGATAATAAAGCAATCATTCATGTAGAAACCAGTGTAAGCAATGAAAACTTCTCTCCTACTAACTATACGTTGACATCTTATTTAATTGATAGGTCTGGGAAAATGATAGGAAAGTCTATCGACCAACCTTTATCTCAACCTTCTCTTGAAGAAAAAACAACTAAACAGAGTTTTACTATCAGCAATCCACATCTGTGGACTTTAGAAGACCCTTACTTACATAGAGTAGTCGTAGAACTTAAAGCCAACGGACAACTCATAGATAAACAAAGCTTTAAATTTGGCATAAGGACTATTGAGGTAAAAAATAATGGCGTATTTCTGAATGGAAAATATGTAAAAATATTGGGTACAAACAATCACCAAGACTATGCAGGAATTGGTAGTGCATTGCCCGATTATTTACAATATTATCGCATTAGTTTGCTCAAAAATATGGGTTCGAATGCCTATCGAACCAGTCACCATGCTCCTACTCCAGAATTATTAGAAGCTTGTGATAGTTTAGGGATGTTAGTCATGGATGAACAACGCTTATTAAATAGCGGAACAGAATACATGACGCAGTTTGAACGGCTTTTAAAACGTGACCGAAATCATGCTTCCATTTTTATGTGGAGTATCGGTAACGAAGAAGGTGGTATCCAGACCAATACATTTGGTAAAAGAATAGCCTTATCGCTCATTGAAAAGCAGAAACAATTAGACCCTACGCGTACTTCTACCTATGCTGCCGATTTAGCCAATGTGTATCGTGGTGTGAACGAAGTGATTCCCGTAAGAGGTTTCAATTATCGTCAGTTTGCTGTAGAAGACTATCATAAAGCACATCCAACACAACCTATTCTTGGTACTGAAATGGGTAGTACTGTAACAACCAGAGGAATTTATGAAACAGATTCTATCAGAGGTTATTTACCTGACCAAGATATTACTGCTCCGTGGTGGGCAAGTAAAGCAGAAGAATGGTGGAAATTATCAGCTACCAATGATTTTTGGCTAGGTGGTTTTATCTGGACAGGCTTTGATTACCGTGGCGAACCTACTCCTTTTCGTTGGCCTAATGTCAATTCTCATTTTGGCGTAATGGACGTTTGCGGTTTCCCAAAAAACATTTATTACTATTACCAAAGTTGGTGGACGGATAAAGATATTCTGCATATATCTCCTCATTGGAATTGGTTAGGCAAAAATGGCAAACCGATTGATGTTTGGGTTAATAGCAATGCTGATAATGTAGAATTATTTTTAAATGGAAAAAGCTTGGGCAAAAAAGATATGCCTAGAAATGGTCACCTTCAATGGTCGGTGAACTATGCCCCAGGAAAATTAGAAGCAGTAGCTTACAAAAATAATAAACAGCTAACCACCAAAGTAGAAACCACCGGCAGACCTACCGAAGTAGTGGTGACTCCTTATAAAACCACTACTTTGGCCGATGGTAAAGATGTAAGCATTATTAATATCAGTGTAGTGGATAAAGAAGGTCGAGAAGTACCCGATGCTGATAATATGATACGATTCTCGTTGAAAGGTGATGCTAAAATCATTGGTGTGAGCAATGGTGACCCAAGTAGCCATGAACCAGACAAATGTATTGATGGCGCTTGGCAAAGAGCTTTATTCAATGGCAAATGTCAGGTAATTGTACAAGCGGGGACAAATCCCGATTTGATTAAATTTGAAGCTACAGCAGCAGGTTTATTTACAGGTTCAACTGATATTGTAACGATTTCTCCTGAAAAAGTAGCCAAAATTACGATTGATAAAACCTACGAATTGAAAGGAGAAGCAGCCAAAAATCGTTCGGTTGATAAAATGATTGGCGCTGACATTTCATTCTTACCAGAACTAGAGGCTAGAAATGTGAAGTTTTCTGACAATGGCGTGGAAAAAGATGCTATCCAGATTCTGAAAGAACATGGCTTCAATTATATCCGCTTGCGTATTTTTAATAATCCTGCCAATGCCAATGGGTATTCTCCTAACAAAGGTTTTTGCGATTTAGAACATACTAAACTAATGGCAAAAAGAGTAAAAGCTGCTGGCTTGAAGCTCTTACTTGATTTCCATTATAGCGATTATTGGGCAGACCCAGGTAAACAAAATAAGCCTGCTGCTTGGGACAATTTACAATTTGCTGAAATCAAAAAATCATTGTTTGATTATACCAAACAAGTAATGCAGGAATTGAAAGACCAAGGGACTGTTCCTGATATGGTACAAATTGGTAATGAAGTTAACCATGGGATTGTGTGGCCTGATGGGAATGTGCAAAACCCTGACGAATTGGCACAGTTGTTAAATGCAGGCACCGCCGCAGTGAAAGCTGTTGATACCAATGTAGTAATGATGCTTCATGTAGCCTTAGGTGGTCAAAATCACGAATCAGTTAATTTTATTGATGGGATGTTGGCAAGAGGAGTGCATTTTGATGTCATAGGCGAATCATATTATCCTAAATGGCATGGTACTACGGATGATTTAAGAGATAATTTAAGTAATCTTATCCAACGATATAACAAAGACGTTATCGTGGTAGAATATTCGCAGTTGAAAGAAGATGTCAATGCGATTGCTTTTAATTTACCCAACGGAAAAGGGAAAGGTACTTGTATTTGGGAGCCTTTAAATACTTGGGAATCAATCTTCCAAAAGGATGGTAAGTCAAATCAACTATTGGGCGTTTATGATAAACTGTCAAAGCAGTTTTTAGTAAAGTAAAATGATTGCTCAAGACCTTCTCTCTGATTAGAGAGAAGGTCTTGAGTTTATCAGCAAAGATATTTCTTGATTAGCTAATCAAACGAGCAAAGTGGTTTTCCAAGTGGTTTCTCATACCGTTTCTGAATAATTCGGGCGAGCCATTTTCCAGAATGTCAACCAAACCTTTGTGTGACACAAACTTCTTCATTTGAACCTCTTTTTTTAGGAGTCCACTATTATGGACATAATCAAAAATAGGCAAAAGCATACTTTGAAATGTCTTCATTGTTTTGTTCCCTGTTATCTCATACAGTTTTCCATGAAACTGAATTTCATGGTCGATATTAAATAGATGTGTTTCGCTTGAGGCAGGTTCATTTTTCACAATTTCCTTCAATTCTTCAATATCTTTAGGTGTTATTTTTTGAAAAATAAAATCAGCCATTCCTATCTCTAATACCAGCCTGATTTCAAAGATTTCTTTCAAAGTCTCTTCATCAAGAATATGGGGATTCATGCTTTTACCCATAATTCCAAAAATATCTGGACTTGTAATCACAGAACCTTTTTTCTTTTTCGATTCTATCATCCCCATTGTTCGCAATCGGGTTATTGCCTCTCGAATGACAGTCCTGCTTACTCCTAGTAGTTCTACCAGCTCTATTTCTTTAGGGATTACATCCCCCACTTTCAGTTTCCTACTTTGTAATAATTCAACCAGGTTGGCTTCTACTTTATCTACCAATGAACTGCTGTCAACGGTAGTAAAGTTATTATTATTAATAGCATCTTTAATCATATTATGTATAACTTATTTTCGGTAAAAGTAAGATTTTTATTTGATTTTACTATCTATTATATCTTTTTTGATTATAAAATGCCTTAAATAGGCAATCAAGCACTTTTATAGATAATAGCATTGAATACTACAAAAATACACGTAAATAATGCTTAATTATTACAAAACTGTAATTATTTACTTATTTTTGAGTATTAAGTATTACATATTTACTAGTCTTGTCGGAAAGAATAAGTAATTAATAGGTCATAAAAGCTAGTATTTATTACTATTTTATGATTAAATGTAAAATTTTTTGATTTTTATTTGGAATATGTCAGATATAACTTCTACATTTGTTATGTCATACATAATACATTAAAACTATCTTCCATTATGAAAAATATTTATCTGAAAATTTGCTTAGTAACAGCTTGTTTTCTCTTTGCATTAACGACATGGGGACAAACAAGAAAAATTATCGGAAAAGTTACCGCTAATGATACGGGCGAAGAACTTCCTGGAGTATCAATCATTATAAAAGGAAAAACAGTAGGAACCATTACCAACGAAAAAGGAGATTTTACGCTAGCTGTTGATGAAGGGGATATCCTTGTAGTAAGTTATGTTGGTTATCTTAAAGAAGAAATCAACATTAGTAAATCTCCTACTATTGCTATCAAACTTAAAAACGATATTACTGCCCTCGGTGAAGTTGTTGTGGTAGGATATGGAACACAATCAAGAAGGAATATCACTAGCTCGATTGGTAAAATTGATAAAGACATCTTGGCTAATAGCCCCAGAGCCAACGTAGGAACAGCCTTGCAAGGGTCATTAGCAGGTTTGCAGGTAGTAAATCGCTCAGGTACCCCTGGAGCAGCTCCTTCAATTTTATTACGTGGTGGAGCATCAATCAACACGCCAGGCTCTCCGTTGGTAGTTGTTGATGGGGTTATTAGAGCCTTGAATGATATTGCTCCCGACGATATTGAGTCTATTGAATTGTTGAAAGATGCAGCATCTACTGCTATTTATGGCGCAAGAGCCAACAATGGTGTGATTCTTATCACGACCAAACAAGGAAAAGCAGGGACTGCTAGAGTAAGCTATAAATTTACCACGGGTTTTAATAAAAACAGAGAAGGTTACAAATACATGAATGCTAGAGACTATATTTATTATAACAGGCTCGGCAATTTGAATTCTGGAAGAACCCTCGCTCAGGTTAATTCATCTCGTGGATATGGTTTGTTGACTGATGCCGCTAATTTGGCGTTGTTTGATATCAGAGTAAACAATGCAGCTAACGCTGGTTTATTATCACAAGGATGGCAAGCGATGGACGACCCTTATGGAGGCTCAATTTTATACAAAGACCACAGTGGAGAAATAGAAAATCTTGTTTTTAGAAATACTACTACACAAGACCATTACCTAAGTGTTGAGGGTGGTAACGATAAAGGAAAATACTTTGCTAGTTTTGACCATTATAACGAAGATGGTGTCATTGTAGGCTCTGATTACAAACGCTATACAGGGAACATCAATGGTTCTTACAGAGTGAAACCTAATTTGGAAATAACCACAGGCGCAACTTTCTCAACGTCTTCACAGAATGGTACCTTGGCCTCAGAATCAAACGTACTTTATAGAAGTTTAGCTATTTGGCCAACGATGAATCCTTGGTTAGATTCTCTAAAAACAATGCCCAACCCTGGTAATAGCATTAGTGATGGAAATCCGTTGTATTGGTTACAGAAAACAAAAAGAAATAGCGAAGTCAATCGAATTACAGTAAATGCTTCTGCCAAATATGATATTGCTAAAGATTTATATGTAAAGGTCAGCGGTAATGCCTATTTATTCGAATCACTTAATCAATCTTTTAATTTAGCGACCCAGACGTATACTAACTTATACACCAATCCTCCGTCGTTTAACAATGCTACTCGTGCATCTACTGCATTATTTTCAAGGTCGGTACAACAGCAATATAATGCCATTATCAATTATCAAAAGGCTATCGCAGATTTACATCACATTAATGCAATGTTAGGTGCTGAGGTATTCGGTCAGAAAAGTTTTGAAATGCAAGTAAGTGGTCAGAATGCACCAACTGATGATATTGAGACAGCTAATGCGTCTACGACTTTTGCTGCAGGAAGTAATTATTCTTTCAGAGATGAATACAAAATTTTATCTCAATTTGGTCGCTTAAATTATGATTTTGATGAACGTTATTTACTTAGCTTAGTAATAAGACGTGACGGAGTTTCGAGCTTAGCAGACGAAAACCGTTATGGTATTTTCCCTGGTATGTCGGCAGGATGGAATCTTCATAAAGAAAAGTTCTTTCAAGAAAGCTTTTTAAACAATTATGTCAGTGCATTGAAACCAAGATTTAGTTATGGCTTCAATGGTAATGTAGCGGGTATTGGTAACTACGAAGTACAAGGCGTATATGGTTCTCAGGGTAATTATAATGGTAGTCTTGGTTTTTTGAGCACCAACATTATTAATTCAGGACTAAGATGGGAAAAAAGCAAAACACTAGATGTAGGATTAGATATTTCTTTGCTAAAAAATAGATTGAACATTTTATTCGATTATTACGATAGAAGAACCAGCGACTTATTGACCAATTTAACTTTGCCTAGTTATGTAGGATACAGCTCAGTAAGAACTAACTTAGGTACTTTTCAGAACAAAGGTATAGAGGTAACCGTTAATGCAACGATTCTTAAAAATCCTAATGGATTGAGTTGGAATCTAGGTGGAAACGTTTCGTTTACGAGCAATAAGATTCTTCAATTACCCTACAATGGCAACGAGAACAATCGTCAGGGCGGTTTACAAATCTATGACCCTACACAAGGTAAAGTAGTGTGGGTAGGTGGCTTGCAGGAAGGACAACCTTTGGGCGCTATTTACGGATTCAAACAGGTATCAATTTTCAAAAATGAGGAAGAAATCGCTGAAATTGCCGCTAATAGAGTGGATAATATTGCAGGAATTGGCGGTCCTTCTACCTCAATGGCGAACAAAATCACACCGGGTGATGTAAACTGGCTAGATGTAGATAAAAACGATATTATTGATTCAAGAGACCAAGTATATTTAGGAAACATTACGCCTAATATTACAGGTGGTTTTACCTCTAATATCTCGTTCAAAGGGCTTTCACTCTTCACTCGATTCGATTTTGCATTAGGACATACCATTTATAACGACTTGGTAGCCCGTACCTTAGGGAATTATCAAGGAACATTCAATTACATTGAATTACAAAAAGAAGCATGGTCGCCCACGAATACCGATACCAATATTCCAAAGGTATATTATGCTGACCAAGTGGGAGCGCCAGCTGGTAAAAAGAACTATACAAGGGCTAATAATGGCGGACAGGTACTCAACGGGAATAATTCGCAATTCTATGAAAAAGGCGATTATTTAGCTTGCAGAGAAATTACCGTTTCTTATGATTTGTCAAAATACAGACTCTTAACCAAGTGGTTTTCTCAAGCACGCGTTTACGCTAACTTCAACAACCTATTTTATATCACCAAATTTAGCGGACCATCTCCTGAACCTCCAACAGGTGGCATTTATGCAGGTACATATCCAACACCCAAATCTGTAGTTTTAGGTGTTCAGGTTTCATTTTAATTATTAAAAAATACTTTCATGAAAAATATCATTAAAGCAATATATACATGTTTAGGTATCTGTTTGATGCTTACTTCGTGCAACACTAACCTTGACTTAACCCCTGTTAGTAGTATAAGTGACGCCAACTATTGGAAAACTGCCGACCAGTTTGATGCCTTCGTTTCGGGGATTCATGTGCGTTTTAGAAGTCATAATGCCAATTTTCAGGCTTTAGGAGAATTACGTTCTGACATATTTGGTACAGAAGCCAATAGTCCGAGTACTTTTACTGGCGAAGCCACCCAAGGCTTGGAAAGAATGTGGCTACAAACGTTGGATTTAGATAATACAGGCGTAAGTAATTTTGGAGGGTTTTATAGCAATATCGTTCAAATCAATTTATTGATACATAAACTAAATACTACCAATATTGTTACGAGTGCAACCAAAGGATACTATTTAGGAATTGCCCATGGATTAAGAGCCTATTATTACTTTCACCTTTTGAGGTCATGGGGCAATGTGGTAATTCAGACAGACCCTATTTTATCCATCGACATCTCTAATCTTGCCAAAGCGGCCTCGCCTGAAGCCGAAGTAATGAGTTTGATTAAAGCTGACCTTGAAAAATCTGAGAGCAATTTTGGGAGTAATTATACCTTCAGAAATAGTAAATCATATTGGTCAAAAGCGGCTACCTTGATGCTTAAAGCTGAAGTATCTCTTTGGAATAGTTATCGTGGGGGTGGTACAGTAGATGCTACCACAGCTTTGAATGCCTTGAATGATATCAAAACGAATATTCCAAGCTTAACCCTATTACCTAGTTATAGTTCAGTTTTTGCTTCGGCTAACAAAGGAAACAACGAAATTATTTTTGCCATACGCTACGTACTCAATGAAGCTAGTATGACTTTTATTGCGGGTAGCTTTGTGCCACAATCAGGACTTATTGCAAACTTCTACGACCTAAATGGTTCGAGACAATTTAATGTGACAACCGACAACTGGGGTGGATTACTCCGTGCTCCTATCCGCATAGCAACTTACCAAAAGTTTGATGATGCTGATACTCGAAAACTAGCATCTATCCAACCAGCTTTCAGCAAAAAAGGTACAGGTTTTGAACTTGTAGGCTGTTTTACCAATAAATATCAAGGTGAACAAAATGCAGGGTCTAGAGCTTTTACAAACGATTATCCAATCTATCGCTATGCCGACTTATTATTAATGATGGCCGAAGCAAAAGTGATTTTAGGACAAAGTCCTGCCACAGAAATAAACCTTGTGAGGGCTCGTGCTTTTGGGACTCAGTACAACGATAAAAAATATGGCTTTCCTAACCAAGCGAAAGATGTTAGCCCTATTAATGCCATTTTGGACGAACGATTATTTGAATTCATTTTTGAAGGCAAACGCTGGTATGATTTACGCAGAGTAGGCAACAATTATGTGTTTGCTAATACGACTGTACTATCTAGCGAAGTCTATAAATTATTATGGCCAGTTGATAGAAACTCCCTGACAAACAATAGGTCATTAATACAAACACCTGGTTATCCAGCATTTTAATAATTTCTATAGAGCAAGTAACATTACTTGCTCTATACTACTGAATCTCATTAAATTAAATAGTAAAAAATATGAAAAACTCGCATCTCACAGGACTTATTGCTGCACCTTTTACACCCATGCATGCCGATGGAACACTTAATGTATCTGTTATCCCTCAGTATTATCAAATGCTAAAATCTAATGGTGTTACAGGAGCATTTATTTGCGGTTCTACAGGCGAAGGAGTATCTATGACGCAGCAAGAAAAAAGAGTTGTTGCTGAAGCATGGGCAAATTGTACAAGGGATGATGCAGACTTTAAGGTAATGATGTTTTTAGGAGGCACTAGTATTACTGATTGCAAGGAATTGGCTATCCATGCCAAAGGGATTGGGCTATATGCTATTTCTTTTACAGCTCCTTTTTACTTTAAACCTGCTACCGTTGAAGTACTTGCCAATGCTTGTTTAGAGGTAGCTTCTGTGGTACCAGATATGCCATTGTATTACTATCATATTCCTGTATTAACAGGCGTAAATTTTGCGATGTATGATTTATTAAAAGCCATAGATGGACGAATTCCTAATTTTGCAGGCATCAAATATACTCATGAAGATTTCATGGACTATCAATCTTGTTTGACATATTGTGATGGAAAATATGATATGCTGTGGGGGCGGGATGAAAATATGTTATCAGCTTGGGCATTAGGAGCCAAAGGAGCCGTAGGGAGTACTTTTAATTATGCCGCACCACTGTATCATCAATTAATACAGGCTTTTGAAGATGGCGAGCTAGATTTATCTCGTAAACACCAGATGACATCTATTGAGATGATTCGCTTATTAGGTAAATATGGTGGAATTTCTACGGGTAAGGCATACATGAAAATGATTGGGATAGACTGTGGTAAATTTAGAACTCCCGTTAGGAATATGAGCAATGAGCAATTTGAAGATTTTAGAAAGGATGTAAATTCATTGAATTTCTCCTTATTTTGCTCTAAATCTATCTAAAACATTCATGAAACAGCTATTAATGTCATTATCTTTTTTAACCTTAAATAGTATTGCTCACAGCCAGTCAATCAAAAATATAGATTGGTCTGTGGTTAGTCACCTTCCCGTGGCCGAGGGTCATAGTAAACAAATGGGATTGGCAGGACCAGTAGCTGGATATCACAGGGATGTGCTAATTGTTGCTGGAGGTTCAAATTTTGAAGATGGGCTTCCTTGGGAAGGTGGAAAGAAAAAATATTTTGATGATATATATGTCTTGAAAAAGGATGGTCAGGGTAAATACCTTTGGCATAATCATACTTTTAAGCTACCCCAAAATATAGCCTATGCCGTTTCGGTAAGCACATCTAATGGCATTCTTTGCATTGGAGGTGAAAACGAAAAAGGATTGAGCAATAGCGTTTTTTATATCCAATGGAATGATTTTCAACAGGATATACAATTTGTTTCGCTACCAAGTTTACCAATATTACTAACCAATGCCACTGGCACAATCGTCAATAATCGCTTTGTTTATGTAGCAGGGGGCGAAATAGCTAATGGTGTTTCTAAACAATTGATGGTATTGGATATCGATAATCCTCAGGTAGGATGGCGAATAATATCTCAGCTCCCACAAGCTGTATCACATGCTGTTTTGTTGAATAACAAAGAACAGCTTTTTTTAGTAGGAGGACGGAAACGAAATGATAATGGCATTAGTAATCTTTATAATACTGTTTTTGCTTTCAATCTCCTCAATAATACTTGGACAGTTAAAAGCAGTTTGCCTTATGCTTTATCCGCTGGTACTGGGCAAGTATTGTCTCCTAATTTTTTACTGATGTTTGGAGGAGATAGAGGCACTACTTTTCATCAAGTAGAAACCCTCCTTAGTCAAATACAAGTAGAAAAAAATGAGGAGAAAAAAGAGGAGCTCATACAACAAAAAAACCAGCTTCAACACCAACATCCTGGTTTTAGTAAAAATGTGCTTGCCTATAATATTTCAGCTAATAAATGGACAACGCTCAATCCGATTGATGCAACTACAGCCGTCACAACCACCGCCATGGTATGGGACGGCAATATATTCATACCTTGCGGAGAGATAAAAGCAGGCATTCGCACAGCCAATATCCTGATTGGAAAATTTAACATGACAAACCCATGAATGCATCAAAAACATACAAATGGTTGGTAGTAGCCTTGCTTTGGGGAGTAGCCTTGCTGAATTATTTAGACAGACAAATGCTTTCAACGATGAAAGCGAGTATGCAGGTATCTATTCCAGAACTACAAACAGCTACAAATTTTGGTTATTTAATGGCTGTATTTTTATGGATATATGGCTTGATGAGTCCGCTAGCAGGCATTATTGCAGACCGAATTAATAGGAAATGGATTATCGTAGGAAGCCTTTTTGTGTGGTCAGCGGTTACTTTCCTGATGGGTTATACCACCTCGTTCAATCAACTCTTTTGGTTACGTGCCTTGATGGGCGTCAGCGAAGCATTGTATATTCCTGCGGGACTTTCTTTGATTGCCGATTACCATTCTTCTCAAACAAGGTCTTTAGCAATAGGTATACACATGACAGGGCTTTATACAGGGCAAGCCTTGGGTGGTTTTGGTGCAACTGTAGCTAATTATTTTTCATGGCAACAAACTTTTCATTCATTCGGTATGATAGGTATTGTGTATGCTATAGTGCTTTTACTATTCTTGAAAGAAAAGAAAATAGTCGTTGAGCCATCTCAAAGTATTACGCCTACTCCGTCCAAAACGTCCTTGACAAAAGATTTAGGGGTATTATTTTCTAATGCTTCTTTCTGGATGCTCCTTTTTTATTTTACTATCCCAAGCCTGTCTGGTTGGGGTATCAAAAACTGGTTGCCAACACTATTTGCCCAAAATCTTCATATCGAAATGTCAAAAGCAGGGCCATTATCGACAATTACGTTAGCAGCCTCATCATTATTAGGCGTAATAATGGGGGGAATCTTATCGGACAAATGGGTTCAGCATAACATTAGGGGACGTATATATATTAGTACCATTGGCTTAGTACTCACCGTTCCTGCATTGTTATTACTTGGCTTTGGGCATAGTCTTATACATTTAATAGGCGCCGCCCTTTGTTTTGGGTTAGGTTATGGCATGTTCGATGCCAACAACATGCCCATTCTTTGTCAATTCGTCTCCACCAAACATCGAGGCACCGCCTATGGTCTTATGAATATGTCGGGCGTTTTTGCAGGAGCATTTATTACTAATTTATTAGGAAAATCTACTGATAAAGGCAATTTAGGATATGATTTAGCCATTTTAGCAGGCTTTGTATTCATTGCTGTTGCCCTTTTTATTGGCTTTATCAAACCCAAACACAATGATTTTAATGACACAGTTTAATCAGACAACGATGCGCTATTCAAACCAAAAACTGGGTGAGTTAAGAGATTTTTATAAAAACCAATTGCTCAATAATACCATCCCTTTTTGGTTTCCCAGAAGTATAGATACTGAATATGGAGGTTATTTATTAATGAGAGATCAGCAAGGAAATTTAATTGATGATGATAAAGCAGTCTGGATTCAGGGTAGAGCGGCATGGATGTTATCAACGCTGAACAATACTTTTGAGCATCATCCATTGTGGATAGAAGGTGCTAAAAGTGGAATCGATTTCTTGAATAAACATTGCTTTGATACTGATGGGCAAATGTTTTTTCATGTAACTAGAGACGGACAACCTATTCGTAAAAGAAGGTATTTTTTTTCTGAGACATTCGCCACCATTGCCAATGCTGCTTATGCTAAAGCCACTGGTGACCAACAGGCGGCTAAACAAGCTAGATTTCTTTTTGGCAAATGTATAGAGTATGCTACCAATCCATCATTATTGCCTGCTAAATTCACAGCCGTTCGCCCTTCTAAAGGAATTGGTGTGCCGATGATTATGATTAACACGGCTCAACAATTAAGAGAAACGATTGGCGACGACCGTTGTGATGAATGGATTAGTCGATGGATTGACGAAATAGAGAAAGATTTTGTAAAAGACGATATTCGTTGTGTCATGGAAAGTGTTGCACCAGACGGCAGTATCATCAACCATATTGATGGCCGAACCCTTAATCCGGGGCATGCCATGGAAGGTGCTTGGTTTATTTTACACGAAGCCAAATATCGTAATAACGACCCACATCTGATTGCACTAGGCTGTAAAATGCTAGACTATATGTGGGAAAGAGGATGGGATAAAGAACATGGCGGTATTCTTTATTATAGGGATGTTTATGAAAAACCCGTGCAGGAATATTGGCAAGACATGAAATTCTGGTGGCCACACAACGAGGTAATCATCGCCACGCTATTAGCCTATTTGATGACAGGCAATGAAAAATATGCGCAGTGGCACCAGATGGTGCATGAATATGCCTATTCACATTTTCACGATACTGAACATGGAGAATGGTTTGGATATTTGCACCGAGATGGCAGTGTGGCTCAAACCGCTAAAGGCAATCTTTTTAAAGGACCTTTTCATTTACCTAGACAAGAATGGTATTGCTATAAAATTTTAGCTGATTATTTAAAAGAAGAATAACCATGAAACAAAACATATTATTATTCCTGTGCCTTATTTTACTAGGTCAATCTTATACCCATGCTCAACAAATACCTGTATTCGTTTCGGGGAATGAAGGGCACAAATCGTATCGCATCCCTGCCATTATCAAGCTTCCCAAAGGTGATATATTAGCCTTTGCCGAAGGTAGACTACAAGGAAGTGGCGACTTTGGTGATATTAACATTGTGATGAAACGTAGTGCAGATAATGGTAAAACTTGGAGTAGCCTATCTACCATTGTCAACTATGATACCCTACAAGCAGGGAACCCAGCACCTGTTTTTGATGATTCAGACCCAGCTTTTCCTAAGGGTAGAATTTTTCTTTTTTACAATACTGGCAACAATCATGAAGGCGAAGTAAGAAAAGGGAAAGGACTGAGAGAAGTATGGTACAAAACATCAACAGACGGCGGATTTACTTGGAGTGAAGGCGTGAATATTACCTTGCAAGTGCACAAACCCAACCAACCTACTACTAATCCTGCTTATAATTTTAAGGAAGATTGGCGTTCTTATGCCAATACGCCAGGACATGCCACACAGTTTATTGCAGGAAAATATAAAGGCAGAATTTACGTAGCTGCCAATCACTCGCAAGGAAATCCACAGAAACAATTTGCGGATTATTTCGCGCATGGATTTTATACAGATGACCACGGACAATCTTTTAAATTAAGCCAGACGATTGAAATAGCAGGTGGAAATGAAGCTACTGCTACGGCCGTTTCAGGAGATAGGTTGATGTTGAATGCCCGTAATCAAAAAGGAGATATCAGACAAAGGATTGTAGCGATAAGCAATGATGGCGGTCAAAGTTGGGATAAAACATTTTATGATGCTAACCTTCCCGACCCCGTGTGTGAAGGAAGTATTTTGACAATTGGAAAGAAAAAGGGAAAACATATTCTGGCGTTCTGTAATGCTGCTGATACGCAGAAGCGTAATAACCTAACATTAAAAATCAGTTTTGATGATGGACAAACGTGGGCTATTACTAAACTAATAGACAAAAGTGATGATAAAGATAATCATGATTATACAGCCTATTCTGATATTGTTCAGACAAAGCGTAACGAAATAGGTGTGTTATATGAAAAAAATGGATATACCCAAATAGTTTTTACTACGGTAAAATGGAAATAAATCAACTGGATTAACCTGCTCATTTTTTACATGAAAAAACGTTTCATTATCCTTCTCTCTTTTGTCATTTGTTGTTTGTGTCATACTTCAATAGCACAATTACAATTACCTATTATTTTTACAGATAACATGGTTTTACAACAAAACATGGAGCTACCCGTTTGGGGAAATTCTTGCAAAAACTGTAAAGTAGAAGTTAGCTTCAATGATATTACCAAAAGAACTTATTCAGATAATAATGGACAATGGAAACTGCGACTACCGTCTGTAAAAGCGGGTGGTCCGTATACCTTAAAGGTTAGCGATAAACATACTACTATCCTATTAAAGAATATATTAGTAGGTGAAGTTTGGCTTTGCTCAGGACAATCAAACATGGAATGGCGACTTGAGCAATCTAGCAATGCCAAGGAAGAAATACCCAATGCTAATTTTAATCAAATCAGGTTGTTCAGCATGGTCGCACAAAGCAAAGCGCGTCCTTTAGCAAATGTAGTATTTAGTGATAGCCTGCTTGATGCATTACAGAAGGGAACTTTTTATGAACCAACAACTTGGCAAGTTTGCACGCCGTCAAGCGCATCCAAGTTTTCAGCGGTGGCTTATTACTTTGGCAAAGCGCTTCATCAAAAACTGAATGTACCGATTGGCTTAATTTGTAATGCTGTTGGCGGTACTACCACGCAAGCATTTATCGACTCGGTCAGTTTGGCATCACACCCACAGTTACAACAATTTATTGGGTCAAAAAATGGCTTAAAATGGTTTGAAACAGCCAAAGAAATTCATCCGTGGGTATTGGAACGAAGCAAAGAAAATCTGCAAAAAACGTTGAATGATAGCAACACAGCCCGTACTTTTTTACATCCATTTGCTCCTTCATTTTTGTATAAAAAGGGTATTCAACCTTTGGTACCTTTTGCCATCAAAGGTGTGATTTGGTATCAGGGTGAATCTAATGCAACTCATCCTGCCATTCATGACGTTTTATTTGAAACCTTGGCTAAAAATTGGCGTACAGCTTGGCAACAAGCAGATTTGCCTATTTACACTGTTCAATTACCTGCTATTGCTAACCGCAGTCGGTGGCCAGAATTCAGAGAAAGTCAAATGAGATTGAGTGAAAGTATAAAAAATTCAGGAATAGCTGTTATGATTGATACAGGAGATTCATTGGATGTTCATCCCACTCAAAAACAAGTTGTGGGTCAACGCTTATCATTATTAGCTTTGGCAAAAACGTATCATCAACGTATAGTCTATACAGGACCAATCCTAACACGCTTTGAACAAAAAGGCAATATCGTTCATCTTTATTTTAGCCATGCCAATAACCTAAAAACGAGCGATGGGCAAGCGCCGAAAGGATTTGTTTTGCAGGGTTATAACCTTGGAGCAACACAAGAAACGATTGTTGATATAGATGATAAGGTAACAATACTTCCTACAGAAATAGTCATAACATTACCAACGTATATACAGGCTATTCAAATAAAATATGCTTGGAAGCCTAACCCATCCTGCAATATTGTTAATGAGGTAGATTTACCCCTTGCTCCTTTCAAAATAGAATTGGATGGTAATTTTTAGATAAAATATTTTTGATTGAATTTCAGACAGTAGTAACAATTTTGTTGCTACTGTTTTGTTTTATCACTGCTTATTATTTTAAGAAATACCAACTAATTATTTGAAAATAGATGCTCCTTCCTCAATACTATCTATTGCTCAAATACCGTCGTTGTCTGGTCTTGTAAGGTAGTTGTCGTTTTTGTTTACATAATTAGTTTCAAAGTAAGTACATTTGAGAAATGTTTATTTAATCCAATTTTTACTGCAAAAAATGAAAAAACATTTCCGACAATTTCCTTCTAAATCAAAGACTAAGGTTAGTTTAGTGCTTGTTTTTCTAGCATTAGCCTTGTGTTCTTTTATCATTGCTAAACCTGAACAGGCACGATACCTCGCTCATCTTTATCCCATCTTTCCAGCAGATAGTCTACCAAAAGTAAAAATTCCTGATGGTGTTGACCCAAACGATGAAAACTGGAAGGGCATTGATTTAGAACCAAAGCAACCTGTACAGCCTCTTTCACCAACAGATGAAGCAGCCCGTTTTCTTTTGCCCCCAGGCTACCATATTCAACCTATTCTTACAGAACCTGCCATTCAACAACCGGGGGCAATTGCCTTTGATGGCAATGGTAGAATGTATGTATTAGAATTACGGTCGTATATGTTGGATGCAGACTCTAAAAATGAATTAGAACCTACTAGCAGGATTTCGAGATGGGAAGATAAAAACAACGACGGCATCTATGAAAGTGGAACTACTTTTATTGACCATTTAATTTTTCCCCGTTTTGTATTGCCGTATGGAAAAGATTGTATCTTGACGATGGAGTCTGATGCAGACAACGTCTATAAATATACAGATACAAACGGCGACGGGAAGGCGGATAAAAAAGAACTTTTCACTACTAAATATGGTCGTTCGGGCAATGTAGAACATCAACAAGCTTTTATGTATTATGGGATGGATAATTGGTTGTATAGTACGGTCAATGCTTTTCGTGTAAGAGAAACGCCTAATGGTGTCATTAGAGAAAAAACTGGTTTTAATAGAGCTCAATGGGGTGTTACGCAAGATGACGATGGGAAATTGTGGTTTCAAGGCGGGGCAAGTGGCTTGCCTTCCTATTTTCAATTTCCTATTCATTATGGTAATTTTGAAGTACCGAATGAATTTGCCAAAGGTTTTGATGTGCCTTGGGGTGCCGCCGTAAAAGTAGCTGATATGCAAGGAGGAATGGACGAAATCAGACAACCCGATGGCTCATTGAACAGGGTAACAGGTTCGGCGGGTAATGATATTTTCCGTGGCGACCGACTTCCAGAAAATATCAAAGGACAATATTTTTATGGCGAGCCTGTGGCAAGAATAGTAAGACAAATCAATCCAGTAGTTACTGAGGGACTCACTACGTTACATAATGTGTATCAAGAGCAAAAATCTGAATTTATTCGTTCTACAGACCCACTCTTCAGACCTGTTGATATGGCAACCGCTCCCGACGGTACGATGTACATTGTAGATATGTATCATGGCATTATTCAAGAAGGGCAGTGGACTCAAAGAGGTTCTTATTTAAGAACAAAAATCGAACAATACCAATTAGACAAAGTAATAGGCTTAGGCAGAATTTGGCGAATTACTTATGACGGTAAAGAGCGAGATAAGAACCAACCTAAAATGTTGAACGAAGCATCAGCCTTATTAGTAAAACATTTGGAACACCCCAACGGCTGGCGACGAGATGCTGCTCAACAATTATTAGTATTAAAAAAAGACCTTTCTGTAGTGCCTGCTTTAAATACAATGGCACTTACCCATAAAAATGTACTGGCAAGAATTCATGCCTTATGGACATTAGAAGGATTGGGGGCTTTAAAAACAAGTGTAGTTCAAAAACTCTTGAAAGACCCCTCACCTCGGATTCGGATTCAAGCATTACGTGCTAGTGAATCGCTCTATAAAGCAGGAGATAAAAGTCTGGAAGCAGCTTATGTTACTAGCTTAAGCGACCCAAATACTGATGTAGTAATACAAGCAATGATGACGGCTAAAGTATTGAAATTGCCAGATTTAGACAATGTCATAAAATTGGCGATGGAAAAAAATAAAGCCGAAGGGGTGAAGTTAGTAGGAAAGCAGATTATATCACCACCTAAATCTACCAATACAGGCCCTTTTGGTGCATCAAGCCTCAGTAAAGAACATCAAGAAGTAGTGGCTAGAGGGTCTGTGATTTACAATGAATTATGCTCGCAATGTCATGGCAATAATGGAATGGGGACACCAGCAGGATCAGGCAAATTAATGGCCCCAGCCTTAGCAGGTTCATTACGAATTCAGTCACATCCAGAATATGCCATCAGGGTAATATTGCATGGAATGGAAGGTTCGATTGAGGGGAAAACGTATACTGCTGGCGTGATGGCAAGTATGAAAGACCAATCTGATGAATGGGTAGCAGATGTAGTTTCGTACATCAGAAATGGATTATCAAATGATGCCTCCGTCGTTAGTCCACAGCAAGTTGCCCTGATAAGAGCAAAAACAGCAGGACAAAAAACATTGTATCAATTTGAGAAAGTACTTAAACAAATTCCTAAAGAAATTTTGCCTCAAGATGGCCTAAAAATAACGGCAAGCCATACCGCATCTACACGCATTGGCGGAAACATTTCGCCACTAAGTGCCTTCACTTACGAGGGTTGGTCGACGGGTATGACTCAAGAAAAAGGAATGTGGTATCAAATTGAATTTCCTACAGTTACTAATGTAACAGAATTAAGATTTAATGCTCCACCAAATATCAAAAAAGGTTGGCAATATAAGCCTAATACGATACCACCTTATATTCAAATTTATCCAAGAGAATATACCATTGAAACATCTACGGATGGAACAAATTGGCAAGAAAATATCCCAGTAATGAAAGGGAATGAGGGCGAAAATATTATTCCGTTGAATACTAATAAGACTAAATTTTTACGCCTGAAACTAAACACTAGCATCGCGAAAGATGGAGATGAAATTCCTTGGTCTATGAGACAATTAAAAGTATATGGGCAATAGGTAATACAGTTTTGAATGTAATAATCAACTAACATATTTATTGGTATTTGACTACTTAATAACATGAAAAAAGAAAATAATTTATCAGTAACTCGTCGCCATTTTTTAGGTGCAACCTCTGTAATTATTGGAAGCGCAGTATTAGGAGGCAATAAACTTTGGGGAATGCCAGCCATTATTAAGCATTTGAACAAACCTAATTCATTGATTAATGGCGTACAGATTGGTGTAATTACGTATTCATTCAGAGATATGCCTGACCAAAGTGCTGAAGCGACCTTGCAATATGTATTAGATTCGGGTGTAAGTGCCATTGAATTAATGGGCGACCCAGCAGAGACATTTGCAGGGAAACCTAAAAATCCTGTTGATTTCCGTTCGGCCTTTCCATTAATGAGAAAAAGAAGCGAGAAAAAAGAACTAACGGAAGATGAACAAAACAAACTAGCAGAAATAGATGCGCAAACAAAAGCCTATAATGCAGAAGTAAGTAAATGGCGCCTTACCGCATCTATGGATAAATTTGAGAAAGTCCGTAAGATGTATAATGATGCAGGCGTAAAAATTTATGCTTTTAAACCTAATGCATTTGGCATGCAAAACTCAGATGCTGATATTGAATATGGCATGAAAGCAGCCAAGGCACTTGGAGCGAATCAAGTGACGCTTGAACATCCAAGTAATGATGCGCATACACTTAAACTAGGAACCATTGCCCAAAAATATGGTATCAAGGTAGGCTATCATGGTCATGAACAACAAACACCAACTTTTTGGGATACTGCTCTAGCACAGTCGCCTGCAAATGCTTTAAATATAGATTTAGGACATTTTGTGGCGGCAGGTAATCAGAATCCTTTAGATTTTATCAAACTCAAACATGATAAAATTGTTAGTATGCACATCAAAGATCGCCAAACACCTGCACATGGTAAAGGAAATGTAGTATGGGGACAGGGCGATACTCCTATTACAGAAGTATTAACGCTGATGAAAAATCAGAAATACTCCTTTCCTGCTACAGTAGAATTAGAATATCAAATACCTGAAGGTTCTTCTTCTGTCGCTGAAGTAAAAAAATGTGTTGAATACTGTAGAAAATCTTTGAGCTAATGCTCGTCTTTTGAGGAATCATAAAAATAGTTATTCCTTCAATGAAAATGCGCATTGAAGGAATAACTATTCTCTTTTCTTACTATTCTTTTTGGTATACTCTTACATAATCTACTTCAAAACGACTTGGGAAAGTAGTTTTATAAGGGTCTCCTCCATTATCACCACCAATTGCTAAATCTAATAACATATAGTGTGGTTGCTGAAAAGGATTAAAGCCTGTGCCATCTTTATTGACTAAATCTTTCATCAATACTTTATTCAATAATTGGTCGTCAACGTATAAAGCAATAAAATCTTTTTCCCAGTCCATACGCCATACATGGAATTGTGCAGCCCAATTGGTTCCTCCTAGCGAGTCAACAGAGAAAGTATTACTATGCCATTCGGTTCGTTTGTTCGCAGACAAACATGCGATATTGGCAAGTAATCTACCTCGATAAAACTCCATGATGTCTATTTCTCCATTAGCTGGCCAGTCTTTCTCTACTCCCAAAGTCCACCAAGCAGGCCATATTCCCTGACTAATATCAATTCGAGCGCGCATTTCAAAACGTCCATATTGCCATGTTTTCTTGCCAGCGGTAATCATACAGCTAGAAGAAAAGTCAATCATTGGTCGGTTTTTTCTCCAATCCTTACTGCCTTCTACATAATTAGGATTAGGCTTTTGCTCTCTTTTAGCCTCTATGACCAAATACCCATTTTCACAAGTTGCATTTTGTGGCTGATACCATTGCAATTCATGATTTCGAACAAATCCTTTTTCATAAGACCAATTAGCTGAATTGGGTTCTCCATTTTTATCAAATTCATCCGACCAAGCTAGTTTATAACCATCCTTCGTCCATTTTTTTTGAATAGTTATATCTTGGGCTACTGTATCAAAAACAAATAATAATGCTATTATTAATACAAACAAATTCTTCATCATATTACAGATTTGAGGTATAAAATTCATTTATTATTATTGGTTAAAGCTGTCTAATTTCCAAGTATCTTGCCACGAAATCAATGGTTTTCCTTCTTTAAACTGTATTGGTAACCAAAGATATCTGCTGTCTTTTAAGTCTTTAGGATTCCATTTGTCAGCCATAAAAATAAAGGAGTCTTTTTTCCCTACAACAGGTAGAATATACGTTGACTGCCCATTAAATGTTTTTTCTGCCAAAGGCCCATTCATAGGGTCTTCTATTAATTTCCAAGGACCAAATAACGATTTTGAAATGTGCAAGCTGGCTTTATTAGGTGCCCAACCTGTGCAACCACTCGTAATTAAATAATAAGTACCATCTTTTTTAAAGACTGCTGGCGCTTCACGGTGATTGCTGAACAAAAGTGTATCTTCGGTAGTAGCCGAAAGATAATCATTCGTCAATTTAGTAATGCGTAAGTCGTAGTTCTCACGGGCAGAATAAATATGATAAGCTGTGCCATCGTCATCCACATACAATGTCATATCTCGTGACATGTGTCCATTCGGGCGAAAGCTTTTTAAATATACAAAAGGGCCTGTTGGTTTATCACTTATTGCTACACCTGCTCTGGCAGCACTATAGCCCTTTTTAGGCAATTCTAAGTGAAACCACATTACATATTTTTTGGTTTTGGCATTGTATATTACCTTCGGGCGTTCTATCAAACCACCAACTGCAATTTCGCTGGCAGGGTCATCAGATTTTGCCAAGGCTACTCCCTCATTTTTCCAGTTATACAAATCCTTAGATGAATATACGCCTACTCCTTCAGATGCCGTCGTTCCTCTTTTTTCTCCATACCAATAGTATGTTTTGTTGACGTATAAAAGTCCGCCACCATGTGCATTAATTACTTCGCCATTGCTATCATTCCAGATACTTCCTGGTTTAAATGCGTTTTCCTTAGTACTAACACTCGTTTTTTGTGTCTGACAGCCTATTAATATAGCCACTGCCAACAACAATACATTTGCAGAAATTCTCATTGCTTATAATTGGATAAATTGTTCCCTTTTAAATAACTAGCATTGTACAAAACTATGAAGAGATTGAAGTATTATAAGGGGGGATTTTCGTCAAAAAGGAGGGAGAATATTTAGGTATAGCCTTATATGGATATATTGTAGCTTAGTTCATTTTTTGAGATGAAAAATTTACCCGTTCAACTGGGCATTCTTTCATGTTACAAATGAACTAAGCTATATTGTACTAACTATTACTGCGGTGTTGTTTGGCGTACTCAGAAGGAGGCATATTATAAATTCCTTGGAACATTTTACGGAAGTACTTAATATCTTCTATTCCTACCATCATAGCCACCTCTGAAACACGCAAATTACCTGAACCAAGGAGTTGAGCTGCACGTTTCAGACGAATATCTCGGATAAATTCTACTACTGATTGCCCCGTGATAGCCTTAATTTGTCGATAAAAGGCAGATTGACTCATTCCCATCTCTCTTACCAATATCTGTACATTAAAATCCGAATCACTCAGATTATTCTCGATAATTGCCATTGCTTTCTCTAAAAGCTGTTTGGTTTCATCTGGAATATCTACTTGTGTGGGTTCTAACAACAATTTTCGTTGATAATACTCTCTCAATTGTAACCTACTTTGAAGCATCGTTACAATTTTAGCCGTAAAAATCAATGGATTAAAGGGCTTGGCCATGTATTCATCTGCACCAGTCTCAAGTCCTTCTAATTCATGTACTGCCGCCACCCTTGCCGTTAAGAGCATCACTGGAATATGACTAGTTTTAGGATGTTGTTTAATTTTCCGACATAATTCTAACCCATCACTCCTTGGCATCATTACATCACTAATTACTAGGTCGGGTAATAATTGTAAGGTTTTTTCCCAACCATCTAAACCATCTATTGCTGTAAAAACCTCATAATTTATTTCGCAGAGCTGTTGTAAATACAAACGAAGTTCTTCATTGTCCTCTACTATTAATATTCGGGTAGTATTTGGGATTTTTATCGGTACTTTTTCTGCTTCTGTACGCTCTACCTCGGCGAGAGTAGTATTTACCGTAACCTTTTGAGGCTCTAATACTTCATTTTGAATTTCATGTATCGCTAAATGTGCTTTCCCAAAAGGTAGTTTTAACTGAAAGGTTGTTCCCTCTCCTACTTGGCTTTGCACACAAATCTCTCCTGAATGTGCTTCAACAAATTGTTTCACTAGGGATAAACCGATCCCAGTTCCCATGATTTTCATGGTTTCTGTATGCGATGCCTGAAAATATGGGTCAAATATTTTATCAACTTCATCGGTCTTCATCCCCATACCCCAATCTTGAACTCTAATTTCTAAATAATTATCCTTCAGCTTTTTCTGATTAAATACCGCCACCTCATCTGGTGAGCCTATTACAGATACTTGTATTCTTATTTTACCACCTTCAGGCGTGTATTTAAAGGAATTCGAGAGTAGATTGGTCAGGATGATTTCTAATTTACTCCAGTCAAAATACATATTGATTGGCTCTTTGGGCATACTGATGGCATAATCAAAATAGCATTCATCCGCTTTTAATTTAAAAATCAAGAATATTTCTTGAATAAAATGCAAGATATTTCCTTGGGTAGCACGCAAAGAAACGTGCCCTGATTCTACTTTCCTGAATTCTAATAATTGATTTACCAGTTCTAATAGTTTCCGAGTTTGTTGATGCATCAGTACGACTTTATCCTTCATTTTAGATTCTACCGATACTAATTCTTCCATAGGTCCTAAAATCAGGGTAAGAGGAGTACGTAACTCATGTGATACATTCGTAAAAAAGCTTAGTTTTAAGTCTGTAATTTCTTTCTCTTTTTCAGCCTTAAATTTTTCCAAAGCAATCGCATTTTTCAAGGCTTGTCTTGCTAAACTAGCCTTACGATAGACGATGAAAGCTGATATTATTAAAAGACTATATAACGTATATGCCCACCACGTTTTATACCAAGGGGGTAATACCATTATTTTCAAAATGGCAGGGCTTTTAGACCATTGTCCTTCACCATTATAGGCTTTTATTTCCAACACATAGTCTCCCGCCGAAAGGTTAGAAAAACTTGCTGTTCGCTGATTAGCAGTGGTATAAACCCAGTTTTTATTATAACCTTTTAATCTATATGCATAAATATTTTTTTGTGGATTATTGTAATTCAGTCCAACAAATCCAATCGAGAAATCATTTTCTCGGTCTTTTACTGTAATACTTTGGGTTTGTTCCAAAGGCTTTTCAAGCACTACTCTTCCATTTATTTCTTCGCCTACTTGTACGGGTTTATTATATATCCGAAAATTCGTTAACCGTACTACCGAAGGATTCTTATTAGGACGAATCTCTTTAGGATTAAAATAAGTTAGTCCCCTAATCCCTCCAAAATACAATATACCCTCGGCATCTCTGGTGGCGGCTCCTACTTTAAAAGAATTACTCTGCAAGCCATCTGCTACATCATAATGTAGCGACTGCCCTTTTAATGGATTATAGCGTAATAGTCCGTCACCACCAATCCACAAGTTTCCCTCAGCATCATCCTGTAAACTTTCTATATTAGGATATGGCAAGTTTATTCTTTGTACAATGTCTTCTCCTTGGGCATTTGTCGAAATTTTGTTTAAGCCTGCGCCAATGGTTCCTACCCATACATTTCCAAATTTATCTTTCAGCGTGGGCCATGCATAATTGCCACTTAGGCTATTTTTATTATTACGGTCATAGCTAAAGTGTTTTAATAAACTAATACCTTCTTGTTTCACTTGAATTTTCAACAACCCTATATCTCGTGTACTTGCCCATAAAACATCTTTACTTTTATCGTACATCAAAAAAGTAAATGAGCTAGTTTTTAACGGATTCTTATCTCCCCAGAAACGTTCTAATAATTTACCATCCTTGTTTAAACGAAGTAGCCCTAGTTCAAAAGTAGCTAGCCAAATGGTGCCGAATCGGTCTTCAATGATGCTTTCTATACTGGTATTATAAAGGGTTAAATCTTTATCTATTTGTATAAACCGTTCAGACTTACCTCCATTAAGTTTTATTAACCCTAAATACCTTGTACCAGCCCACAAAGTACCGTCGTTGTTTTGATAAAAAGCAGAAACATCAACACCTGTAGCATCAGCAGGGAGGTCTCTACTCAAAAAGTTCTGGTAAGTCCTTGTATTAAAATCATACTTCGAAAATCCGTTACGAGTTCCTATCCAAAGCCAGTTTTTGATAACATCTTTATGAATACAGTTGATATAATTATTAGGCAGAGTAGGATGTTGGGAGAACTGGCGCTGTAAATTATAAAACGGTTTTCTACGCAAATTCACCCTGTTCAGTCCACCAGCAGAGGCTGCCAGCCAAATGCTCTGATTATTATCTTCAAAAACTTGGTGAATCCTTCCCGAATTAATACTGTTTGGGTC
This sequence comes from Arcicella sp. GW821-FHT09D11, assembly GCF_059416265.1. Lineage (NCBI taxonomy): Bacteria > Pseudomonadati > Bacteroidota > Cytophagia > Cytophagales > Flectobacillaceae > Arcicella > Arcicella sp. GW821-FHT09D11. Next base: position 89,618 of record NZ_JBWKOV010000007.1, on the reverse strand, counting down.
ACCATCTAAAGGTAAAAAGATAGTAGATTTATTGACGTCAATTGGTAAAGCCTTAGCAATGTTTGGTGTTTTGGGTGTCCAAAAGTGTAGCCCATAATTCGTACCTACCCAAAGTTGATTGAAGGAATCAAGGTAAATACATTCAATTTCTGACAGGTTCTCCATCTCGATTTCGGGCTTTTTGGCTATTAGTCGCTTGGCTTTGCTAATCCACAAAAGTTGATTATACGTTGCTACCCACAAATTCCCATGAAAATCAACATGTATTGTTCTGATATAATTTCCCTCTAAGGCTGCTCGTCGAACTGTCGAACTTTTAGGTGACACATACCAAAGTCCTTCGGCACGGGTAGCAATCCAAACGAAACCTTCTTTATCACAAACAATACTCGCTACCTTATACGCTATTTTTCGATTAAGCACAATGTGTTGTACACTTTCCAGTTGATTGTCGGCATTTACTTTAAGAACAAATATCCCATTCCTACTTGTACCCACCCAAATTCGCCCTAATGAATCCGAAGCAATTGAAACAACATTGGTTACTCTAAGCTGTTTTATCAAATCCTGATTAATCGCAGGGTTGGCTTGTTGTGTTACATTAATTACTTTATCATGTTTTACATCTAACAAATTTACGCCTGCACTTTCGGCTCCAATCCACAACCGTCCCCTCTCATCTACATGCAAAGTATGGATACGATTGCTAGGTAATCCATTATCTGGATTCACGGGCATATCGTATTTCTTGAGTTCATAACCGTCGTAACGACTGATACCATTATTAGTACCCGTCCATATAAATCCTGATTTATCTTGAACTACAAACATAGCATCACTATGCGGTAATCCGTCATTTACAGTAAGGTGTTCAAATCGAAATTTAGCAGTATTAGATTGTGCCAAGCAAAGGCTTGGTATGATGATGGTTACTAGAAAAATATATTTTAAATGCCACTTCATAAATAAGTATTTAATTCAACAATATTAAAAAAGGTATGGCATGATTAAGTATAATGCCCAAATACCTTCTTAATACAACTACAACAAAGTTTGTCATACAAAAGGGAATAACAAAAGGTTTTTATCAAATCAGCCCGAAATTATTTATCCGTATGCCTATTGCCAATTGCAGATGATATAATTGGCTTATCTGTGCGTTGTGGTGCATATTTAAAAACTAACCTGTTTTATTTCTTTAAATTAAAGAAATAGCCCCTCAACAATCTTTAGGTGTGATTTTCACCCCCTTTTTATACGAAAAAAGCACCCTATTAGCTTAATTCTATTAATTAGTTTTGCATTATTCAAATTTAATATTTGATAAAATGTAGTTAAAACTTCATTACCTTTTTTACTATGTGCATTATTAAAAACGATTGCCAAAATTCAAAAAAACAAAACTATGATAAAATTTTTACGTAAGCGCTGTCTTTATTGGTATCCTTTCTGTAGGATTGCTCTAACGGCAACATTCGTGTTTAACGCTTTGTTTATGATTGCCCAGTCGACTGAAAACAAAACGACTGATGTTGGATTATTTTCGCCCGTTGTAATTGATGAAAATGAAGAGCCTCTTGCGAACATTAGTATTAGCAATAAAACCAATGGTTTGAAAGCAAGCACTGATGCAGGCGGTTTGGCAACTATTAATGCAAAGAAGGGTGATAAGCTAGAAATTTTTGCTTCGGGTATTAAGGTTCAAGATTATATCGTTGGTGATAAACTTTCACCTTTGATTATTCTAAGTACTAAAAATCCAGCAGTGCTTCGTTCAAAACCTCTTCGTAGGCTGTTCAATACTAGCATACAAAATGATTTAACGGCTACTTCTTCTCAAGCTGTATTCAACAGTGACTTGCAGAAATCAGCAGTAACCTCGGTATTGAGTGCTTTGCCTGGTAGACTTGCAGGAACTTTTACAAATCAGTTTACTGGTCAACCCGGAAGCGATGGAACAGGTATTTCGCTAAGAAACCAAGGTCCTCTGGTAATTATTGATGGTATCCCTCGCCAACTTACAGTTTTTGATATTGAGGAAATCGAATCAATTACTGTATTAAAAGATGCCCTATCAACCGCCATGATGGGTGTACGTGGTTCTGATGGAGCATTGGTAATTACCACTCGCAAGGGCAATCCTAACAACGCCAGAATGTCGTTTACTGCTCAAACGGCTATTCAACAACCTCTCCGTTTTCCAAAGGCTCTTAATTCGTACAACTATGCGAGTTTGTATAACGAGGCTTTGAAAAACGATGGTTTGGCTCCTATTTATTCAGAACAAACTTTACAAGGTTATTTAAGTGGTTCTGATAAGTACCTGTATCCTGATGTGAACTGGAGAGACCAAGTCCTAAATTCTTCATCAAGACAAGACCGCTATACTTTTAGTGCAACTGGGGGAAATAGCTTCTCTAAATACTTTGTATCGTTCGACCACATCAACCAAACTGGTTTGTTGAAAGAAAGCGATATCAATGCCTACAATACTAATAATAATTTTAAATCATATACTATTCGTTCGAATGTAGATTTACAATTGAACCCTAGGTTATCGGGTGGTATTTATCTATTGGGAAGAATCTTGAATGGTAATGATGCGGGTGTTGGAACGAACTCTATCCTTTCGGGGCTTATGAATACGCCTAACAATGCATATCCTGTATACAATCCAGACAATTCTTATGCAGGTAATCAGCAATTTCAAAACAACCTTTGGGCACAAACTGTTGGTTCGGGCTATCAGCAAAACTTCAAAAGAGATATGCTAGCAGACTTCTATCTAAAAAGAACTTTAGATGAAGTAACACAAGGACTATGGGTTAGGGCTACGGGATCGTATTATGCTACGCTTTCTGAGAACATTTACCGTGGTAAAAACTTTGCTGTTTTCCAAAGAAATATTTCTCCGTCGGGTCAAGCAAGTTATCAGCAATTTGGTGCAAACAGCGACCAGTCTAACGGAAATGGTATAGATTATCAAGGACGTTCGGATTATTTGGAATTGACATTAGGGTATGACCGTACATTCAACAATCATGGTTTTACTGGACTCTTGTTGGCGAATCGTCAGAATTCAGTATCAGGCTCTGATTTACCTTTAACTTATACAGGAACATCAGGAAGATTTAGCTATAACTATTCGAAAAAGTATATTGTTGAAATGGCTTTCGGATTGAATGGCTCAAACCGCTATCCAGATGGAGGTACGACAAAATATGGTTTCTTCCCATCAGTTGGTTTAGCATGGAATGCTACCGAAGAAGATTTCTTAAAATCACAAGAGTGGCTTTCATACCTAAAAATATTTGGGTCGTATGGTAAAACAGGTAATGATAATCCGGGTTACTTCTCGTACATCCAACGTTACTTTGATAGCAACAGTGCCTTCTTTGGCACAGGTGCTGGTTCAAATACCTCAATTACCGAACAGCCTATCGCTAATACAAACATTACGTGGGAAAAAGCTAATAAATTGAATCTTGGTGTTCAAGGGGCTCTTTTCAACCATCAATTAGCTTTTACGGTTGAATATTACCGAATGAAATATTACGATTTGTTGATGCAACGTGGTCATAATACTGAAATTTTGGGAAATACTTACCCGACTGAAAATATCGGACAAAATCAATACTCAGGTGTAGATGTTCAACTTTCATGGCAAAAAAGCATTAAAAATGTTAGTGTTTATGCAAGCGTGAATGCTGGTGTTCAATCATCAAAAGTATTATATATTGATGAAGTAAATCAGCCTTTCCCATGGATGCGACGTACTGGTCAACGTGTCGGACAAGGTTTTGGTTATGTAGCAGACGGTTTATTCCAAAGCACTGCTGAAGCTACTAGCTCACCAAGTATGATTGGTTATACGCCACAAGCTGGTGATATTAAATACAAAGACTTGAATGGTGATGGCGTTATTAATCAATTAGACCAAGCTGCTATTGGTACTCAAAGTCCAATGATTCCTTTTGGTGCTAATCTTGGATTCCACTGGAAAGGATTTGATTTTTCTGCATTGTTCCAAGGTGTAGTCAACAGAAATATCTACTTACAAGGTAACACAACATGGAGCTCAACATGGCCATTTCAAAATGGTGGTTTTGGACAAGCGTTCGAAAAACATTTAGATCGTTGGACGCCAACGAATACTGATGCTTCTTTTCCACGTGTATGGGTTGGTACTAATGTTTATAACCAAGCTACCTCATCATACTGGATGCGTTCTGGAGACTATGTACGCTTGAAAAACATTGAGCTAGGCTATACTTTACCTGCAAAACTACTAGGTAAACTGAAAGTTGGTTCAATACGTGTATTTGCCAATGCTATCAATGTGTTAACATTCAACAATGATAAAACGATAGACCCTGAGAGTTTCCAAAGTAATTATCCTGTTCAACGACTTATCAATTTTGGGGTGAATTTAAAGCTGTAGGCTGTGAGATGTATGATATCATTTAATCAATGAAGTCTTATAATCACCAATTTCCTAAATACTAAAAAAGATGAATAAAAAACTATATACAAGCCTTCTTTTATTGGTTTTGTCAATGTCTTGGACAGCCTGTGAAAGAGTTGAAACTGAGCCCCGTGACTGGATTAAAGAAGATTTAGTTTGGGATCAGCAAGATAAAAATGCCACATTAGCGGTTTTCTTCCTAAACGATATTTATAATTATATCCCTAATGGGTTTAATCGTATTGGTAGAGCTAACAATGCTAACAATGGTGATTTCCTTGATACTGGTGCAGGTGATGCTATCCCTTCAAGAACCAACCGTGCTGTAGAATACTACACAAATGGTATCATCAGTGTGGTAAACAACCCTGACCCATATTGGGGTAATAGCTATGCGGGTATTAGAAGAGTAAATATATTCTTGGCTAATATCGATAAAGTACCTGCTACTGCTGCAAGTATTGTTACTTGGAAAGCTGAAGCAAGGTATATCCGAGCGCACCTTTATTTTGAGTTATTAAAAAGATATGGTGGTGTTCCTTTGATTGCTGATAAGGTTTTCACGATTGAAGATAACCTATCTCTCCCAAGAAATACTTTTGAAGAATGTGTAAACTATATCAAAACAGAATGTGATGCAATAAAAGGGAGCTTAACACCTGAGCCTGTTTCTGACAACAACTGGGGGCGTATTCCTAGAGGAGCAGCTATTGCTTTAAAATCTCGCTTGTTATTGTATGCTGCAAGTCCCCTTTTCAATGGTGGTGGTGTAAGTACCAACCCAAGCCTAAAAACTTTGAATGGTTATGCAAGTTATGACGTTGCTCGTTGGCAAAGTGCTTTAGATGCGGCTAATGAGTTGATAAACCTTAACTACTACGCTTTACAGGCTTCGTACAATAATATTTTTGTAGTAAAGAAAAACACAGAAATTATTCTTGCTAAACAAGTTGCGAACAATACTGACATTGAGAGTTTTAATGCACCAATTGGTTATGGTTCTCCGGCGGCTAGTCAAGGGCTTACAAGTCCTACTCAGAATTTGGTAGATGCCTTCCCGATGAACAATGGTTTAGATATTAGTAATCCTCTTTCTGGATATTCGGCACAAGCTCCTTATCTCAACCGTGACCCACGCTTGGCTTTAACGGTATTCTTTAACGGACAAACATGGTTAAAACGTAATGTAGAGACTTTTGAAGGAGGTAAGGATAAGCCAGGAGGCAATTTGGTTCAAACCAGAACGGGCTATTATCTTAGAAAATTTATGGCTGATTTTGCAACCAATACTACTTACACCAATCAGAGTCATAACTTCCCTATATTCCGTTATGCTGAAATTTTATTAAATGCAGCTGAGGCACTCAATGAGCTAGACAAAACGGAAGATGCAGTAAAGAGAGTGATAGACATTCGTAAAAGAGCAGGTATAAAAGCAGGAACGGATAATCGCTACGGCATAAAAGCAGCGATTTCGAAGGATGAATTAAGAACATTGATTCAGAATGAACGTAGAATAGAATTAGCTTTTGAAGAACATAGATTCTGGGATTTACGTCGCTGGAAAATCGGGGAATCTGCTTTAAGCGGTGCTTTGATGGGTATGAGAATTACTACTAAAACAGATGGTACGTTCAATTATGCCCCTGTGCAGGTGGGTAATATGGTTTTCTCAAAGAAACTTTACTACATGCCACTTCCGTATGACGAAACATTGAAAAACCCAAGTTTGATTCAAAACGAAGGTTGGTAAAAATGACACAAGCATTAGCTTATGAAATCATGAATAAAATTCATTAGAATTTATGAAAAAACTAATATATATCCTGTTTTTACTTACCGCCTTCTCTAGCGGCTCACTTTATGCCCAAGGGCAACTCGTCAGTGGTGTTGTTTCTGATGCTAAAGAGACCCTACCAGGCGTATCTGTTTTCGAAAAAGGGAAAACAACTAATGGTACCTTAACCGATGAAAATGGTAAATTCCGCATTACTTTAAAAGGACAAAGTGGCGTATTAATCTTTCGTTCATTGGGTTATAAACAACAAGAAGTGCTAATCACTACACAAACTAATCTGAATGTAGTGCTTGAATCTGAAGACAAAAGCCTCGACGAAGTAGTTGTTGTAGGGTTTGGTCAACAGAAAAAACTTACCTTAACAGGGGCAGTAAGTTCGGTTTCTGGTCGCGAAATTCGTGAAAACCCAGCAGCCAGTTTACAAAATGCTTTGGCGGGTAAATTGCCAGGTTTTTTCTCGCAACAACCTTCGGGTCGTCCTGGGGCAGATGGTGCCAACTTTTATATTCGTGGGGTTAGTTCGTACAACGGTAACAACCGTCCTTTGATTATTGTAGATGACGTTGAATTCTCTTATGACCAATTTGCAAGAATTGACCCTAACGAAATAGAAAGTTTATCTATTTTGAAAGATGCCTCTACTACTGCCATTTACGGCGTAAGAGGTGCCAATGGTGTAGTAGTAATCACTACTCGTCGTGGGAAAGAAGGACCACCACAAATTTCAGTAAGAGTAGAAACGGCTCTGTCTCAGCCAACTAAAATTCCTACTTACTTGAATGCTTATGAGAGTGCTAAATTATATAACCAAGCACAAATTAATGATAATGCTGCCAATCCGAGTCCATCGTTTAAACCTCGTTTTTCTGATCAGGATTTAGCATTATACCAAAATGGTACAGACCCTTACGGTCACCCAGATGTAAACTGGAAAGACGTTTTATTTAAAACTTTCAGTAAGCAATACAGAGGTAACTTAGATTTGTCTGGTGGTACACAAAGAGTAAAATATTTTGTGTCAGTAGGATATTTGAACCAAGATGGTATGTTGAAAGACTACGGTCAAGACCAAGGTGTAAATAGTAATTATTATCACCAACGTTATAATTACCGTTCAAACCTTGACATGAGTGTTACAAAAACACTTGACTTACGCTTAGACTTATACGGAAACTTTGCGCAGGTAAATACGCCACAAGTAGGTAGCCCATTCGGTTATAACGATTTGTTTTATGATTACAGCAGTTTTGCTACATTAGCACCTTTTGCTTATCCTGTTTATAACCCTGATGGGTCATTAGGATATAGTAGTTGGAGCCGTAACGAAAACCCAAGTTATAATGTAAACAACGTTGTGGGTCGTTTGAAATACTATGGTTATAGCCAAAGCAATGAAAGTAATATCAACTTCATTGGGTCGGCAAAACAAAAGTTGGATTTCCTTACGGAAGGATTAAACATCCAAGGACGTATTTCTTTTACGAGCAATTATGCTTATACTAGAAGTATGACGCGTGATCAGTTTCCATCTTTTATCTATAACGCAACTGCCAACACTTATGAAGCCCGTGACCCTAACGTATATAGAGTAAGAAGATTCTTTATTGGTTACGACCCTAGAAGTACTTCAAGAGTATTGAACTTGCAGTTTATCTTAAACTATGACAGAACTTTTGCCAAAGCTCACCACGTATATGGTTTGGCATTGTTGAACCGTAACTCGAATACTGCTTCAAATACTAATGGTATTTATAACTTTATTCCAAGCAATTTCCAAGGGTATTCTGGTCGTTTGGGATATGATTATAAAAACCGTTATTTATTACAATTGAATGCAGCCTATAATGGTTCAGACCGTTTTGTGAGTGACAAGCGTTTTGGTTTATTCCCAGCGGCTTCGGCAGGATGGAATATCTCTGAAGAACCTTTCTTCCAAGAAAGTCGTCTATATAAATCAATCGATTTACTTAAAATTCGTGGTTCGTATGGTATCGTAGGAAATGATGCATTGGGTAGTAGTTTCTCTTATTACTATCAGCAAAACTATGGTACTGGAAATGGTGTGGTACAAGCAAACTTTGGGTATTCGAGCAACGGTTACAACAGTATTTTTGAAGGAACACTTGCTAATAATGACGTAACGTGGGAGAAAGAGAAAAAACTAGACGTAGCGCTTGAATTTGGTTTATTCAATAGCAAATTAACAGGTAGTATAGATTTCTTTGATAACAACCGTTACGACATTCTTACTACTCGTGGTACTATTTCTGCTATTTTCGGACAAGGTTTACCTCCTGTAAATATTGGTAAAGTAAACAACCGTGGTTATGAGTTAGAATTAGGATATCAAAGTCCTACTTACAATGGTTTCTCTTATTCAATAAAAGGAAATTACTCGGTAGCTAAAAACAAAATTGTTTTCCAAGACGAACCTAGTTCATTGTATCCTTATCAATCTTATACAGGTAACAGCATCGGGCAATCAAGAGTTTATACATTCATCGGTTATTACAAAAGTGCAGATGATATTGCCAAAAGCCCTACAACAGCCGTGCCTGTACAACCTGGAGATTTGAAGTATGCCGACTTGAATAACGATGGTAAAATTGATGGTTATGATATGTCTGTAACTGGTAATCCGAATACACCAAACACAGTTTATGGTATCAATTTGGGGATTCGTTACAAAAGCATTAGCATCAGTGCCAATTTTCAGGGAGCGCGTAATTTCAGTGTGAGAGGAACGTCGGAATCTATCCGTGCTTTTGCCTCTAATCTAACCGCTATACACCAACAAGCTTGGACGCCAGAATTGGGTGATAACGCCAAATATCCACGTCTTACTTTATTAGGTGGAATTAGTGACCCTGCTGGTTATCCTTCAACATTCTGGCTAATTCCAGGCGATTACCTTCGCTTGAGAAATGCACAGGTGAATTTTGAAGTACCAAGTAAGTTTTCACAAAAAATTGGTATTCCTCAAATCCGTATCTATGTAAATGGTTCAAACCTACTTACGTTTACTAGCTTAAGTAAATTGTATGAATTTGACCCTGAGATTACATCTGGTACTGATAGAGTGAGTTATCCACCACAAAGACTTATAAATCTTGGCATAAGTGCCACATTCTAAGTGTTTAACCATATTTGAACTAATCGTTTCATGAAAAAAATATTGTTGATTGGATGTATCATTGGTAGCCTTGCCGCTTGCAAACCTTCTGGTGATTTCCTAGACCCGAAAACAAATGCTTTAACCGAAGAAACGGTTTTTAGCGATAGTACTCGTACTGTATCTTTCTTATTCCGTATTTACGGAGACGTTGGCTTTAGTTTTAACAAAGGCCGTTGGGATTCTCACGGGAATACCGAAGAAGCAACCGATGATGCTGAATACCGTTATTCAGGTACTGGGCAAAAAGCGGTAGTACTTTATAGCGGTACAGGTAGCCCGACTAATTTTCCTTTCCTTGAATTTTGGTCGACACCTTATACTAATATACGTAGAGTAAACCTTTTGTTGCAAAAGCTTCCACAAACTCCTTTGTCAGCTAAGCTTAAGGCACAAATGGCTGCTGAAGCGAGATTCTTAAGAGTTTGGTATTACAACTGGCTATTGATTAGCTTTGGTGGCGTGCCTATTATCAAAGACAAGGTGTATGACATCACCGACTTTGTGAACGAGCCTCGTACTTCTTATGCAGAGTGTGTCTCTTATTTGACTAGCGAATTGGATGCGATTGCATCACAGTTACCTACAAGAACTGAGTATTCAGAGCAAGATTACGGTCGCATTACTAAAGGTGCATGTTTAGCCTTGAAATCAAGAATTTTGCTTTACGCTGCTAGTCCATTATTCAATGGTGGTGCTGAAACACAAGATGCAAATTTGGCTAAATTGGTAAGCAATCCAGCCTATGATGTTAATCACTGGCAAAAAGCTGCTGATGCGGCATTGGCGGTAATCAATTCGGGTGAATATAGTTTGTATAAGGATAATACTACTGCCCCTGGCTATGGTTTTTCTCAGGTATTTTTGAATAGAGTAAATGCAGAGTATATCTTTTTCCAGAACCGTGCTGCCAATCGTGACATGGAAGGTTTTTATAATATGCCAACCAGAGGGGGGGGATATAATGCAATGCCTACGCAGAATTTAGTAGATGCCTTTCCAATGAAAAACGGCAAAGCAATTACTGATGCTACTTCGGGATATGATGTGAATAATCCTTATAAAAATCGTGACCCTAGATTTGCCAATTCTATTATTTACAATGAATCGTTGTATTACTTAGCATCATCAAATACGTTGAGTCCTGTTTATACGTATGAAGGTGCAGCCTCAGATGGATTTACGTTAGCTGGACAAACAACTGGGTATTATACGCGTAAATTGTGTGATGTAAATATTTCATCTAATAGTAGTTTTAATGCTAATAGAGGTTGGCCTTTACTTCGCTATGCAGAAATATTATTGAACTATGCTGAGGCGATTAATGAAGCTGGTAAGCCAGATTTGGCTTATAGTAAATTAATTGAACTACGTGATAGAGCTGGTATCGAGCCAGGTGCTAATAACCTTTACGGATTAAAAGCTGGTATGACAAAAGAAGAAATGAGAGAGGTAATCAGAAATGAGCGTCGCATCGAATTAGCTTTTGAAGACCACCGTTGGAACGATATTCGTCGTTGGAAAACAGCAATGGTTGTTAGTAACGGTTTTAACAAACGTATGCGTATTGTTAAAACAGGTAATACTTATACTTACCAAGTTACTGAATCTATCAGACGCCATAATTTCCGTCCAGAAATGTATCTTTTACCAATTCCTGATGCCGAAGTACGTAAAGCTCCTGCAATGCTACAGAATCCAGGTTGGTAGGTAATAGTGAGTGAATTGCGAGTTAGTGAGTTGTGAATTTGGAATTCACAACTCACTTTTTTTATTATATGGGTTAATAATAATTCTCTTAAAACCAGGCATTGAAGCCCTTATCCCTAGCGAGGGACTTAAGTCCCTCGCTAGGGATAAGCATCTGATTATTAGAAATTTATAAACTCATGGGTAATCAATAGCCTTTAAATCCCTCCTTATACGAAATCCAGTAATTCGCTAATTTACTAACTTGCAACTAATTCAATCGATACGCCGATGGATTCATTTGTAATTGCTTTTTAAAAAAGTTATTAAAATGGGCAGGCTCTTCAAACCCCAAACAGTAGCTTATCTCTGAAATATTCCAATCTGTGTGTTTTAACAAAGCCCTTGCCTCGTTTATTAATCGTTCTGTGATTAAATCAGTAGTCGTTTTGCCTGTAGTGATTTTAATAGCCCTGTTCAGGTGATTTACATGCACATATAGCTTTTCAGCAAAATCTTTTGCCGAACGTAATGAAAACCTTTGCGAAGGCGATTCTATCGGGAATTGGCGTTCCAACAATTCTGTAAAAACAGCCGTAATCCTAGAATTAGCATCAGGGTGTTGATAGAGTCTTTCGGTAGGCTCAATCTTCATCGCCGCATGAATCATTTCTGTAACATAATTGCGGATAAGGTCATATTTATAGCGATAATCTGAATTTATTTCCGTCATCATTTTCAGAAAAATTCCACTAAGGTATTCATCTTGTGCTTCATTCAATAAAAAAGCAGGCTTCCCTCCTATCTTGAACATCGGCAAGTCATTGATATTACTTCTAAGGTTTTCGGTAAAAAAGGCTTCCTTAAAAATACAAAAGAATCCTGTTGTTTCTCCAGAGACTAACTCCCATGTATAAGGTACTTGTGGGTTAAAAAAAATGAGCGTTGGTCCATCTATTTCAATGCTTTTATCAGCATAATGATAAATATTACGTCCTCTGATTAAGCTCACTTTATAAAAATCTCTACGACTATAATTGATAGGTGTTCCCCCTGCGATGCAGTCTTCTAATCTAAAAACATTAAAATGCCCTAAATCCTGTTTTAAGTTATCAGGAAGGTAGTTGAATTTATGTTGATAAAAATCTTCTAAGGTCTCAGTCGTTGATATCATTTGTATAGATTTATTTCAAAGCCCAAAACCTGCTCAAAAAGCAGGTCAGGCATAATTTACCAAATTATCGTTTTCTTTAAAAGAAGTATGATTGATTATTTTTCCTTTTACAAAATCATCATGTCTTAATTATCAAACCCTGTGGCAGTAGCTAATGCTCTTACACTTTCTAAATCCTGTTTTACAGCTTCCATCTTCACTTCTGCTAAATGGTATGCATCTGCCCCTAAAAATAAATGCAAAGGTGGTTGTTGAGATTCAGCTATTTTGATAAGCACTTCTGCGGCTTTTTCTGGGTCGCCATTCTGGTTACCATCGTAGTCGTTTTCATGCGTGCTTTGTACTTCACGCACTGTTTGATAGTCTTTAATTTGGTTTTTAGGAACACTCAAAGAAGAAGCACTTAAGAAATTCGTTCTGAAATATCCTGGTGAAACGATTGTAACGTTGATACCAAAGTCCTTTACTTCTGCGGCTAATGATTCTGAAAAACCATGCATGGCAAATTTAGTAGCACAGTAAATTCCAAACCCTGGAAATGCGCCTGTAAATCCACCGATTGAAGCAATGTTAAAAATATGTCCAGCTTTTTGTGCTCTTAAATAAGGTAACGCTTGACGAATAACGTTCAACGAACCAAACACGTTTACTTCAAAATTCTGACGTGTTTCTTCATCGCTCAATTCTTCTACCGCACCCACTAAACCGTATCCAGCATTGTTGACGATTACCTCAATTTTACCAAAGTAATCTACCGTTGCTTTAATCCCTACTGCTACACTTTCTTCTTGCGTAAGTTGTACCGCTAATGGTAAAAAGTTGTCTGAAACGATACCGACTGCTTCCCTAAGTTCTGCTATATTTCTTGATGTAGCGGCAACTTTTTGGCCATTATTTAATAGTTGTTTTACTAATACAAGCCCTAAACCTTTAGATGCTCCAGTAACAAACCATACTTTTTGTGATGTATTTTCCATTTTGCTAATTTTGTTTTGTTTGACAATGTTTATTGTTTTGAACGATACAAAATTAGTGTAGGAATCAAACAGCGTTATTGCGGTAAACAAAGCAATACTTGCAAAATTCAAACAATTTATTTTTGCTGTATGCGATAGGCTATAAGCTTTAGTTGAAAATTTATTTAATATTTTCATTGCCTAAAGCTTATAGCCTATCGCAAAAAATTACTCTAACTCCTTACTAGCAAAAGCTAAACACTGCATCGCAGCTAAACCCCATTGAGCTACGCTATTGGTTGAAATACCAACTCCTTCGTCAATAGGATTGAGGACTTTGGGGCCTGCCAATTTTGTAATTTGCGTTGATGGCTTTCTGATGCCTCCCTCTCCTGCATAAAATTCTTTCCATGCACGCTTTCCTAATTCGGGATTCTTATTCCGCTTGGCCGCAAAAGCAGTTAGTCGTGCATGTCCTTGCTCTAAATTTAGTTTCTTCAGACTTTCGCCCAATACAGCTTTTTGTTCCTCGGCTGTGCCGTTGTACAATTGACAATATTGTAGCCACGCCTTCTCGAAAATAGGCATATCTACTACATCAATTAACTCAGCACATATTTCTGCTAAACCAAAAACTGCACTCAGGTGAGATACCGAAATCTTTTTAGCATCTTCCTGTTGGTATTTTCCTGTTGCTAGTTCCATAATAGCCCCTCCTGCAAAAAAGCCATGTGCTTGTTCTGCAATGGTACGCATACTATTTAATAACTTAGCTTTAATCTGTGGGTTCTCAGTACGTTCCCACTCAGTAAGCCATGCGGCAGACAATGCCCCCCAGTCTGTACCAAAAGAAACACTGGCATATTCGCCTTTAGGGTCTGATAATGGTGCTTTTTGTCCAATTTTTCTACCTGGAATAATGGTTCTGAGGGTTCTATCAGCATTTACTTGCTCTCTCATCAAATCCCCTACTCTTTCGTCAGCTGTCAGGTAGTAATAAAAACGACGGTTGGCTGCTGTACTAATTCTGAGTTGTTTGGCACTACAGCCCCAGTGTTGTACATTATGGCGTGAACCAAGTGGACTGAATCGACCAATATGGTGCACATCTACTTCGCCTGTATGGCGAGTCATGGCTTCTGCCATTCTGAATACATCGCTTCTGCCTGTTCTTAAGAAATAGTACCAAAGCCATAAGTCTGTAGAGAGTTCAGAGTTATCCCAAGCAAATCCCCCAACATCATATTTCCAAACGTGACGGTCTTGGTCATAACTATGCATTACATCCCCAAAATTCCAGAAACCATACCAACGGCGTTGGTCAATCTGTTTTTTATAATAGTCAAAATGAAAATCTAACTGATTTTCAATGGCTTGCTTTTTAGGAGATGTTTTATCGGGCAAACTAAACGCACTCCCGAAAATACCTACTCCTGCTAAATATTCAGGAGTTGCTACAAGCAATGGAGGTTCTTGTATTTGCTGAGCAATATCCGTCAACATTTCATTGGAAGGTGTTTCTGCCAAAGCCCATATTTGCAATTCACTGGTACGTGCTACGCCAAAAGGTCTGCCAAATTCAGGCTCATAATCTTCATAAGTAATATCAAGGGCATTTAATTGTTTCTCGTAGGTGTCTTCGCCCATTCCATCATGATAAACACGCAAATCCATTGCTGGAGATTTAGGTGCCCAAAGCCATAACGTTACTTCGCCTAAAGCAGTATGGGCATTTTTGATGTCTATCTGCGCAGGGTGACTCTGCCAGAAATTGCGGATACCAAAAGCCAATCCTCCCTTTGGTGTACCTAAATAACCCGTTCCGCTAGCACGACCACCATAAGCCGACTGCACCCACGAGTAGCCTGTTTTGGTTCTCTTCTGAATATCAAAAGCATCGGGCGTACCTTGAAAAAGCGTATAATCTCCAAAAGCTGGAATATATTGTATGTTTTTAAGCACATTATCAGGTATCTGAGTTACCGTCTTCCCTCCTATCTGAGCATCTAAAGCTACTCTTCCCGCATCTCTTCTTAAACCTGATAACCCTTGCACAGCTTCAGCGAATACGCCTTTGTTTTCTCCTACAAAACGTATATGCCTGTCATACAATGGCTCATTCAAAGGCACTGCAAAACGGATGCCTAGTCCTTTGATAAAATCTTTGTTTTCATCTCCATCATAAATAATAGTATGCAACATCCTGATAGATTCAGCTTCAGCATAAAAATACAAACGCACTACAAAGGGTAATATGCTTTTTTTCTGAGCATTTTCGTGTGTTCCTTCTATCTTAATAACGGCCCTTATGGCTCCGCTTTGCTCTACTGTTACTTTATTGATTTTTCCTTCAAAAGAATCGATACTGAATGACTCTCCTCCTTCCACCTTGTCTTGTACAGACAATACTAATTTGCCATTTTGGGCAATCTCTTTTCCTGCACTTCTCAAAGATGTAATCAGCGTTTGTCCAATTTTGCTGATTTCACATTGAATCTTTCCCGTATCTATTTTAATACTTTCAGCTCCCTCCTGAACTATCAATGAAGTAGTAGATTTGCTACTTTTACCAATTTTCAATTGTACCTTTTCTGATAGCTTTTCATTTTTACTAATCGCATGGGCAGTCCACTTTAAACTACCATCTGGCCAATAAGCCAATGGCCAAGTCTGAGTAGGAATGATGTTCTCATTACTTACCAAAGTAAGTTCTGTTCCTTTTTTCAGCTGACCTTTAGGCCACGGTGTGCCCCAAGTAGTTCCTTTGAAAAGGGAAGAGTATGGGGTATCTAACCATGATAAGGGTACAATATTGGGAGCAGTGATGACACTTTTTTTATCTTGGCTATTTGCAAACGAAGATGCTAAAGGGAGACCAGCGGTAACAATCATTGATTTCTTTACGAATGCTCTACGGGTAAAAGAAAAGGGTGACTTCATGTATTTAGAGTTGTATTGTGGATTTTTGCCGACACTCGGCTTGACGATGCTGTTAGTGATTGAGTAAATGTCCAAAGCTAAATGCTTATGTTGCCAGCTCAAGGCTAAAAAGCAATTTTTTCAGTAATTTTACCCAATTATTTAACTAAAATATACTTTTGATTCGTGAAAAAGCTAATAATCTTCCTCATATCCTCTATTTATTTACTTCAAACTGGCTGTAAAAGCAGTAATATTAACCATCAAAAAGAACTTTATTCCGAAAATTTCAATGGTAAATTAAATACTAAAAAATGGGTTTCAGAAATTGAGCCTTTAGCCAACTCTAAGGTATATACCGATAATGGCAAATTAGTCTTAGATATCAAAGGTGGTGTAAGCGTATGGTTCAATCAACCTCTACAGGGTAATTATATGATTACTTTTAAACGTAAAATCATCGTAAATGGTGGAGCAAACGATAGACTTTCAGACCTCAATGTATTTTGGTTAGCAGAAGACCCTGCTAATGCCAATCTGTTTACCCGCTCTGGTAAATTCGAAGATTACGATAATTTAAAAATGTATTATGTTGGCATGGGCGGTAATACCAACACGACTACTCGTTTTAGAAAATATCAAGGCAATGGTGACCGAACGCTTTTAGCAGAAAAAAACGATGCTCACTACCTATTAAAAGCTAACCATGAATATCAAATAAAGATTATTGTCAAAGGCAATGTTACTAGTTTTTGGGTCGATGATGAAAAATTCTTTGAAGCTAGCGATGAACATTTTCCTAGCAAATCTTACTTTGGTTTTCGTTCTACTTTTTCACACCAAGAAATTTGGGATTTTAAGGTTTTTAAAGACTAAAGTACTTTAAGACTAGAAGATTTAAGGAATAATGGATTTTCTCCTTACCCCTCTCTTAGCTATCTTACTTTTTTTGACATTATGCTCTTTGTAAAATCAAAGAACACAAAAACGTATGAGTATAAAGCTTGTCATTATCCTTTTTATGCTAAATCATCTTTAAAGAGTATTATTCTCACATCGTCTTAAATAAGCGATGCCAGATGTTTATTGCCTTTATGTTAATCTTAGATATAACCTTAATGAATTGTGAAAATGACAAAAAATCTATTTAAAAAGACATTAATTATTGTATTTCTTCTCACTTTTTCAAACTTTATACAGGCACAAAAATCCCTCGTTTTGTGGTATGATAAACCATCGGGTAAAGTTTGGGAACGAGCATTACCAATCGGTAATGGTAAAATCGGCGCAATGGTTTATGGCAATGTAACTCAAGAGGTATTACAACTAAACGAAACTTCTGTTTGGACGGGCAGTCCAAATCGTAATGATAATCCAGATGCGTTAGCTTCATTACCTGCTATTCGAAAATTAGTTTTCGAAGGTAAACAAAAAGAGGCTGAGATACTGGCTGGCAAGACCCTCCAAAGCAAAAAATCAAATGGACAAATTTTTCAGCCTGTCGGTAGTTTGAATTTGCGTTTTGATAAGCATGACAATTTCAGTAATTATCGTCGTGAATTAGATATTCAGCGTGCTGTTAGTACTACTACCTATACTGTAGATGGTGTGCGATATACCCGAACAGCCTATGTATCTGCTCCTGCTAATACTTTGGTTATGCGAATTACCGCCAACAAGCCTAACAGCATATCTTTTGATGCCTTTTTTACTACTCCACAAAAGGATGTTAAAATCAGCACCAATACTAGTAAGCAATTAATATTACATGGAGCTACCGCTGGTCATGAAGGCGTAGCAGGAGGTGCACTAAAATTCAATGCACAGACAACTTTTAAACTACAAGGGGGAAATATTACTGCTAATGATACCCTTACAAGCATTGCTGGAGCAAATGAGGTGACTATTTACGTAAATATCGCCACGAATTATAATAATTATAAAGACCTGACAGGCAATGAAGTTGCTAGATGTCAAACAGCCTTACAAAAAGCTATTTCAAAACCTTATGCCACTTTACTCAACGAACATATCGCTAGTTTTCAGCATTATTTTAATCGGGTAAAATTAGATTTAGGTCATAATCCAGTAGCAGAAAGCAAGCCTACTGATGTTCGTTTAGAAGAATTTAGAACCAATAATGACCCAACGTTTGCTAGTTTATACTTTCAATACGGTCGTTATTTATTAATATCTTCTTCCAATTCTGGTGGACAACCTGCTAATTTACAGGGCATTTGGAATGAAAAAATGTTTCCTTCTTGGGATAGTAAATATACTATCAACATCAATACGCAGATGAATTATTGGCCTGCCGAGAAGACCAACTTATCAGAAATGCACGAGCCTTTGTTGAAGATGATTAAAGAGTTGTCAGAAACGGGACAGGAAACAGCCAGAACGATGTATGGTTCAAGGGGCTGGGTAGCACACCACAATACAGATTTGTGGAGAATAACAGGACCAGTTGACCGTATTTTTTGGGGTGTTTGGAGCATGGGCGGGGCTTGGCTATGTCAGCATTTATGGGAACGTTATCTTTATACAGGCGACAAAGCATACTTGGCAGAAATTTACCCCATCTTAAAAGGCGGAGCTTTATTCTTTGTCGATGATTTGGTGGAAGACCCTCGAAATAAATACTTGGTCATAAACCCAGGAACTTCTCCTGAAAATGCTCCTGTTGCTCACCAAGGTTCATCTTTTGATGCTGGAGTGACAATGGACAATCAGATTGTATTTGATATGTTGAGTGTGACGATTCGTGCGGCAGAATTATTAAAAAAGGATGATAAATTGGTGGATACGCTTAAAGCTGTTCGTAAACGCTTATCGCCTATGCGCATTGGTCAGCATAATCAAGTACAAGAATGGATGGAAGATATAGACGATCCGAATGATAAGCACCGCCATATTTCTCATTTATATGGCTTATTTCCTTCAAGTCAGATTTCTCCCTACCGTACACCAGAATTATTTGTAGGCGCTGGCAATACACTTAATCAACGAGGAGATATTTCAACTGGCTGGAGCATGGGCTGGAAAGTAAACTGGTGGGCAAGAATGTTAGATGGAAATCATGCCCATAAATTGATTCAAAACCAATTATCACCCTTAGGAGTAAATGCGGCTGGTGGGGGTACTTACCCCAATTTGTTTGATGCCCATGCCCCTTTTCAAATAGATGGAAACTTTGGCTGTACTTCAGGCATTGCCGAAATGTTGGTACAGAGTTATGACGGAGCTATTTATTTACTACCTGCTTTACCCGATTTCTGGAAAGAAAAAGGAAGCATTACAGGCTTGAAAACACGTGGTGGTTTTGAGATTGTAAAAATGACATGGGAAAATGGGAAAATTAAAAGCCTACAAGTTAAATCAAATATTGGGAGAAATTGTCGTTTGCGTACTGTTACTGCGTTAAGAGGTAAAAATGTTAATTTACAAATTGCCAAAGGAGAAAATAGTAATCCATTATTTGTAACAGAAATAACTGAAAGACCTATTATTTCGCCAAAAGCAACGATTAAACTTCCAGAAATTACTCCGACTTTTTTATATGATTTTACCACTCAAAAAGGTAAAACCTACACATTTGAAGTTTTATAATTTTAAAGTAAAATTAAGTAGTTAAAATAGCCTAAATGTCAGTGTTTGATGTTTAGGCTATTGTTTGTATTGACCATCTTATTAGTAAATGTTTGTAGGTAATTGCTTTTAGTATTATTATAACACATAATAAAATTTTTGAATATCAATTAATCTTTCCCATGAAGAAAATCATCTCCTTCCTATTAGTTAATATCCTATTACTTTCTGCAATTCAAGCACAAATTCATTTACCTAAGGTATTGGGCAGTAACATGGTTTTACAAGCCAATAAACCTATTACGATTTGGGGATGGAGTAGCCCACAGAAAACCTTATCTATACAATTTGGCACACAGCAATCTGTAGCACAAGCCGATGAAAAGGGATTTTGGAAAACTACGTTACAAGCCGAAAAACCTTCTTTTGAGCCTAGAGAATTGATTATTTCAGGTGATTCAACCATTGTATTAAACAATATTTTGGTGGGTGAAGTATGGCTATGTTCGGGACAATCGAACATGGAATATCCTATGAGTTTATTGAAAAATTATGCAAAGCCTCAGAAGGGTATCGATAGTTCGGCGATTGATTTAACCCAACAATATCCTAGTATTAGATTATTCACAGTTGATAAAAAAGTTAACTTGACAGATATCAGCACAAAGGGCTGGTCGGAAGCAGCAGGCGAAGCCATGGGAAAAGCATCGGCGATAGGATTTTATTTTGCTAAACAATTACAAAATACCCTTAATGTACCCGTGGGCATTATTAGCTCTTCTTGGGGTGGTAGCCGTATTGAACCTTGGACACCCCTCGAAAGTTACCAGTCCTCTCCTTTTTTTGCGAAAGATTTAGGCGAAACTAGTAAAATAGATGGTTCAGATATTGGCAAAAACTATGAAAGTATGATTGCGCCATTGGCACCTTTTAGTATCAAAGGCATATTGTGGTATCAGGGTGAATCCAATTGTATGTTGAACGAGACTTTACGTTATACCGAAAAATCAAAACTACTGATTGATGCTTGGCGCAATAAATGGGCTGATGCCTCCCTCCCATTCTATTTTGTACAGATTGCCCCTTATTATTATAGCAAACGCAAAGACAAAATAAGTCATACAAACGAAACCCTTCCTGAGTTTTGGGAAGCTCAAGCATTAACGCTTAAAATTCCAAATACTGGAATGGTAGTAGTAACCGATTTGGTAGATAACCTTAGTGACATACATCCTTCATACAAATGGGAAGTAGGAAAAAGAATATCAGCCATTGCTTTAGCTAAAGATTATGGACAAAAAGATATTCCTTATAAAAATCCTCACTACAAAAAAATGAAGGTTAAAAAGGGCAATATCATCCTTCGTTTTGATGAGGTACAATCTTTTAAAACAAATGATGGAAAAGAACCTAATTGGTTTCAGATTGCAGGTGACGATGGTAAATTTCTAAAAGCTAAGGCTGAAATACAAGGCAAGAAAATTATTGTTTCGAATACCGAAATAGCCAAACCTAAATACGTACGTTTCGCTTGGGATGAAACTGCGATGCCCAACTTAGTGAATGAGGCTAATTTGCCCGTTGTCCCTTTTAGAACAAATGGCTTAGATTGGAAATATTAAATTATAACTTAACCAATAATTAGTAGCAGATAATCATTGCAATTTATTTAATCAATTCATTCATTTACAGATTATTATAAATAATAATACGAAATAACATAATTGTACTTTTTAAATAGCTTAAAAAATAGGGACACACAATGTGTTGTCCCTATTAAAAGAAATATAATATATAAGTAATATTTTACCAACCTGTATTCTGTACAAGATTAGTGTTTAATTGTAGTTGTTGTGATGGAAGCGGCAATAGATAATGTTTTTCTTGCCATGTTCTACTCGACTCCAAACGATAATTACCATTGACAACATTATTTTTGATACCCGACCAATATGTTTCATAAGCTGTACCAGTCCACGTAATTCCTTCAATTGGCTTTGGCATTTCTACTTCAGCCGTTTTCCAGCGAATCAAATCATCTCTTCTAAATCCTTCTAAATACAACTCGATGGTTCTCTCTCTTCTAATTTCTGTTATTAAATCAAGTCCATTCGTTTGTACAAAACCATTGCTTAATTTTGGCATGGTCTTATTTACACGATTACGAACCAAATTAAGCGACTTATCTAAATCCACATCTGATATTGCTCCGTTTCTTTCATACACCGCTTCAGCATAGTTTAATAATACTTCTGCATATCTGATGACAGGATAGTCATACCCCTCTTGATTATCGTCTAAACGTCTTTCTGTACAAAACTTTTGGTTGCCATATCCCGAAGCAGTATTTGATTTATGCTTGCCTCTTGATAAAGCAAGTTCAGCGGCATCTCCTTTCCAGTTTGTTCTAGCGCCAGGATTTTCGTTATCAAAATAATAATTTCCATCAAGCATCATATTATATTTCATACGACTATCTCTATTTTGGTATTCGGAAGTAGTCGTCGCAAAACCCTTAAACAATGGCGATTTTTCAATAGGTAAACCGTCTTTGCTAAGATACATGGTAGCGAATTTACGAGTAACCCATACAACATTGTTTAACAATGTATGAGTAACATTAAAACGTATCTGACGTGTGGCAAAATCATATCTATTTGCTAAAATATACTCTTTGTTAGCTGCTTTAGTAATATTAGCAGGGTTTGACTGCTGGTTTTCTAAGATAAACAGATATTTCTGAGCAGAGTCTCCTAAGGCAACTGGTGCAAACAATTCATATTGAACACTTTTAATCACCTCATCGGAATTAGCAATGGCTTTATCCAATAAAGTATTCGCACGTGTTGTATTTCCTCTTGATTTTTGCCATGTTCCTTCATACAACGCTACTCTTCCTAAAAAAGCTTGTGCTGCTCCTTTGCTTATTCTTCCCTTATCAGTTGCCGCAATAGCACTTTCAGTTGGTAATGTGGCAATGGCAGCTTCTAAATCCTGTACAATAAAATCCACTACTTCATCCCGACTATTTCTTGGGTTAGTAAGCTCTTGTGAAGTAGTTGTCAATAATTTTGAAACGATTGGTACTCCTCCAAATTGCTGTAATAAATCGAAATAAATGTATGCTCTGAAAAATTTCGCTTCGGCCACATATTTCTGTATTTCAGCTGGTTGACTATAACTAGTTGCTTTATCCAATAAATAATTGGTTGCACGAATCCTTGCAAAAGCTGTATTCCAGTTACCATCAGATGCAGGAATAGTATTGGAACCATTGCTATAAACAGAGCCTCCTGTCACAAAAACGATATCACTACGACGGTCTGAGTGGGGATTATCATTAATGATATCCGTAAAAGTGCGTAAATACGTATAAAATTCATTGGCAGCTAGTTTAAACTGATCAGCAGTTTTCCAGTAATCTGCATCAGAAATCTCATTGATAGGTTTCATATCAACCAAGCTATTACAGCTAACGTTGGTTAATAATAGTCCTGCTAGTGCTATTTTTAAATATCTATTGTTAAATTTCATTTCCTTATTAATTTTAAAAATTCTCATGATTGTAATTGTACACAATGAAATATCATCTATCTAACTTCTAGAATGTTAAGTTAACACCAAAAGTAAAGTAGCGATAGAAAGGGAAACGCTGACTAAAGGTGCTTACACCACTGTTGTCATTGTCTCCAGAGTTGGATACAGTTCTTGGAGCTTCAGGGTCCCAACCATCTTTAATTTTTGAGAATTCAAATAAATCATTTCCTGAAAAGTAAACTCTTAAGCGTTCAATTTTAGCTTTCTGAGTTATGCTTTTTGGAATGGTATAGCCTACTACTATATTTTTCAATCTTAAATAAGAACCGTCTTCAGCTATCCAGTCAGAAGGAAAATAGTTATAGTTATTGATAGTTCCCGTACTCGAAATACGAGGCAAAGTAGCATCTGTTCTTGTTGGTGTCCACCATTGGTCTTGGAAAGCCGCGTTCTGCGCTTGGAAAATTACAGCTGCAGGAGTACGCCAGTTTCCATCACGAATGATTGTTCTTTTGCCTACCCCTTGGAATATAAAATTCACATCAAAGCCTTTGTATTCTATTCCACCATTGAATGAATATGATAAACGAGGTCTGTCTGTTCCTAAAAATACAGCATCTTCAGGGAAAGTGATTTTCCCATCGCCATTTACATCCTTAAACATATTATCACCTAAGGCCAATTTATTATTTGCTTGTGCTGTTTCTGCACCTGCTGGCATACCGATATTATTACCTGTGATGTATTTTCTGTAATTAGCCAATTGTTCAGCCGTTTGAATACGTCCGTCATACACCAAGCCAAAATAAGAATCGATAGGATAACCTTCAACGGCACTATTGAAACCTCTGTTGGCACTACTGATAATATTTTGTCCCCCAAAATTCACTAATTTATTTTGGTTGTCTGAAATATTACCTCCAATACGGTACGAGAAGTCCCCAGTTTTATCTCTCCAGTTCAATGATAAATCCCATCCCCACACAGATAAATCTCCATTATTTCCTTTAGGAGCTGAAGCACCAATCACAGCAGAATATGTTCTACTCAATAACATATTATTATTTCTTTTCCAGAAATACTCAAACGTACCTGATAGTTTTCTATTTAATAGTGTAAAATCAAGTCCTATGTTTTTAGATTCCAATCTTTCCCACGTACGGTCATAAGCTACCAATGTTCCTGTTGGTGCTACACGCACTACTGGACTAGTACCAATAATTGGATAGTTGGCATCAGTAGAAGATGTTGAATATGCTAGATTCAAGAATTGGATATAATCATAGTTATCAATACCACTTTGGTTACCCATTATACCATACGAACCTCTTAGTTTTAATTCATCAAATATGCCTAAATCCTTCATAAAGGTTTCTTCACTTAAACGCCATCCAGCTGAAATACCGTAAAATAATTTCCAGCGGTCTTGTGCACGGAATTTTGAAGAACCATCATAACGTGCATTAGCCTCTACAAAATATTTATCTGCATAATTGTAGTTCAAACGACCGAAATAACCACCCAGTGCTGTATGATATTGACTTTCTCCAACGGTTTTTGAAGTACCATCACCTGTACTTAACGATAACGACGGCGGTACATTAGCCAACACATCAAAAGTTTTAGCGATATAAATGTTTTTCTCAAAACGCTCAAACTGTGCTCCTACTACTCCTTTGATGTTATGTCCATCCCCAATTTGCTTATCATATTCTAAATATCCATTCAAGTTATAATTAGCTTCTTGTCTGGTAGAACGTTGGTAAAAGCTACGGGTAGGCAATGTTGAAAGTAAAATATCGCCTGCATAATTATACCAAGGAATAGCGTTTCCTAAAGTTCTGATATCTGTATTGAACAAATAATATCCAGCAAATCCTACTGCTTTAAATGATGGAGAAAAGTTGTAGGTTAAATTTACGTTAGTATTTAATCTGTTATTATATTCATCATTATCACCACCCAAGTTAGCAATCTGGTTGACAGAAGCATTGGCTAAACCTGAACCCCAAATATATGGTTTACCTGTTAAGCCTAATCCACTTAAAGGCTTACCTGGCTGATTTCCATTACTTACAATATCTCCAAGGTAAGTTGGTTGTGTAATATCTTGTTTTTCAAAAGAGATATTTGTCTCCATTCTCAATTTACTAGTAAACTGATAATCATGCGCCATACGGAAGTTATAACGCTTGGCTGAATTATTACCTACTTTCAATAAACTTCCGTCGTCTAAATATCCTAGGGAAATACGGTAACCTGCTTTTTCTGTTCTACCTGATATACTCAACTGATGTTCAGATGAACGAGCATTTCCCCATAACATATCTTGCTCTGTTCCGTTGAAAAAGGTAAAATCTTTAACATCTGAGAATAAACTTGCTCCGTTCGGACTCATAGCATCATATTCTGCTTTCGTAAGCCATTGTTTTCCAGCAGCCAATGCTAACATTGATACGTTGCCGTAATTATACCAAATATCTGTTGGTGTAAATCCGTCAGCAGTTCTGGCTTCTTTCATCATTGGTCCCCAACCATTAATATCAATTAACTTTGGCAATAGACCTACTTTTTTAAAGGATGTAGAAGCATTGTATTCAATCGTCATTTTACCAGACTTCCCTCTCTTAGTAGTAATCAAAACAACGCCACCAGCTGCTCTAGACCCATAAATAGCCGCCGCACCATCTTTCAAGAATGAGATATTTTCTATATCATTTGGGTTGAAAGAATTCAAGGCACTTACACTTGGCACAGGAACACCGTCTACAATAACCAAGGGTTCTGTAGCATTGGCCGATGAAGCACCACGAATTTGAAAATTCCATCCCTCACGACCAGCCTGAGCTGAACTACGAGTTACCGTTACTCCTGCTACTTGACCTTGTAAAGCCGCTAATGGACTTGACACAGGGCCTCTGTCTTTAAAAGTAGCCGCATTAACTGTTGATACAGAACCTGTTAGAGTTGCTTTTTTTGCAGTACCATACCCTACTACCACCACCTCTTCTAGTGATTTAACATCGTTTGCTAGCGTTACGTCTATGTTTATACGTTTACCTACAACAATTTCTTTTTTCTCAAAACCCACAGAAGAAAATATCAAAACAGCCTTCTCATCAGGTACTGAAATAGTATAATTACCCAAGGCATCAGAGGAAGTTCCTTTTTGTGTTCCTTTAATGGATATATTAGCACCAGGTATCCCCTCTCCCTTTTCGTCAGTTATTTTTCCTTTTACTAACTGGTCTGCTTGTATTAATTCAGTGCTTAAATTTTCAATTGTACTAATATTAGCAATCGACTTCAAGCCTCTTTTTAATATAATTCTGTTTCCTGTTAATTCATAATCTATTTTTAGTGGACTTAATAGTCTGTCTAATACTTTATTGAGTTTTTCGTTTTCAGCATTAAATGATATTTTCTGTTTGCCATCAAAAATTTGATGGTTGTACATAAACTGTACTTCAGAAGCTTTCTCGATTGTATGTAAAATAGACTCAATATTCTGATTATATAATTGCACTGAAACTTTGCGTTCAAGTATTTCCTGAGCGATTGTCTTATGAGCTTGTGCGATAGTTGTGAATACAATCGCCATAAGTACTTGATACAGACTTATTCGCATGATTTTTAAAATTGTTTTTTGAAATAGTAATCTGTTTTTCATACATTTGTTTGTTTTGTCATTGTTCTGATTTTGGCAAAATTCTCCCAGCCACACATTTATATGTGTGTAATCTTAGCCAATGGATTTTCGGGGGTTCACAAGGCGAGAGTGTTGCAGCACTTTCGCCTTATTTTTTAATACATTTTTTCTTTGATTGGGCTATTTCATCATACATTTTATTGGGTTAATTTAAATACATCCTTTGCTATAAATTATTATTTGTGCATCGATAACTTCATATCTTGCATCTATTGTTTTACAAATCAAAAGTAGTTTTTCGAACAACGGTTCATCAGCCAACGAAGCCGTCAAATAACAATTCTTCATTACATCTTTATCAAACATTACTTTTAGTCCATATGATTCTTCTAACTTCTTAAATACATCTGCAATCGGTGCATGGTCAAACTCAAACAAGTTTTTTTGAATTGGCATCGCTAAAATCTCAGGGTTCTCTACTGTCGACCGTTGCATTCTTTTATCTACCTCATCAAAAACCACTTGCTGATTTGGCGTAAGTACTAAACCATCTAATTGTGTTTGGGTTTGTTGTTTATTCAGGTTTTCTTCTGTTCTTTCAAATACCGATACCCTACCCGTTTTTACAATAACTTTTACTTTTTTAGAGATTTTATCACTTTTAACCGAAAAGCTTGTTCCTAATACTTTAGTCACTAAATCATTGGCAAACACATAAAATGGTTTTTGTGGGTCTTTGGCAATTTCAAAAAATGCCTCTCCTTCTAAATATACCTCTCTCTTTTCCTTAGCAAAGGTTTTTGGATAACTAATCTTACTTTCATTTTGCAGGATTACAATGCTACCGTCTGCCAATGCTACTGTTATTTGATGCCCTGTGGAATTTTCTTTTTCTATCAAATCATTATTGACTAATTCTGATTCAGTTGAATGGAATAACATATCACCATACCGCATACTTCCTGTTTGTTTCACAAACCACCAAAATCCGCCTAATAACATGGCCACAGATGCCGCTACATAGAAAAACCGTCTTGTGAATAAAAATGTCTTCAATTTTGATTGAACCTCGTCTTTTTCATCTAGTTTTAATTCAAGTTTTTCTAATTCTTCTTGTAATTCATCATCTGATATTTGATTAAAGGCATTTGTAATTGATAATAATATATTTTTGCTATTTTCAATGTCTTCTCTTTTCTCTGGATTATTGTCTATCCAATTCTCCCAAAATATTGTATCGTAATCATTTCCTTCCAACACCCATCTCCTGAATGACGCGTCAGAAGCAAAATCTTCTGGTCTATAGTTTTTATAATGCTGCATAGGAATTATTGCACTTTATTTGGTTTCATGATAAAGATGTAGAAGTGTAAATGAGATACCCTTTTTATTAAATAATATTTTAAATTATTTATAATATGTTGTTTGCTAGCCTTAAAGGCTCGATTACATATTATATTAGCACAATAGCATTGGGTCCACAATGAACCCAATGCTATTGTGCTAATACCAATACTACAAGTGAGACAATTTGAATGTCTTTACATATATCTTAATATTATTATTTATTTCAAGGCTTTTTCCTTTATAAGGTTGTTTTTTAATGTTTTTCAGGCTACCCAAGATAAAAACACATCAGTACCGATATTTAAAAGAGACAATTTGAATGCATAAGCGAGATAAATTGAATGGATTTCAATACTGAAAGATATTACAAGTGAGACTTTTTGAATGTATCTTTTACAAATCTGAAGCGAAACAAATGATTACAAAGAGAGACAAATTGAATTAATTTTAAGTAGTTCAGATGACCAATAAAATAATGAAGCGAGACAATTTGAATGAATATATAAGTATTTGCTAGTCAACAAACTGAGACTTTTTGAATGTATTTCAGGTAAATTTTATTAACTCAAACAGAGACAAATTGAATTAATACAGGTGTTTTAATTAATCATTTTTGTTTAATCAACAGAGACATTTTGAATTAATTAAAGTGTATTTTAATAGTCAAATTATGCTAAGAAACGAGACAATTTGAATTAATTTTAAAAATTAGAGGAAACGTTTTAGACCACTAAAGAGCGACAATTTGAATTAATTTTGAATCTATTTAGTGATTATATAAAAAATGTTAACGCCTAGTCCAATCCCAACAAATATTTATGCTTAAAACCCATTAAAAAATTAGCATGATTATTTTAAAGTTAAAAAGCATGCCTTTTGGGGCTTAAAGCCTTGTTTTAAGTAAAAAACTTTTTAAATAAATATAAAAAATAAAAAATCATCAATTTAGATTCCTTTGTTGTTTTTATTTTTTTAATATATTTTAAATATTTAATGATTCATAACATGTTGATTTTTAATGTTTTATATCACTATAGTGAGACAAATTGAATGCACATTAGAGACAATTTGAATGTGCAAGTGAGACAAATTGAATGCAGACTAGAGACAATCTGAATGTACAAGTGAGACAAATTGAATGCAGACTAGAGACAAATTGAATGTTTAGTGTCAGATAGTGCATAAATATATATTTTAAGAATTTTGTTGGTTATCATTGAAGTGTTAAATTGCAAGAGATTATTACAATTTAGAAGTCTCTTTCCTCTGTTGATATCTATGTTTCAGTGTAGCTATGGGAAATAAAAAAACGGATAAAGTTGCTAATGCAATGGCAGCCGTATCGCAATCACCCTTCAAGTTAGTAAAAAGTAATCCTGTAATCAATGCTCGATATGATTTGAGTACGATACAGGTTAAAATACTTTTGCACATGATTTCTAAGATAGATCATACCAAAGATAGACTAGATACCATCACTATTTCTGTACAAGAGTTTAAGAAAATAACAGGAATCAGTACAACAGCCATTTATTCAAGGATTAATATTGAATTAGATAATTTTCTAAAAAAAACCATTTATAACAAATTTGATGGTGGTTTAATTAATACTACTATCATAGCAGGTTATACTTATAACAATGGTCTTGGAAAGTTTAATATAGACTTTTCACCTACGTTAACGCCTTATTTATTACAACTCAAGACTAATTTCACTGTCATTGACATTCGGTCACTTTTACAATTAAAAAGTATTTATGCCATCAGATTTTATGAATTTTGTAAAGAATCTGAAAGACTAGGCACATTTAAATTTGAAGTTGAAAAGCTAAAGGATATTCTGGGGTTGGGTGACCGTTATGCTAAATATACCGATTTTAGAAAAAGAGTAATTAATGTAGCCCAAAAAGAATTGCAGGAAACTAGCGATTTGTATTTTACTTACGAAGAAAAGAAAAAAGCTAATACGGTAGTATTGTTGGTTTTTACGATTCATAGAAATGATAATGTAGCCGTACCAAACGATGATAGTAGTATCATAGAAGCTACTTTCGAAGTTGTAAATGAACATAAAAAGAAGACGGCTGAAAATAAAGAACTCAGCGAAATTTTGAAATTAATTGGAGAATATGGAGCATCAGAGGATTTGATTCTGAAATGGTTGCAAGTATATCCATTTGAAACAATCAAAGAAGCAATTGCTTATGTTTTTGCAGAAGCAAAAGGAGGGAAGGCTATCCGAAATACAGTTGGCTACATTATCCAATTACTCGAAGACGACAAATTTGCTGAATTATTAAAAGAAAAAGAGACAAAACAAAAAGAGGAAAGAGAGAAAAAAAGAAAAGCACATTTAGAAAAAGCCCGAGAAGAAGGCTTGAACATGAATGTATTTAATCTTAAAAAGAAATATCATACCTATTGTCAGAATAGGATTATTGAGTTGATGCAAACGGATGAAAATTGTTATGAATATGTGGTCAATAAGTTAAGTACTTCATTAGAGACTCAATTCTCTTTTGAATCGTTTAAAAAATATTATAGCAATACCGTTTCGATTGAGAATATTATTCAATACTTAGACATTAATCCATCTTTTAATGGAGCTATTATTTCAATTGTAGAAAGCGCTTATAAGCAGCAGATTCATGCCCATCCTGACGCAGTAGCCTTACAAAAAGAGGGAAAGAAAATAGGGATAAATCTTTTGTAAAAACGATTGAATTCAGCACGATTTATCATCATCTTCTCTCATGAACGTATATTTAAATACGTTATACTAATCTTTGTTTTTATTCCTAATCATTCAGAATGAATGATGAATTCATTACGTTTAAGCAAGTTTTCAGGAAATGTATCATTTAATTAGATTATTATACATTTTTTTGTTGCATATTTGTTACATAAATAATAGATTTGTAACAAATATGTGATAAAATCCTAAATCATTTAGAAATGCTTACACAAGAAAATGCTTTAAAATTCTTTAGACATAATCCTGCGTTGTCGATAGCAGGGATAGAAAAAGAAGCATCCTTACCTTCAGGTACATTAAGACAGGCAGTGGCTGGAAATCGTAAATTAAATGAAAACCATTTAGTTGCTTTAGAAGGGGTTCTGATGAAATACGGTTACTCTAAAGATTTATACCAAAAAGCCAGAGTAGTTTCCGTAGTAAACCATAAAGGTGGGGTAGGTAAAACTACCACAGTTTCTTGTTTAGGCGAAGCCATGGCCAACAAAGGTTTTAAGGTATTGATGATTGATTTAGACCCACAAGGGAATTTATCGCAAATCTTAGGGATTGAAAACCCAGAGGTACAGGTAGCAGATTCATTAATTAATGATGCCGAATTTCCAGTAGTTCAGATACAAGAAAATCTATATCTTTCGCCTTCTGACATCGATTTAGCCAAAGCAGAATACGAATTAATATTATTGACAGGAGGAGATTTGCGTTTAAAAAACCGTATTATTCCTTTACTGAGCGAGTTTGACTATGTTTTAATTGATTGTCCACCTTCCTTGGGCAAACTTACTGTATCAGCCATGTATGCTTCTGACGCTTGTTTGGTGACAATGCTTCCCGAAATGGCGGCAATGAAAGGGGTGAATACATTATTGGATAAAGTACATGATGTAAAGAAAAACCTGAATCCGATGTTGGATATAGACGGCTTGGTTTTTACGATGGTAAAGAAGAATTCGGTGCATGATAATATCAAAGAAGCCGTTCGAGAAAATTTACCAATTAGAATTTTCAAAACAGAAATCAAACATTTGGTTGATTTTCAGAAAGCACAGGTAATGTTGAACACTATCTCAAAATTTTCTGGAACTTCAGAAGCTGCCAGATTGTATGCTGATTTCTGTAATGAATACATTGAATACCTTCAATTGGTTAAATAAGAGGAAAGATGAAAAAACTAGATTTAGGAAAAGCCATTGCTGCGACAACAAAAAGTACGTTTGTTAATAATAAATTGATATCTGACGAACAAGTAAAAAAGAACATTGAAATTCTGGAAGAACTAAGGGTATTTATTCCTCCTTTGGGAGCGGAAGAATTTTCTTTGTTAGAACAAAATATCATCAAAAATGGCTGTCGGGATGCTTTGACTCTTTGGGAAACTAAACGAAGTGCGATTGAAGCAGGAGCAGTATATCCCGATGAACCGATTTATGTGTTGGTTGATGGACATAACCGTTTTCAGATTTGTAAAAAGAATAATTTAAATTTCAGTGTACAACTCATGCCTTTCAACTCCAAAGAGGAAGTGAAAGATTACATGATTGATTTACAACTGGGAAGAAGAAACCTGAGTCCAGAACAAGTATCATATTTCAGAGGGTTAAGATTTTTGAATGAAAAAACAGGTCCAGGTAAGTATGACAGAACTGGGCATTGGGTCCACAATGAACCCAATGCTACTACGCCAGAAAAAGGTAGAACGGTTGAGAAATTAGCGAAAGAATATAAGGTCGGAACTTCTACCATTAAAAGAGATGGTCAATTTGCAGAAGGATTATCTAAAATTGAACCTGCATTGAGAAATGAAATTTTGACTGGTAAAAGAAAAATTGACAAAAAGGTTATTCAAACACTGGGAAGAATTACGGATGATATTGACTCTATTACTACCATAGCAGATATTGAAAAAGTGGTTGAAGCAAGCGGTTTAGGAAATAAACCATCCACTAAAAACAGTAAGCAGGAGATAAGCTATGATGGCTTAAGTGTGTGGACAAATAACCTTGCTGAACAAACAGAAAAAGTATATACAACCAGAAGCAAAGAAGACTTTGATGACCTTAAAAGATTATTGGATGAATACGGTACTTTTTTAGGTATTCTATAATTCACTTTTGAATAAAGGGGTAGGAGAGAGGGTAAGCTTCTGGACTATTTCCTACAAAAAAACTGATGTAAATTACATCAGTTTTTTTGTAGGAGTACCTATCAACTATATCATTTTTGTATTAATATGTATTCAGGAATAAGAATCAGCTACGAAAGACTTTTTAATTCAGCAGATTTTGATAATTTTTGTAACTCAATTCAACATTACACTTTTTAATGTGTTAAAAATATGAACTACGTAGTAATGAAAGGTAGTACAAGTCAAGGGGGAAATATGCTTTCAGAAAAAGAGATAAGACAAATTAATGGTGATGCGAATAGGTTAAATCATTCGTTGAGTCCTGAGATGCATGAAAAACTTAATAAAATTTTAGCTGATGAAGAAGTAGCCAATTTCTTTTATGCTAAACTTTATACTACTGCGTTACAACTACTTTTTAACACAACTAAAATTAGCGAAGACAGGAATACACCTCTGAAAATGCAAGATGTATTAGAGCCACTTGGAATAAAATATTTTCAATACAAAGCATTGTTGCAAGGCAAAGGGAAAGCAAGTACCTTGAATCAACTAATCCATGCCTTGGCTTTGCAGGGAATTGAATATAGTAAATTATTACATTCTGAAGCATTGATTGAAATGGCCGATGATTATATGACACACATATTAGGGAAGTAAAACTATTTATAACTACCTCAATTACTACATTAGTACGAATCCTCTCTTTTGGCATACCACATTTCCTGTATTATTTAGCTAAATACTTTCAAAAAATAGGGTATGTAGTCCTTCCTTTTCCTTCTTTATTCAAATTTATTAGATTAAGTAAATATTTAATGTTTGTTATTGAAGAATGCTTAATCGATTTAGCTCTCAAAATAAAATCACTAAATCAAACGAGCTAGACTAATTAGCTAAAGTCTGGTGTCATAACTAATGAAAAATATATTCGCAGTCCTAATTCTTTTCTTTACATCATGTTATCAATTAGTAGCAAGCTCAGAAACTTTATTTGAAAATATAGGCAAAGGAGATTTCTCTGATTGGAAGGGCGTATCAGGGGTTGATAAAGATGGTGCTGTTGCGCTAACAAACAACACTATTACATATCGTTATCTCGATGGCAAACGCTACAACAAAGGATTTAGGAGAATAGACGAAGGCGTAAAAAACTATACACCTTATTATGGCATTAGGTTTTGGATATATTTAGAAAAAGACGACCATACAAGCCTGCAAATTACCTTAAGTACCGCCAACTATAACAAAGACTATCTAATGCCCGAAATACAGGCAAATGTTGCTATTAATAATAAGGGTTGGCAACAAATAATAATTCCCTTCAAAAGCTTTGGCATAAAAACTGCCCAAAGACAAGCCTTTTTACAGGCTGTTAAAGAGGTTAGTATTAAACAAACAAGCTCCAATAATCACCCAATACTTATTAAGCAAGTTCAGCTAACACAAGGAGAAGTATTAGCCGTTAGAACAGACATCAAAGGGAAATCTGGGGCGAAAGGGACAACTGTAAAGTATGAGTTGAATGTCGGAAATACAAGCGATAAAGTACAATCAGTAAATTTGAGTACAAACCAATATGGTTGGGAGTCGATGGTTACAAGCATTGAACCTGCTGAATTTGATTTGAAACCTGCTGAAAGTAAAACCTGTATAGTAACTGTCAAAATAGTGGATAGAGTGCCCCCAGGAGGAAGGGAAAAGCAAAATATTGTAGTAATGGCAAATGGAAGGCAATTGCCAGACGCAAGTATTGAGCTAATTACGGCATCAACATTGCCTAGTCCGAATATTCTCCATACTGCAGACCGCTGGCAAGTAGTGAGAGATAAAGTAATGAACTATGATTGGGCTAAAAAGGAAAAAGATAAATACATCCAATTAGCAGATAAATGGATAGTACCTGCATTGGCTACGGAACTGACTAACGATAATGCAGATAAAGGAATGCAGTTGTTTCAAACGCAGGAAGAATACAACTTAATGGCATCTGGCATAGCTTATCAGTTGACGGGAGATAGAAAGTATGCTGAAAATATAGCTGTTTTTATGCGTCGATTGAGCGACCCAATCAAGGGATATGCAAGCACATTCAGAGGATGTCATCAATCATTTGTACAAGAAGGGCATTTTTTCCAACATATTGCCATGGCTTATGATATGGTCAAGACAGCCAATGTATTTAGCCCGACAGATGAACAAAACATTGAACATACCTTTCGATTATTTATTGAAACCGTGCAACTAGATATGCGTCAAGGTGCTATTAATAACTGGAAACTGAGTGAGATGTGCGGTGCATTATATTGCGCCTTGGCTATTCAGGATTGGCATTTGGTGGAAGATATATTTTATAGCCCAAGTGCTATCGTTGATCATCTTGCTCATGGCGTGATGAATGATGGTTGGTGGTACGAGTGTTCTGTCGGATATAATGTTTGGTGCGCAACTGAGTTTTCGCAAGTTGCATTGGCATTAGCACCTTGGGGTATTAATTTCAAAGATATGCAAATCCCTATCGGGACTACACCCTATTATTCATTAATGCCAGGGGCTATTAAAGGCACAGGGAAAAATGGAATAAATTATGACAAGTGGGGACCGATTAAAAAGAATAGTATTTGCCTAAAAGATATGTGGGATGCCATCCCAAAATTTGCTGATTATAGAGGCGTCATGTTTGGCGTAAACGATGCACAGGAAACAATGGTGGGTGGCGAAGGATATGACCTTGCCTATTACCTCTTTCATGACCCAGAATATGCCGCTATCGTAAAGCGAGGTACGACCAGAGATTTATTGTATGGTGTCGCCGACCTTCCAGAAACTAATTCGGTATTAGATAAGCAATCTGCTTATGCAGATAACATGGGCATTGTGATGCTACGTTCTCAAAAAGAAGGTCGTCCAATAAATGAGCAAATACAAGCATCTCTGCATTATGGTACACATGGTGGTGCTCATGGGCATTTTGATAGAACAGGATTGTTAAGCATGTCTCGGTATGGTCGTAGCTTTTTTAATCCCGAAATGGTTTGGTATGGTTACCCGTCGTATATGTACAAATTTTATGTTCAGACTTCTCTGACTAAAAATATGGTAGTGGTTGACCAGAAGATGCAAGAGGCAACCGAAAGTTTCCAAAAACTTTTTTATACTGGGAAAATAATGCAGGCTAGTCTGGTAGAAACCAACTCTCGTTGGAGTAATCCGCCCTATGGAGGAATGGTTTATGATTGGGCAGGGAATATATCTTTTGCTGAAAAAACGTGGCAGGAAGGACAATCCATTTTTGTGCCTCAAAAAACACCTGAATATGGACAAGTAACTGGACATACTGAACCTATCCAACAACAGCGTCTGATGGTGATGACTGATGACTATATCGTATTGGCAGATTATCTGAAAGGAGAACAAGAACATACCTACGACTGTCTTTTTCAAATGAAAGGTTTTCAGGGTCTAGAAGCCACGAATAAAAAGTTGGTAAGACATGATGCTCAAATGAATACTGACCCACTGGGAAGTGCTCAGTTTATTACTGATTGTAATTGGTGGACTGTCAATGGGACATCTAAAGCTAGCTTTTTTACTTGTTGGGGTAAAGATTGCGACAATGGAGGTACAAGAGTTCCTTATAGTGTTGACGGTGATTTGAAAATAGATGTTTTTTCTGCTTGGCCACAACAAAAAGAATTGATGATTGGTACTGCTGCTGAGGCACATCCTGTGGCTAAACAAGTTCATTTTGCTATTCGCTCAGCAGGAAAAACCTTGCAAGAAGGTAAAACAGGAACGTGGGTATTAGGAGCCGTAGAGATTAACCAAGCGATAAATAATATTACGGCATTAGAATTAATTACAACAACTTCTTCCGATAAAACGAATACACTTTTTTGGGGAAATGCCCGCATCGTCCTGACAAATGGGAAAGAAATACCGATTTCATCTTTACCACACAAAAAGAAGAATATACAAAAACCAGCACAGGAAGGAAAAGATTATTATGGAGGTCCTATAAAAATTGCAGGGAATGTTATACAAACGGCTTTACCAGCTATGCCAACTAGTGTTAAAGATACTGCCATTATTGTAGTAGACCTATCAGGCGTAAAAGCAGTTGCCTTTAAAGCTACTTTAGGAGGAGATTACCCTTTGGGAAATGAAGATGCGAGACGCAAAACGTATTCCTCAAGAAGTAAGGGGAAAGAAGCCAATTTTATCACGGTTATAGAGCCTTATGAAAAACAATCCGTTATCAAGAAAGTAGAGGCCTTGACGAGCAACAAAGTACGTGTAGCACTTAAAGACGGTCGGGTGCAAGAAATAACGATAGACGGTTTTAATGGAAATAATCCAAAAATAAATATCGTGGAAATGCTAAATGATAGGGTATTGAGAACGGAAACTAGTAATTAAACACTCTAATAAGTCCGATTTTAAAAATAATCATCAAGAATGAAAAATGTATTCATACTGATTTTGTGCATCATTTCTTTCACGGTCAAAGCACAGGTTTGGCAATGGTCTGTTCAAGTGCAAGGGATGATTCATCCTGAAACAAATAGCAATCCACAAGCTTTTCTTTGGATTCCTGAGAACTGTAAGCAGGTAAAAGGTGTAATACTTTGTATGCATAATATGGTGGAAGAAGGAATGCTTGAAAATGCCAACTTCCGAAAAACGATGGCTGAAATTGGCTTTGCAGAAGTATGGGTAACACCGGGATTAGACATCACTTTCGATTTCCATAAAGGCACACAAAATCGTTTTCAAACCATGATGAACGATTTAGCTGAGGCATCGGGATACACGGAATTAGCTACTGCACCAATTGTACCTATGGGGCATTCAGCCATGGCAAGTTACCCTTGGAATTTTGGCGCTTGGAATCCAAACCGTACTTTGGCAATGGTATCAATTCATGGAGATACACCTTTGACGAATCTAACGGGTAGTGGTCGACCAAATCCTGATTGGGGAAATCGCACTATTGAGGGTGTTCCTGGATTATTTGTCATGGGAGAATTTGAATGGTGGGAAAACAGACTAAAGCCTGGATTTGATTATGTTGCCAAATACCCAAAGACACCCATTTCATTTTTCGCCGATGCTGGTCATGGACATTTTGATTATAGCAATGCGATGGTCGAATATGTAGCGATGTTTATCAAAAAAGCAGCTAAGTATCGCTTGCCCAAAAACAATGGTAAAATGCTTATTCCAATAGACCCAGCCCAAGGTTGGTTGATGGATAGATGGCGGAAAGATAGTCTTGCCATAGCGAAACCTAATGTATATACGCGATATCAAGGAAATCATAAGGAAGCATCTTGGTGTTTTGATAGGGAAATGGCAGAAAAAACCGAAGAATTTTATGCTAAAGCACGCAACAAGAAGAATCAATATATTGGGTTTGTACAAAATGGAGCTGTTTTAAAGCCAGTTAAAACCCATGCTAACTATCAGTTGAAATTTATGCCTTTGGCAGATGGCATTAGTTTCAGATTGAATGCCTTTTTCGCCGATACGTCTAAAATAAAGCCTGTCACTGACTTTGCTACGACCAAACTCATCATTGACCGTATTTGTGGACCAGTAAAAAAACTAGACGATTCCACCTTTCAATTGAATTTTTATAGAATGGGGTTTAATAATCCCAAACGAAGTAATGATATTTGGTTATTAGCTCATAATGAGGGAGATGCAAAATATAAATCTGCTGTTCAACAACTAGATATGCGTTTTCCTTTGAAAAATACTGAAGGCATTTCACAGAAAATTGACTTCAAGCATATCGATAACCAAAAGCTTGGTGTGAAAAGTATGGTGTTGAAGGCTACTGCAAACAGCAATTTACCAGTAGAGTTTTATATAAAAGAAGGGCCAGCGTATATTCAAGACAGGCACATCATTTTTACTAAAATTCCCCCTAAAACTAAACTGCCAATGAAAGTAACAGTTATTGCTTGGCAATACGGCATTGTTGGAAAAGTACAAACTGCTGAACCCGTTGAACAAATTTTTTATATAGAAAAATAAGAGGCAATATACCTCAAGTATTGCTAGAGCTTATAAATACGTCAATCGTTAAAAAACTAGAGAATGAAATATCCTCAATCGTTAATATTCAGTTTAATAATTTGTCTATTATCAAATATTACTTTAGGCCAAATAGCCTTACCGAAGCATTATCCTCAGGGGTATCCACGTATACAGGATGATACATTAAGAAACCCGACGAGTAAATTAAAAGTTGAGGTAGATATGTATGTGAATCGTCATCAAAGCGATAGTAGTTGGATAGTTTCTCGCTTACAAATGTATTGGAAAACCAAATCCACAGAAGTATTTATCAAAGGAGGCGTATATGACCATGCCGAAGGAACGGCTCCAGTACCAACAGTAAGGTTTCCCGGTGCCAGAGATAATACAACCATATTTGGAGCACCAAAACTTGAAGATATTCAGCCTTATATGGATGATGCCAGAGGCGTACTTTTGGTAAACCGTTCGAAACCTGAGCAACCATTAGAATGGGCAGATATTTCAAAAACAGGAAGAACACTAGAAGCTATCAATACTAATATTATGCGGATAGCGGCTTCGGCAAGCACATTGTATCGCAGAACAGGAGAAGAAAAGTATGCACGACTTGCTTTTGATTTATTCGATACTTATATGACGGGTATGTATTATCGCAAAGAACCTCATGATTTAAGCAATGGGCATCATCAAACAATCACAGGTTTATCAACTTTTGAGGTCATCCAAGAAACGGCAATGTTGATCAATCTGACTAAGATTTATGATAATATATTCAATTACGTTAGTAAAAAAACACCCAAAAAGCTTACAATTTATTCAGACACCTTTAGAAAATGGGCTGATTTGCAGATTAAAAATGGAGTAGCCTATAATAACTGGGATTTAATTCAAGCCAAGAATATTCTTGAAATAGCTTTTATCTTGGATGAAAATAAAGGCTATAACGATGCCAAGGGAAGTCAATATTATTTGAATCAAGTATTAAATGTTGACTCTGAACGTCAATGGTCAATTGCTAAAGTCTTGAAATTAGGGTATGATGAAAACACAGGTATTTGGAATGAATCTCCAGGCTATTCTGCGGGTGTTTTACACGATTTTGTTGGTTTTGTAGATTGGTTTGATAACCACTATGACTATGATATTTTACCCGAATTACCAGTTATCGAAAAAGCCGTTTTAGCAGAAGCACAATATCTTTTTCCAAATGGTTATACTACTGCTTTTGGCGACTCTCATTATCATGCTGTAAGTCTTGAAGCTGCCGAAAGAATGTTAGAAAATGCTAAAAAATATAATAAGCGAACTGCTAACGTAAAAGCTTATTCAACATTTATTCAAGCATTGAGCAAGCATAAAGCTATGGCAGGCTTGAATCATAATAATGAAAGTAAGGGAACGACCATTAACAATGCTGACATTAGCACTTTTGCTACGCCCATTTTCTCAGCACCATCGGTTAGTTACTTTGCTCAACGGAATGGCATGAATCCTAAGAATGGCTTGATGGTGGCAATGGCAGGGTCTAAGGGAAATCATATGCATGCCAATGGAATTTCGATGGAGATTTACGGTAAAGGAATTATTCTGGGGCCAGAGAGTGGGATAGGGACAAGTTACTTTCAACAAGATTACGCTGAATATTATTCTCAATTTCCTGCCCATAATACGGTCGCAGTTGATGGTATCTCGGCTTATCCAGTCATGAAAAGTAATCATGGTTTTGATGTGCTTAGTTCATATCCTGCTTCAAATCAGAAGGACGGCTATTTTAGTCCAGTTACTTTTGGTGAATTATATTTTTTAGAACCCGAATCTCAATCAGACCAAAATCGCTTAACGAGTATTATCCGTACGAGCGATTCTACGGCTTATTATGTTGATATTTTTCGTTCAAAAAAGCAAAAGGGTGGCGATAAAATGCACGATTATTTTTATCATAACTTAGGGCAGGAACTGGTATTATCTTCTACTAAAGGAATTCCATTAACGCTGACTGAAACGCCTAAATTATCTTTTGCAGGAGGACATCTATTTGCCTATGATTATTTCTGGAATAAAAAATCGATAACGACGTCTGAAGATTTTAATGCTACGTTCAAACTAAAAGTGAAAGACCGTGAAGATGTGTTGATGAATGTATGGATGAAAGGTTCGCTCAATCGTGAAATCTTCTCGGTAAAAGCCCCACCAGCTAAAACATTTAGAGGCAACGTGATGATTCCAGATAGCATTGCAGCTTTATCGATGCCAACTT
Organism: Arcicella sp. GW821-FHT09D11; assembly: GCF_059416265.1. Classification (NCBI taxonomy): domain Bacteria; kingdom Pseudomonadati; phylum Bacteroidota; class Cytophagia; order Cytophagales; family Flectobacillaceae; genus Arcicella; species Arcicella sp. GW821-FHT09D11. Next base: position 48,139 of record NZ_JBWKOV010000007.1, on the reverse strand, counting down.
TAGTGGCTCGCCAGTCGGGTGAGGCTTGGAATCAACCCTTTGTAGCTGTTTATGAGCCGTCAACTTCAAAATCTCCTCGTTCAATTAAATCTATTGAAAGTTTTACCCCTAATAATACTCCTACTGATTTTGTAGGTTTAACGATTGAGAGTAATACAGGGGCTAAGGAATTGGTATTCTCCAATGCAGCAGGAAAGGCTGTGACGTATGGAAATATTAAAACTGAAGCCGTTTATGCGGTTGTAAGTACAAAGGCAGAAGGGTTGAATTATATGTTTTTAGGAAAAGGAAAGCAAATCACCTATCAAACCTATAGTATTAAAGCTAAAGAATTAACCACGGCAGTTTTAGAAAAGAAAGGTAGTCAACTATTCTTTTCAGCAGAAAAACCTGTAGAACTAAGTATTCCAGAATCGATAGGAAAAACGAATATAAGTTTAACACAGCAGGGAAAAGTATTGCTAATTCAAGGAAAAAAAGGAATAGAAAACGGTAAAAAAGTTATGGTTTTTCAGATGCCTTCCTGTAATTATGGTGAGATTTTGATAAAGTAAATTGTTTTTTATCCCTGCAAATTCAAAATGTCATTTTGAATTTGCAGGGATAAAATTATTATAAATCAAGAAAACACTATAAAATGCAAAGAAGAGATTTTATCCAAAATAGTATTGTTCCTTCGGAAGGAACATTGATTATATTATAATTACACTTTGATTGAACAAGTATAAAATATTAAATTTCAATGAGATTGATTGTTTAATTAGAAAAGTATATTGTTTTGTATTAATATGGAGGATTATAAACCATTTATTAAAAATAGATAATTGAAATGAATACACTTGACTTATTTCGCCTTGATGGCAAAATTGCATTAGTGACAGGTTGCAAAAAAGGAATTGGCAAAGCAATGGCTTTGGCTTTAGCAGAAGCAGGTGCTGATATTATTGGCGTTTCGGCTTCGTTAGAGCTTTCAGGAAGTCAGGTAGAAAAAGAAGTAACCGCTATTGGTAGAAAATTCAAGGCATATCAATGTGATTTTTCAGACAGAACAGCACTTTATGCATTTATCAGTCAAGTAAAAACAGATTATCCCCTCATAGATATTCTGATAAATAATGCAGGAACAATTTTAAGGAATCCAGCCGCTGAGCATTCAGATGAATATTGGGATAATGTACTGAGCATTAACTTAGATGCGCAATTTATCTTAACCCGCGAGATAGGTAAAATGATGATTGCTCAAGGGAAAGGAAAAATAGTATTTACGGCTTCATTATTAACTTTTCAAGGCGGTATTAATGTACCTGGTTATGCTGCTAGCAAAGGAGCGATTGGTAGTTTGGTAAAAGCCTTTGCCAATGAATGGGCATCAAAAGGCATAAATGTAAATGCCATTGCGCCAGGCTACATTGCCACAGATAATACAGAAGCTTTGCGTGGAGATGAAAACAGATCAAAAGGGATATTGGATAGAATTCCAGCAGGACGTTGGGGAGAAACAGAAGATTTCAAAGGAGCGACTGTTTTCCTTTGCTCAGACGCTTCAAATTATGTGCAAGGGACAATCCTAACGGTAGATGGCGGTTGGATGGGCAGATAATTTCCTAATCACTTTTATAATAATTGCTAAAACGTCTTTTTAAAAGGCTTTTTTTTATGGCCAATTGTTTATGTATCAATAATATACAATAATAATATTCGGAATATTTTGTATAATGTGTTGAAAGTGAGATAGATATGTTTTTAAATGCGATTTGTGATAAAAAAGTGATTAAAAATAAGGGTAAGTACATGAGAGTCTTTGTTTTATTCCAAGATATATTTATACTTATTTTATGAATAAGTAGTATGTTTTATTGATTTTGGCGTTAAATACTCCAGACTATTCAAAATTATCATGCTATTACCATCATTTTTATCTAATATCCAATTAAGAAACATGAAAAGAAAACTATTATTTTTTGCCTTTTTTTTAATGGCAAATCTTTCAATGGCTCAATTAAAACTTCAGCAATTGAAAACAGAAAATCGAGTGAATCCTATCGGTATTGATGCAGAAAAACCACGATTTAGTTGGATACTTAGCACCGACAAAAAAAATGTGCTACAAACGGCCTATGAAATTCAGGTAAAGAAAGGCAAAGAAACTATTTGGTCGAGTGGAAAAGTAACTTCGTCATCTTCCATTTTTAATAATTATGGAGGTGCTCAATTACCTTCAAACACACGGTTTATTTGGCAGGTACGTGCTTGGGATAACCAAGGACAAACGTCAGAATGGGCAACAGCTAGCTTTCAAACAGCTTTAAACAAAACAGACTGGAAGGCTAAATGGATCAACTCGGGCTTTGCAAATGATACTGTAAATGGCGTAGTACCGATGTTTAGAAAAAGCTTTGAAACGAAGAAGAAAATTACGAATGCTACCGCTTTTGTAACCGCGCGAGGATTGTACGAAATTCAATTCAATGGCAAAAGAATGGGCGATGCTTATTTAGCCCCCGGTTGGACTAGTTATAACAAACACCTTCAATATCAAGCTTATGATGTCACCAATTTACTAAATGTGGGCAAAAATGCTATTGGTGCTACCTTGGGGAGTGGTTGGTATAGAACACGTTTGGCGTGGGTACATCAACAAAATATTTATGGGAAAGAAACGGCTTTGCTTTTCCAGTTGGAGTTAACTTATGCTGATGGTTCAAAAGAAACTGTTATTTCAGATAATTCATGGAAAGTAGCTGAAAGCGACATTCTTTATGCTGAAATTTATAATGGCGAAACAATTGATGCTCGTAAAAGAGTGGCTAACTGGGCAAGTGTAGGTTTTAATGATAATAATTGGAAAAATGCTGTTGAAAAGACTTTCCCGATAGATTATATCAATGCTTCTGTGAATGAACCTATCAAAAAGCATGAGAGCTTCAAACCAGTAAAAGTATTTAAGGCGACGAATGGCGAGACAATTTTAGATTTTGGACAAAACCTTGTAGGCTGGGTAACACTTACTGCTCAAGGAAAAGCGGGGGATAAAATTACACTTTCTCATTTTGAGATGATGGATAAATTGGGTAATCCATATTTTACTAACCTTCGTTCAGCTAAGGCACAAGCTACTTATATTCTGAGTGGTAACGGCAAAGATTTCTTCGAGCCACATTTTACTTTCTTTGGCTTTAGGTATGTTAGGGTAGAGGGCATTGAAGGAAAAATTAATCCAGAAGATTTTACCGCTTATGCTCTTTACTCGGACATGGAACAAACAGGAAGCTTTGAAACGTCAAATGCTTTGGTAAACCAATTACAGAAAAACATACAATGGGGACAAAAAGGAAATTTTTTGGATGTGCCGACAGACTGTCCGCAACGTGATGAGCGTTTGGGTTGGACGGGCGATGCAGAGGTATTTTCAAGAACAGCCTCTTATAATTTTAATGCCAATCAGTTTTTTGCTAAATGGTTGAAAGATGTAACCGCAGACCAATATCCAAATGGTGCGGTACCACACGTTATTCCTGACGTACTGAAAGCTACTGGTTTTGGACAACCTATGCAAGCGGCAGGCTGGGGCGATGCAGGTATTATTATTCCATACAATGTTTTCGTAGCCTTTGGTGATAAGCAAGTATTAGAAGACCAGTATGCAACCATGAAAAAAAGCGTGGAGTATATACGTAAAGAAGCCAAAAACGATTTATGGAATACAGGTTTCCAGTTTGCAGACTGGCTGTCGTACCGTGTAGATGATTCTAAAGGAATGATTGGTATGAAATCGGCCATTACTGATAATTATTTAGTAGCCCAATGTTTTTATGCCTATAGTGTGCAATTGATGATTAATACTGCTAAGGTTTTAGGTAAAAACGATGATGTTAAAGACTATGAAAGTCTATTGGCTAAAGTGAAAAAACAATTTCAGAATGAATACATGACGACATCTGGAAGATTGATTTCTGAAACACAAACGGCTTATATCTTAGCATTACAATTTGATATGTTGCCAGAAGTACTTCGCCCACAAGCAGTAGAAAGATTAGTTAGCAATATCAAGTCTTATGACTATCATTTAACGACGGGTTTCTTAGGTACACCATTTTTGAATCCTGTATTGAGTCGTTTTGGCAGAAATGATGTAGCCTATAAATTACTTTTACAAGATACTTACCCTTCATGGTTATACCCGATTAAAACACATGGTGCTACAACCATTTGGGAACGTTGGGATAGTATGAAATCAGATAGTACTTTTCAAGACCCAGGAATGACATCCTTCAACCATTATGCTTACGGAGCCGTTGGCGATTGGATGTATAGAAATATTGCTGGCATTGATACCAAAGAATTTGAAGGAGCTGGTTATAAGGGTATTTCCATAAAACCTCAATTGGGCGGAGAATTAACCTATGCAAAAGGAAGTTTGAAGACCAATCACGGTTTAGTATCATCTGCTTGGAAAATTGAAAATGGTAAACTTTTATGGGATGTAGAAATCCCAGCAAACTCGACTGCCACGCTTACTTTTCCTACCAAGAAATTAGCTTCTATCATGGAAAATGGCACAAGCATCAAAGCCACCCAAAGCGGAACGCTTGATGTAGGCTCTGGGAAATATGCTTTTGTGATGGATATTGAATAAGAATAAATAATACTTAAAGGGCGTCTTTGTTTTGATTAACAAAGACGTCCTTTAAGTATTATTTCAAAATACCTTTATCAACAGCCTCATGAAGTTGATTTTCAGTATATTCCCAAATAGTAGTTGAGCCTTTTACTATCCCTTTTGTTTTTTCAATGACAGTGTCATAACTAACATTAAATTCTGCCCAAGTACCTCCATTATTTGACATATTTTGTAAAATAGGCTCCAGTCTGTCCATGGTTTTGGCAAATTTTGCTTCATTACTTTTGCCTTCTTCAAACTCTTGCCAGATACTGATAAATTCTTGTGCTTGGCTCTCAGGCAAGATGCCAAAAATGCGATGTGCGGCAATTAGCTCCTCTTCAGTATTTACATGATTTTTGGTAGTATCATACAAAAAAGTATCTCCCGCATCAATCTCAACGATATCATGGATTAACACCATTTTCAATACCTTTAGAATATCAATAGAAGCATTAGAATGTTCTGCTAAAATCAATACCATCATAGCCAAATGCCAACTATGTTCGGCATCGTTTTCATTTCTATTACTATTGAATAATTTGGTTTTACGTTGAATATATTTTAGCTTATCAATCTCTTTGATGAATTCGATTTGTTTTAATAATTGGTTTAATTGCATATTGATGTTCGTTTTATATTTTCTAATTTTAACTTTATAGGCTACAAAGAAAAAATAGGCTTTGCTTAGTTAAAAGGACAATTGTCTCAAATCCCTAAAAATGATTAGAATTAATAAAGAATTATTGAATTATGTTAGCCACCTATACCATTTAGGTACAGAAGGAAATATTATTGAACAAACTTTTGAACCGACCGAACAAATTATAAAAAATGGGCAAAATGTATTTTCTGTATATGTCATTAAAAGCGGGATGGCTAAATGCTATTTAACAGAAGATACTGGAAATGATTTTATTCAAGAATTTTTTGGAGAAGGAGAAATATTTGGAGAAATAGAAGCCATCAGAGAAGATATTAGTTTTTGTACCATTGAAGCTTCCTCTCCATTGGTTTTGTACAAAATACCTTTAGCGTATTTTAATGAATTATTATTGAAAAACCATGTTTTCAATCGCTTGATATTAAAAGCATTAGCCAACAAAATAAATTATAAAGCCATCAGGCATTCTTATAATCAATCACATCCTGTTGAGTCTAAATTGTTAAGGTTAAAAGCTAATTTCCCAGACTTTAATAAACTTATATCCAAACAGGAAATCGCTAATTATTTAGGCATTACTGTAAGAAGTCTTAACAGAACGCTGAATGATTTGAAAGCTAAAGGATTGATTAGTTGAGGCAGACACAAGATATTAGATTTAAGACGCTAGAAATAAGAAGGGGCATCTTTTCAAGAATAACAGATTAATTGTAATATAATTTTTTAGAACAAAAAGGAGTTAGATGTTGAATCTAGCTCCTTTTTGTTTAATACAATCCATCCAGAAATAATAAAGGTATCATTAAAAACCTAAAATTCGTCCTCAAATCGAACACTAACTGTACTATAAGCGTACACTTTTAAAATAACAGAAAAATGTTAAGTTATTGATATTCAGAGACTTGAATTTTTTGGCACACTTCTGTTAATAGTATTAGCATGATTGAAAAAATGTAAATAAAACATTTGACCTCAACCTTTCAAAATAAATACTTTAATTTCTAAACAACAAAAAAATGAAAACTTTAGTAAAAACATTCGCAATCGCTTTATTATCAGCAGTATCATTTATCAGCAATGCAACGACAGATAATAATGGAAACTTAAACGCCCAAAAAACTTTCGCAGTTGGGGTTTATCAAACGATTAATACCATGAAAATGAATGTAATGGTAGAGAAACTAGCAGGCAAAAGATTATCAGTGATTTTAAAAAGTGAATCAGGAGAGGTACTACATGCTGAATATATTAGAAAAAATGATACGGCCTATCGCGGTAAATTTGACCTTCAGGAATTAGAAGATGGTAAATACACATTCGAAATCAGTGACGGAGAATCTAAAATAGTTAAAAATGTACAAGTAGGAACGGTAAAACCTCAGCCAAATACATCAGACCGTTTTATGTCTTTGAACTAATAAGATTTGATTAACCATAGACCTATTGAAAACAAAAGGGTTGTTCTAATACGAACAACCCTTTTTGCTTTCAATTAAAATTCTTTTTACTCCAATACCACAACTTGATTTTTAGGATATTTAACGCCATATCTTATGACATGTTTTTTCTCTTGTTTGGCAGGAAGCTCATATTTCCACGTAAGGATTTTACTTTCCTTGTCCATTGTTGCTTCTTTGTATTCTTGTTCTTCTACCGAAATTTCTTTGGTAGTAGAAATTGGGAACTGATCTTGAATAACGATATTAATGTTCTGCTGTTTATTATTTCTTACACTAATTTCGTAGGCTCTGTTTTCTGTTTTATTGTTGCTCAAAAACTGTTGGTTGCTAAACTGTTTTAGCTTTTTACGTTCAATAATAATTCCTTTATCTTTCCCTAACGAAATATTGAGTGTATCCTTAGCATGACGAACATCTAAAATAGATTTACCTAAATAGGCTCCTTCCAGATAAAGATTTACTTCGCCTTCTAATAAATTAAGTTCTTGCCAGTCAATCAGTTTAGCTGTTAAGAATGCATCTTTTTCTAATTTAGGAACAGCAAAATATTCATACAAAGCAGGTACAGACTGGTTTTTAATATCTACCGAATATACCTTGCCATCATTCAAAATGGTATAAGGCACTTCTATATCAAAAACCAGCGTAGTAGGCTGATACTTTTCTGTCGTTTCTAAAGGGGCGGCAGCAACTGAAGTTATGCTACTACCTGTTAGAGACATCTTACGCTGAGCTCCATATCCTACAACAACTACTTCATTTAGTTGTTGTGTATCTTCTTCCAAGGTGATATTAACAATCTTACTATTGATAAATGCCTCTTGCTTCTTATAGCCTATGTATGAAACCACTAAGGTTTGAGCATTCTCAGGAAGTTTCAAGGTATAATTGCCATTGGCATCAGAGGCTGTTCCAATACTCGTGCCTTTTACCATAATCTGGACTCCTGGCAAGCCCAAGCCTGTTCCTCTTTCGGTTACAGTTCCTCTTACCTCATTGCCATTTGAAAGACCTTGCACCTTTGATTCCAATGTTTCAGATAATTCATTTTTTGCCTGACCAAAATATAAGTACCATGGTTTTAAATTTGGAGCGATTCCACTTTCAGTTGGGTCACCGTTAGAGATAGTCATTTTTACATCTTTCCAATCTTCCCCTGAACTCTGATATACATTGGCTTTTAAAGATAAATCAATAGGGCTACTAATATCTTTTACCCTTAAATCGTAAGTGGCATACCAACCTGCATTTTTTACAAAATAGCTCAAATCGAAAGAGGCTGCGCCTTGTTCTTTGGCAGAAACAGTTACCAATACCTCGCTAGTGGCATAATCATTGGTTTGATTCAAGGCTTTTAATTGATAGTCTAACATACGTATACTACTATCTATTTTCTGAATATTCCTTTCATGGTCTATCTGTTTCATCAATACCTCCGAAAGTCTATTTCTTTGAAAATCAACGGCTTCTTTTAAGTCAGCTGTTTTTACACCTGTGTTACTTCCACCGATAGACTGGTTTTTAGTAAGCATCGTTTCTTCATTTTTGAAAACAGAAAACATACTCCTTTCGACACGTAACTTTGTTTTCAGACTTTCTTTTTGGTTTTCCAATACAGTGATTTCTTCTCTTCTTTTTTGCTCATTTAGATAATTGCGTTGATGAATAACTGACAAAATAGTAAAGTTGCCAAAGCCTTTTACTTGAATACTTTGTACATCGATATTCGGAGAAATACCTGAGAACACCAATTCTGATTTGCCTGCTACAAGATTCGTTTTAGCTTTTCTGCTAACTTGCGCTCCACTGGTGAAGACGGTGACTTTCTCTATTTTAGAACTAACTGTTTGTTTTTTGTTTTGAGCAAGAGCCATTTGCCCAAACATAATGATGCTTAAAAGGCAAAGTGAGATGTTTCTTTTCATGTGATAGTTATTGGGTTTAATAATTGAGCTTAAAAAAGATTTGTAGACAATATTTCGTGTAATAACATTTATATAAACAAATTTATAATAAGTTTAGTATTTAAAACTACTAAAAACTTAGTTGATTAGCGTTAGCTATTCATTAATATTTCTTGGAGTGCTTTCAACATGAATAATCGTAATGATTCCTCTAGTCCACAAATCCTAAAGTCCCCAAACAGAAAGGGGCTAAAATAGTCTAATAGTAGGGTGAAAGTAAGCAAATGTTATACATACTTTGAATCGCATGGGAGTTCAGTATAAAAGGAGTAGAAATTGTATATATCTTCGCTTTTGCGAGTAGGATAAATCTTTTAATTTTTACTAGGCTCATTATGTTTAAAAAATTATTTCTTGTCTGTGCACTCGTTTTACCTGTAGGTTTATACGCACAGCAAACCACCAATAACGACCGTGCTTTTTGGTTACAACATCTTGACCAACTAGCAAAACCCATCTTAAGTAGTCTGGCAAAGGATAGCCTTCGCATTGTGATGCCTCAGACGATGTCTAAATTTATCGACAATCCTAATACTCGAAAAGAAGTAGCCTATTTAGAAGCTTTTGCCCGACTAATGAGCGGTATTTCTCCGTGGTTAAATTTAGAAGGAGGTTCGGCAAAAGAAGTAGCCCTTAGAAATCAATATAGAAATTACGCTCTAAAAGCCATTGCCAATGCTGTAAACCCGAAAGCAAAAGATTATATGGCTTTTGAAAAAGGGGGACAACCACTCGTAGATGCCTCTTTCTTGGCCTTGGCTTTAGTGAGAAGTCCTTGGTTATGGGAAAATCTTGATGCGCAAGCAAAAGAAAATGTTATAAAAGCGTTTTTAGCCACCCGAAATGTTAAGCCTGGCTTTTCTAATTGGATTTTGTTTTCGGGCATGATAGAAACTTTTTTCTGTAAATATGGCTATGCTTGGGATAATCTACGCGTAGAATATTGCTTCCGTCAATTGGAACAATGGTATGTAGGCGATGGTGTTTATTCTGATGGTCCACCCTATCATTGGGATTATTACAATAGCTACGTAATCCATCCTTATTTGGCAAACATGATCAAAGAATTAAGTTCTAAAACAAATATGTTTAACTGGACTGCCGATAAGCTTAAAACCAGAAATGAACGCTATGCTGTTATTCAAGAAAGGTTAATTAATAATGATGGTTCTTTCCCAGTTACAGGACGTTCTATTGTGTACAGAGGGGCTGCCTTTCATCATTTAGCAGATATTGCATGGCGAAAAGGGTTACCTAAAGAATTAAACCCTGCACAAGTGCGTAGTGCTTTGACGGCTGTTATCAAAAAAACCACTGAAAGTCCAAGCACATTTACCAAAGATGGTTGGTTAGCTATCGGACTATACGGTTCACAGCCTGATTTAGCGGATGTATATATTACTACAGGAAGCTTATATATCTGTGCCAACATTTTATTGCCGTTAGGTTTACCCGAAACAGATATTTTCTGGAGTAGCCCAGCAACCAAATGGACATCTCAAAAGGTATGGTCTGGCGAGTCCGTATTAGGCGACCATGCCGTTGAATAAATTTGAATAGTATAAATCCTTGTTCATGAATTATAAAGTACTCATAACCGTAGCTTTTTGTAGCATTGTTTTTTTTGCCAAAGCACAAGACAATATTCAAACTGTTGAAGTAGGAGAGGGTTGGGCGAAGAATTCGGTCAATGCCGTAGTTTTCCGTAAAAACTCCTTAGTTTCTTTTAAGAATTACCAGTTTATAGCCTATTATGATGCTGATGCTTTTGTGGTACTTGGCAAGCGAAAATTAGAACAAAAGAACTGGGAATTACAAAAGACAGCCTTTAAAGGGAATGCTAGCGATGCTCATAATTGTATTTCAATAATGGTTGATGGCGATGGTTATTTGCACTTATCTTGGGACCATCACAATAATGCCCTTCGGTATGCGGTTGGTCAAAAACCATTTTCGTTGACGATGGGAGAGAAGCAAAGCATGACGGGGCGTACAGAACAAAATGTTTCGTATCCTGAATTCTATCGATTACCCAATGGAAACCTCATGTTTCTTTATCGAAATGGTGCTTCTGGAAAAGGTAATTTAGTGATGAATCAGTATGATTTGAAAACTAAAAAATGGAATAATATCCAAGAAAACCTGATTGATGGCGAAGGAAGAAGGAATGCTTATTGGCAAGCATGTTTAGACAAACAAGGAACAATCCACCTTTCGTGGGTATGGCGAGAAAGTGCTGATGTTGCCAGTAATCATGATATGGCTTATGCTCGTTCAAAAGACGGAGGCAAAACTTGGGAGACTTCACAAGGAGTTCCTTATCAATTACCCATTACTGCTAATAATGCTGAATATGCTTGTAAAATTCCTCAAAAAAGTGAATTAATCAATCAAACTTCCATGGTAGCAGATGCAGAAGGGAATCCATACATTGCTACTTACTGGCGAGAAGCTAATGAGAGCGTGCCACAATACCATATTATTTATTTAGCGAATAAACAATGGCAAGTAAACAACCTTGGCTTTAGAAAAACGCCCTTTAGTTTAAGCGGAGTTGGTACAAAACGTATCCCTATTGCCAGACCGCAGATTTTAGCGTGGTCATCTAAACAAAATACGTTATCAGCAATGCTCATTTTCAGAGATGCTGAAAGAGACGACAAAGTGTCTACGGCTTTATGTACTAATCTTGCAGCAGGAAAATGGATATTGAAGGATATTAGCGAAGCCTCTGTAGGTTCATGGGAACCTACTTATGATACCGAACTTTGGCAAACGAAAGGAGATTTACATCTTTTTGTTGAAAAAGTAGACCAAGCTGATGGCGAAGGAAAAGTAAATAATCCTCCCCAAAAAGTACAGGTATTAGAATGGAAGGCATTAAAAAAAAGCAGTAAATAAAGGCTTAATAATGGCTTTAAGAATGAAACAAGGATTAATAAACCATATATTACAATCACAAAACTATGAAACATTTTTTTAGCATTGCAATCAATACAGTAATGATATGTTTGATTAGCGTGTCGTTATCGACAGCACAAACAACCAAGGCTCATCCAAGTAGAGCAATTTTGCTAAAAACAATCAAGCAAAACTTTGAAGATGCGGGTAAGCAATATAAAGTGTTGATGAAAAATCTTCCTCCAGACAAATTCCCTAAAACCTATTTTCCAAAAACAGGTAAATACGAATTCAGTGGTTCTGAGTGGTGGTGTAGTGGTTTTTATCCGGGGTCATTATTGTATATCTATCAACAAACAAAGGACGAGGCTTTGTTGAAAGAAAACAATAGGATTTTAGGGGTATTAGAAAAAGAGAAATTTAATAAAACCACGCACGATTTGGGTTTTATGATGTATTGCAGTTTTGGCAATGCAAAAGATATTGCTCCTAAACCTGAATACAAAGATATTTTGATTCAAAGTGCTAAATCTTTGTCAACACGTTTTAATCCGACGGTGGGTTGTATTAAATCATGGGATTCAAAAAAAGGAGACTTTCTGGTAATTATTGATAATATGATGAACCTTGAATTACTTTTCTGGGCAACGAAAGTAACAGGGGATTCTAGTTACTATAAAATTGCGGTGACTCATGCTAACACGACAATGAAAAATCATTTCCGCGCTGACTATAGTTCATACCACGTAATTAACTATAATTCGGAAACTGGAGCAGTACAACAGAAAAAAACAGCACAAGGTTATGCAGATGAATCTGCTTGGGCAAGAGGTCAGGCTTGGGGACTTTACGGTTATACAGTGATGTATCGTGAAACGAAAAATCCGATTTATTTAGCACAAGCTAAAAAGATTGCGAACTTTATTTTGACGCACCCTAATTTACCTGCTGACAAAATTCCTTATTGGGATTTTAACGCTCCTAATATTCCAACTGCCCTACGTGATGCTTCGGCGGCATCTGTAATGGCTTCGGCATTATTAGAATTAAGCGGGTATGTGGATAAAAATTTAAAGAAAACGTATATCAAAGATGCTGAAACAATGATTTATTCATTATCAAATGTGCCTTATAAAGCAGCTATTGGAACAAATGGTGGATTTTTAATCGAACATTGTGTGGGGCATATTCCTCAAGGTACTGAAGTTGACGTACCTTTGACCTATGCTGATTATTATTATTTGGAAGCGATGAAACGTTATAAGGAATTAAAGAAATAAAATATCCATATAATAAATAATTAAAGCCTAGTGCAGGTATGTTTTTGCATACCTGCACTAGGCTTTAGCACTAAACCACCAAAAATATGACAAAAAGAATACTCTTTTTATTAAGCATTGTGTTGTTGAATGTACAATTGATTCAAGCTCAAAAATCTGTCAATAATAACCCTGTTATTCCAGACTTGATAGCCGACCCAAGTATTATTCAGTTTGGAGATACATTTTATTGCTATGCCACTACCGATGGCTACAACAAAGGTCTGGCTACTGCTGGTCCACCTGTACTCTGGTCATCTAAAGATTTAAAGACTTGGTCTTTCAAGGGGTTTTATTTTCCCGCTGCTGAAAAACAATTGTTCTGGGCACCCAGCTATCCTGTAAAAGTAAAAGATAAATACTACTATTATCCTACAGTAAATCATGATATTTATGTGGCAGTGGCAGACTCCCCAGCAGGGCCATTTACTTTAGCAAAAGGGGATTTCTCTAAAGCCAATACCGCGCCATTATTAAAAATGGATGCGCCAAAAGGAACAAAAGGGATTGATGCAGAAGTATTTATCGATGATGACCAAAAGCCATATCTTTTTTGGGCACAACGTGGAGCAGGACGATTGAATCCTGATATGGTGAGCTTAGATACCACATCAATTGTTAAATTGCCTACAAAAAGAGGGGGATATTCTGAAGGACCTATTTTCTTCAAACGCAAAGGCATTTACTATTATCTTTATACATTGAGCGGTCATGAAAACTATGTGTATGCTTATCAATATAGTAAAGTATCACCATTCGGTCCATTCATTTATCCAGAAGATGATATTATCGCTAAAACAGATGTGAAAGAACAAATCTATGGGCCGGGGCATGGCAATGTATTTCATATCAAAGATGATTATTACTTTACCTATTTAGAATTTGGGCGGTCGAGTACGAACAGACAAGTATGGATTGATAAAATGGAATTTAATGAAGATGGAACGATTAAGCCTATCCAATTAACCAATAAAGGCGTTGACCCATTTCCTAATCTTGTGAAGAAAGGAATTGATATTCAATACGCCGAGGCATCTTCTACATTAGCAGATTATAAAGTGCCTTATGTAAAAGACAAAAGCATCAATAGAACCGAAACCTATTTGCCACAAAATGCCCTTGACGGAGCAAATGGCACTAGATGGATGGCCAATACTAACGATAGTACAGCAACTTTTACAGTAAATTTAGGAAAGAAAACAGCCATCAAAAAGGTGGAATCTTATTTTGTAAAGCCAACGGCTGGGCATGCCTATGTATTAGAGTATTCAACAGATAATAAAAGTTGGAAACCTTATGGAGGTCACCCAGATATTAAAATACAGTCGCCACACATCGACGAACGTAGCATAAAAGCACAATATCTAAGGTTAACCTTCTTGAAAGGAACAGCAGGGTTATGGGAATTTAGAGTATTCTAACTTAGAAGAATCAACATAGGATATCTTCCAATAGATTGTAATTCATTTTCTTTTTAAAGATTCGATAAAAAAATAACCTTTAAATAAGATTCTTCATGTACTTCAATGATTTTGGTAAACATTGAAAACATTCCTGTTCAAGCAGATATTTTTGTATTTCTGTAAGCTTCTACCTTTTTTCCATTTCAATAATAATCGTCGTGATGCTTACCATCTGGATAATCTAAACAAATGAGCTTAAAATCAAACAGAATACTCCAAACCCTATTTAAAATGAGACAGGTAATTATTTGTTGTTTTTTTATTTCCATAATGAGCTGCTTACAGGCACAGGTGATATCAGATAACATAAAAACAGCAGTAGTAAACAAAAAGCGAACGATTAATATTGATGCCACTAAAACGTATCAAAAGATAGAACATTTTGGAGCTTCTGATGCGTGGTCATGTCAATTTGTGGGTAATTGGCCAGATATAAGCAGAAATGCTATCGCAGATTTATTGTTCAGCCAAGATACTAGTAGTAACGGCCAACCCAAAGGCATTGGTTTATCGCTTTGGCGATTCAACATTGGTGCAGGAAGTACTGAAAAAGGAGTCGACAGTGGCATTAAAGATGAATGGAGAAGGGCAGAGTCTTTTTTAAATGAGGATGGTACATACCAATGGGATAAACAAGCTGGTCAAGTATGGTTTTTGAATGCAGCTAACCAACGAAAAGTTAATCAGTTCTTGGCCTTTACAAACTCTCCTCCGATTCAATATACCTTTAATAAAAAGGCATTTGCCACCGCTGGAAAATCCAATCTAAGTGCCGATAATTTTGATGCCTTTACTAATTTTCTTACCACAGTAATAAAAGGGATTAAAGATAAAACAGGTATTATGTTTAATTACATAAGTCCTGTAAATGAACCACAGTGGGAGTGGAGCGACGGAGGGCAAGAAGGAACACCTTTTAAAAATGATGAAATTGCGGGAATAACACGTTCATTGAGTGCTGGGTTATTAAAAGAAAAATTACCCACAAAAATTAATATAGCAGAAGCTGGACAACTAGATTTTCTATATTCAGGGCATAATAAACCTGCACAAGGGAATCAGGTATTTGATTTTTTCAACCAAACGTCGCCAAACTATGTGGGAAATTTGCCTAATGTAGAAAAGGCAATATCAGGACATAGTTATTTTACAAGCTCTCCTTTTACACAAGCTCGTGATAAAAGAAAACTTTTAGCCAATAAAGTAGCAGAGATTCCTTCTTTAAAATATTGGATGTCTGAATACTGCATTCTTGGCGAAAACTCAGGTGAAATGAATGGCAGTAAAAAAGACCTTGGCATAGACCCAGCGTTGTATATAGCACGAACAATTCATAACGATTTAGTAAATGGAAATGCAACAGCTTGGCACTGGTGGTTAGCCATCTCTCCTTATAATTACAAGGATGGTTTAGTCTATATTGATAAATCAACATCGGGAGGTAATTTTAGTGCAAGCAAAATGTTATGGAGTTTTGGGAATTTTAGTCGATTTATACGCCCTAATGCAGAGCGTATTGCGGCTGACATTGACAATGAAGATACCGAAAATGTATTGCTAGTTTCTTCTTATAAAGACCTTACTAGTAAGCAACTCATTACAGTAATCATCAACACGGATATTAATCCTGTTGACGTAAGACTTTCAGTAAAGAACATCAAAGTCAATAGCGTTAAAGCTTATGTAACTTCTAAAGACGCTGATTTAAAACCACAAACAGCTACTAAAATCAATCAAGTTATTACTATTCAAGCTCGCTCTATTACTACGTTGGTTAGTACATTTGAACGATAAAAATAACGTCGTTAAAATTTTAGAAGAAAAGTTGTGCAAAAAGAGTACAATTTGTAGTTTTTTTTATCTTTAAGATAGAAGATAAAAAGGAATAGCGACAAATGCATTGCTGTTTTCGACGAAAACTACTTCTCAAGCAAAATATTAACGAAAGGAATGAGCATTTTGAAAGATAACATAGCGATTCAAGAAGAAGGAGACAACATGTTTACTTTTTCAATCAGTGATAATGTGCGCGAAAATCAAATCAAACTGCTTGATACTGAATACTTGATTAAAGAAGCTTTTAATCAAAATATCGATAAAGGTATCGAAATGCTTTTTGTGAATTATTATTCTATTTTGTGTAATCATGCCATTCGTTATGTGACGTCAAAGGAAGTAGCTGAGGATATTGTATCAGATATATTTTTTGATTTTCATAACAAAGAGCTATACAAAACCATCATAACCTCTTTCAGGGCTTATTTATTTATGTGTGTAAGAAATCGGGCTTATGATTATATCAGGGCTGAAATCCGCCATAAAAATACTTCACTAGATGATGCTGTGTATATAGCAGGAGAAATAGATAATCATCCCGATGCTGTCACACAATATGAAGAGCTGTATCAGGATGTAGAAAAAGCGATTAATGCAATGCCTTTGAAAAGAAGGGAAATCTATTTGTTAAATCGTTTTGAAGGGAAGAAAAGCCAAGAAATTGCAAATGATTTAGATTTATCTATTAGAACAGTAGAAGCACATTTATACCAAGCAGTACGCCAAATAAAAGAGAGCCTACAAGGAAAATGGTATTTGTTTGTAGGGTGTTTTGTAAATTTATTTCTCTAATTTTTAATGCCACTAAGTAATAAACTCTTAGCTTTCGTCATATAAGAAATACGAAACGATTTATGAAACTACTTATCACAAAAGAATATTTATATAATTATTTCGACGGCAAAGCAAACCATCTACAGAAACAATATATAGACGAATGGATTAAAGAGCCCAAGAATAAAGAGTTTTTCTATGAATGTTTAGCAACATGGGAAAAAGAACATCTGCAATATTGGGCACCTGCTGAGCAGGGATATCAACGGCATCTAGCAAGAATGAAGCAATTCAAAGTAGATGAAAATGAAGAAAAGCCTTTGCCACCTGTTCAGCTAAAGAAATCTTTTCCCTTCATGATAGCGGCTTCGGTGGCTTTGCTTTGTATGCTTGGACTAGGATTTTTTTATAAAAAAGAAGAACTGTTTTATAAACACTATACAACAGTTTATGGCGAAACACAGCATGTGGTTTTGGAAGACGGCTCAGAAGTATTTCTCAATGCTAATTCATCTTTAAAAGTACCTCGCTTTGGGTTTAATAATTATGCTCGCTCGGTTTTTTTAGCTGGGGAAGCTAGTTTTTCAATCAAGCATCTGCCCAATAATCAAAACTTTATCGTTAATACAGCCAATCAATTTGAAGTGGAAGTGTTAGGAACAGAATTTTCAGTTTTTAGTCGCCAACGTGGGGGGAAGGTTATATTAGCAAAAGGGAAAGTACAGTTTCGTGGTCAAGACATGCAAATTATGATGAAGCCTGGTGATTTAATAAACATCAATAAAAACGGAGAATCTGTATTGTTGAAAAATAAAAATCCCGCTATTTTTTCATCTTGGAAAGAACACCGCTTTGTTTTTGACCAGACTACGATGCAAGAATTAGTCTATATCTTTCAAGAAAGCTTTGGTGTGGAAGTAGTATTGCCTGATACAAAGATAGAAAGTTGGACTGTTTCGGGGGCATTTCCTGCTAAAACCGCTGATGAATTATTAGAAACTATCTCAGTAGCCGCCAATTTTACCTATAAAAAAGAAGGTAATAGAGTATTTATTCAACTTTGATTTTTAAGCAATTGGCTTTTTTTTTAGATGCTATAAACACTGATTTGATTAAACAGATACTTGAAATCCGAAAGCATATTTAATATGAAAATAAACTTACTATCCTTTTGTTGTAGGATTATTTTAGTAGGTTTCTTTCTGGTTGAAAATAACCTACAGGCTAATTGTTTATCAGTTGAAAATCAACAATATATCATTAAGCAAACACCTAAGAAAACGCTCAAAGAAATTCTTCAAGACATAAAGAATCATTATCAAATTGATATTATTTTTTTCGACAAAAATGTTGATGGACTTTTTGTGAACACCAATGTGTTGAATTTGAAGAACACACTAGAATATAACTTAGAAAAATTATTAAAGCCATTCAACCTTGGTTATACTAAAACCAAAACAGGTGTTTATATCATTTATCCTACTAAAGAACAGTCTTCTAAAGACAATGCTCCTCCTAAAAATCCAGCAAATAAAGAGTCGTCACTTCTCAATGCTCCTACTTTAATTAATATCACAGGTATTGTAAAAGACAGTACTGGAAAAGCAATACCTGAAGCCAATATCGTTGCTAAGGATAGTAAAAATGGAACTTATACTGATGAAAATGGCACCTTTAAACTGTCGGTACCCATCCATACTACGTTAATATTCAGTTATATAGGATTTAGGAAACAGGAAATTTTAGTAGGAAATCAGACTAACCTTGATGTTACTTTATATGAAGAAACCAATACGTTAGACGAAATAGAAATCATTTCAACAGGGTATGAAACCATTACTAAAAGAGACCACACGGGGTCTACTGGAAGTGTTAGAATGTCAGATTTAGCCAAAGCCCCTGTCCGTTCGCTTGACGAAGCCTTGGCTGGTAGAATCGCTGGCGTACAAGTAGTTTCGCCCGACGGACAACCCGGTGCAAATAGTGATATAGTCATTCGAGGAATAGGTTCTATTTCTCAAAGTACTGCCCCTTTGTATGTAATTGATGGATTCATTCAAGAAAATATCAATTATAATGCCCTGAATCTTGACGATATTGCTTCGCTTGAAGTGTTAAAAGATGCCTCGGCGACTGCTATTTACGGAGCGAGAGGCTCAAATGGTGTTGTGGTAATTACGACGAAAAGAGGCAAAAAACCAACACCCACCTTTATTTATAATGCCTACTATGGTTCGCAGAGCATCATCAAAAAGTTGGAATTATTAAATGCTTATGAGTTCGTAAAGCTACAAACAGAAATCAATCCTACTTGGGCAACACAACATTATTTTAGCGATGGTAAAACGCTGGAAAGTTATCGGAATGCTCCTTCAATTGATTGGCAAGATAAAATGCTTCAAGAGGCTCCTTTCCAGAACCATTCATTATCGCTTTCTGGCAGTACAGGCAAAACGAGTTATTTACTTTCTGGTAACTTTGTAGATCAGCAAGGCATTATTATTAAAAGTGGTTTCCGTCGCTATCAAGGGCGACTATCGTTAGACCAAGCAATCAATTCACATCTTAAAATTGGTATCACCAGTAATTACAGCATTGTGAATATGTATGGTAATGTTGCCAATACTCAAACCTTACCCATTGCTAAAGGAGTTACCAATCATCCTTCGAATAATTTAATGTATAGTATTTGGAGTTATAGACCTCTCAGTGGTTTACTATCTTTAAAAGAATTTCAAAATACGTTAGAAGACCAAGGGGCAGGCAATACTGATTCAGACCGTTTCAATCCCTACATCCAAACCATCAACGAGTTAAACGAACGCACCACTAACGTATTGACATCGAATGTGTATTTGGAATATTCATTCAATAAAAACTTGAAACTTAAACTCTCAGGAGGTATTAATGCTCAGGAAGATACCCACAATCAGTTTTATAATAGTCAGACAAAATCAGGAAGTGTACTTTCATATTTAGGACAGCTCAATGGTGCAAATGGCATTGTAGAGTCAGAACGTATATTGAGTTATCAGAATGAAAACGTACTGTATTATAATAAACAATTTGGGAAAAAACACGTGCTGAATATGCTAACTGGATTTACTCTTCAAAAAAACACAATCAAATCCAATTGGTTTACAGCTATTCAAGTTCCCAATGAATCATTGGGCATCAATGGTCTGGATGAAGGAATTCCCTATAGGGTCGGGCGTTCTTCCACATCGAATGCGATTATCTCATATTTAGGTAGAGTAAATTATGGGTATCAAAACAAATACTTATTGACATTGACCATGCGGGCTGATGGCTCCTCAAAATTTTCCGCTAATCATCGTTGGGGATATTTTCCGTCAGCAGCACTGGCTTGGCGACTGAGTGATGAACCATTTATGAAGAAACTATTGTGGATTTCAGATGCCAAAATGAGGGCAAGCTTTGGGCTGACAGGAAATAATAGAATTGCCGAAAATGCCACGTTGTCAAGTGTTTCTTATAATATTTACAATAATAGAGCGAGCTTTAATAATGAAGTAATTCAAGGGGTTGGCCCTGCCTCTATTGCCAATCCTAACTTGAGTTGGGAGACGTCTGCTATGCTAGACGTAGGGATAGAACTGTCTTTTTTTAATAACAAGGCTTCTTTTGAAATAGACTATTATCAAAAAAAAACCTATGATTTGTTATTAGATGCTAATATTTCGAGCACGACAGGTTTTGTTAATGCTATTCAAAATGTGGGCGATATTCAAAATGAGGGCTTAGAAGTGACGTTTAATTGCCTTACCCTTAAAACGAATAATTTTACATGGAAGAGTAATTTTAACATTGCTTTCAATAGAAACCAAGTTCTAAGTTTGGCTAATAATGAGATTGCTCGTTTAGAAAATGCTGTTTCTAATTCTTTCTCGTCAGAACTCGCTAATGTGCCGCTATATATTGCCAAAATAGGGAAGCCCATTGCACAGTTTTATGGATATCTATCAGATGGCTTGTATCAACTAAACGATTTTGACAAAATTAAAACTGGTACTACCACTACCTATATTTTAAAAGAGGGCATCCCTTTTGCAGGCACAAACCGCAACACTATTCAGCCGGGGGACTTGAAACTAAAAGACATTAATGGAGATGGTTACTTAAATAATAATGATATGACCGTGATCGGTAGTCCGCTTCCCATTCATATTGGGGGATTTACGAATACTTTTACTTATAAAGGTTTTGAATTACACCTGTTTTGTCAATGGTCGTATGGTAATGAAGTATTTAATGGCAATCGATTGATGTTGGAAGGTATAACTACAGGCGATAATCGAGGATTGGGACTTAATATGTTGGCGACTTATGCTGACCATTGGACATTTGATAATCAGACTGCCCGTTATCCCCGAGCAATTCCGAACCCAAGCACTAAGCGTGTTTACTCCTCTGATTTAATAGAAGATGCCTCTTATTTACGATTAAAGACACTTTCCTTAGGATATAACGTTCCTTCAAAGTATGTAAAAGCTTTGAAAATGGAACAAATACGCCTTTATCTATCTGCACAAAATCTTCATACATGGACATCCTATCAAGGACCAGACCCAGAAGTATCCACAAAAAATAGTCCGTTGACCCCTGGTTTTGACTTTTCACCCTATCCCCGCGCTAAATCAGTTGTATTTGGCATCAATCTTACGTTTTAAATACCTCTTTTATTCCATCATTAACTAGTGTTAATTTTTTTGAAAAAAAAATAAAAATGACTAAGTAATAGTTTATCCTTATTCGTCATATAAATATAAACAATCAACGACTTTCTTGTACTTATGATAGTTTAATGGCTTAATCGTCTGATAAATAAGGTTTTAAGCAAGTATTGTGTCTTAAAGCATAATCGATTAACTATAAATTTCTGTATAAACAACAACATATTACGATAAATCATGCAAAAAACTACTACTCCATTTCTATTGACTATAATGTTGCTAGCAGTCCAGTTGCTTTCAAGCACTGTTGCTGCCAGTCCACATTCAGGCAATACAAATATTTATTTTCCACTTAGCACATCATTAGCAGACCAAACGTATACAGGTACTGTGAAAGGTGCGGATGGCGAAACACTAGCAGGCGTTACTGTGAGCATAAAAGGAACAACAAAAGGCGTTGTGACAGATAAAAATGGGCAATTTAAAATAACAGTTAGTCAAGCAAAAGCCTCTCTTGTTTTTAGTTTTATTGGCTATAAGAAACAGGAAATAGTCTTGGGAAATCAATCAGTATTGACGATTACCTTGCAAGAAGAAACCAGTGTATTGGATGAAGTTCAAGTAATTTCTACAGGCTATGGCTCTGTTTCTAAACGAGATTATACAGGCTCAACGGGCGTAGTAAAAATGTCAGATTTCGAGAAAGCTCCCGTTCGTTCATTTGATGAAGCCTTAGCAGGTCGCTTGGCAGGCGTGCAAGTTACCTCTGCCGACGGTCAGCCAGGTTCAAATGCTGATATTGTGATTAGAGGAACGGGTACGTTAAGCGGTAGCACAGCACCCTTGTTTGTTATTGATGGTTTTATTCAAGAATCTGCTAATTATAATGCCTTGAATCCGAGCGACATAGAATCAATAGAAGTATTAAAAGATGCTTCTGCCACGGCTATTTATGGTGCTAGAGGGGCTAATGGGGTGATTATTGTAACCACTAAAAGAGGGAAAGCCGCTAAACCAACGATTACTTATAGCACTTATTTTGGGACACAAAAAATTGCTAAGAAAATAGCCTTATTGAATGCCTATGAGTTTGTGAGACTGCAAGCCGATATAAATCCTACATGGACAGCTGCCAATTATTTTACAGATAGCAAAACCTTGGAAAGCTATAAGAACGTTGAGGCAATAGATTGGCAAGATAAAATGTATCAGGAGGCAGCCTTCCAAAATCATTCTCTTTCTTTGGCTGGAAAATCAGGCAAAACATCTTATTTGCTATCGGGTAATTTTGTAGATCAAAAAGGACTTATTATCAATAGTGGTTTCAATCGATACCAAGGACGTTTGGTTTTGGACCAAGAAGTAAACAATAACTTAAAAATAGGCATTACCAGTAATTATGGGGTCACAACCAGTTATGGTAATGTAGTAAATACACAAACGGTCTCTGGCAACACAGGCTCAGTGAATGATGCTAATTATAACTTAATTTATAACGTTTGGTCATACCGCCCAGTAAGTGGTTTGATGAGTATTACAGATTTAGAGAATACTATAGAAGATGGTTCAAGTGCTAACACAGACCTTGATAGATTTAATCCTTATATACAGGCAACTAATGAAATAAATGAAAGAACACAGAATGCTTTCTCATCCAATGCCTATTTGGAATATAAGTTTCTAAAGAATTTTAAATTGAGGATAACTGGAGGAATTACCCTAAACAACGAAGAGCAGAGACTTTTCTACAATAGCCTTACCAGAACAGGTAGTCCACTCACCCGTTTTGGTGCTACCAACGGACCGAACGGAGCAATCAATACCAGAGGAACGTTGAATACACAAAATGAAAACTTATTATTTTATGATAAAAAAATTGGCAAAGACCATTCAATTGGTGCTTTGGTAGGGATTACACTTCAAAAAAACACAAATAATAGTCGATCATTCAGTGCTTTGCAAGTTCCTAACGAGACACTTGGGATTAATGGTTTAGATGAAGGGACACCTTTTCGTGTAGGGGTTGCTTCAAGTACCAATACGATGATGTCTTATCTAGGAAGAATTAACTATAGTTATAAATCTAGGTATTCATTAACAGCAAGTATGCGTTCCGATGGTTCGTCAAAGTTTAGAGAGAGTCATCAATGGGGATATTTTCCATCGGGAGCCATTGCATGGCGTTTTATGGATGAACCTTTTTTGAAAAAATGGAACAAAACTATCTCAGATGGAAAGTTAAGAGTGAGCTACGGCATTACAGGCAATAACAGGGTTTCCGACTTTGCTACTTATGCCACCGTAACTACGCCATTTAATAGTAGGTACGCTTTTAATAATGTTGTTACGGTCGGTTCGGCACCTTCAACGATTGCCAATCCTGACCTTACTTGGGAAACGTCATCCATGCTGGACGTCGGTTTAGAACTAGGGTTTATCAATAATAGAATAAACCTTGAAGTAGATTATTACAAAAAGAAAACCTATGATTTATTATTAAATGCTACCATTTCAAGTACAACGGGCTTTAGTTCTGCTTTTCAGAATGTAGGAGATATTCAGAACGAAGGCTTAGAATTTACTTGGAATAGCTTGAATGTAAAATCAAAAGATTTTTCGTGGAGTTCTAATTTCAATATTTCTTTTAATAGAAATAGAGTACTCAGACTTGCCAACAATGAGAATGCGATGTTAACGAGTGTGTCGGGTTCTTTCTCTGGCAACTTAACTAGCTATTCCTTATATGTAGCAAAGGTAGGT
This sequence comes from Arcicella sp. GW821-FHT09D11, assembly GCF_059416265.1. Taxonomy (NCBI): domain Bacteria; kingdom Pseudomonadati; phylum Bacteroidota; class Cytophagia; order Cytophagales; family Flectobacillaceae; genus Arcicella; species Arcicella sp. GW821-FHT09D11. The sequence continues at coordinate 23,644 of NZ_JBWKOV010000007.1, read as the reverse complement.
CAGACAGTAGCACAATTTTACGGTTTTATTGCTGATGGATTATACCAACTAAGCGATTTTGATATTTCTAGAAATGGTACTGCTACAAGTTATGTGCTTAAAGATGGCGTGCCTTATTATGGCACAAAAGCGAGTATTCAGCCTGGGGATGCTAAATTAAAAGATTTGAATGGAGATGGCTTATTGAATAATAACGATAATACGGTGATTGGTAATCCTTATCCTTTGCATATTGGCGGGTTTTCCAATGCCTTTACTTATAAAGGATTTGACCTTAACGTATTTTTTCAGTGGTCTTATGGAAACGATGTATTCAATGCCAATCGTATCATGATGGAAAGTACAACTACGGGTGATGATAGAGATTTAGGAATGAATTTTTTTGCTAGTTATGCTGATAGATGGAGTTTGACAAACCAAGATGGAGAATTTCCACGAGCAAGAACAAATGCTGGTGGGGTAAGAGTATTTTCAAGTCGCCATGTGGAAGATGGTTCATTTATCCGTTTGAAAACGGTTTCTGTGGGCTATAATATTCCTCCAAAATTCCTGAAAAAAGCAGGTATTTCAGCATTGCGAGTTTATGCTTCAGCACAAAATATTAAAACATGGACAAACTATCAAGGGCCAGACCCAGAGGTATCAACTAAAAATAGTGCATTAACGCCTGCGTTTGACTTTTCACCCTATCCAAGGGCTAAAGTAATGGTCGTAGGATTAAATCTTACGTTATAAGCACTTTTTATCATCATTATATTCGCATTATATCATATTATGGAAAAACTAAGATTATTGATATTGGGTATTATTAGTATGTTTTGCATAAGTTCTTGCAAATCTTTCTTAGAACCCGCACCTGAAGATTTTTCGTTAACAACGACCTTCTATCAAAACGAACAGCAAATAAATTATGCCCTTTCAGGGCTATATGCCAACTTGAAAAATTCGGGATTAGGCGAAAACTATTTGGTAAGATGCACGGCATCGTCAGATGAAGGATATTTTTATAGTGCTACAGAGCAAAGTCCAGCTACTTATTATAACATTTCTGGCGACACCTACATTTCGGGTGTTTGGACAAACGCCTATACTGCCATCAATTATACCAATAATCTACTAGATAATATCGGTCGTTCAACGGGCTTGTCGGTATCAGTAAGAAACCATGCTATCGGAGAAGCCAAGTTTTTAAGAGGGTACTATTATTTTATGCTTGCTCAATGGTTTGGAGGAGTGCCTTTGCATTTAAAATCAAGTGAATCAGCCCAAGATGGAGTTCGTCCACGTACACCAGTGAAAGAAGTGTATGACCAAATAATCGCAGACATGACAGAAGCAGATTCTTTACTATCCGACCAGACAACCGCCACGTTGGGGTATTCAGAGCGAGTAACGAGAGATGCCGTTCAAGGAATATTAGCAAGGGTATGTTTATTTGCTGCTGGCGACCCTGTGAATGATACGAAGCGTTTTGCAGATGCTTTAAGTTGGGCTACAAAACTTAAAAATTCAGGTAGACATTCATTAAACGCTGATTTCAAGCAAATATTTATTAATCAAATTCAAGATAAGTATGATGTAAACGAATCTATCTGGGAGACGGGCTATAATTATATTTCTCCCACCTCAACCTTGAATACAGCAGGCGTTGTGGGTATTTATAATGGAGTAGCACAGACATATGCCCCTACTATCAATGGAGCTGTGAGCTATGATAGTGGATATGTGTATGGTTATCATAAAATCCATCCACGGTTGTATAAGGCATACCAAGCGGGCGATACGCGTAGAGACTGGACGATTGGGAATTACAATAATACGAATGCTGTAAAAACGTATCTAAGCCCTACTCAATTATGGGAAAGAATGCCTGCTAAATGGCGTAGAGAATACGAGACTGCCATTAATAAATCTCAACAACGAAGCAATTCTACTAACATGCCATTACTACGCTATTCAGATGTATTGTTAATGTTTGCAGAAGCTGAAAACGAAATAAATGGCCCTACGGCGTTGGCGTATGATGCTGTAAATCAGGTACGAAGAAGAGCGATTGTTAGTACACCAGTAGTGGATTACATCACAATGACCAACCAAGGGACAGGTTATACAGGAGTCGGCTATGCGAATGTTCCAACGGTAACTGTAACAGGTGGGGGTGGTTCTGGTGTAAAAATTATAGCAACCGTTGTATCAGGAAGAGTACATTTGATTTTGACAAACCAAGGAAGTGGATTTGCATCAAATCCTACTATTACGATCGGAAATCAATGGACTGCTAATACTATCTATGCAGTAGGGACACAAGTAGCTGCCAATGGTAGGTTATATACCGTTACAACCGCAGGCGTGAGTACAAATACTGCACCGACTCAAACCTCGGGAGCATCTAGTGCTAGCACTACAGGAGCTATTTTTACTTATGCAGGAGCCGCAGCAGTTGCTACTGCCACCATCAGTGCAAAACCAGAAGTTGATTTACCAATGGGACTTTCAAAAACCGATTTTAGGAAAGCAATTCAGGATGAACGCTACAGAGAATTAGCCTTTGAAGCCCTTAGAATAGGAGATTTAAGAAGATGGGGAATTTTAGTAATGACCATCAAAAGTATGGCGAATGATATTAATGGATTAGTGGCTAATATTCCAGCTGCTTCAACGGCAGTAGCTTCCCCAGCGCTAGCGCCAGTTAATAATATTTCGGCAAGGGATGTTTTTTGGCCTATCCCTATTAGAGATTTGATATTGAACCCTAAAATGACACAAAACCCAGGTTTTTAAGTATAAAATATAATTACCATGAAAAAATATCATGTATTGTTGCTGATTATCCTACCTATTCTATTGGTAGCCTGCAATACTGTAGAGTTTGTTTCTCCTACTTTTGACGTTAGAACGGATTCTACAACCTATAAAGTTGGGAAAAATGTCACCTTCTATTTTGAAGGCACACCCGATAACATCACTTTCTATTCTGGAGAACTAGGAAAAATGTATGAGTACCGAAAGAGAAGCAAAGCAGATAGTGCCGTCAATCAACTATCGTTTAATACACTTTGCACGGCTACTGGTCAGAATAATAATTTAAGTGTGTTGGTATCTAAAGACTTTTCGGGTGCTATGGACTCTGTTAGTATTAAAAAAGCTGTTTGGACAGACATCACAAGTCGTGCTAAATTGGCTACCAATACTACCAGTACGGCATCGGGGATAATAGATTTATCAGATTTTCACTCAGCCAAAGATTCCTTGTTTGTAGCGTTTCGATATAAGAGTAATCTATCTACAAGTGCTTCAAGAGCAAGGTCTTGGACAGTTAGTAATTTTCAGATGAAAAACGTATTCCCCAATACGGCTACTTATTTACATAACACATCAACTTCTGATATTCGATTGGTAGGAATACAGACATTGAGCGTGAAAAGTGATACGCTTAAATGGACTTTAACGGGTTCGCTAGTGTTTGCACAAGGCTTAGTGGATTATTCGTTGGGTGGTGATGACGATTGGGCCATCACAAAACCTTTTAATTTATCGAAAATAACACCTGATGTGGGTGTGGCCGTCAAAAACACCTCACAGCTAATTACTAATTACAGTTATCAGTTTAACAAAGCGGGGACTTATAAAATAATATTTGTAGGGAGCAATAGTGCGAAAGACAATCAATACGCGGAAGTTGTCCGTGAATTAATTATTAAGGTTATTCCATAGTCAAGCTGTTATCTGAAACATTCACATTTAAGTTATTCAAGCTAATGAAAAGTAAAGCACGAATGCTGATAGTAGGTATTTTGAGTCTATTTTGTACAAATATGATGGCTCAGGTATCAGATCAATTATATTTTGGAAACAAAGAATCTGATACAAAACATCAGCTACAAAATAATAATACGAAAGTAATTGAAGGCGGGTTAAAACAATCTGCTATCGTTTTGCTACCACCGCCTAGTCCTTCGTGGACAGGTGGTTCGGTATCTTTTATCCTAAACATAGATAAAGAAAAGCCAAATTATATTACTGCTAAATTCTGGGGGAACGATATTACTCAAAATCGCCTATACTTAGTTTGTGAAGGTAAGCAGATAGGAGCAAGGCATTTGGGAGAGGTAGATATGCTAGATATTGGGAATGATGCTCCTTTTTATAACAACCGTTTTTTTTATACTACACTGCCATTACCATTGTCTCTGACAAAAGGGAAAAGCCAGATTCAAGTGGAAATTAGGAGTAATGGTCCAATATGGGGTTATGGGCAAACTTGGGATAAATACCAAAAAAATATGGAAGAACCTACCCGTGGTATTTATGCCGTGTATGCGCATATTAATCCTGATTTTGCTCCTGATAAAAAAGAAAAACAAGGAGGAGTCCCTAATTCTAAAATTAGGAAATCGCCTAATGAAGAGGTTCTAGTGCATTTAAAAGAAAGAGTAAATGATGAAATCACAACTTTACTGAAATCCGTAAAACCGCTTTCACAAGTGCAACTACAGTTTTTGGCAAAAGCTTATCATACATCATGGTCAGTGGCATATCATAATCCTGACGTGATTAGAGCAACATTACAAGGAATTGATGAGTTGTATAGAAAGTATTTACAAAACCCTAAATTAGCTTATTCAGACCCTGCTACTTGGAATGCAGAATGGTTTGGTTTAGGAATTTGTGGACAAGTAATCTATTTACTACGCAATGAATTAGCTAATTCTTTCAAACAAACAATACCAGCATTAGCAATAAGCAGACAGGAAGCATATACGTCAATGTTAGTAGATTGTAGAATTAGTCACCAGCAACACCGTCGCCTATATACGAATCAATCCATGATTAATGACCTTTATGGAATATATTATGCCAATAAAGGCTTGCAAGTGATTGCCCCTGATAAAGCTTCTGACGAAGGCAAAGTACTTCACTACTTATACGAATCTGTGGGATTAGAACCTTGGCTAGGCAGTGAGGATATCAATGGGAATCCTACCAAAACAGCAGGAGATAATTATTGGCAGTTAACCGCCAAAGGATTGACCAAAGAATTAGGCTATGTAGGTAATTATGGTGAAGTATTAGACTGGGTTGCAGAAATTTATGAAGCAACCAAATCTGATTTAAACCCTAATGGTGATGCTAAAATCAAGGAACAGATTGAAAAAATTGCTTTAGCAAGAACCTATTTCCGCTATCCTACCGTAGATAATGAAGGCAACCAAGCGATGCGTGTAGAGACAGTCGTAGGTTGGCGAGATACGCATTATCCCGGTGATGTTTGTTATGTTCAGCGTCCTTCATGGGATGGTGGTCCTTTTCAAATAGCCTCTGCCACCATGCATCCTAAATTGGTCGCTTATTCACAGAAAATGCTGGCAGACAACCAATTTTTTGCTGTTTTAGAAGAGCAAATGAAAAACACAACCTTTAGAATAACAGCAGGACTATTAGAAGTACCGAGTCAATATGAAGCGATTAAAAACCACCAACCACTAATTGATGAAATGCCATTAGGCTGGAAACAGCCTAACTTGGTGTTCTCTGATGAAGAAGATGGCGTAATCGTCATTAAGAATAACCAAGAAATCTTATTCGCTTCGTTGTACTGGCGTGCAAGAAATGCTATCAACAATTTGGCAAGGGTACATTATATCACCCCCAATTATAGTAACATTGCTACTGTAGCTGTAGCAGAAAAATTTGAAGATAGCGGGAACACGCATACAGTGCCTAATTATACTAATATGGCTTTTGGAAATGGAGGCTTAAAATATCCCGATGGCTTGGTGTTAGCCCATGCTGGAGAAAAACAGCCAATTGCTAAAATACCTGAGGGGATGAAGTATAAAATTGGCGACGAAAATCCTTATGCTGGGCGAGCTAATTTTTATAAATTAGAATATGGAAATTATTTCATTGTGATGAATAATTCTAAAACTGATATCTCAAATGTCGTCATACTGCCTCGCTTTAAAAAAGCCATTAATGTAGCTACAGGTGAACAAATAGCGACAGAAGTTATTAGCCTAAAGGCTATGAGTAGCACTGTTTTGTATAAAAAGTAATATTTGCCATTTTATAAATTGCTTGTAGGAGTATAAAACATACTTCTATATTTTCATGCCTTTTCAACAGTAAAAAATGAATTTTACCCAAAGATAAATGCTTATCGGCTAAGTGTTTATTGATGTGTATACGTCTTTATATAAACCTTAATGCAATCACAAAAACCAATAATTATGAAAAATTTTTACCGTTTATTACGGGGGCTCGTGCTGGGCATCCTTGTAAGCTCTATTGGATATTCCCAAGGAGGTAACCCTCTCATCCATCCGGGGTTATCCCACAAAAAATCAGATTTAGACCGTATGAAATATATGGTGCAGGCTGGCTTAGACCCTTGGAAAACCTCTTTCCAAAACTTCTCTGCCAATCAGTACGCCAACTATAATTATACCGTGCGTGGAAATTCAAGTATAACCACATTAGTAGAAAATTCTGCAACGACTGGGTATAATTATGAGCTCTTTAAATACGATGCCTTGGCAGCTTATTATAATTCATTGATGTGGTATATTACTGGTGATGAACGCCATGCAAAGAAATCTGTTGAAATTTTCAATGCTTGGTCGAACCTGACAAGAATTGTATCTAATGGTACCAAAGCTTTGGATGCAGGAAGGGTTATCTGGAAAATGCTTGAAGGAGCAGAGATTATCAAAAATACGTATTCTGGTTGGAATCAAGCTGATATTGATAGATTCAAGGCCATGTTAGTGTATCCGGGATATTCAACAACGGTAGAGCCAACGGCAGCCATCAATAGTCAAGACGCTACTTTTTATTGGTACATGTATAATGGTGATTATGGACGTCATGGCAACCAAGGTATTTTTGCCATGCGAGGTATTATGGCAATGGGGGTATTTTTAGATAATAGAGTAATGTATGAACGTGCCTTGAAATATTTAAAAGGTGAACCTCACCGTTCAGATGATTTGCCTTATCCTTCTGGCCCAACGATTACCACCACTAGCCCTGCTAGTACTTCAAATGAATATTATAACGAGTTCTCTTTGGTGTCGCCATACATTCAAAACACCATTACTGATTATGGCTATAATGAATTGATTCAGAATTATATATGGGAAAACGGACAATGTCAGGAGTCGTCCAGAGACCAAGGACATGCCGTTAGTGGAGTTTCAAATATTCTTACGATGTGCGAAATGGCGTGGAATCAAGGTGACGATTTATATAGTTTTTTAGATAATAGACCTTTGCTTGGCTTAGAGTTTGGGATGCGTTATAATGCTTCTTTAAGTTATTCTTTTCCTGACCAAACATCACCTTGGGAACCAACCGTTGAATCAGGAGAATTTATTCGTCGCAAAGACCGAAGTGGGCGTTGGGAATCGTTGAAAATAAACCCTTGGAATGGGAATAATTTAACCGATTTAACCCGTGGAACTTCTTTTAAATCAACATCAGCCCCAATTCATGAATTAGCACTTGGGCATTATAAAGACCGCATAGGCGTACCTAGTGAAAAATATAAATGGACAAAACGAGTGTTCGATATTTCCATACAGGAATCAGGTTATGAAGGTCAAGGTTTTCAGGTAGATCACCCAGGGTGGGGCGGTTTAACTTTCCGAAGACCATCTCTATGTGCAGGTGACCCTTGTAAATTTATTAATGGACAGCCGTCATTTATGATGAATAATTTTCCGGGTGTGCTAGAGGCCGAAAACTTTGATTATTTTGTTGGGGATGGACAGAATAAAAGTTATTATGACCTATCTAGTACTAATACAGGTGGGCAATATCGTATCAATGAACGCGTAGATATTGTGGCTAGTACTGAAGGTGGGCATCATCTGACTTCTTTGGAAAATGGCGAATGGCTCAATTATACCGTTAATGTTCCAACGATAGGACGGTATAAATTGGACATGAAATATGCCGCTTTGTTAGCAGGTGGAAAAATCAAAATAGAGTTTAATGGAATTGATAAAACAGGAGAAATCATGATTCCTTTTGGTGGGTCAGATGGTAGTCAACATTGGAAAAATCTTATACTTTCTCCTTCTTTTACACTCAATGCTGGTGTGCAAAGTATGCGCATAAAAATATTAGGCACTAGCAATACTTTTGAGATTAATAATTTTACATTGACTTATGTAGGAACTTTGCCTGCTCAAACAATAAGCTTTCCTGCTATGGCAGTAAAAGTAGTTGGCGATGCTGATTTTAATCCAAATGCTACCGCAAGTTCAAGTTTGGCAGTTACTTATAGTAGTTCTAATACTTCAGTGACTACTATTGTCAATAATCAGGTTCATATTGTGGGAGCTGGTACTACGGTTATTACAGCGTCTCAAAGTGGAAATGATGATTATGCGGCTGCTACGAGTGTATCTAAACCACTGGCAGTAACCAATATTGCAACAGGAGATTATGTATCTACAGGTACAATGAACTGGAATGGTGGAACATGGAATATTGCTAATGGAAGCGGGGGATATAGTGGCACAACTACTACAGCACCTACGGCTACAACTAATGTCCATGTTTTGTCGGGTCATAATGTTACGTTAGCGACTACAGCGGGTGTGTGTAAGAATTTAACCGTTTATAGTGGAGCAACGTTGACGGAAACGATTGCCTTGACAGTCTCTAATACCTTGATAATGAATGGTACCATGACACACTCTGTTGCCATAACAACGGCTAATGATGTAGTCATTGGCGGTACTTGGACGGCGTCGAATAACTTAACATCTTCCAAAAACATCATTATCAATGTAGGGGGAACTTACAAAGGAACTACTACCGCTGGTGGGTCGGTTGTAAGTTTGACGTTTAATGGAGATATACTACAAGTAGATGGAACATTGGGAGCGACTACAACCAAAACGAATGGAGAAAGCATACGTTTATACACAGGCGGTACAGGCACTAAAACCATTACAGGTACAGGAAAAGTAAATATTGCTAGATTTCAGCCAGCTACGAATGCCCCTGCTCAGCAAATAATTATCGATATAGACATGAATTTTGGCAATAATACTACTGCCACAAGCGGGGTTAATAGTTTCTCTTTATTATCTGGAAATGCAGCTAAAACACTCACGATTAATGCAGGAAAAACAGTAGCATTAACGCATCAGAATGCATCATTCCATGCACCAACCAATGCGACTGAAACCAATACAAACACTGCTTTAGCATTAGGAGGTACTGGTAATTATGGTGATATGACGTATAATATCTACGGAACTTTAGATGCCAGTTTATCACCTTTTGTATTGTATTCAAATACGAGTGCTACTAGTCCAACGCCTGTTCAAGCATTGACTGTTAATGTAAAAAATGGTGGCGTATTGAAAGTCGGAGCCAATGTGCGTATGGCAAAAAATGTCAGCACACAAAGCATAAAGGTTAATGTGGAAGATGGGGGAATACTTGATGGCTCAACAACAGCATTGAATTTAACAACGGCACCTATTTCAGCCAATGGGCATACGAGTAATGGAACAGGCCTTCTTTGGTTTACATTAGCGCCAAGTGCTGTTTATAAACAGTTGGCCGCAGCCAATGTAGCTACACCATTATGGATAGGGACATCTAACACAAGTTATAATTCAGTAACGGTTACACCTGCTACAGGAACAATATTCACCGTTGGAGTACAAGAGGGTAATACGCCTGCTGGTTTATTAGTACCATCAAAAGCATTGAATCGTACTTGGACGATTACACCTGCCATTGCCTCTACGACAAATATACAATTAGGGTATAATAATGACCAAGGCAATGCTGATTTCAATCCATCAGCAGAAGTGCAGTTGATGAAGTATAACTCAATAAATACAACTTGGGAATCGGCTAGTTCTTTAGTGACGCCAACAGTGCTGACAGCTACGAGTAAAAGTGTGAATTTCTCAGGTGTCAATAGCTTTGGTTTTTTTACAATAAGCAATGATTTTATTCAATCTCAAAGTATCACATTTAATGCCTTACCCAACAAAACACTTGAGGATGCAGATTTTGAGACAGGAGCAACAACTACTTCTGGATTAGCAATTTCTTATAGTAGTGCTGATACATTGGTTGCTAAAATTATAAACAATAAGATTCATTTAGTCGGTGCTGGTACTACGATAATTACGGCGTCACAAGGTGGTAATAATCTTTATAGTCCTGCTGTTTCGGTCAGTCAGTCATTAACTGTTTCAAAAATCTCACAAAATATCACGTTCAATGCGATAGCAAACAAAACTTTAGGAGATGCAGATTTTGATGCAGGAGCTACAGCTAGCTCAGGCTTAAGCGTTTCTTATACGAGTGCTGATACGTTGGTGGCAAAGATTGTAGACAATAAAATACATTTGGTAGGAGCAGGGACGACTACGATTATAGCTTCGCAAGAGGGTAATAATCTTTATAATCTTGCGGTATCAGTGAGTCAGTCATTAATGGTTTCAAAAATATCGCAAAGTATTGTTTTCAATGCACTAGCAAATAGAACATTGGGAGATGCAGATTTTGATGCAGGAGCTACAGCTAGCTCGGGCTTAACCGTTTCTTATGCGAGTGCTGATACATTGGTGGCAAAGATTGTAAACAATAAAATACATTTGGTAGGAACAGGGACGACTACTATTACAGCTTCGCAAGCAGGGAATAATACTTATGCTGTTGCTACAGAAATAAGTAGAACGTTGACAGTAGTTGCTGTATTAAAAGTAAAATATCAAGATGGTGATAACAATCTGGCAAACAATCAAATAAAACCAAATTTGACGATTTATAATGAAGGTTCAGTTGCTATTCCTTATAATGAACTCACAGTTAGGTATTGGTTTACAGCTGAAAATTATAAAGGCATCAATACTTGGATAGATTATGCACAGTTGGGGAATAATAAATTGAAAATAAAATATGTAGCCTTGCCAAATGTAAGAACAGGAGCATTAGGGTATATCGAATATAGTTTTGAAGCGTCAGCAGGCAATTTATCAGCCTATTCAAATTCAGGCATTATTCAATCTCGTTTTGCCAATATCGATTGGTCGAATCTTTCTGAAAGCGACGATTATTCTTATGCTAATGCAAGTTCTTATGTATTCAACGAACACATTACTTTATACAGAAACGGACAACTAGTGTATGGTGTTGAGCCTGCCACTGTAGCAAACGACCTGAAAATTAAGGTTTACACTGCTAGTAAAACGGCATCAACGAGTAATACGATTAGTACTTATCTAAAAATCAATAATGAAGGAAATGTACCAGTAAGCTATGGAGATTTAAAAGTACGTTATTGGTTTACGAAGGAAGGAACACCCTCCTTGAATTATTATTTAGATTATGTGGCGTTGGGTAATGCTAATATTCAAGCACAATTTACCACGCTCAATCCTGTAAAAACAGGGGCTAATACTTATCTGGAATTGGGTGTAAATACAAATGTAGGCACTTTATATCCTTTAAGTAGCACGGGAAATATTCAATACCGAATTGCCAAAACAGATTGGTCAAATTTTATTCAAGCGGACGATTATTCTTATTCAAGTAATTCCGAAATGGCGTTGAATGATAAGATAACAGTGTATTATCAAGGACAATTGATTTACGGCACTGAACCAACTAGTAATTCAGGAAGCAGAATGTCTGCAAGTCTTGAAGAACCATCAAGTTTTGAGGTAAAAGTACTAGGTAATCCAATCGTCAATAATCAATGTGAATTAGATATTAGTGGTACGGAAGGAGCAATATTAGACCTTAGTTTAACCAATATCCAAGGAATAGAAGTCTATCAACAATTGATTCAAAATCCACAAAACGCAGAAAGGCTTTCGATAGGAATGAATAATTTAGCAAGTGGGATATACTTGTTGAGAGTCAGCTCGGGAATAGAAACAAAAGTGATTAAAGTAATCAAACAATAAGCATATTATCATTTATTCGTAGCTGGTGACTTATGTCACCAGCTACGAATAAATGATTTTAAGACTAATCTTATATAAGATTCTTTTTAATATAATCGTAACTCATTTTAACACTTTCAAATTTATCTTCTTTATAAATCTGGTCTTGTTCTACAAAAATATATTGAAGGTCTTTGTTATGCGCAAAAATTTCTTTGAAATTAACGGCTCCAGTACCTACTTCAGTAAATTTCACTTCGCGTAGAGTATCGAAAATCCCTTTTTTGTTGGCATCTGGATACACCGCTTTGGCGAATTGTTTATCAATATCTTTCACGTGCCACATGACAAAACGTTTTGGATATTTTTTGAATAACGCTACAGGATCTTGTCCTGCTTTTACTGTCCAGAACAAATCCAATTCAAAACTTAATAATGCTGGGTCTGTTTCTTCTAACAGGATTTGATACCCCGATTTATTATCTTGTAAAATCTTAAACTCCCAAAAGTGATTATGATAACCCAATTGTACCCCAGATTTATGACACAATTCACCCGCTTTGTTTAATTGCGCTGCCATAAATTTATAGTCATCCAATGTCATTTTGTCGATTAAACCAAATGGTGGTACTGGTACAACTAAATATTTCTGTCCTAAAGTGGCAGCTTGCTCAATTTGAAACTTTAAGGCATCATCTTTACCATTGTTTGGTGTAAGGTAGTCGTTTAGTTGATAATGCCCACTGTGTGTTACAAGATTATTGTCGGATAATAATTGCTTTAATTCACTCGCTTTCAAATTCCAAAATAAATCTTTGCTAGCATCACCAGTATAACCAAAAAAAGTTTCAACGTGGTTGAAGCCAATTTTTGAAACTTTACTGATAGTTCCTTTTACATCTTTTGATAATTCATCACGAAGGGTATATAATTGCAAGCCTATTTGTTTAGGCTTAGCAAACGACCGTGCTATTAGCATTTCTGACTGTGCCATCAGTAAGCCTGCACTTGCCAATCCCATCTTTTTGAGAAAGTCTCTTCTTTGATTCATGTAATTTTCAGGTTGATTTAAGATATATGTATTGTGTTTTTGATTGATTTTCTAAATTGGATAAATACTCTTTAAGTACTATTTTATCATTATGATACAATAGTACAAAAAAATACATTATTGCCAAAATATTAAATATTTTTATTGAAATAATTATAAATAAAAGCCAGTCACTATTAAATCATCTGGATAAAGTATTTGATGATAATATCAAAAAGTGTAAGTTTTCAATCATTAATGTTATTTAAATGGCAGGGGCAATTCTTGAAATGGGAATACCAATAGTTGCTATAAATTATCAGTGGATGCCAGAAAATTTGTAAAGGACTGGAATAGTCATGAAGCAGCTTATCATTGTGATATTGGGAGTGGGCATATTGCCACCAAGATATATTTTATCAATAATGGATGTTATTTAAGTCTGCTAAAGGACTAGAGACAAAGAAGATTCATCTAAATAAAATAAGAGATTTTATCAAAATAGCCTTATACAGGCGATAGATCGTCGACCACTATTGCGGTAGCCGACTGTTATATTTTACAAAGAAAAAGCGATATAGCTATCTCCTTTTTTAGTACCTAGCTTAGTACCACCACAAGCTATGACGATATATTGTTTTCCATTCAATAAATAGGTACTTGGTGTAGCAAAACCAGCAGCTGGTAGCTTTGTTTCCCAAAGAATATCGCCAGTTTTTTTATCAAAAATTCTGAACATACCATCTTTCGTAGCGGCGATGAATAATAGTCCACTTGCTGTAACAACAGGGCCACCATAATTTTCAGAGCCTGTGGTAGGAATGCCTTTGGCTTTTAGTTCTGGATATTCTCCAAATGGTTTTTGCCAAAGTTGTTTACCTGTATTTAAATCAATGGCTGTAAGTGTTCCCCAAGGTGGACGAATACCGGGATAGCCCTTAGAGTCAATGAATTTGTTGTACCCATTGAATTGATAAGGAATGTAAGGCGTCTTATCTTTGGCGTTTGAAACAGTTGCTTCTACTTTTTCATCACCAAACAAGAACGCAACCAAGGCCTGTCTATCAATGGTTGAAAGATGAGCAAAGCCTGGCATCATTCCTTTTCCTGAAGCAATGATTTTAGTGACATATTCACGGTCTCTTCTTTGAGAAATATCTACTAGCGAAGGATAGCCACTTTTAGGATTTCCCTTGAGTTCTTTGCCATGACATACCAAACAAGTATTGGTATAAAGTCTTTGTCCCGGACTCAAGTGTGCAAGTTCATCCTCTTTCGGGGTTGATTTTAGGCTAAATATCCAAGCCATTTCGTTGGCGTTTACATACATGATACCGTCAGGGTCAACGGCTGCACCACCCCATTCAGCCCCACCATCTGCGCCAGGATATAACAAAGTCTCTTTTTTGTTAAGAGGTTGGAATAAACCTTTTTGGGATGATTGGATAGTTTTTAATAAAGCTGCTTTGTCGTCTGAATAAGGGTTCACATCTGCTTCAGTAATAGTTTGTCTAGAAAAAGCAGCAGGCAAAGTAGGAATTGGCTGTGTTGGCCATGTACTTTCTTCGGGTATGTTTGATTTAGGGAAAGGTGTTTCTTTAATAGGAAACAACGATTTACCCGTTACTCTATCAAATACAAATACATGTCCTGTTTTAGTTACTTGAGCGACAGCATCAATCTTCTTCCCGTTCTTTGTAATGGTTACCAAGTTTGGAGGAGCAGGCAAGTCTTTATCCCAAATATCATGGTGAACAAATTGAAAATGCCATAATCTTTTGCCAGTGTTGGCATCTAAGGCAATCAAGCAATTAGCAAATAGGTTTTGCCCTTTACGATTTCCGCCATAAAAATCAAATGCGGCTGAACCAGTAGGCACAAAAACAATTCCTCTTTTACGGTCAACAGCCATTCCAGCCCAGTTATTGGCTCCACCAACTTCGGTATTTTTGTAAGTATTTTTTGGCCAAGTATTGTATCCAAATTCGTTAGGTTCGGGAATAGTATGAAAAACCCAAGAGAGTTTACCTGTGCGTACATTAAAAGCTTGCACATTGCCTAAAGCGGCATCTGCACCTTCCGAAAGACGCAGGGGCATGATGATGTTATCTTCATATAAAGTACCAGGGGTATTTGAAATGACAAATTTATTGATGGCTGTACTTCCCAAACCTTCTTTCAAACTCACTTTGCCTTTATCACCAAAGCTTTCTATTAGTTGTCCAGTTTTAGCATCAACAGCATACAAGTAAGAACCGAGAGCAAAGATGATTCTAGGTACATCAGCATCATTTTTATCTTTACTTTCCCAATAAGTAACCCCACGATTGGTATTGAGAGAAACGTTGGCTGTGTTAGTGAATTTCCACAATTCCTTCCCTGTAGCAGCATCCAATGCAAAGAGTTTATTGGTAGCTGTAACAGCATACATTACGCCATTTACTATAATCGGGTTACATTGTACTTGTCCAGAATCAAGGGTATGATATTCCCAAGCTACTTTTAATTGATTGACATTTGATTTATTAATTTGCGTAAGACTAGAATAGTGATTACGTTCTGGTCCTCCTAGGTATTCACTCCATCCAGTATTTTCATTATTTGGATTATCCTTTTCTGGCAAATAGGCCGCTGTTAATAAGGCTGTCGCCAAAAATGCCAATACTAGATAGATTTTTTGCATAAAGTTGTCAATTTAGTTGTACTCAGTCTATAGTTCTTAATTGGTAAATGAGATTCAAACCAGCATCCAGATACATTTTAAGGCTTTTCAAATTTACATATTTTATGACTTTATTCATACTTTTGCTATAGGTGCTTATACTGAAAGCCTTGGAGAAGAATATAAAAAAATAAGGTGTTCAAATTATACAATTTTGAACACCTTATTTTTTATCGTCTGAAATTATTTTTTTTCTTTTGTGTCTTAGTGACAAGGTCTTCACCAAGAACCTTATCAATGGCTGCCTGCTTTTGGCTTTTCAACAAACGTTCAGCCAAATCTGGACGATTGAGTTTGTGCAAACGCTTACGAATCCAATCTTTAAATTCCGGTTTATACCAAAAGAAATAATTATTCTGATTTAACTTTTCTTCCTTGGTTTTTGCTGTAATGATAGGCTGTAAGGTATAAGGATGTACCCCAGAATAATAAATTACTTCTGCCACCGTCATAGGTGTTGGGGTAAAATCTTGTACCTGTTCCAATTGAAATCCTAAATCTTTGGTTTCAGCAGCAAGGTTTGCCATATCAACTTCTTCACAACCTGGGTGTGATGAAATAAAATAAGGAATCAACGGTTGTTTCAAGTTATGCTTCGCCTGAATGTTATCATATTTTTCTTTAAATTTTCTGAAATATTTAAAAGAAGGCTTACGCATTACCTTTAAGGTGGCATCAGAAGTATGCTCTGGAGCAACTTTCAAACGACCAGAAACGTGGCGAGTTATCAACTGCTCCATGTAGATATCATGGTTGCCGTCTTGGTTATTTTTATTGAAATCATCCACCAATAAATCATAACGAACCCCCGAACCAACAAAGGCTTTTTTGACACTTGGGTGAGCATCCACTTTTTTATAAATCTCCGTCAGTGGTGTGTGTGAAGTATCCAAATTCGAACAAATAACAGGGTGAATACAGCTCGGACTTTGACAACGGTTACAAATTGATTCATCTTTCCCTTTCATTTGGTACATATTTGCTGAAGGTCCACCCAAATCAGAGATATATCCTTTAAATTCAGGGTGTTTCACAATTTGATCCACCTCCTTCATGATTGATTTCTCACTGCGCGAGGCAATAAATTTGCCCTGATGTGCTGAAATAGTACAGAAACTGCATCCCCCAAAACAACCACGGTGCATATTAATCGAGAACTTAATCATCTCGTAAGATGGAATCGGACCTCTCTTTTTATACTTAGGGTGGGGCATACGGGTATAAGGCAAATCAAAAGAAACATCCATTTCTTTTTCCTCCATTGTTTTAAAAGGAGGATTAATCACCAATGTTTTATCGCCTACTTTCTGAATAATTCGGTTGGCTTGCCATTTGTTCGATTCCACTTCCACCACCTTAAAATTAGCAGCGTATTTGATTTTATCTTTCAAACAAATTTCATGGCTTGAAATCTCTACAGTATCCCAATTGTTGAATTCTCCAAGAGGTTCGGTAGAGGGCTGTAAATACGAAATCTGGTTGATGTTGCGGATGGTATCTAAAGGAATTCCTTGTTTTACCATGCGCAAAATTTCACGAAGTGGTTGTTCGCCCATTCCATAAACCAACATATCGGCTCCTGAATCGTATAGAATAGAAGGTAAAAGCTTATCTTGCCAGTAATCATAGTGCGTAACACGGCGAAGAGACGCTTCAATACCACCAATTAATACTGGAACATCAGGGTATAACTCCTTTAAGATTTTGGTATAAACGGTAGTAGCATAATCAGGACGATAACCTGCTTCGCCGCCTGGTGTATATGAATCATTTGAACGCAGACGTTTGTTGGCAGTATAATGATTCACCATTGAATCCATACAGCCAGCCGTTACGCCAAAGAAATATTTTGGTTTCCCTAATTTTTTAAAATCACGTAAATCATCTTTCCAATTGGGCTGAGCCACAATGGCAATTTTGAATCCCTCACTTTCTATAATACGACCAATCACAGCCGTTCCGAAAGCTGGATGATCTACATACGCATCCCCTGAAATTAGAATTACATCTAATTCCTCCCATCCACGTTTTTCAACCTCTTTTTTGGTCAGAGGCAACCAGTCGGTTATTGGTCTTTCAATCATAGCACAAAATTACGCAAGAAATCAATGACAAAAGTCATTTCTAGTGAATTATTAAGCCGATAAAAACTATTTATTAATGACTATCAAATTTATAATCAGCTAATTAAAAGGAGTTTACTCATTTTATGCCCAGTTATTTGACGACTTTTGTAAACAACAATGGCTGATATTTTGCATCAAATTCTAATGATACCCGTTGTTACTTAGCAATCATAAATCGTGCCTACTTAGAGATATTTACTTCAATACTTTTTTTGATTGAAATCTGTCTTTGAAAAAACGGGAAAGTCGAAATGCTAAAAAAACATTAATTTAGCCGAATATAAGTTAAATTGGGCAATAGCCCAGAGCATATAAGGATGAAAGGAACGGTACTGATTATCGATGATGAAAAGCAACTCAGGGGGTTACTCAAAAGGATTATTGAGCTAGAAGATTATGCTGTTACAGAAGTAGGAGATTTAAAATCTGCTTGGAAGATCCTTGAAAATCAGGCGATACAAGTGGTATTATCAGATGTAAAATTGCCTGATGGTAATGGTGTGGAGTTTACTCAAAAGTTTAAAGAAAAATACCCACAGCTCGAAATAATCGTAATGACTGCCTATGGAACTATTCAGGATGGCATCAAAGCCATGAAGAATGGCGCTTTTGATTACTTAGTAAAAGGAGACGATAACGAAAAAATATTGCCTATGCTTAGCTTGGCAATGGATAAAGTACAAAATCAACCATTAACGGTTCAGAATACGCATCAAGGATTTGATAAAGTGCTTGGTAAATCTAAACAGATTAAGGAGGTAATTAGCTTAGCCCAAAAAGTAGCTAGAACCAATACGACTGTTTTATTGACAGGTGAAACAGGAACAGGGAAAGAAGTTTTTGCAAATGCCATCCATCAGGAAAGCACAAGAACATCCAAGAATTTTGTGGCCGTAAACTGTGCTACGTTTTCCAGAGAAATCCTTGAATCTGAATTGTTTGGACATAAGGCAGGTTCGTTTACGGGAGCTACCAAAGATAAAAAAGGGTTGTTTGAAGAAGCCGATGGAGGTACTATTTTTCTGGATGAAATCGGTGAAATGTCTTTGGATTTACAAGCCAAATTGTTAAGAGTACTTGAAACAGGAACATTTATGAGGGTAGGGGATACCAAACTTATCAAGGTAGATGTTCGGATTATTTCAGCTACTAATCGGGATTTGAGTCAGGAAGTGAACGAAGGTCATTTTCGCTCTGATTTATTTTATAGGCTTTCGGTTTTTCAAATTGCTCTACCACCACTTCGTGAACGAAAAACAGATATTGAGGTGCTTGCTCGTTTCTTCACGAAAGAGTTTTCAAAGAAATTCAATATTCAGATTGGTGACTTACAACATGAATTTCTTGAGAAACTAGAAAATTATGACTGGAAAGGTAATATCCGTGAATTAAAAAATGTCATTGAAAGAACCATTATCTTGAATGAAAATGGACAATTGACGGTAGATAGTTTACCGATTACGATTCAATTTCCTACTGAAAATAGTGCTACAAAATCTTATTCTTTTGATTTACAAACCATTGAAAAACAGCATATTCAAAAAGTACTAAAACATACAAAAGGTAATAAAACCGAAACTGCCCGCCTATTAAACATTGGACTGACAACCCTTTATCGCAAAATCGAAGAATATGGAATAAATTAGTTATTATTTCTAAAATCTCCGAAAATCAGCGTTATTTATCTCTGAAAATTTGCCGGGAATAAATAAAACTAGCTGTTTTTTAATATTGGTTGTAAAAAGACAAACCCCAGCATACTACAACAAAGGTAGAAAAAGTGGACGTCGCCAAGAAATAGCTAAAAAAGCAATATTGTCTGAAACTTATTATAAAAAAAGGCGTAACCCAATCACCGAGCAATTAATAATGAACCATTAAAAAGAAAACCTTTACTAGGTATGACAATTCTGTAAATATATGTATCTACAGGTAAAGGTTCATTTTTATAGTTACCATCAAAAGGAGTTGTATAGCCTTTTGAATAAAACACTATATCGCCCCATCTATTATAAATACTTACTTCAACATCATGATAACTTTCTGTTCCTGATAATATCCAGTTATCATTTTGAGAATCACCATTAGGAGTAAAGGCATTTGGTATCCAAATTTTTTGTGTAACATTTACTTTAACTGTATCTTGAGATATACAACCTTGGTCATTAGTCAAAACTAAAGTATATGTCACTGTCTCACTTGGTCTGGCAACTGGTGATGCTATTTGCCCATCAGAAAGAGTATTGTCAGGGAACCATTTATATTTAAAACCCTTAAAATCAGGTGCCACTAAAGATACACTTGCCCCTTTCCATATATTAAATTCTTTGGGGGTTAAATTTAATTTAAAAGGTTCTGAAATAATGATATCTCTTTGAGCAGTCCCAGACTGACACTGTAATAATCCTTTGTATTCATAGCTAATTGCATGCTTCCCAAGTCCTGCCAAATCTGGATTGAACGTTCCTTTATTTTGATCAACAATTCCTGAACCTTTAAAAATACCACCACTTGGATAAGCTTTCAACGAAATTACTCCTTTATTGAGATCACATATTGGAGGAATACTATCCATTTTAATTTCCTCTTTTGATACACTCTCAATTTTTATGACGTCTGACATTTTCTTGCAATTATTACTATTGATAACTATGACAGTATAATCACCTTTGAGACTAGCAGTATATTCAGGTTTAGTAGTTGTAGTAAGGCTAACTCCATCTACTTGCCATTCATATTGCAACTCATCTCCTTCATTCGCTTTTAATAAAATTGTTTCTCCTTCACATATTAAGTTACTGGCTCTATCGGATTTAAGTTCTGCTTCTGGATTCATAAACTCTTCTACAAAAATCGTATCACTTACAGCTGGACAATTAGTAGGCTTTGTATTATCAGCAATGGCAACAAAATACTTACCACTTTTATTGACTTCTATTTTCTGCTCAACATTATTGAGTATTTGCTCATCCTTTAACCATATATAACTAAAATTATTACCCTCTAATGGCGCTTCAAGCAGAACTTTTCCCCCTTCACAAAATGACTTTTCACTTGCTTTCAATTTAACATTTTCGTTTTGTAGTTTAAGGGTAATTTGTCTCGATGTCCTTGATTTAGTACATTGATTTTTAAGGGATACAGTCAAATTATAAATACCCGGTTTATTGGCAACTAGCTTATCATAATTGGCATCAGGAATATTATCTCCATCTAACTCCCATTGGTAATTCCAGTTTGGGTTAGTCGTAGCTTGAAATGTGACCTTATCACCAAAACAAATAGTAGGGTCTGTCCCCGGCCTTTCTAATACTGAAATAACAGGGTCTGGTAGATTGGTAGGAATAGGACAATCAATCACCTTTAGTTGAAAATCTCTTTGTGTAATACCTAGTTTTACATAAACCCTTCCTATTTTTCTATATTCTGTACAAATTACCGAAAAAACAAAAAGTCCTAATTGATTTGGGGTTACTGTAATAACACCTCTTTTACCATCCACACTTAAATTAGGTGAACCCGGAATAGTGTTGGATAAACCATATCCTGTCTGCCAAGTGATATTGGTAAATGGCCCACTCCATAGTCTTTCTGTTTCAAAAATGGTTGATTTACCCAATAGTGGTGTGGCTAATTCATAATGAAGAGAATCTCCATCTACATCTTTTGCATTAAAATTGTATTTAAAAGGGTCATTTATACATACATATTCACCACTAAGGACATTGAATGAGGGTGTGGAATTTAGAAACAGCTTTCCATTACGTTTCATCGGAGGAAATTCCGTATAAAACGCCATACTTGCTAGATGAGAACTGACAATATTTGTAATTCCTGCATTTCTACAACAACGATCATGATAGATATAATATCCTGTTGGGTCCTGAAAGTTCTCTGGGTCTACTTCCCATACATTCTCATAAGTAACTTCTATGATTTTTAACTTATTAAGTTTAGCACAATCTTCATTACTATATTCAAATAAGGTCTGTTTACTTATAGGCAAGCCAATTACAGTAATTGATTTGTGATTGCTTTTCTGGGATATACCCACACTTTCAACTGTGTTGGGGATATCGTTTGATGGGTTAAGGGCATTGAAGTATAATTTCAATATAATTGTATATTTACCAGGGGTCTTACCGATAGCCTGCATTTCAATATGCCCACCCACAATATGATCAGCCCTCAAACAGGTTGCTGTTAGTAATAAGAGTGTGAAACTGCAAACAATCTTAATAAACATATTCATAGATGAATGATGTAGGGTTTCTAGTGATATTTTATTGTCTTTATTATTTGGCTTACTAAAATTAAAACGCTTATTTTCTTTTGGTACTATAACTATTCTTCTGCCATACCTGAACATCCTGCTCATCATCTATTACTACACGGATATTGCCTAAATTGTCTTTACTAAGCAATACTTAATATCACCTGTCTTTACGGTGTGTTGCTGTCGCATAGGTTGTTGGTGAAAAAACACCAACAACGGCAAAATGATATTTTCCTATGAAGTACTCTCTTTCAGTTAAAAGCGGAATATTTTTTTGGTATACCTGACTCTTTGCTTGATAATTGTACCAGCAGAGGAAACATTATAGGAATATCAGTCAAAAGTAAGTAAGCAATTTTAGGATTACGTAAATCATAAATTACTTCATAAATATTCTTTTCAGAGAAATCTATTTTCTGATTAATAGGTATTTTTTGAAATCTTTTATAAGGTATTCCTTTGACTAAATATGAAAATTTTACATCTTTTTCATTATTAAACAAATCTTTTTCTAGTGATTGTATTTTTGTTTTGCGAAAATAATTTACGTCTTTTCGTAAAATTACAGGCTTATCAAATTGGATAAGTACATTATTGAAATTTCTCTTATCTGCAATGATAACGTATTTTTCTCCATCTTGAATTCCAGAGAATGGACTATTCTGATAATTAGACCATTGTTTTTTATCAAGTGTATATGTCAAAAAAATTTTCCCTATTCTAGGAGAAACGTTTCCAATTGTTTTTACTCCATTTTGTATAATTTCATGTGAGTCTTTTTTATCAAAATATATGATAATATAGACAATTAAAAACATACCTAATAAGGCTAATAGACTATGAATAGTTTCTTTTATTATTTTATTATAGACCATTTTCTTTTTTAATTTTATCGCCTTTTGTCCCAGCCGCTACTGCTGTACCTAATTGTGCTATTTTTCCTACAACATTTGCATTTTCATTCGCACTAGATAATTTACCTTTTGCTTCTGATAACATTTTCGAACCCAAAGCTTTCCCTTTCTCAGTAAATGCTTTAGATAAAAACTTCTCCGAAGAAAGAATTTGCTTTTCTAATGCTTTTATCAATTTATTGCTATTAAAAAGGCCCTTTGCTACACTCCCTCCCACTTTTCCTGCCATACCTCCTCCAGGTCCTAACGCTAAATCTGCAACAGCAGTTTTTCCTTCTTTTTTTCCGTTAAATACAGTTTGAACACCTCCATTTTCCTCCGTTTTCACATCTATAGATGCTTTAACACCTTCGCTTGCTACATCTAAACCAATTTTCAATAATTTAGCAACTTTGCTTGATGTATTTAATACACTCAAACCACTTGTTGCAGCGCCTACTGCTGTTGCAACACCTACATCTGCCCAATCAATATCTGTCAACCTCTTACCAGAAAAATGATTTACAGCCATCTGTGTTCCTACTTCGGTTACAAAACCAATAATACCTCCAGCGACTGCTGTTGGCAATTTTCCATCAGGGTCAGTATATTTAATTGGATTATTAAACACATAACCATAAGGCGTAAATGATTCTTGTCCTCCATCTTC
>NZ_JBWKOV010000006.1:0-273975 GCF_059416265.1 Arcicella sp. GW821-FHT09D11 | reverse complement strand
CCCAGATAACTTTCTTGGAACAATTTGTAAAAACATTAACCAAAATACAAAGGAACGGTTATTTCATGAAAGCTAATTAGATGCTACCGAACCAGCTTTACCATTTTTTTGAGTTACGTAATTCCAGTTTTTTACATCGTCGGCACTGCCTCCATTGTCTGAAAGGAATAATACTATCGTATTTTTGTCTTCTCCAAGTTGTTTTATTTTTTGTAACACTTCGCCAATACCAGCATCCATTCTATTAATCATGGCAGCATAAATTGCCATGCGAGTATCCCATTTATCTTTTTCCTCAGGGCTTAATTGTTCCCAATCGGGCACATTTTCAAAACGATTAGATAGTGCCCATTTTTGGTCTATAATACCCTTTGTTTGTAATGCTTTATATCGTTTCTCACGAAGTTTATCCCAGCCAGCCAGATACTTGCCTTTGTATTTTTCAATATCTTCGGGCAAAGCTTGAATTGGCCAATGAGGAGCATTATAGGTAAGATATAAAAAGAAAGGCTTTTTGTTTTTGCTTTGTTTGTCTAACGCATTGATAGCAAAATCAGTAATGGCTTGTGTAAGATATTTTGAAGTATCTGAACGAGTAATTTCTTTACCACCTTCTAAAAAAGTAACTATACGCCCATCATTATACAATGGTTGCGAGTTGAAATAACTACTCCCGTTATTTTGTAAGGTAAAAGACTCATCAAAACCACGATTCACAGCCCAAGCCGAGGGTACTAAACCCACGTGCCATTTACCTGAAACAATGGTTGAATATCCTGCTTGCTTTAACGCTTGCCCGATAGTAATACAATGGTCATTCAAATAGCCTTGATAGGACGGAAAGCCTTTGTCTTGTACCATATCACCCACACCTGCTTGATGCGAATACAAGCCTGTTAGTAAAGAAGCCCTAGAAGGACAGCAACGCCCAGCATTGTAAAATTGGGTAAGTATTAAACCGTTGTTGGCAAGTCTATCTAAATTAGGCGTCTTGATTTCAGAACCAAAGGCCCCAATATCAGAAAAACCTAAATCGTCAGCTAGGATGATGACGATATTAGGTTGCTTTTTCTGGGCTAATAATAGCTGTGGAATCGAGCTAAACAATAGCCCAATAAGTATAATTTTCTTTAGCATTTTTATTTTTCTACAGGTAATCCTTTTACGACCAAACTATCTAATGCTCCAATATTATAGCCAAAATTGTAGCCAAATGTTTGCAAGGTATCTGCTGCTTTGCCACTTCTATTACCCGAGCGACAATACAGATAAATCTTCTTTGATTTGTCTAACTGCTTGATTTCATCCGCAAATTTTTCAGAACGAATATTGATGTTTTGAGCATACTGTAGGTGCTTAGTGCTATATTCTTCGGGTGTTCTGACATCAACTAAATAGGCTTTCCCTGTTTTGATTTCTTTCAGAATTTTCTTGCTCAATTGTTCTGTAACAACCACTTTATTAGCAGTTTTTTGAGTGTACGCCTGATGTGTTGCCGTTTGTGCATTAGCCACGATTACTGTTGTAACAAGGACGAATGTTAAAAGATATTTTTTCATATATTTTGTGGATTTTCTTTTGGGTTGATGACAATCAATGTTAAAAATTAGATAATTGAAAGTCATTTATTCCTTTTTTATGTTAATGATTTTACTAGCACTAAAGCCTATTCTATGAGCAACTAAATACCTTATACACAGAATTGTGAGTTAATGATTATTATTACAAGATTAATAATCACTAACTCACAATTGACTAATTCACAATTACTTACCACCCCCACTCAATTGAAGTCTGAATCGTTCAGCAGCATGTTGAACATCAATTAATGGATAAACATTATATTTAGTAGCTTCTGAATCAAAAAGAGCCTTCAATTCTTTTAGTTTCTCAGGATACTTTTTAGCAAGGTTTACTCTTTCATTGAAATCTTCTGTGAGGTTGTACAATTCCCATTCATCTTTATCAGGATTGTTTTCGATAACAGGCAGTGCTTCACCTTTAAACCCAAAAGTTTCTAATGTATTTGGGTGATGTGCAGCACCTGCTTTCCAACCGTCCTTATAAATGGCTCTGTTACCAAAAATAGTAAAGTATTGTTGCGTATGTTGCTCAGGAGCCTTGGCATTACCGAATGAATACACCAAACTTTTTCCATGAATTGGGTCTTGCTTGATGCCTTTAATTACTTCTGGTTGAGTAACGCCTGTGATTTCTTCAATCGTTGGAAGAATATCAGTTACGTGACCAAACTGAGTACGAATAGCACCTTTTTCTTTGATACCATTCGGGTAATGAACAATCAGAGGGTTGTGTGTTGCACCTTCAGCATTGGCATCACTTTTCCAGAATTTGAAAGGCGTATTCGTTGCCTGAGCCCAACCTAAAGGATAGTTTGCTAAACTTAATACATTAGGTGTTCCGATTTTGTCGTACTCGGTCAAGATATATTTTTTGTATTCTTCACGGGTTGTTCCTTCTGCTCCAAAACGTAGATTTTTATTGGTTACACCATACTCAGTACCTTCTTTGCTACCTCCATTATCACCAATGATTACGAAGATTGCTGTATTATCTAATTGATTGGTTTCTTTCAAATGATTCACCAAACGACCCACTTCATAATCAGTATATTCCAAGAAACCTGCATATACTTCCATGAAGCGTGCATACAAATGTTGTTCTTCAGCAGGCAAATCTTTCCAAGCTTTGATAAAATCATTTCTGTCAGGTAAAATAGCATTCGCTGGAATTACACCTAACTTTTTCTGATTGGCAAAGACTTGTTCTCTGAAAGCATCCCAGCCAGCATCAAATTTCCCTTTGTACTTATCAGACCAAACTTTATCTACCTGATGCGGAGCATGAGTAGCACCCGGAGCGAAGTATAAAAAGAATGGTTTATTAGGAGCAAGCGTTTTTTGCTTAGTAATATAACTAATGGCTTTATCTGTCAACTGTGCTGTTAAGTGTCTGCCATCTGGTTTAATATGCAAGTTATCTTCTACTAAATCAGGCTTGTACTGGTCAGTAGCACCACCCAAGAAACCAAAATTATGGTCGAAGCCCTTGCCTGATGGCCAGCGGTCGAAAGGCCCTAAATCTGTACTTTCTTCATCTGGGGTTAAGTGCCATTTACCTAATTGATAGGTACTATATCCGTTTTCACGAAGCACTTCTGCAATGGTTCCCTTAGTGGGTTTGATATGACCGTCATAACCAGGATAATCAGCCGAAAGATAAAAATGAGGGAAAAGCCCCATGCCCACTGAATGATGATTACGACCAGTCAATAAAGCAGAACGCGTAGGCGAGCAAATGCCTGTTGTATGAAAGTTCGTATAACTAAGACCACCCTTAGCTAATGCTTCAAAATTTGGCGTATTGATTACTCCTCCAAAAGCACTAGAAGCACCGTAGCCAACATCATCTAATATAATTACAACTACATTGGGTGAGCCCACTTTGGCTTTTTTCAAATAGTCTATTTTATAAGGCGTTGAGGTGGTATGCGATTTAGTAATTTTCCCTTTCCATTCCTGCTCTGCTTGAGCAAAGACATTACTTGTCGAAGTAACCAATATTGTGCCTGCTAAAAGGGATAAATATTGATTCATTTTTGGTTTAATTTTTTTCATAATTTTATCAATGGGTTAATTATATTGTTTATTCTGATTACTTACTTGATAACTATTGGTTGTTTTAAATTTATTTTGTTGTTTTTTCTTAAATAAATCTGGATTACTGATAACAGTAATGAGTAAGATGACAAGGGGAGGAATCAACCCTATAAATCTTGTTGAGAAAGAAGTGATAGTTGCTTTCATAACGATTTAATTATATATATTCTATCGATTTAGTATTATATTTTCAATTAAATTTTAATGTTGTTTATGGCTAAACAACATCTTTCCTCATAATTTTTATTACTGTTATCTAGCTTGGAATTAATGTTTCAATTCTTCCGAAATAAAGGTTTTTAAAGCATTGGAAATTTCCAATAACAAAGCAGGAGAGGTATTGTTTTCATCATCTGTTTTTACATGATGATAACGATGGGCATAAGCCAAGCTAACTAGATTTTTATACCCTTTTTCTTTGTATAAACCGCCTTCTCCACCCGCTTTTATCGTGGCTTTATTGGTCTCTGTTCCTTTACCTTTTCTTGCTTTTATAGTAGCAAAGGCTTTTTCAAAAGCACTAGCAACCGATTCGTCATAATAGATTCCTCTATTAGCATCCACTTCATCTGTCTGGATAAAAACACCATTTTCTTTCTTCCACCCTCGTGTAGCAATGGCCGCTCCTAGGTGTATCCAAAGGCGAGTTTCTTCGGATTTAGGGGCAGCTTTCTCCGCAAATGTTAATGCTCCTAAATTATCTAACTCATGACCAGAATTTCCTGTAAAAACAAAAGTATAGTCAGCAAATTGCGAGCGATTTTTACTTACCCATTCCGCTAAGCTTAACCATGTCGCCAAGCCCGGCCCACGTTCACCCCCACAAGTATACCAGCCACTGATAGGTGTTGAAATCACTACATATTGCTTTCCATTGCCAATTTTTCCAACAATATTTCTGGCTTGAATCGCTTTGCTATAGCCTTTTATCGTAACGGACACTTCTGTCCCCGACTTTATTGCATTATTAAAAACAGTTGAATCTTTTGAGGCTACTTGCCATACAGGTATGCTCCAAGGTTTAGTCTCTTCTCGTGTATTATGGGCTATAATTTCACCAGTATTGCTTGGAGTGATGGCCACAATACCCTTAGCACCTGCTTGAATGAATTTTTCAAGGTGTTTTTCGATGGCTTCACTCAATGCACCCCCTGACACAAGAAGCGTAGTCAGTACTAATTTTCCTTTCAGCTTGCTGATATCGGTTGTTCTATCACCATCAATTAATATTCCTTTTTGTGATTGATTAACTTTTGGATCAACGGGCCAAAGAGGTAATGCGTCTAAATTTTTATTATCAGCGATAATATTACCACCCTCAAAAAAAAATTGATTCACTGGAAAATTAACAAATTCAGTGCGGAAACCTATTTTGTCTAATGCTGTTTTTAACCATTGTGAAGTAGCAAAATCAACCTTTGTACCAGTGCGATGTTCTCCCAAAGCAACAAATTTTTTGACTGTAGCAAACAAGGCATCCTCTTCTTTATCTTGTGCAGAAGCAACACTTATTACGCTTAAGAAGAGTATGGTACTTAATATTTTTTTCATAGTATTTGATATTTATACTTTAGGCAATACGCTATACGCCGAGAATATAATTGGCTATAGTTTACTGCTTAAAGTGCTGTTTTCCTTATAGCTGGCTTTACCCAATTGCCTGTTTTTAAATATTCATCTGTTGCCCAATAGATTCTCACAGATAAATTGAAATCTTCTTTAGGAGCAGGTAACCAATTATTTTCTTTATCAGTACCAGGGCTATCATGTTGAATATAGATATCCAATGAACCATCAGCATTATATTTAAGGTTACTCCTGTCGCCAATGGCATATCTGCGAATAGCATTTTCGGTAAGATAACCTGCTTTATCATAAAGCGTGATTGACCAAAAGGCTTTAGCTGGAGGTGTTTTATTAGGTTCAAAATGTATAATATACTGATTTTCACCATTGAGTGGTTTGTGTTCAGCATCTTCGCGATAACCTTGGTAAACCGCATCTTCTGGCCCTAATGCTCCTAAACCAAAATAGGCTACTGCTGCTCTTTTTTGATAATTGGTTCCATAATGTCCAATCGTTACGTCAGGTTTGTTTTCGTTGTTATTCGTAAGAATTGTTCTTGCTTTTTCTAAGGTGTTTATTACTTCTGTAGGTAAGTTTTGTAAAGCAGTTTGAGTTGTTTGATCAAAGGTATTTAGCGAGAATTTTTGGCCAGCTTTAATGCCAATTTTGGCAAATCTGTCTACTACTTTTTTGTCTGCTTCTAAAGCAGGATTTTTTACTAAAAGCTCATTTAAATAAGTGAAATATTCTTCAGTAGTTAATTTTTTGAGGGCTTCTACTACATTTCGTTTCGCTTTTAATACTTGGATAGCTTCCGAAGATTCTACCGAATAAGTAATTTTGGATGATGTCGTAACCTCATTTTTGTCTAATTGACTTAATGGTCTCAATTTCAAACCATCTTGAATTTTACTGACAAAGTTTTTTCCGTCTTCTGGACTATTTACTTGTATTCTACTAATAATCCAGACTACATCTGTAGGGGATTTTACTTCTTCAAAACCTGTTGGTAATACACCTTTCCATTTTGGTCCTGTTATAATATATCGTTGAGCTTTTGTACCAGTAGTTCTTTTTCCAAATGAAGCAAAAACGTTTGTCCAAGCATCCATTAGTGGTACAACAGCATAGCGATCTTGTGTATCAGGAATCTCTAAAATAATCGGTTCTGTTCCTAAATCCAGAAAAGCTGAAGAATAAAAAGTATCATTATTAGGACGAACAACGGCTTTGAAAGCATGGTCAGGAAAAGCCCTGCTATGGTGAAATTGATTAGAAGGTCTGCTACCTACAATTCTTGTTAAATCTGTCAGGACTAAAGGCAAACCATAAATATATGCTTCTTTAGCAATCGCCAACGTTTCTGTATCAGTGCTATTAACTGTCTGCGCTTTCAACAAAGGGATTGATGAAAGAATAAGTGATGCAGTTAAAAATTGTCTTCTATTGATATTTTCCATTTTAGTTAGTGAATATTTTTAGCCAAGAAATGATTAGCTGGCAAATAGCATTTACCAGCTAATCATCTATCCTGTTTACTTTAAATCAATCGTTACATGGTTGATTTTACCTGCATAACTAAAAGGCACACTGTACTTTTCTGTTACGGCAGTAATTTGGTCTTTTCCCACTTCTATACTTTCATAGAAGCCAACTGCAGGTAAGGTTCTTGTGATTTTTATTTCACCTACTTTTTTATCGTTGATATACAAAATAGCTGTTGCAAGAGCATTGTTAATATTTTCAGCACCTTGGTAATTGAAGTCTACTTTCAAGATGTTTTTTCCTGCTTTGATAGGCTCACTTGAAGCAGCATATATTTTTTCTTCGCCATTGTTGTAAGTAAACCACAATTGATTTTTCTGAACATACAAACTCAATCCGCCTGCTCTTCCTCCAATTGCTAATAACACACCATCAGCACCTTTTTCTGGTACCACTACATCAGCACTAATGCTTAATGAACGACCGCCCAATTTTGGCGCAGAACCTTCAAATAGCTGTGAAGTTTGCGGATATAAAACCAATTGTTTACGGTTGTCGAAAATGGTTGGCGAAGGAGCAGGTACTGAGCCAGTACCGTCTTTCAATGGATATACATTGTATTTCCAAGCCTGAGCGTCAAACAACTCTTTTAATTCTTGTAATTTCTCTGGATGCTTAGCTGCTAAATCATTACGCTCGTTGAAATCTTCATTTAGGTTATATAATTCCCATACATCTTTATCGAATGGCTGTTTTTTTACGTGCAAAGTACCTGCTTTCCACCCATCTTTATAAATCGAACGAGAACCCATGATTTCATAATGCTGTACGGTATGGCGAGAAGGCAAACTTGGATTATTAATGCTAAAAGCCAAGCTTGTTCCTTCAATCGGTTCTTGAGGATAACCATTAATTACTGTCGGTACTTTTGCTCCCGTCAATTCAATCGTTGTTGGTAAAATATCAATCAAGTGCGTATATTGATTACGAATACCGCCTTTGTCTTTAATACCTTTTGGCCAGAAAAGAATCAAAGGATTATGCGTTCCGCCCTCTGAATTGGCATCTTGTTTCCAATGTTTGAAAGGCGTATTAGTAGCCTGAGCCCAACCCAAAGGATAATTTGGACTTGAATATTCTGTACCGATTTGGTCAACTAAAGCAAGGTTTTTCTTCAAACGTTGTTCTGGTGTCAAATCTGGGTCATAATTACGATGCGCTCTTCCTTCAAAAGTCCCTTCTTTACTTGCCCCGTTATCACCTACTGAAACAATCACGAGCGTATTGTCTAGCTGATCGCTTTCTTTCAAGAAATTAAGTACTCTCCCAATTTCAAAGTCTATATGCGTTAAGAAACCTGCATATACTTCAAAGAATTTGGCATAAACTTTCTTTTCATCAGGAGATAGTGAGTCCCATGCTTTTAAACCCGGTCCACGTTCTGGCAAAACGGCATCTTTAGGAATTACGCCCAAACGCTTTTGATTTTCGATAACGATTTCTCGGTATCTATCCCAACCGAAATCAAATTTCCCTTTATATTGGTCACTCCAATATTTATCCACTTGGTGTGGTTCATGACCAGCCCCTGGGGTAAAATATAAGAAGAATGGTTTTTCAGGAGCAAGTGATTTTTGTTCAGCAATTAGGTTAATGGCTTTATCTGCCATTTGAGTACTAAATAATTTGCCTTTTTCTGGGACTATCTTCTTGGTATCTTCCCACACCACTGGATAATATTGGTCAGTTGAACCCCCTAAAAATCCATAATAATGGTCGAATCCTCTGCCCGTTGGCCAACGATTGAAAGGTCCAATTGGCGTGGATTCTTTGGCTGGCGTCAAATGCCATTTTCCAACTGCATACGTATTATAACCGTTTTCTCGTAAGATTTCGGCAATAGTAGCTTTTTCAAAAGGCATAAAGCCATCATACCCTGGGGTTCCACCACCAGTTTGAGGGAATAAGCCCATGTGAACTGAATGTGAGTTACGCCCCGTCAGTAAAGCAGCACGAGTGGGCGAACAAATAGCAGTTGTATGAAAATTGGTATAACGCAAACCGTTAGCTGCCAAGCTATCCAACGTAGGTGTTTTGATTAAACCTCCATAAGTACTTACAGCACCAAAGCCCACATCATCAAGCAAAATCCAGACTACATTAGGAGCATTTTTAGGCGCTTGAGGCGAATGTTCTGTCCAAACTTCTTTCGTTTCTTGGAAAGTTTTACCCAATTTCCCTTGGAAAGGAAGCGTTGGGTCGTGTTGTGCAAAAACACTTGAACTGGCTAATACACCACTTAATGCTAAGGATGTTGTCAGTTTAGAAAATCGTTTTACTTTTTTTTGACTAATCATAATGCTTTTCAGTATTAATATTTTATCTATCGATTTTGTATATTAATTGACAAAGTTTAAAGAGGATTTGACAACAAAGCCTTCCTATAGGATATTGCGTAACATATGAATTGTTACTTCTTCAATTCAGGATGACGCTGAAAATATTTTTTAATGTGGGCATCATCAGCTACTAATCTTTGGGGAAGCGTTTGAGGGGTTTGACCTATACTTTTTACCTTTTTGTCTAAAGCTGCTAATAACTCAGCTACTTTTTCAGGTTTGCTTTGGTATAGGTTATTGGTTTCGCTCACATCTTCTTTTAAGTTGAATAAAAAAGGTTCAGTGGCAGGTACTTCTTTGCCATTTAGGTAGTTTTTAGAAGCTGTTTGTGCTAATCTTATTTTCCAATCTCCTTTTCTGAAAGCTTCTATTTTTCCGCTAGAATAATAAATAAATTCATCGCCTTTTCTTTTTCCATTGGCTGTCAAAATTTGGCTAACATCTTCACCATCAATCGGATTAGGTAAAGTAGTTTGATAGCCTGCTAATTTCAAGATGGTAGGGAAAATATCTAAATGCAAGGCTAAGTCTTCATAAACACTTCCAGCTTTGATTTGAGCAGGCCATTGAAAAACAGTTGGTACTCGCTGTCCACCTTCAAAAGTAGTACCTTTGCCATTTCTCAAATTTCCTGCCGAACCGCCTTCGATATCGAAGATTGTCCAAGGACCATTATCACTAGTAAAAATCACCAAAGTATTTTCTTCGATACCATTCTTTTTCAAGGCTTCTATTACTTGTCCTACACTCCAATCTAACTCTTCAATCACGTCACCATATAGTCCTCTTTGAGATTTCCCTTCAAATGCTGGCGAGGCGTATAAAGGCAAATGTGGCATAGTATGCGGTAAATAGAGAAAGAAGGGATCTTTTTTGTGTTTCTCAATGAAACTTATTGCTTCATCAGTATACGTTTTGGTAGTAAAATGTTGGTCAATATTGTATTGAACTACATCATTGCCACGCAAGTAAGCAGTTCCTTGCATATCGTTGCTATAAGGAATGCCAAAGTATTCATCAAAGCCATTTTGTAGCGGTAAAAATTGGCGATGATGTCCTAAATGCCATTTCCCAACAATTCCTGTTGAATAACCTTTGGTTTTCAGGGCTTCGGCAATAGTTAGTTCTTCTTTAGGAATACCGTTGAAACTTTCTGGGAAAAATACACCATCTATTCCCTGACGACGAGGATAACGACCTGTTAATAAACCAAATCGTGAAGGACTACAAACGGGCGAAGTTGAATAGAAAGACGTAAATTTCAAGCCATTCGTGGCTAATTTATCAATATTGGGCGTGCGTATATCCTTTGCTCCAAATGTACCGATATCTCCATAACCCAAATCGTCGGCCATAATGATAACAAAATTTGGTTTTTTGCTAGGAGCATTTTGAGCCATTAAAACCGAAGTGGATAATATGCTGAGCGAAAAAGCAAGGATATTTTTAATTGAAAATCTCATGATAACTTTTAAGTAGGAATTATTCAGCAAAACTTGAACGTAATTTTACGCCCCATTTCCCATTTTCTTTAGTGACAACATACAAAGATTCGTATGTTTGAATCAATGAACCATCAGCACGGTAGCGTGAAAATTGTGTATCCACATGTACTTTGTCATCGGATGCCTGAATGATATTTCTATGGTTCCATTTGCTATGATGCCAGCCCGTTTTACCAAGTTGTATAAATACCGTTGAATCTAAAATGCCTGCTTTTTCTAATACCGACATTTTGCCACTTGCTAAGCGATAATGTGGAAAATGATAAGTAGCCTGCCAAGCCTTTGCATCTTTGGCGTTGAAGGTATTCATATAGTCGTCTAATACTTTAAATACCTCTTTTTTTACGTCTGGATTACTTTCGTGTGTGCCTTTTCCATCAAAAGTTTTCTTAACAAATGAGAAAAGTGTTACTGAGAACAGTAAACCAATAATGATATTCTTTTGCATAAATGAATGAAATCAAAAGTTTTTAAGGATGAGTCAGCAATTTGTGAGTTATGGAAGAATAGTTATTTTATTCATCCACAACTCACTTAATATTAATTATTTCCAAAGCGTGTTTTGCTCTAACTTTGGATTGTTGTCAATCTCTGACTGTGGGATTGGAAACAAACGATGCTTGTCTGCCGCATTTGTTTTACCTACTTTATGTAAGTTGGTTACGAAGGTACTTTTTCCTGAACCATCTTTTTGGCGAATCAAGTCGAACCAACGTTGGTATTCGAACACTAATTCTAAACGACGGTCAAGGTATAAGGCTTCGCGGAATTGGTCTTTTGTCAATCCTTCTGCTAAGTTGGGTAAGCCTGCTCTGTTTCTTACTTTATTCAAAGACTTATATGCTTTTGTCGTCGGACCGTTCAATTCATTTTCAGCTTCTGCATGAATCAATAATAGTTCAGCATAACGTATAATGGCTACGTTGGCAGCAGATTCATTGGTTGGTGATAACGAGTTTGGATCCCAAGTTTTGTTAAAGAATGGAGTCGAGTCATTCGGTACGGCAGTGTTGACAATTGGCAAAGCGTATTTTCTACCATTTGTGGGACTAGTAAAATTCGTTACAAAAGTTACTCTCTTTCTCTTGTCAGTAGGTTGGTAAAGTTTATAAACACTAAAGAATTTATCTGTGCCAACAGTATAAAAACGAACCATGTCTGCATAAGCTCCTGTTAAGCCTGGAATAGCAGTCAAAATCGAACGTGGATTTTGGTTATTTCCTTGACCTAATGAATTTGATTTAAATTGTGCAGAGAAAATATGCTCTTTGCCGTTTTTAGAAGCAGGCAAAAAAGCATCCGCATAATTGGTGAATAAATCATATCCATAAGCACCCGTACCACCGTCGGCTGGAGATAATGCTTCTTCTGCTTTTTTAACAGCATCTTGATAGTGTTGGGTTAAATTAACCGGTAAAGACGCCTTCGTTAAATATACTTTTGCTAATAAAGACTTAGCCGCACCTGAAGTCACTCTTCCAACATCAGGTGATGAATATGAATTTGGTAGAGCCGCCGCCGCTTCTGTTAAATCTTTTTCAATTTGTTGATAAACCTCCGTAGTAGGCGATTTAGCAATGGCATAATCTCCTGCGTTAACATACTTTTGATAACTAGTAATCAAAGGAACATCGCCATATAAACGAACTAAATTAAAATAGTATAAAGCTCTTAGGAATTTGGTTTCTCCTAATAATCTAGCTTTCAGCGTAGCATCAAATTCAATCGACGGAATTTTTTCTAGCGCTACATTAGCTTTTTTAATAGCAGCGTAGTGTTGTTGCCATAATTCATATACACGAAGATTAGAAGATGAATGGGCCAACACTGCTAGCGAGCGCACATCCGCATTGGTTGCACCTGGTCCTGGGTCTTCATCATCGCCTGCAAAATTCATCCCTGTATTAAACAAGGTATTATAAGGCGTTTGAATACTACTTCCTCCTGAATTTAATGAAAAGTAAACTGCGTTTACAGCATTAATGGCATCAGTTTGTGTTTTATAAAATTGTTCCTCTGAAATAATTGACTCGGGATTTTCTTTTAAAAATGATTCGCAAGAGCTAGCCGTAAATCCTATGCTGGCAAGTGCTATATATTTGAATAATTTCATGATGATCTAATTTAAAATGATAAAATGGCTTTCGGATTTCAGTTATCGGCTTTCGGCTAATGGATAAATATGTTATAGTTTAATCTGAGAGCCGACACCTGATAGCTGAAAGCTAGAATGATAATGATACCCCAACTTGATAAGACTTATTGTTTGGATATACACCCGAGTCAATACCTTTGTTAATCAATGATTGCCCGTTCAAACTTACTTCTGGGTCATAGCCAGTATATTTTGTCCAAGTAGCGGCATTTTGTGCTGAGATATATACTCTTAAGCTTTTGATGTTCGCTTTCTTTACGATTTTAGCAGGAATAGTATAACCCAAGGAAATGTTTTTCAGACGATAGTAAGTAGCATCTTCAATGAAACGATCTGAAATCGTAATAGCAGGATCTTGGTAAGCCGCTTTTACATCGGTATTTGTATTCGTTGGTGTCCATCTGTTTAATAATTCAGTTGAACTATTTACATATCCCGTCCCTAATTCAAGGTTGGCTCTGTTGGCGTTATAGATTTTACCACCTACTGAAGCTTGGAAGAAAATCGCTAAGTCAAATCCTTTATAGTTGAAAGTATTTGTCAAACCTGCCGTAAATGCTGGTTGATTTGAAATAATAACCCTGTCAGCAGCTTGTGTAATTACACCATCGCCATTGATGTCTTTGTATTTTTGCCCTCCTGGACTTTTGTTAGCCTGTGGAGTAAGTGCAGCATCACCAGATTGAATAATACCATCTGTTTGATACACAATGAATGAACCCAAAGGATAACCTACTTTTGCAATAGATGGAGAAGAAATAGAAGGAATTATTTGGTCTACTCCGTCGCCAAGATTTAAGATTTTATTGCTGTTGTTAGAATATACCACCGTAGTATTCCATTTCAAATCGCTATCAATATTGTGTGAATTGATGTATAGCTCAAATCCTTGGTTGGCTACAGCTCCGATGTTTTGATAAATCACAGAAGCTTGTCCGTTATAGAAATCAGATAAACCAGAAGTACCCGGTACTGTTCTTGTCAACAACAAATCGGTTGTTTTTTTGTAATAATAATCTGCCACAAGCGAAATACGATTATTGAAAAGACCAACATCAATACCACCATCAATTTGGAAGGTTTTTTCCCAACCTAAATTAGGATTAGGTACTGTGTTTGGTGCATAACCCGAAACGGTTGTATTAGAGAAATTGTATCTAAAATAGCTTAACTGAGACAATGATTGGTATGAAGGAATATTCTGGTTACCCGTTGATCCTGCACTCAATCTTACTTTAAAGCTGCTTACATTTTTAACATTTTGGAAGAATTTTTCATTGCTCACATTCCATCCAAAGGCTGCCGAAGGGAAATAACCCCATTTGTTACCATCTCCAAATCTTGAAGAACCATCCGCACGAAGTGTCAGCGTTACTAAATATTTATCATCATGCACATAGTTTACTCTTCCTAAATAAGACGCTAATGCCCATTCACTAGCAAATGAACTTGGCGTTCTAGTAGTAATCCCTGTGCCTAAGTTATTATATGAGAAAGCATCTGTCGCAAAACCCGCGGCCTCAGCTACTGCTCCTTTTGATTTCGACTGCTGGGCAGTGAAACCTACTACAGCATTGATTTTATTTTTAGCGTCAATCTCTTTATCGTAGCTTAATGTATTCTCATTCAACCAGTTGCTAGTGAAAGCAGTACCAACAATAGCGTCACCAGAAAGTGCTAAACCTTCTGCTGTGCTACTTGGTAAATAACGATTTTGTTTGTTATCAACGATGTCAATACCAAATAATACCTTTGCCTTCAAACCATCAGCAAGCGTATATTCACCTGCTACGTTTCCTAAAATACGATTGGTAATCGTTTCGTTTAATTGATTGTATAAAGAGTTAATTGGGTTTTGTAAGCCTGACTCAAACGGGCTGTTTACCACAAAAGTACCATCGTCCTTATAAACTGGTAATGACGGAGGAGTAAGTAGTAAATTAGCTACAATAGCCGCTGGTGCTACTTGTGATTTAGTATTACTTACTGATAAGCTCGACGTGATTTTAAAACGTTTGCTATAGTCATGGTCTAAGCCAAATCTACCAGAGTAGCGGATGAAGTCAGTATTTTGAAGTACACCGTCTTGTTTAAAGTAGTTTCCTGAAATCGATAATCTTGTTTTATCTGACCCAGAAAGAATTGATAAACTATGACTTTGGATAGCAGCTTTTCTGAAAGCGGCTGCTTGCCAGTCTGTCCCAACACCCGAAGTATCTAAAGAATAACCTGTAACCGAAGGTAAAGAAGTTGTCTTACCTGAGTTTTTAGCAGCATCTTTTCTAAGTGACCACCAATCTCTTGCATTCAAAACAGGTAATGTTCTGATTACTTCTTGAACACCATAATAAGCATCATAGTTAATAGAAGATTTTCCTTTTGAGCCATTTTTAGTAGTTACAATCACAACTCCATTAGCACCACGTGAACCATAAATGGCAGTAGCAGAGGCATCTTTTAATACATCAATTGATTCTATATCAGCAGTATTAATGGATGACAATGGGTTGATTTTTGAACCATTGGTTACACCTGCATCATTCAATGAATAATCATTGTTGATAGGGAAACCATCGATTACGTATAGCGGGTCACTACCAGCCGTAATGGAGTTATTACCACGGATTTGAACACTAACACCACCACCTGGCTGT
Source organism: Arcicella sp. GW821-FHT09D11 (assembly GCF_059416265.1). Classification (NCBI taxonomy): domain Bacteria; kingdom Pseudomonadati; phylum Bacteroidota; class Cytophagia; order Cytophagales; family Flectobacillaceae; genus Arcicella; species Arcicella sp. GW821-FHT09D11. The sequence goes on along the minus strand of NZ_JBWKOV010000006.1, from coordinate 258,531 downwards.
CCTGAGGTTTGAGTAACAATTGCACCAGCAACAGAACCTTGTAAAAGACGTTCTACAGAAGCCACTGGCTGAGATTTTATTTCTAAAGGTACTGACGCAATTGAACCTGTAATATCACTTCTTTTCTGAGTACCGTATCCAACTACAATTACCTCATCAAGGCGTTGTCCTTTTGATTCTATCAAAGAAATGTTAAGATTTTCAAATTCAATAATTTCTATTTCTTTTTTCTTATACCCTACAAACGTAGCAATAACGGTAAAAGGAGGTTTTTGAGAGGTTTTGAGGATAAATTTACCATTGACATCTGTAGTTACCCCTATCGAGGTTCCCTTTATGGCTATTGCAGCTCCTATGATTGGTTCTTTCGTTCTGGAATCAATAATTTTTCCTGTCAATTGTTGAGATTGAGCCTTCATCGAGATGAAAGCTAACATCAACATAAAAATTAATTTTAGTAATTTGTTTTTCATTTTTATTCTATGGATTATATATACTATTAAAGGGTTTCATTTATACAAAATGAAGACTGGGGGGTAACAGTAAGGGTTATTTGATTTTAATAAAATTTAATCATCGGATATAGCAATTACTACCTATCCGATGATTTAAGAAAATACTACAAGGCTTGTGCCAGAGCAGTATCCAAAACACCTTTCAATTCAGCAATTCCACTTTTTTCAAAAGTCACTTTTCCTTGTTTATATAGAATCAGATAAGGAAATGAAGTAACCTTCTTCAAGGATGCAATTAATTGTGGGCTTTCTTCTAGCTCTATTTCCACAATTTTCAATGCATCACCATGCTCTTTTCTTAAGGTTTCCAATACTGGCTTTACCTTTTTACATGACCCACAATATCTTGACCCAACATCTACTAAAACAAGTTTGTTAGAGGCTAAAATATTGTTGAAATCATTGATAGTTAATCCTTTTTTAGCAGTTGTAAAAACAGTTTTACCTTGTCCTACCCATGCACCAATGCCACCATCCAATACGTACACTTCTTTGAAACCTTTATTGGCTAAATCTTTCGCAAATACTACACTTCTGCCATTAGCGATTGAATAAACAAACACTGGTTGGCTAGGGTTAAGCTTTTCAATAAAAGATGCATCTTGAGGAACTAGATTCGTTGCGCCATTGATATGGTTTTGAGTAAACTCTTCTGCACTTCTGGCATCAATAATCTGTGGCTTTGTTTGTTGCTGAATTTTTGAAGCAAAAACATCTGCTGAAACTAAATTTTTTGTCTCTGTATCGCTTTTCTGTGCCAATACAGTAGTACTCAGTACTAGTGATAGTACGATAAATTTTAAGGTCTTAATCATTTTTATGGATTTATGATTTGAATAACGATTATCAATTAAGCGTATTCTAATGCTACTGGTACTGGTATTGGTTCTTCGTCTGCCACTTCTGGTCCATTAGCTGATAATTCACTTCCTTCTTTTTTAGATTTTAAAATTGGCCACAATAACTGTGCATACCATTCTTCACTTTGATAGTTTTTAATACCATAAGCTGCTGGATATTGTCGGGTAATGAGTGCCGTACCGAAAATAATATCCCATAAAAAGAACATATTCCCGAAGTTTCCTTTGTAATGACCAACACCATCATCTGTAGAATCAGCATGGTGTGCATGGTGAGTAGCAGGTGTTGAAATAGTACGTTCTAATACCCATGCTACAGGATGTAACCATCTGTTTTCATAAAATGGCTTATCCCATTTAATACTTGAGTGAGCCAATTTCGTAATCAACGATTTCAGCCCTTTTACGAATAAGGCTGGATATCCCAAGCCTAAGTAAACCAAAACGGTAGTTACATACGACTGAGAAAAGAAAATCGTGTAAATAATATTTTGTCTCGAAGCCATAGCCATACCCATGTATGGGGCAGAATGGTGGGTACGATGAAAACGCCACATAAAGGGTACTTGGTGGTGTAAACGATGATACCAATATTGTGTTAAATCATCATAAATCGTAATAATTAACGCACCGAAAACGAAGGGAATCCAAGTGAATTCGTTTTTAGCATGAGGTAAAACAAATGGCAATATTTTCAAACCAAAATATGCGACAACTGGACCAACTACTAATTTGGGTAATGTATAGCAAGCGATGTCTAATAGTTTTTCATTATTATTCCATTTTTTGCCATATAAGCCCAATGAGAATTCTGCAAAGCCTAAAATAAATGTTAGTGCTGTAAGTCCCCAACCGTTAAGGTTTTTAAAAATTGCTTCGATAAAATGTACCATATTATTTGTTATTTTTAAGGTAAATGTTTAGTCATATTAACACATAGATTTAATAGATTAAAAGGCGAGAATATTTACTTATTACAAGAAATCTGGAACGAACCAAAATATTTTCAATGATTAAATATTATTTATATCTTTTGTCTAGCGTCTAGCATCTCATGTCTTCATATCTCTATCTATTCCTTGGCACTTGCCGAAGTACTTGTGGTGTTTTTTACTTTATTAAGCCAAGGTCTTTCACCTTTATAATAAAACCATCCCCAAAGTAAAATAACAGGGAGAGCATAAATGAATAGACTAACTAATGAGTCTCGAAAAATTTTACGAGCAAGACTTTTTTCTAAGGTCATTTTGAGTGATTTTAGGAAATGGCTGATTAATTTAATAAATGTTCTATCAATAGAATACCTCCTGTTAGGATAGTCACTGGAATTAAGAATACAAGGATACTGATAAGCACTTTTTTCCCAATAGTGCTAAAATCTTGAAGAGTCATCATCTGAGTATAAGTTAGGTTCAACTACATCAGCCTAAAATAGGCTGATGTAGCGATATGAAAAGAAGTAAGACAACGAAAAGGCTAGTTTTTGCTTTTAAATGAATTGTTTGATTCTACAAAAGCACTTTTATTATCATTTGCATCATTCAAGCCTACAAAGCCTAATTCTTTGACATAAGCTTGTCCTTCGTGTTTTGTCCAGTTCACAAAACGCTTCAATTCTTCATTTTCAGCATTTTTATGCGTGATAAAATAGACGTTTTCTGTAGGAATAGCTTTGCTGGTAGGGTTTTTTTCAAGGAAAGAAATAAGCAAATCTAAGTTGCCATAAATTTGTTCTTCTTTATCTAATTTTCCATTGTTGTTTAAATCAATCGGGAAGATAGTAAAGTCTTTCAAAGGCTGTCTTGTTTGTAAATCATACAAGTAACCTAGGTTATTATACGTAATGCCTAGTGGGTCACGTTTAATAGCTTCTAATAGATTTTTGTCATCACCCGTAATTCCTTTTCCTACAATGTTTTCAGCATCGTCTCCTAAGTAACTAGCGAAAGAAATTGAAGAACAAACTTTGCTAGCACGCGTATATACTTGATATTTCGGAGCGTCTTTGTCTTGTTCAAGTGCATCTTCAGGGTCTTCTAAGAAGTATTTTTTCAATTCTTCTTTCTTAACACCTTTCTTTGCTAAGTTCTGAGCTAAAGGAGTCTTTTCATTACCAACGGGTAATAAGGCAAATCTGCTTACGGGAGTAATTTCTTTGTCATCACCAAAGGCAGTTGGTTCAGCATGATATGCGATGATCTGAATGGTAACAGATTCACCAACATTTTTTGCTAATTGTACATCCGCTTTAGGATATATCTTTTTATACTCAGTAATCCATTTTTCGATAAGGGGATAGGTAAAGCGAGTTCCGCCTAAACTTACTTTATTATCTTGGGCTTGGCTTGCAAGCGTACCTAATAAAAGGAAAAGTCCTGTTAGTTTTGCTTTCATTTTTTTTTGATCTGTTTACGTTACATGTAAATAATTGTAAGGAATAAGCATACCAATACTAAGTGCTCTAATCATAAAGCATATAAAGTACTGTAAATCTTATTTAAGAAAATAATTTGATTTTTTGGCTATCAACAACAGCAACAGCAAGAAAAGGAAGCAAGAGATTGAACCACCTTGAGTGTGAAGTCGTGACCATTATTTTTTGAGCATTCCATGTGATTAACGCTTAATTAAAAGTTATGGTAAATTAGGCAATCATGCATTGTTGGTGGCTAACAAGATAATTGCGGTGAAATTATAAGTCTATAATTTCGATAGACAAAGATGGTTTAATGTTTTTAAAAAACCAAATATTTTTAGAAAAATATTCGGTCTAAAAATATTAATTTACTGATAATCAATGCAATGGAAAAATAATATTCAAAAAGTACAAATATTGTTTCTAATATTACAATGATTATTAGTTTTTATCTTTTACACATCTAAATCCTAAATTATTACTAGCACTACTCGTTTCTCCTTTGCCTCTACTTCCTGCTATATAGCGTATGCAATACTGATCACTGCATAGGAATGAGCCACCTCTTTGCACGTGCTTTACTACGTTGGGTTCTTCAGGGTCATAGCTTGAACTTGGCCCTTTAGGATTAACTTTCGGGCTATTCTTGTAATAATCTGGTCTGTACAAATCACTACACCATTCCCAAACGTTTCCATCCATGTCATATAATCCATAAGGATTCTTCGGGAAAGACTTTACGGGTGCTACATCATTATAACCATCTTCCAACGTATTTCCACTCGGAAAATTCCCTTGAAAAATATTAGCAATCCATTTATTATTAGGCTTTAATACATTTCCCCAATAATATTTACTAGCAGTTTTTCCCCCTCTTGCAGCAAATTCCCATTCAGCTTCAGTAGGCAATCGCTTACCTGCCCATTTAGCATAAGCTAGCGCATCTTCATAACAAACCTGTACAACTGGTTCATTTTCATGTCCTTTTATAGTACTCGAAGGACCTTTAGGATGTTGCCAGTTAGCACCAGCCACATAATCCCACCATTGAAGGTGATTATCCAATCCTACATTTTCAGTAGGAGGAGTAAAGACGGCTGAGCCTGCTACCAATTTATCAATCGGTACTCCTGGATAATCTGCTGGGTCTAAAGGACGTTCCGCTACTGTTTTATAGCCAGTAGCTTTTATAAATTTTGCAAATTCAGCATTGGTTACCTCATGCTCGTCCATCAAAAAACTTTTTATAGTTACCGCATGTTTAGGTTGCGCATCTGGATATTCATCAGTACCCATCGTAAATGTCCCTCCCGCAATTTCTACCATATTTTGATAGCTTAATGCCTTGCCTGTCGTAACATTGGTTTTATCAGAAGCAAATTTATTTTTAACAAAAGTTGGACTTTTTACTTTGCAAACGGCAATTTTATCTCCAGTAGCAGGTTTTTGTTGAACAGTCTGGGCATTGCTTTGGAGCATTAGCCAAGCAAAACCACTCACTCCTAAAGCGGTATAAATTATTTTTCTCATGTTGAATAGTAGCTTTTTAGCATTGAATATTAAGCTTTGAGATTACTTTACAAAAGTACTTTTAAATTTCACACCCAAAACTCACCGCTTCATTTATTATTTGTTTTTTCTAACTGGTAAAAGCGGAGCACTTGGTTTAATAGTATCATAATCTACTACCCCATTGGCGGCAGCCCATTTGAAATAGTCATTAGAAAGCGCATCTACTATCAATGGATTTTTGGCTGCTACATTCTGCGTTTCGCCTCTGTCTTTATCTAAATCAAACAATTGCCATTGATAAGAAGGATAAATAGAAACTAATTTCCATTTGCCTTTTCTTACGGCTCTGTTGCCTGCTCTTTCCCAGAAAATACCTTCTTCACGTTGTATTTCCTTGTTGTCAAAAAGCAGCCCTGTCAAACTTTTTCCCGGTAATTGATTGGTTTTTACCCCATTAAATGTTTCAGGATATTTAGCTTCTGCCAATTCGTAAAAAGTAGGTGCTAAGTCAATTAAGTGTGCAGTGCCTTTGCTGATAGTACCCGATTTTATTTTCTTTGGAAACCATGCGATAAATGGAGAACTGATACCTCCTTCGAAAGCAAAAGATTTGAATGAACGAAAAGGTGAATTCGATAAGAATGACCAGTTTTTACCTTGGGATTCAAATGAGCCAGAAGTTCCTACAGGACCAGCATTTTTGCCTACTTTATTGCCCAAATGTGCTACATCTTCCGCAGGAGCACCATTATCAGAAATAAAAACAATTAAAGTGTTTTCATCTTGTTTAAGTGCCTTCAGACTTGCGATTAACTTCCCGATGCCTTGATCCACTCTGTCTAACATGGCAGCGTACACTTCCATTTTGGCTTTCCAAAGTTCTTTTTCATCATAGGTTAAATTATCCCATTCAGGAATTTCTACATCTTTTTCGGCAATGGTTTGTTTTTCGTCTAGAATGCCTAATGATTTTAATTTAGCCAAGCGATTCTTCCTGAGAGCATCCCACCCCAAATCGTATTTGCCTTTATACTTAGCAATGTCTTCTGGCAAAGCTTGTAATGGCCAATGTGGTGCCGTATAGGCTAAGTATAAAAAGAAAGGCTTTTCTTGGTTAGCGGGCTCGCTAATGAATTTTATAGCATGATTCGTAACTTCATCCGTAAAATAATATGAGTTTGGTTTTGGATGAATCTGTTGATTATTTTCAATCAAGCTTACAGGATATGGTCGTCCAAGTGGAATATCTTCCGCATCAAAATAATTAGCGCCACCACCTAAAATACCATAAAACTGATCAAAGCCTCTTTGGGTAGGCCATACTGATTTGTCTTTACCAACGTGCCATTTGCCAGAAAGATAAGTATTATAGCCCGCTGTTTTAAGTACCTCTCCGAAAGTCAATGATTCTTTGTTTAAAAAACCTTGGTAAGGAGGCGAGCCTAAATCTATATCAAAATAGCCAACTCCAGCTTTATGAGGGTATTGTCCCGTAATCAATGACGCACGTGTAGGAGCACAGATAGAATTATTGTAAAATTCTTTAAGTCTGATACCTTCAAAAGCCAGTTTATCGATATTAGGTGTATTGATTTCTGAACCATACGCACCAAGGTCAGAATAACCCATATCGTCTACCATTACTAAAATAATATTGGGCTTTTTGTTTTGGGCAAAAGTATATTGAGTAGATAGGCTCAAGGCAAATAAAATCCCTATCCAAGTAAATGCTTTATTTTTCATAAGAATGATTATGCTAATTTATCGTCTTTAAAATTTGTAAGTGAGCGAGAATATTTAAAACCCTTAACAAATGCCTATAAAAAGATTTTTCCTCATGTAGGCCTTACTTTTCTTGTCTTGACACAAGAAAAGTAACAAAAGAAAGTCAAGAAATTCCAAACTCGCTCCGCTCAAACAGTGGAATTTCGGAAACTGCTAACGCCTAAGATATTTTAATATTTGTAGTAAAATACTCAATGCTAAAAGCTCACAGCTTCTTAAAACCTCGTTCCATTTCCGATTTGAACCGCAGGCTTTATTTTATCATAATTTTCTACATTATTTTTCTTTGTCCATGCTTCATAGTCGGCAATTAATGCTTTTACTATATCAGGATTTTTTGTTGCCAAATCGGTTGTTTCGGCACGGTCAGTATCTACATCGAACAATTCCCAATTTGTTTGCGGGTAAGTAGAAACCAATTTCCATTTTCCTTTTCTTACGGCTCTGTTACCACCACGTTCCCAGAAGATGGGTTGTTCACGATTTACTTCTGTACCTTCAAATAATAACTTTTTCAAGCTGACACCTGCTAAAGCATTGGTTTTTACACCATTATAATTTTCTGGATATTTTGCACCTGCTACATCATAAAAAGTAGGAGCTAAATCGATTAAATGTCCTGTACCACGAGCGATACCCCCAGCTTTGATTTTTTTAGGAAACCAAGCTATGAATGGAGAACTGATACCGCCTTCATGGAAATTGTTTTTGTAAGAACGAAATGGTGTATTAGATAATGAAGCCCAACTTTGGTCTTGGTATTCATAAGAACCTGACGACCCAATAGGGCCAGAATTTCTAGAACGTTTTCTACCTAAAGGAGAAAAACCACCCTGAGCACCATTGTCGGAAATAAAAATGATTAATGTATTTTCATCCTTTTTAAGCTCTTTTAATTTGGCTAATACTCTTCCTACATTTTGATCAACACGGTCGAGCATGGCGGCATATACTTCCATTTTCTTTTGCCATAATTGTTGCTCATCATACGTAAAGGCATCCCAACTAGGCACTTCTTCATCACGTGTAGCAATAGGTTGTTTAGGGTCTACCAATCCTAATTGTACTTGTTTAGCATGACGAATGACTTTTAGAGAATCCCACCCTAATTTATATTTGCCACGGTATTTGGCAATGTCTTCTGGTAAAGCTTGTAGAGGCCAATGCGGAGCGTTAAAAGCTAAATACAAGAAAAACGGTTTAGAAGTCTTGTTTTGTTCTTCAATAAATGACAGCGCTTTATCTGTAATGGTATTGGTCAGATATTCTCCATCTTTTAATGTGATTCTTTTATTATTTTCTACCAATTCCACTGGCGCATCTTTTGCGTCGGCATAAAAATTACTAGCACCGCCGATGAAGCCATAGAATTTATCAAACCCTCTCTGGTTGGGCCAATACAAACTATCGTTGCCTACGTGCCATTTGCCAGAAAGAAAAGTGTTGTATCCTGCTGTTTTAAGTACTTCCCCAAAAGTCAGAGACTCTTTATTTAAAAAGCCTTGGTAAGCAGGCAAACCCAAATTGACATTAAAATAGCCTAAGCCTGCCTTATGTGGATATTGACCCGTAATTAATGAAGCACGCGTAGGAGCACAAATAGAATTATTATAAAATTCCTTCAAGCGTAAACCTTCAAAGGCTAATTTGTCGATATTAGGTGTGCTGATTTCTGAGCCATAAGCTCCGATATCTGAATAACCCATATCATCTACCATAATTAAAATGATATTCGGAGGGGTGTTACTTTTCTTATTTTGACTAAACGAGGCAAAACTTAGCGAGAAAAGACTTAGTAAGAGTATTTGTTTAATTTTCATGAATATTAATAATCTATTTTTTCTATAGGACTAAATCCTATCAATTTAACAGTATTTTTTTAATCACAAGATTTTATAGATGACATGGAGAATCGACACATCATTTATGAATAAGATGAATAAGTCAGCTATTTAAAAGAGTTGTAGTATTTTGCTTAATTGCAACAACAGCAAGAAGTGAATAAATTGGAGTATGCCACTTTTTGAGGGAAAGATTTTTCCCTTCTTTGATTAATCTTTACTCGTTGTAAGGTCATTTCAAATAATTTAAATTTGGTTATGGTTATATTTATTGGTGGCTAATAAATATAAGTCTATCATTTCGATAGGCAAAGTTGATTTATTGATTTCAAATATCCAAATGATTTACTAAAATAATTAATCAATAGTATGTTCTTTGAAAGAAGAGCATCATTTTAAAAGGTGGTTTATTAAGATCATTTACTAGATGTTTTCTTGAAAACTTGAAAGACAAATTTTTGTTCTGAAAATGGTGTTTTTTGCCAAATTAAATAAAATCGCAAACAGATGTCGATAAACTTTAGCTTTTTGTCGAATAAAGAGATGGTTTTTGCGTTTTTATTTACTATTTTTAGATTGTACTGTTTTATCCATTTTTTAGAACAGGGTTAAATAGTCTATTTTATCACGATTTTTACCTCATTTAATTTTAACTTCAATCAACAAACCCCAATATGAATAGAAGGGATTTTATCCAATTATCTGGTATGGGCTTAGGAACCATGATGGGCTCGTCCGTTCCTGTTTTGGGAAATATGGTTACAGCAGAACGTTTGCTAGAACCTGCTGCAGATGTAGCCTTTAAAAAAAGAATGGCAGACATCGCTTTGAATGCTACCAAATCTCGTGGTGCTACTTATACCGACGTTCGAATCGGTAGATATTTACAACAATTCTTGTTTACCCGTGAAAACAAAGTTCAGAACATTGTCAATGCTGAATCGTATGGCGTGGGTATCCGTGTAATTGCTAACGGAACTTGGGGTTTTTCCGCAACAAGTGATGTTACACCCGAAGGTATTGCCAAATGTGCAGAAACAGCGGTAGCCATTGCTAAAGCGAATGCTAAAATCCAGAAAGAGCCTGTAATTCTTGCTCCACAAAAAGGTGTTGGTGAGGTTTCATGGAAAACACCTATCCAGAAAAATGCATTTGAAGTACCTGTTCAAGAAAAAATAGATTTGTTGATGAAAGTAAACAGCGAAGCCCTGAAAAATGGTGCAGGATTTGTTACTTCCAATCTGTTTTTAGTGAACGAGCAAAAATATTTTGCATCTTCAGATGGCTCTTATATTGACCAAGATGTACACCGTATCTGGCCGACTTTTACTGTAACTGCGGTTGATAAAGCAGCTGGTAAATTCAAAACACGTGATGCCATTAGTTCACCGATGGGTATGGGTTATGAATATTTAGATGGCTTAGCAAGCGAAAAAATTGCTGCACCAAACGGCTTAATAGGGTATCGTAATTCTTACGACATGGTAGAAGATGCTATCATGGCAGCTAAGCAAGCTAAAGAAAAAATGACGGCTAAATCGGTATTGGCTGGTAAGTATGATTTAGTACTTGACCCTAACCACTTAGGTTTGACTATTCACGAGTCGGTAGGTCACCCAACTGAGCTTGACCGTGTATTGGGCTACGAAGCCAATTATGCAGGAACTAGCTTTGCAACATTAGATAAATGGAAAACGAAGTCTTTCAATTATGGTAGCAAACAAGTGAATATTGTAGCTGACAAGACACAGCCATATACGTTGGGTACAGTAGGGTATGATGACGAAGGCGTACCTTGTAAAGAATGGGATTTGATTAAGGATGGAATTTTGGTAAACTACCAAGCTATACGTGACCAAGTAAATATTCTAGGAGAAAATGCATCGCACGGTTGTTGTTATGCCGACAACTGGAACTCGGTACAATTCCAAAGAATGCCAAATGTGTCTTTACGTCCTGGTAAAGAAAAGTTGAGTGTTTTTGACATGATTAAGGGCGTTGAAAAAGGTATTTATATCATTGGTCGTGGTTCATATTCTATCGACCAACAACGTTATAATTTCCAATTTGGGGGTCAGTTATTCTATGAAATCAAAAACGGAGAGATTGTAGGAATGTTAGATGACGTAGCTTATCAATCAAATACACAAGAGTTCTGGAATTCTTGCGCACAGATTTGTGATAAAGACGATTATCGTACATTCGGTTCGTTCTTTGACGGGAAAGGGCAGCCTTCGCAAGTAAGTGCTGTTTCGCATGGAAGTGCCACGACTCGTTTCAACGGTGTAAATGTGATTAACACAGGACGTAAAATATAGTTTAGTTCAGCTATGAGCCATGAGCTATCAGCTACGAGATTTTAAAACTCAAAGCTCATTGCTCGAAGCTTACAGCTTTCAACTTAATCTCGAAAAAAAATGTCAATTATATTAACAAAAGAAGAAGCTAAAAAGATAATAGACAAAGTTTTGGCATTTTCAAAAGCTGATGAAATGAGTGTGGCACTAAGTGGAAGTCGCACAGGAAATATTCGTTATGCTCGAAATTCTGTTTCTACAAGTGGGGAGTCACTAGACCTCTCTTTGGCAGTAACAGCAGTATTTGGCAAACGCGCTGGTACAGCAACCATCAATGAATTTGATGATAAATCATTAGAAAAAACTGTTAGAAGAGCAGAGGAAATAGCCAAATTGGCACCAGAAAACCCTGAATATGTACCGATGCTCGGTCCACAGAAATACATAGAATCTGGTACGTTTTCACAAAGTACAGCAAGTATTGACCCTGATTACCGTGCAAAAGCTGCTTTTGAAAGCATTGATCCATGCTCTAAAAAGAATTTGACAGCCGCAGGGTATTTAGAAGACTCTTCGGGTTTCAATGCCATTGGCAATAGCAAAGGACTTTTTGGTTATAACAAATCTACTTCCATCGACTTTTCAATTACAGTTCGTACAGCAGATGGTTTAGGTTCTGGTTATGCGATTCGTGATTTCAACGATGCTTCAAAACTGAATACAAAATCGGCTACTGAAGTAGCCATGCAAAAAGCATTGGCTTCAAGTTCAGCAAAGGCATTAGAACCAGGAAAATATACTGTAATCCTTGAACCTGCGGCATCGATTGATTTATTGCAAAACATGATGCGAAGTTTGGATGCCAGAAGTGCAGACGAAGGAAGAAGTTTCTTGAGTAAAAAAGGCGGGGGTATACGTCTAGGAGAAAAATTGTTTGACGAAAGAGTAAGTATTTTTTCAGACCCAGCTAATATTGAAATTCCTAAAGCAGGGTTTTCGGGTGATGGTCGTCCACAAGAAAAAATCTATTGGATAGAAAATGGCGTAGTTAAAAACCTAACTTATTCAAGATACTGGGCAGAGAAAAAAGGGGTGAAAGCTACACCACCACCATCAGGATTTATCATGGCTGGCGGTTCAGAATCATTAGCTGACTTGATTAAAGGCACTGAAAAAGGCATTTTGGTTACTCGTTTCTGGTATATCCGTGCCGTTGATCCTCAAACATTATTGTATACAGGACTTACACGTGACGGTACTTTTTACATAGAGAAAGGAAAAATTAAGTATCCAATCAAAAATTTCCGTTTCAACGAAAGCCCAGTAATTATGCTTAATAATTTAGAAGCAATGGGTGCTCCGATGCGTGTAGGAGGTAGTTTGGTTCCTCCATTAAAAATAAGAGACTTTACCTTCAGTAGTTTATCTGATGCTGTATAGTTAATAGAAGGTGGATGGTCTGAATTGTCAGCCATTCACCTTCTTTATTTAACCATTCATCAAAATCATACTTTTCAAAGTATTTATATCTTCATCAAAAACAATATATTTAGGTATTTGGAAAAACCTATCGAACAGGTTTGAGGGATTATTTATTGATATTTTGGTAATAGCCAAAAGCATTAATAAGTATAAATTCTTATTTGTTTCCTAAGCACTTTTCCTCTATCTATTCAACTAAAAAAACTAAAAGCTTTGAAAAGAAGAGATTTTATTCAAATGTCAGGCTTGGGTATGGGAGCATTGATGCTTCCCAATATTCCAATCGTCGGAAGGCCTGTTTCCGCTGAGGCTCTTATGGATGGCTACGTAGATGTAGCAGTCAAAAAAAGATTAGCTGACGCTGCACTCAATGCCGCCAAAGCTAAAGGAGCAACTTACACAGATGTAAGAATTGGGCGTTACCTGAATCAATATGTTGTAACACGTGAAGACAAAGTTCAGAACATTGTCAACACAGAATCTTATGGCGTAGGCGTGAGAGTAATTGCCAATGGATGTTGGGGTTTTGCAGCCGTAGTGGATGCCAAATCAGAAGCTGATACAGCAAGAGCCGCTGAAGAAGCCGTTGCTATTGCCAAGGCGAATGCTAAATTGATGACTCAGCCTGTACAATTGGCTCCTCAGAATGGCTATGGCGAAGTAAGCTGGAAAGCTCCTATTCAAAAAAATGCTTTTGAAGTACCTATCAAAGAAAAGGTAGATTTATTACTAGGAGTGAATGATGCTGCCATGAAAAATGGTGCTAATTATGTAAACTCGGTACTTTTTTTGGTAAATGAGCAAAAGTATTTTGCTTCTTCGGATGGTTCGTATATTGACCAAGATATTCATAGAATTTGGCCTATCTTTAATGTGACGGCTATCGACCCTAAGTCTGGGAAATTTGAGACGCGTAGAACATTAAGTGCTCCGATGGGAATGGGTTATGAATACCTACAAACCAACCCAAGCGATAAAATAACAGGCATCACTACCCGCTACAACAAGGGTTATGATATGTTGGAGGATGTTATCGCGGCCTCAAAACAAGCTAAAGAAAAACTTACTGCCAAGTCTGTTGAAGCAGGTAAATACGATTTAGTATTAGACCCATCACACTTATGGTTAACCATTCACGAATCTGTGGGTCACCCATTAGAGCTTGACCGTGTGTTGGGATATGAAGCCAATTTTGCGGGTACTTCATTCGCTACGCTTGACAAATGGCAAAGTAAAAACTTCAATTATGGTAGTAAACAAGTAAATCTATTTGCTGATAAAATACAGGTAGGTTCGCTAGGTGCTGTAGGTTGGGATGACGAAGGAGTAAAAACCAAACAATGGGATTTAGTAAAAGAAGGTACTTTGGTAAATTATCAAGCCATTCGTGACCAAGCACATATTATTGGCGAAAAAGAATCTCATGGTTGTTGCTATGCCGATAGCTGGTCGTCTGTACAATTTCAACGTATGGCAAATGTTTCGCTTGCTCCGGGCAAAGAAGCGTTGTCAGTAGATGAAATGATTAAGGATGTTAAGAAAGGCATTTATATTGTTGGTGATGGTTCGTTCTCGATTGATCAACAGCGTTATAATTTCCAATTTGGCGGACAATTGTATTATGAGATTAAAGATGGAAAAATTGTAGGAATGCTAAAAGATGTAGCCTATCAATCTAATACACAAGAGTTCTGGAATTCTTGCGTAAAGGTTTGTGATGATCGTGATTATCGTTTGGGTGGTTCGTTCTTTGATGGTAAAGGTCAGCCTTCGCAATCAAGTGCAGTTTCTCATGGTAGTTCAACGGCTCGTTTTAATGGTGTGAATGTAATTAATACAGCACGTAAAATATAGCTATCAGCTTTCGGTCTTCAGCCTTCGGATTTAATAATTCTTTTAAAAACCGACATCTGAAATCCGATACCCGAAAGCCAACCAGCTTATCAAACTCTTTAATCTCGAAATCAACATGTCAATAATATTAACTGAAAGTGAAGCTAAAGCCTTGTTAACAAAGGTTTTAAGCTATTCAAAAGCAGATGAATGCGAGGTCAATCTGCTAGGAGAAACCCGTGGGAATCTTCGCTATGCTCGCAATGAAGTATCAACCAGTGGAGCTTTGACTAACCAAAACCTTACTGTTCAGTCGGCTTATGGGAAAAAAGTAGGAGTAGCAACCATTGATGAATTTGATGATGCTTCATTAGAAAAAGTAGTACGTCGGGCAGAAGAATTAGCAAAGCTTGCCCCTGAAAACCCTGAATATGTAGGTTTATTAGGGCCACAAACCTATATTAAATCTACAGGATATTTTGAGTCAACAGGTAGCGTTACGCCCGATACGCGTGCAGAGGCCGTTGCAAAAAGTCTGAAACTATCTAGAGAACAAAAGCTAGTTGCCGCAGGCTTTTTAGAAGACCAAAAAGGCTATACTGCCATGATGAATTCAAAAGGACTTTTTGCTTATTACAAAAGTACCAATGTGAATTTTTCATTGACGGTTCGTACAGAAGACGGTACGGGTTCTGGTTATGTAGCCAAGGGGTATAGTGATGTGAATAAATTAGATACTGCCGCTGCTACTAAAGTTGCTATACAAAAATCAATAGGGTCAAAAGGAGCGAAGGCGTTAGAACCTGGGAAATATACTGTTATTTTAGAACCTACGGCAGCTGTAGTATTATTGGAAAACATTTACTACGATATGGATGCCCGTAGTGCTGACGAAGGTCGTTCATTTTTTAGTAAACCCGGTGGCAAAACAAAACTAGGTGAGAAGATTGTAGATGAAAGAGTAACGTTTTTCTCTGACCCAACCCATCCAGAATTACCTGCTTCACCTTGGGCTGGTGATGGTCAACCACAAGAAAAATTAATGTGGATTGAAAAAGGAGTGGTTAAAAACCTTTCTTATTCAAGGTATTGGGCAAAAGAGAAAGGTGTAAAACCTGTTCCTTTTCCTAATAACATGATTATGCCAGGAGGAACGGCTACTTTAGAAGAGATGATTAAAAGTACACAAAGAGGTATTTTGGTTACTAAACTTTGGTATATACGTTCAGTGGATCCACAAACGTTATTACAAACGGGGCTTACACGTGACGGTACTTTTTATATTGAAGATGGAAAAATCAAGTATCCTATCAAAAATTTCAGATTCAACGAAAGTCCGATTATCATGCTTAATAACCTTGAGATGTTGGGTAAAACTGAGCGTGTAGTCAGCACAGAATCGAATCAAAATTACATGGTACCGCCAATGAAAATCAGAGAGTTTACTTTCTCATCACTTTCGGATGCGGTATAATATTTAGCTTTCAGATTTCGGGCGTCGGCTATCGGTTATCTAATTTTAGACATTAGATTAATTTAAAAACAAATCTAATGTCTGGTAACCGACTTCCGACGGCTGACATCCGAAAGCCAACTTAACAATATGAAACCATTTATTTTTACAAGAATTCAATATGCTTCTGGAGATTGGGATACAGACCAACGAATGCCTTCAAATATCCTTAATTCTTTGGTAGAATATACAACCATACCCATTGATGATAAAGAGAAAGTAGTCCTATTGAGCAGTAACGAGCTTTTCAAGAGTCCTTTTTGCTATTTGAGTGGGCATAAATTAGTAGAATTCTCTAGTAAAGAACGAGACAATTTTCGCAAATATGTAGAAAACGGAGGTTTTGTATTTGTGGATGATTGTAACCATGATATTGATGGACTTTTCGCCAAATCGTTTGAACAAGAAATGGGAAGAACATTTGGAGAAAAAGCCTTACAGAAAATTCCGAATACTCATCCAATTTACAATTGCTTCTTTCACTTTGACGGTCCTCCAACAACAAGTTTTGAACTAAATGGTTGGGGCGACGACCTTGTACATGATTACCTAAAAGCCATCACTATTAATGGACGAATTGGGGTTTTGTATAGCAACAAAGATTATGGATGTGAATGGGATTATGACTTCCGAAATAAACGGTGGCTCGCAGAAGACAATACAAAATTTGGAGTAAATATCATTCAATACGCACTAACAGTTTAGACATTGGAAAATAAAGACCTTACTTATTATAAAACATTGGTGGCTAAATTGCCATTACTAAAAAAAGAAATTGCTAAAGTAATTGTTGGACAAGAAGAAGCGATTGATGAAATCCTTATTTCTCTTTTAGCAGGGGGACATTGCTTACTCGAAGGTGTTCCTGGCCTAGCAAAAACGCTGATGGTAAAAACCATTTCAGAGGCTTTGGAGATGTCATTCAAAAGAGTACAATTTACACCTGATTTAATGCCAGGTGATATTGTAGGAACAGAAATTTTGGAGGAAGACCATGAAACTGGTAAGAAATTCTTCAAATTCAATAAAGGTCCTATTTTTGCAAACATTGTTTTGGCGGATGAGATTAACCGTACACCCCCCAAAACACAGGCCGCTTTGCTAGAAGCCATGCAAGAATACAAGGTAACGTATGCAGGAACCAACTATGATTTGCCCAAGCCTTTTTTAATTATCGCTACGCAAAACCCCATCGAACAGGCGGGGACTTATCCGCTTCCTGAAGCACAGTTAGACCGCTTTTTGTTATATATCAAACTGGGGTATCCTTCTGAAACAGAGGAATTACAAGTATTAAAAAGTACAACAGGCATAGGTAAGCAAACTTTGCAAACCATCATGACTGATCAAGATATTATTACTTTACAGCAACTAACACGTCAGGTACATATTAGTGAAGAATTGATTGTAAAAATTAATCAACTCGTAAGGTCAACGCGTCCCGCTAATTCAGATTCAGCTTTTGTTAAACAATGGTGTGAATGGGGAGCGGGGCCAAGAGCAGGACAAGCATTAGTATTATGTGCTAAAGCTAGAGCAGTATTGCACGAACGTTTTGCCGTTTTACCAGAAGATATCAACACCCTTGCATTCCCGATTTTAAGACATCGTGTATCACTCAATTTCAGAGCCGATGCCGAAGGAATTACTACGGATGATGTGATTGCTGAATTATTGAAAAATTTAAAATAATTATGGCATTATTATCCACCGAATTAATAAAACTCAACAACCTACAACTGGCTGGTAAATTGGTCAGTGAAGAGCTGATGTTGGGGATTCATCATAGTAAACGCTTTGGTTACGGAATAGAATTTGAACAATATAAGCATTATCAAGCTGGCGACGACCCTAAGCGAATCGATTGGAAATTGTATGCAAGAACCCAAAAGCATTTAGTCAGAGAATCTTCAACCGAAAGTAATTATCACCTTAGGTTTATCATCGATTTATCAGGGTCGATGAATTATACAGAGAATGGCGTAAGTAGGTTGCAATATGCTAAAATCCTATTGGCTTCATTGGCATATCTGGGTTATCGTCAAGGAGATATGATGAGTTTGTATGCCTTGCAAAATGGAGAAGTACAAACATTGGTCAGTTCAGGGAAAGAGTCTTTTCAAAGAATTTTGTATGCTTTAGAAAAAGCCGAAGCAAGTGGAGATTGGCTAAACGAAAATCCTAAATTTCCCATCTTTCAACAAAAGCAAAAAGAGGTCGTCATTTTTGTTTCCGACTTTTTACAAATCAATGAAGAATGGTTGAATTTGATTAAGAATCTAGCCAATCCACATCGAGAAGTAATGGTTTTTCAGGTATTGGGCAAACAAGAAATAGATTTTGATTTGAAAGGCTTTTTTCGCTTTAAAGACTTAGAAACAGGGAAGGAAGTAGAGTTGCAAGCTGAAAGTATCAAAGCTGAAGTATTGAAAAATGCGGAAAGCTATCTGAAAAAACTGACATTGGCTTTACAAATTCCTTTTGTGTATCTACTCAGAACCAGTCTTGAAGAGCCTATTGCTAATGTAATCAGTGAATCTTTGAAAAGAAGGTAAGGGTGATTTTGGTTATTAGCTTTAGGCTAAAACATCTTGCTCTGAATTGGAATTTTAATATACTTTGATTTGCATAAAGCCTAAAGCTTATTGCATAAAGCAAAAAAAATGGAATTATTAAATCCTTTGATGCTGTGGGGAGCATTGGCAATTGCAGTGCCAATTATCATTCACTTTTGGCATCAAAAAAAAGGAAAAGTTATAGATTGGGCAGCAACCAATTGGCTAATCGAGAAAAATCTTCAACAATCTAGAGGTATTCGATTAGACAATATCTTTTTGCTTATACTCAGGTGTTTATTATTGCTTATACTCAGTTTGCTATTAAGCAAACCATTATTACATGTGTTAAACAGTCATCAGGTAGCTCATAAAGTCCATTTGGTTCAGGCAAATACTTTTGTTGTTAATAACTATAAATTTGAACTAGAAGAAGCGTTAAAAAAAGGGGAAAAATGCTATTGGTTTAATACACACTTGGAACCTGTTACTGACTTCAACCAAATTTCTAAAAATGAAAAGATAGATGGTATAACAATACAAAATAGCTTAAATCAATTAAGCGAACTGATTGATAACGAACAGATTAATATATATTTCGTTAATGCTGCTACTTTAAGGGATTTGCCACATATTTTTGTGCCAAATACATTTTCTATACACAGCTTAACAGATTCAAGTCAACAACAAACTAATCCTTATCTCGCATTTGCAGATAATAAGAAAGTCTTCATTGGTTCGAATAAATTATTAACCGCTACATCTGATAACATTGCAAATGGAACAGTAAAGCATACTGGTTTGATAAAGGTGCTACTTGAAAACAATGATGACAGTGAAAAGCAATACATAAAGGCTTCGCTTACAGCGTTATCACAAACCTACCAATTGGCATTTCAGTTAAGTGAAAAAGCAGAAGATAATGTTTCTTACGACATCGTATTTAGCAACCATCCTCTTAAAAAAGGACTTACAAATAATACTCTGTATTTTTTCTCAAATACCAATAAGTGGGAGGTAACAGCGCCACAGTCTAATCAGATATTAATTCCTGATTTGCTAAATCCACAAAAGACCGAAATGGTTTATAATGGCTTACTTCCTGAGTTTTTAGGAGAAAAAATTATTCAACATTTTGAGTTACAAAACGAATACAAAGCATTAAGTCATCAACAACTCAATTCATTATTTAAGGCACAGAAGTACTTTAAAGCATTATCAAATGATTGGTTTCCAAAGTCATTGCTCTTGATTTTTATTTTACTGTTAGCTTTAGAAAGATGGATTGCCATTTATAAAAACTCATGAATCAACTAAAACAAATTATCACAAAAGTCAAGATTCAGCTATACCTTATGGCTGGTTTGATGTGCTTATTGGTGGCTGGTTCGGTATATTTCTGTTTGTTATTATTACTAAAGTCTTCGGCTTTAGCAATAGTTGGTTTTGTAGTAGTCTTGCTTGTAATGGCATTTATCACAAAACTTTTTCAGAACAAAAGCACAGAAACGATTCATTTGATTCATCAAAAAATTGAAAATACAGAATACAGCCTTGAATTATTGCAAATAGAAAGGCCTAATTTGGCTCAACAATTACAATTAGAACGCCTTTTTTCACAGAACCATTATCAGACTCCGTGGGTTTTTAAGAAAAACTTGATAGCCTATTTTGTAGTTTTTATGTTCTCTTGGCTTTGTTATGCTTTTGTACCGAGTTTACTAAAGAAACAGGCGCAAAGCGTTGAAGAAGAAAAACAAAGTGCCCCACATGCATCTCAACAAATTAGTATTCCTGTTTTTTCAAAGGCCAAACTAATTGTTCAAGCACCTGCTTATACGAGCTTAGGAATTGTTGAAAGTCAGAACATGAATGCATCTGCCATGGTAGGTTCATTATTAAAGTGGCAAATACAATTTTCTAATACCGAACACCTTTCTGTAAAACTGATTAATAATCAGGGAGATGAAATTGCTTTTAATAATAATAAAGGATTGTTTGAGCATTCCGACCAGCTCTTAAGCTCGGGCTTATACGCTTTTAAAGCCTATTGGAATGATTCATTGATTTATCAATCTGACTATTATCGATTGGAAGCCATTCCTGATTTAGCTCCTAAAATTGAGCCAGCGTCTAAAGAACTATACAAATTACATTATTTAAAAGACCCTAAGAATGTACAGATTTCAGCCAAGATTTCAGATGATTTCTTGGTAAGTCAGGCATTTATTGTAGCTACTTTGGCAAGAGGTTCTGGTGAAAATGTAAAATTCAGAGAAGTAAAAATTCCGATTACCAATACTAATTTTAAGCAAACCAATGTCATTAAAAACATTGATTTAAAGGCTTTAAATTTTGCTCCTGGCGACGAGCTTTATTATTACTGGGCTGCATTTGACAATAAACGCCCAACGCCAAACTATACAAAATCAGATACTTATTTTATTGTTTACAAAGATACCACTCAAGTCGAGGAAGCAGATTTGGCAACAATGGCAATGAACATCATGCCAGAGTATTTCAGAAGTCAGAGACAAATTATTATTGATACTGAAAAGTTAATCGCTAAAAGAAAAAAGCTTCCTTCAAAAGAATTCAATAGTACTTCTAATGAAATTGGGTTTGATCAAAAAGCCCTTAGATTACGTTATGGACAATACTTAGGAGAAGAATTTGAAAATTCTATTGGTTCTGCCAATGCTTTGCCTAATGAAAACGAAGCAGGGGGAGATTTATTAAAAGGATTCCGCCACGCACACGACGAAGGCGAACATGACCAAGAAGCCGGTGAAAAACATGAAGAACATGACCACGGTGGGAATAAACCAGATACAGATAATAAAGACCCATTAGCTGGTTTACTAGCAGATTATGTACACTCGCACGATGATGGTGAGGCGAATACCTTTTATGAGCAATCTACTAGAAGTTTATTGAAAATGGCTTTAGAGCAAATGTGGCAATCGGAATTACACTTACGGATGTACGAACCTGAAAAAGCAATTCCGTTTGAAAAGAAGGCATTGGAGTATCTGAAATCGGCACAACATAAGGCGCGTACTTTTGTAAAAAAGACTAGTTTTGACCCACCGCCGATTAAAGAAAAAGAAAAACGTTTAACGGGAGAATTGACAAAGTTTAATGAGAAGTTTTCATTTGAAAAAAACTACTCTCAACAACAAATTGAAAGCTTGGTGTCCGAAGTAATAGGCATTGCCAGCACAAAGGCAGAAAACCAAAAGTTATCCCCGATAAATAAGCAGAAAGTTTTGGTGCTAAGTACGATAATGAGTTCAAAAATCATCAATAGTAGTTTGAACAATTGGTCTATTCTGACGGCTTTGCAAAAAATGATTAATGATAAAAATTTATCAAAAACTGAAACAATTTCTTTGCAGAATAAGCTCTATCAATTGCTTAACAAAACACTTCCAAGTAAAAACAATCTTTCAAGTCCATCATATTTAGGAGAAAAGAAGCTAGAAAAAGCCTTTTGGAAGAATGTTAGTTTATAAAAAATAAAATTCATCAATGATATTAAATCTATTTACGTTCAATACTTTCGGTACTTTCGACTGGCTAATAATACTAGCCTTGTTGGCTTTACTGTTAGTACAAATTGTGGCGATATGGCAAAAGAAATCAGTTTCAATGTCAAGAATTTGGTTAAAAACTGGATTGAATTTGTTGCTTTGGCTCACTGTCTGCTTATTTTTCATTAATCCTACCATAGAAAAATCTATTGATTCAAATAAGATATTATTAGTGAGTGATAATATTCCTCAACAAGCCATTCAAGCAGTAAAAGATAGTTTAAAGATTAGCGAAGTATTTTCTCAAAAAGCTTTCAATCGACAAGTAATTGATAATCCAACATTGATTAGTCAGCTTGGAAAAATTTATCTGTTTGGTGAAGATGCAACGCCAGAATTACTAAGTAAACTCAATCAAAAAACCATTTATTGGATTCCTTATTTTCAGCCCGATGAATTACAAGAAATACATTGGAAAGGCGTACTTAATAAAGGAGAAATACAACAGATAAATGGTAAAATTAACTCTTCAAAAGTACAAATGCTTCGATTGAAATATGGTAATCAAGTAGTAGACAGTCTAAAATTAACGAAAGGATTCAACGGTTTTGAGTTACGTTTTACTAATTTTTCTATTGGAAAAACAGCGTTAACATTAGTGCTAGAAGAGAAACCTTTGCAAGAAATTAATTTTTTTAGTCTTAAAAATAACCCTAAGCATTTCCAGTTTATCTTATCAAATCCTGACTTTGAGAGTAAGACTCTAGCAGACTGGCTCGGGAAAAATGGTAATCAAGTGGAAACCATTACAACAGTAGCTAAGAATACACAAAGTACATTTTCAATTAATGCTACCAAGAAATTTGTGCCAGATATTATCGTTACAGATCCTTCAAATGCAGGGAATAGTTTGGTAAAAAAGGCCTTTGCAGATGGTAAAAGCATTCTGTTTATCAATGTAGAAGAGCCCGATGTTGCTATTAAAAGTATTAATCAGCATTTAGGGACAAAATGGAAAGTAAGAAGAACTTCAACACAAGAAAACCTTGTTATTTCGCAAGACCTGACGGCTCATCCTTATCAGTTTGAACCTGTCGCATTTCAAAAAGTCGTTTTTGAATATCCTATTGCTATCCAAAAACATTATGGCAAAGTGGGCATTAGCCTTTTGAACGAAAGCTTTCCTTTAATACTCAGTGGAGATAGTATTGCTTACACTAAAATCTGGCAGAGTACATTTCAGGCACTCTATCCATCTTCTGACAATGCTATCCGTATTGATGCTCCTCTTTACCCAGATGTTGTAGAAAACCTTAAAACGATACAGAATACTGAAAATAGGATTGCCATTACAAATGATACCGCTTTTAGTACTCAATCGGGCATTAATCCCTTATCTGCGGAAGCAAAATATACTTTTAGAAAAACTGGATGGAACACCTTTCAAGATAGTTTAGCAGTATATGTGGAAGAAAATCAAAATGATATTGCCAATGCAAAAAGCATCAAGCCATATATAAAAGAAAGTATCGATAGTACAGGCAATACTGCTCAAAGTATTTCAACAAGCCTTCCTGAATGGTTTTGGTATGTTTTAATCGTATTGCTTCTAACAGCCTTATGGCTTGAACCTAAGCTTTAAGATTAATTTCTCTCTCTTATTCTTATCACTAGTCAGGGACTTAAGTCCCTGACTAGTGATAAATTTTTTCTTATTTATTTCCCTATCTTTTCCTTCAATTCTTCCAATTTTAAAATTTTTTCAAAAAAAATCTCCAAATGACTAAGGGGTTTTTTGATAGATTGTGTCTTACCTTTATATACGATAGAATAATTCAAAGAATTTTTTGTTAAAATCATAGCTTATGAGTCCCTCAAAAATACATGAATCCATTGATGAATTAAGTAATCTTACGATTCCTCAGATAAAAGCTTTAGACGAGGAAGCACAAGATATTACACTTGAAGGGAAAACTGCGTTCAATGATTCTGAGCTTTTTATTCGTAAGGCATTTGAGGAATCTCCACAAAAAGGTTGCGAGATGTTGTTCAGGCGTTATCATAAAATTCTTTGTAGCCATGCGGTGCGTTTTGTGTATTCAAAAGAGCTTGCAGAAGACTTGGTAAGTGAAGTATTTTGTAGATTTTGGAAAACAAAAGCCTACCTCACTATCACTTCTTCTTATCGTTTTTATCTATTTAGATGTGTTCGGAATGAGGCTTACAATCACATTCGGTCTGAATTTAAACAGTTAGATGAGCTTGATTCTGCCATCCATTTTGAATCAGCCCTTGGACAACGACCTGATAGCATCACGCAATTTGAAGAAGTATTCCATCAGGTAGAAGAATTAGTAGAATCGCTCTCACCACAATGTAGAAAAGTATTTCTGTTAAATCGATTTGAAGGAAAAAAATATCAGGAAGTCGCCACCGAATTGAATATTTCTATTAAAACCGTTGAAGTTCATATTGGTAAAGCATTGGCAATTATTCGGAAAGGATTAAAGGAACATTGGTTAATTAGTATTGTCTTATTCCTAATGCAGCGTTAAAGTCGGGTCATTCATATCCTGATTATAAATGCTTCAACAAGATAAAACTAAGGGGATTTTTTAAAAATAGTGTCTTAATAATATAGACCAACTTCTAATACTATTATCCGATTCTATTAAAGTCTTGAAATACAATGAAACTAGAAATAACATACGAATTAATTTTTGACCATTTTGCTCGGAAGACCTCACCTTTGCAACGCAATCTTATTGAAGAATGGCTAAAGGATGAAGCCAATGAGGAATTGTATTATCAATGGCTAGAAGAATGGGAGAAAAGACATCCGCAGTATTTAGCTGAAAGCGATGAAGCTTTGACTGGTTTTACTAGTTTTATCAAGAGTAATCCTCACGACGAATTGCTTGATGAAGAAGAAATAACTGAACTAGTATCAGAAAAGAATAATCGTCGAAGAATGAATTGGCTAATTGCCGCTTCAATTGTATTGCTGATAGGTTTAACGGCTTTTATTTTTCAAGATAAAATTATCTATCAAAACTACCAGACTACTTTTGGAGAAACACAGTCTTTGGTTTTGCCAGATGGTAGTAAAGTAACCCTTAATTCAAATTCATCACTTCGTTTACTTCGCTGGGGTTTTGGCCAAACTAACAGAGAGGTTTTTTTAAACGGAGAAGCTAATTTCTCAGTAAAGCATACGGTTGACAATCAGAAGTTTATCGTAAAGTCTGCTAATAATTTTGAAGTAGTTGTTCTAGGTACTGAATTTATGGTGTATGCTAGAAAAAGAGGCTCAAAAGTTATTTTGAATAAAGGCAAAGTTCAGTTACGTTATCAAGAAGGAAAACTAAGCAAAAATGTAATGATGAAGCCAGGTGAATTGCTAACACTGGACCGCCACAATCATATACAAATCAAAGAAACTGCCGAACCACAAGCCTATTCGGCATGGGAAGAGAAACGCTTTGTTTTTGAAGAAACTACCTTAGAAGAAGTCGCCTATTTATTAGAAGAAAATTATGGATTACAAGTAGAAATAAAAGGTTCAGAGCTTTCAAAAAGAGTGCTGATGGGCTCGTTCAGGGCAGAAAATGTAGATGAACTTTTAAAATCAATCTCAGAATTATTAAACATTAATGTGGTCAGACAAGGAACACATGTGCAATTGTCGGAATATTAAAAACATTTTCTAAAAACATCTCCTCCATTTATTATGAAAAAACGATTACAAAAAGCCTCAAAAATGGGGCTTATGGTCACTCTCATGCTTCTTGGTAAGCAAATAGGTTTGTCGCAAGCCCTTGCTATGGTGCAACAAATGCCTCAAAATTCGCAGGCAGAAAGAGCTCCTTCATCTAGTAAGAAACTTAAAGATGCTTTATCGGAATTAAAAAACCAGTATAAAGTAGAAATCATGTTTGAACTAAAGACGGTTGAACGCTACATGGTTCAAGCTGGAAGCATCAATAATAATTTGAGTATCGAAAAAAATCTCGACCATTTACTTTCTCCATTCGGGCTGACCTATAAAAAAGTAAACAAAACTTCTTATTTGGTTATGGACGGAAAAAAAGAAAAAGGAAGAGGTGATTCGGTAACGCCCTCTTCCGAGAATATTTCCAACCAGAAAAGTGTAGAACTTAATAATACGGCTAATAATTCCGTGTCTGATGCACAAGCCGAAAGTGTAGCCATTGTAGAACAAACCGTTTCAGGAAAGGTAATTGATGAAAAAGGCATGGGGTTACCCGGTGTGAATATTGTTATTAAAGGAACAAATAAAGGAGTAAACTCAGATGCGAATGGTAATTATAAAATAGCAGTACCAGACGACAAGGCAGTTTTGGTATTCAGTTTTGTAGGTTATACAAATAAAGAAGTTTTAGTAGGTGGCCAGAAGAACATCAACGTTTCTTTACAAGTCGATGACAAAACCTTGAGTGAAGTAGTGGTAGTAGGGTATGGTACTGTACAAAAGAAAGATTTAACGGGTTCGGTTTCAGTATTAAAATCTGCTGATATCGTTGCTACGCCAACGAGTAATGCCTTAGAATCATTACAAGGAAAAATTGCAGGGTTAGATTTAACCAGAAACGATGGTCAAGCAGGGTCAACACTGAGCTTTACTTTACGTGGAAACCGTTCATTAAGTGCTTCTAACTCACCTTTGATTTTAGTAGATGGTGTACCTTATAGTGCCTCTGCATTAGAAATTAATCCATCGGATATTAAAACGATGGTGGTATTGAAAGATGCCTCTTCAACCGCTATTTATGGTACACGTGGGGCAAATGGAGTTATTTTGATTACAACCAACAGTGGAACATCAGGCAAAACAAAAATCTCATTTAGCTCATATTATGGTGTACAAGACAATGCTGGCTTAGGAGCTATCCAAAATGGTGAAGAATATGCTACTTTCAAAAGAGAGGCGTTCCGCACCAGAGGAATTACGGATGATGCAGCCATATTTAACCCTGAAGAATTAGATGCTATCAAAAACCGTAAGTTTGTAGACTGGCGAGGAGAAATCTTAAAGAAAGGTTCTATACAAAATCATGAAATTTCGTTGAATGGTGGTAATGAAAAAACAACTTTTAATATTTCATTCGGTGCTTATGGCGAAAAAGGGTTGTTTAAAAATGATCAATTGACCCGTTATAACGGAAGTGTGGGCATTAATCATCAGTTGTTCCAACATGTAAAAATTGGTTCGAAGATTTTCTATACTTATCGCGATAACGACATCCGACAAGATCCTTTGAATCAGGCCAATAAAATAAATCCTTATGGTACTCCTTACGATGCTAACGGAAATATTATTATTTATCCTATAGCTGGACAAAGCTTTAACATTACGCCATTGGCTGATGAAGTGCCAGGGGTTTACACCAATAATTTATTAGAAAAAAGGATTTTTAATGCTTCGTATTTAGACTGGGAAATTATCAAAAACCTTACATTCAAAACGTCTTTGGGGCTAGATATTCAGAATAGTAGAAGAGGATATTACTATGGTGCTCAAACCATCACTAGGGCTGGCAATATTTCTCAATCAGGTATAGAAAGTGCTAATGTGTTAAATTATACATGGGAGAATACTTTGACCTACCTTAAAACCTTGGGTAAACATGATTTCAATTTCCTATTAGGAAACAGCTTTTTAAGTCGTTCTACAGAATCATTCTCTGGAACAGGTTTCAATCAAGTATCAGAGACTACTACTTTTTATGATTTAGGGGCAAACTCAACGCAAGTAGCTATTAAAAGTGGTTTGGTAGAAAGTACCTTGGAATCGTTCTTTGGCCGTGTAAACTATCAATACAATAACAAATATTTATTGAGTGCCAGTTTAAGAGCCGACGGTTCATCAGTATTGGCAGCGGGTCATAAATGGGGATACTTCCCGTCGATAGCATTGGGTTGGAGAATCTCTGAGGAATCTTTTATGAAAAATGGCTCATTGTTCACTGATTTAAAATTAAGAGGTAGTTATGGTATTTCAGGAAACTCAGCGATTTCTCCTTATCAAACCTTGGGTGGTTTAGGAAAAGTAACTTATTCTTTCGGCGAAACGGCAGCTTATGGGTATTATCCTAAGGCGATTTCAAACCCTAATCTTTCATGGGAAACGACAGCAACCACTAACATTGGTATTGACTTTGGTATCTTGAATAATAGAATAAGCGGAGCAATCAATTACTACCAAAGTAATACTAGCGATTTGTTGATGCAACGTGTTTTACCTAATACTTCTGGTTACACAAGCGTGTATGAAAACGTAGGAAAAACAGCCAATAAAGGGTTAGAAATAGAAATTTCAACGTTAAATCTTGTAAATCAATCACCCAAAGGTTTAAAATGGTCAACTGATTTTACCTTCTCGACCAACAAAGAAGAAATCGTAGCATTGACAGGTGGTGCTGACAGAGACTTAGGAAATGGTTGGATTGTTGGTCAGCCTACCCAAGTATACTATGATTATAAAAAAATTGGTATCTGGCAATTAGGACAAGAATCAGAGGCAGCAAAATATGGTCAAGTACCAGGCGATATCAGGGTTCAAGATGTAAATAATGATGGAAAAATCACACCAGATGCCGATAGAATGGTAGTAGGGACACCTCGTCCAAACTTTAACCTTGGGGTAAATAATAACATCAGCTACAGAAATTTTGATTTATCTATCTTCTTTTTTGCTCGTGAAGGACAAATGATTAAAAGTGAAGCAAGTGGCAATTATAAGATTGATGGTAGAGAAAATGGTCCGAAAGTAGATTATTGGACTCCAGAGAATCCAACGAACGACCATCCTCGTCCAGATATGAACAAAAACCAAAACAGTACTTATATGAGTACGCTATATTATGTAGACGGTTCATTTTTGAAAATCAAAAACATCTCTTTAGGGTACGAAATACCTTCACAAATAAGCAGTAAATGGGGCATCTCGAGAATTAGAATTTACACAACCATGAGAAACTACTTTACATTCAGCAAGTTAGCACCATACGATCCAGAGCGTGGTGGAAGTTTGGCTTTCCCAATGACAAAGCAGTTGATATTCGGTTTAAATGTTAATTTTTAATTTATCGATTTTTTAAATACCAGCATCATGAAAAAGATACTCACATTCGTTATAGGCGTTGTAGCTTTCGGGCTATCGTCATGCTCAGATTTTTTAGATGAAACCAATAAAAGTGGACTAACAGGCGATACTTTTTATGCCACCACTACAGGAATAGAATCATTAGTAAACAGTACTTATACGCCATTACGTTTTTGGTATGGCAAAGAAGGCGGTGCTACCATGACAGAGTTAGCTACCGACCTTTTTCTAAAAGGAGGTGACTGTCATCATCCAGAAATTGCCGATATGAGCGCCAATTTTAATAGCCAAAGTCCTATTATACAGGTATATTGGAGTAGGCTTTATGCGGCAATCAACTATTGTAATACTGCTATTGAGAAAATACCAACTTCTCCTCTACCAGAAGCTACTAAAAAATTGCGTTTAGGGGAAGTATATTACCTAAGAGCGATGTATAATTGGCTCATTGTTGAAACGTGGGGTGGCGTGCATTTATCTACCAAACCAACAATAGGCGTACAAACTACCTCTACTAGAAGTTCTGTAGATGAGTTTTACAAAGTAATATTTGCTGATTTAGACCTAGCGATTGCTAATCTTGGCGGACGAGTTAATCATGAAGGCGGACGAGTAACCAAACCTGCTGCGGAAGCATTCAAAGCAAGGATGTTATTAACAAGAGGACTGAATGCAGAAGCAGCAGCTTTGGCAAAAAAGGTAATTAGTGATTATAATTTCAAATTATTCAGTGATTATACAGCCCTTTGGGATATTAATAACAGTGAAGGTTCAACTAATTCAGAAGTAATATTCTATGTAAATTATTCTGCTGATAATCTGTTAAATCCTGCAGATTTAGAATTTGATGGAAACTCTACTGCCAACGCTTTCAGACCTGAAGGAGGAAATCAATTACATTTAATGTTTACGCCTCGTTATGATTTCCACGCAGGAATGATTTTGGATATTCCAAATAGTATTGGTTTTCAACGTTATGCCTGTACCAGAAGATATTTAGAGCTTTTCAATAGCGATATTGACCAACGTTATGATGGTACTTTTAAAGAAGTGTGGAAAGCAAACGGCGGTCAGATTGGCGTTTATACCAGTATGATTCAGGGCGATACCGCTGTATATTGGAGTCATAAAGCACTTTCATCGGCTTTTAAAGCAAGTAAAGCTAAAAAGTATGAGTTGAAAGACATCAACGATTTATATAATCCAGACCAATCATTAGTAGATTTCCGTAATTTTATCGAAATGCATAAACACAACAGCACGACGGATAGAACAGCGATTTTTGAATTTAGAAGTAAGAGAGACGCTTTCGTAACGAGAATTGCCGAAATGTATTTGATTGCGGCGGAAGGAGAAATGAAAGCAGGTAATACTGCTGAAGCGGTAAAATACATGAATCTATTAAGAACAAACCGTGCTAAACCTGGACGTACTGCTGATATGCAAATAACTGCTAGTCAATTAAACATTGATTTTGTATTAGACGAGCGTGCTAGAGAATTAGGAGGTGAATTATTACGTTGGTTCGATTTAAAAAGAACAGGTAAGCTAGTAGAATATATTAAAGCTTATAATCCGAATGCTAAAAGCAATATCAAAGATTATCAAGTATTAAGACCTATTCCACAGTCACATTTAGATGTTATTACTAACAAATCTGAGTTCCAACAAAATCCAGGTTGGTAAGGTAATGGTGATTTAGTGAGTTGTGAATGAGTGATTAACAGTCAACTAAATATATTATAATTTACCTTTCTATTATCTGGCGAATTAATTCGTCCGTTAATAGAAAAGTAAAAATCAGTTGGTAAGCAATTTTCGTTTATCAACTGATTTTATGTTTAAAATAGGTAATGTTAAAACTATTCATAAAAACCCTTTGGATAAACATTAGTTTTCAGAATATTTAGTCTTTATAATTTAAGTATTTTTCGATTTACCTACATAACTTTTATGAGAACAAAACACAACTATATTTTTATACTTTTACTATGCTTGATTTCCTTTTTGGGGAATAGTCAAGCACTAAAAATTCAGCATGATTTAGTTGTTGCTAAAGATGGTTCGGGAGATTTCAGATACATTCAAGATGCCATCGATGCTGTTAGGGTTTATCTTCCCAATCAAATTACGATTCGTATCAAAAAAGGTATCTATAAAGAAAAAGTGACTATTCCGAGTACACTAAGCAATATTGCTATTATTGGGGAAGACAGTACTATTATTTCCTACAATGATTTCTCGGGTAAAGGGAAAATGGAAACCTTTGATTCTTATACTCTAAGAGTATTGGGTAATGATATTACCTTAGAAAACCTTATCATAGAAAATACTGCTGGGAGAGTAGGTCAGGCAGTGGCTTTGCACATTGAAGGTGACCGCTGTGTGATTAAAAAATGTAGTTTTTTAGGTAACCAAGATACAATTTTTGCGGCAGGCGATAATTCACGACAACATTTTGTAGACTGCTACATTGAAGGTACTGTTGATTTTATCTTTGGTCCAGCCACTGTTTTATTTGAAAACTGTATTATTCATAGTAAAACAAATGGTTATGTTACCGCTGCTTCTACCCCAAAATGGGTGAATTACGGGTATGTTTTCAAAAACTGTAAACTAACGGCTTCGGCAGATGTCAACAAAGTATATTTGGGTCGCCCGTGGAGAAGTTATGCTAAAACGGTTTTTATCAATTGTCAACTAGGTAAGCATATTTTACCAGAAGGATGGGACCCTTGGGGAAAAGTTGAAAATGAAAAAACAACCTTTTATGCCGAATATGGAAGTACGGGAGAAGGAGCAAAAACTGATGCTAGGGCAAGATGGACGCATCAGCTTTCTGAAAAACAGATAAGTGAATATACGTTAGAGAACATATTTTCAGGCAATCCAAATCTAGCATTAAATGCTTTCTGGCATCAACCCGCTCATTTTGGCATTACGGGGAAAGTTGACACTTCATATAGTAATTATAGTGCTTATTTGAATAGTAAAAAGTCTCATCCTGTTACTGAGATTGTTCCTGAAAAATCACTACCGAATGTCTTAGAAAATAAAGGAATAACCTACGGAAAAATTGGGAGTAGAGCATTATTGCTAGACGTTTTCTCCCTAAAGAAGAAAGGCGAAAAACCATTACCAGCTGTTATGATTATTCATGGTGGCGGATGGCGCACAGGTAATAGGACACAGCACTACCAATTAGCAAGGAGACTAGCTGAACAAGGTTATGTATGCTTTACACCAGAATACAGGTTATCCACAGAAGCACTTTATCCAGCAGCTGTTTATGATTTAAAAACGGCTCTTCGTTGGATGCGTGAAAATGCCGCTGAATGGAACATTGATGTTGACAAAATTGCAGTTTTAGGATTTTCAGCAGGAGGGGAATTAGCGTCGTTTATGGGCGTAACGGCCGATAATCCAGTCTTTGAAGGAACGAATGGTAACTTAAAATTCTCTAGCAAAGTACAAGCAATCGTGGATATTGATGGTACACTTTCTTTCGTCCATCCAGAATCTGGAGAAGGCAATGATTCAAAAGGCACGTCAGCGGCTACTTATTGGTTTGGTTACCCTAAAAAAGATAATCCTCAACTTTGGGATGAAGCATCACCATTATTCCATGTTGGAGCAAATACCCCTCCGACACTCTTTTTAAATAGTTCTGTAGATAGAATGCACGCAGGTAGAGACGATTTTCGGAAGGTTTTAGATCAGCATCATATTTATTCAGAAGTACATACTTTTGCAGATGCCCCACATTCTTTTTGTTTATTCAATCCTTGGTTTGAACCAACGGTAAAGTATATTTCGGCATTTTTGAAGAAGACTTTAGTGACAAAATAGGTTTAACCTATATTTATTAAACACTTAGAATAATTTTTTTCTATTAGGGTGCTTAAGTCGCACCCTAATAGAAAAGTTTAAAAATCAAATCTTTCTCTTCCGTTCATTAACAGCCTTAGCACTAACCCCAAAAAGTATAAAACCTGACAAAATAGTTAATAATCCAAAAATAGAAAAAGCACGTAACAAGTAATTGGAAATATTATCTCTGCCTTGAAAATCCATCGTGTGTAGCATCCACAGAAAATCAAAAATTCTCCAGTGTTGATTCCTAAATTTCTGAACCGTTCCTAATGCTGTAGCTACATAAATCGTCGTTTTACTAGGGTGCTCAAAAGTAATAGCATAGGCAGGTAAGGGCTGTTCGCGATATTCATGATGACCATTGGTAGTAGTTAAATATTCAATTTTACTAACTTTTGCTTCCTCAATAAAACTTCTTTTGGCTATTTCAATAGCCTCAGATTTTGTTAATACTCCACGAATCTTTCCTGTTTCAGCATCGGCTAATTTGATTTTCTTGCCTCTGTCATGTTGCCGTGAATAAACAATCTGATAGGTAGGTTTCCCTAAAATCTGTACTAGTTTAATATCAAAAATATAATTGATAGCATCTGTTTGTTTTATTTGTTGAATAACAGCCTGCGGATTTGCCAGTCGAATATTAGCACTTAAGGGATGAATATGTGCTTTTTGATGGTCACCATGAATATCATCCATATCCGACCAGCTAAAATATAATCCCCCAATCGTCCAAAACAGAAATTGAATTCCTAATACTAAGCCTAAATAACGGTGAATTTTACGAATACGAAAATGGAAAGATTTTTTCAAAACATTATATTTTAGAATTTATACTAAACACTAGATATCATTTAAAATTAATCAAATTTGCTTTTTGTCTCCCTGTTGCACTACATTTTTATCTACTTTTATCGCATCGTTAGTTTTTAAATGAATCATCAACCTTACTTTATATGTGCGACCAACATTCAACAATAGATAATCATCAACACGACCATGATGAAAATGATGAACACCATCATCATGAACATACCCACAGCGAAAATGCAGATTGGCAAGAATATTTGCCCTCAATTATTTCACTTGTACTATTATTATTAGGAATAATTTTCGATTATTTTGATTTAAAATTCTTTCAAAATTATCTGCGCTTAGGTTGGTACCTATTAGCTTATTTACCAGTCGGATATCCAGTTTTGAAAAGTGCTTTTAAAAGTATTCAGAGCGGTGATATTTTTAATGAATTTTTCTTGATGGGCTTAGCCACCATCGGAGCATTTGGGATAGGCGAATATCCAGAGGGTGTTACCGTAATGCTATTTTATACCATTGGTGAATTATTTCAGGGAGCTGCTGTAAAACGAGCTAAAAGCTCAATCAAAGCTTTACTAGATATACGTCCTGATAAAGTTTCTGTAAAACAAGATGGTAAAATCATCGTAGTAAATCCTGCAAAAGTAGCTATTGGCGAAATCATACAAGTAAAAGCAGGAGAGAAAGTTGCTCTTGATGGCATCCAAGTGTCTGACTATGGTGCTTACAATACCGCAGCTTTAACGGGCGAAAGTGTGCCAGAAACCAAGAAAAAAGGCGATAGAGTGTTAGCTGGAATGATTAACTTGGATACCATAAGTGATATTGAAGTAACAGCAGTTTTCAAAGATAGCAAGCTCTCTAAAATCTTGACAATGGTTCAAGATGCTACTGCTAGGAAATCTCCAACACAATTATTTATCTCGAAATTTGCCAAAATTTATACCCCAATTGTATTTGTCTTGGCAGTACTGATTACTCTTTTGCCTTATTTTATAGTAGAAAAATATGTTTTCGGAGAGTGGCTTTATCGAGCTCTGGTATTTTTAGTAATTTCTTGTCCATGTGCCTTGGTAATTTCTATTCCTTTAGGATACTTTGGCGGTATTGGAGCAGCATCACAACATGGTATTTTGTTTAAAGGAGCCAATTTTCTAGACATCATGACTAAAGTAAACGTTGTGGTAATGGATAAAACAGGTACGTTGACAAAAGGTGTTTTCAAGATACAGCAAGTAGCCATCATAGATTTTGATGAAAGAAAAGCCTTAGAATTACTTGCTTTATTAGAAAGTAAATCATCACATCCAATTGCTAAGGCCATTGTTGAATTTGTAAAACCCACCCTTCCTGAAAGTACGTTAAGTAATTTCCAAGAAATTTCTGGTTTTGGTTTGAGTGGACAAATAGAAGATAATCAAGTACTAGCTGGCAATTTAAAGCTTTTGGAAAAATACAATATTGCTTTTCCCGAAAACCTTCGAGAAATTCCAGAAACCATTGTTGTGTTAGCTATCAATACAGTATACGTTGGGTATGTTTTAATTGCAGACGAAATTAAAGCGGATGCTCATAAAACTATTGCTAACTTACAAAAGCTTCATATCAAGACAGTGATGCTTTCAGGTGATAAAGCATCTGTTGTTGACAAGGTAGCTAAAACATTAAACGTCAGTGAAGCCTATGGTAACCTAATGCCAGAAGATAAGGTAACTAAATTACAAGCACTACGAAATCAACAAAATACAATCGCTTTCGTAGGAGATGGTATCAATGATGCTCCTGTAATTGCCTTATCTGATGTAGGAATTGCGATGGGAGGGATGGGTTCTGATGCAACAATAGAAACAGCAGATGTAGTCATTCAAAATGACCAACCTTCCAAAATCGTAACAGCCATTCATATTTCTAAAGCTACTAAAAAAATAGTTTGGCAAAATATCTCATTGGCTTTTGGCGTAAAAGTTTTAGTACTTATTTTAGGTGCAGGAGGCTTAGCAAGCATGTGGGAAGCTGTTTTTGCTGATGTTGGAGTGGCACTTATGGCTATTCTAAATGCTGTTAGAATACAAAAGATGAAGTTTTAATGCAAAAACAGAGGGACTATCACAATTGATAGTCCCTCTGTTTTTATTTGTGATTTACATAAAGCTTTTCTTTAAAATCTAACAGGCTTTTCTTTTTCACAAAAAATGTTTTTCCTAATATAAAGCTATATTGTTGTACACTTGAATACAAAATATCTAAGGCTGTATTATCATACTCGGGTGTAGTAAAATAAATCCAGTCTTTTGAAAGGTAATTGGTTAAATTATCTTTGATTTCATCTGTAATAACGGACTGATAAACTTCTTCTTTGAACATTTCATTTAATTGTTCTTTAAAAATACTTTCAGACTTTTTTAAAGAAAGCATTTTTTCTTCTATTATCTCAAAAGGAGTAGTTTGACTTATAAAGGCTGCATCATTCATCAGTTGTACATATATTTCGTACTTAGCATCATAGTTTTTATCTAAATTAAAAAAGTCCATATACTGTTCTATATAATTTTTTTCCAATCCTTGTAGCTGAGCTAAGCTTAAAAAATATTGAAATATAGTTTTATCATTTTCCAATACTTGTTCTTTTAAAACCGATAACTCTTTTTCTAAAACAGGTATCAAATCATCACAGTCATTAGCCGAATATTTCACACCATCATAATCAAAAGATTTAATGATGAACTCTTCATTTTTAATCTGCTTAAGTGTATGAATGTCTGATTCTGTTGCTATTGCTGTATAAACTAAATCAACAGCTTGATTACTGAATATATCTTCAAATTTAATAGCTATAGTAAGTGGTTGATTAACTAGATTTTCTATGTCGAAATAAGACGGATTCTTATTGTCGTAATAACTATTGAAAATAATATCGAAAGAATTAGCTTTATAATCTTTAGTATACGTTTCTATAAATTGTTCTGCCTTTTCATTAGTTACCTCAGCATTATAAGAAATAACATCAAAAAGTTTATTAGTTATTTTTTCTTGAACACTATCAATAGCGTTAAATAACACAGATGCTTTCTGAGTATTATCCTCTTTTGTGCTTATATTCAATCGCTTTAGCGCCTCTATTCTATCTTCGGTATTAGGATGAGAAGCCCATTGATTTTTAATGACTAACTTAGTTTTATTGAATCGATTAAAATGTTCAAGGTTCACTTGAGGTAGTTCATCCTTTGTAGGTAATTTACTTTCTTCGGCAAGAAAATTCATTACAAACTGGTGTTGAGGATAAATATTGGTCGTTTTTATAGCCTCAGGAATTTTATCGTTATAATAATTTAATACTACATTGTAAGAATGGTTTGCTAAATCTAATCTCAATAAAGCTGTAATTAATGGTTCTGACCCTGCCACATTAGCCGCTACTTCATCAGCATGAAATTCCATTTCTCTCGACAAGCTCATATAGCTTAAATTCACAATATCATATACTTTCCTAAGTATCCATTGTATTCCCTCGACTATCTTAAAGGACAATCCGACAAAGAATGTAAAGTAGCTATGAATATTCCCTAGCTTCTGGGCCAAGGCTTCAAAAGAAGTATTTTCATAAAGTAAATTATAAATTACCTGATTTACATTATACACATAACTCCCGACTTTCATAGTTTTCTGCGAAAAATGTCCGAATTCATGGGCTAAAATCGCCTTAAATTCATCAACAGAAACTGCGTTTACCAAGCCTATACCGATTTGTAAGTTTTTCTTAATTGGGAAAAACATACTCCAGAAGCTAGAATCATAAAAAACACTCGCATTGACATCAGACGATAAGTAAATCTTTTTAGGAAAGTCTGTCTTTACTTCATCGACTATTGCTTGAATAAAATTAAAAAGTACGGGTTCTTGTTTAGCTGTAATTTCAACAAGATGAGAGCGGTCAACAACATTTTTCTTGAAAATAAACTTAAACAGAAAAATAAGCACTAAAATACCCATAATAATTAAACCCGCTCCAACTAGAATAGTTAAAAACATAGGTTTGAATGCTATCAACGAGATACCACCAAAACCACATAATATGGTGAAAGCAATTCCTAATAATACTAAAACCAAATAGGTAAATAAGAAAAGGCAAATTGATAGAATTGCCCTGATAGTCATTTTTTTAAATTGTTCCGAAACTAGGATGTTTTTCATAGCAATTTATCTTATAACTTGATTGAAAGGTTATTAATATTATAAAAATCGTGGTCAGAGCCATGACTGACCACGAAGATATTTACTGTTTAAATAATTTAAAGGTAACTTGTTTTCCTTCTTTTTGAATATGTAAAAGGTATGTACCAGCACCTACCTTTGATAAATCTATTCGTTTATATTCTCCTTTTAGTTTTTCTTCATGCACAACTTTTCCAAATAAATCTATTAATTGAATATCAAGTTCTTTGCCGTCGCTTTCAATATTAATAATATCAGAGGTAGGATTTGGGAAAACGTTAATTCCTAATTTTCCTGCTTCCTCAGTGGCTGTGATTAGTTCTAATTTTACAGTTGAAGGACTTAAAACCGTACCCGAGCCACATACTTGATTGTTTACTGAAAAAAGACGATAAGCTGTATTGGCAATTGGGTTGACGGTTAAAACATATTCATTTGTCAAAGACGTAAAAGTTTTAGCACTAATTTCGTCACTACCTATGCTAAAATTAAAAGGAGGTGTACCCATAAATTTAATTTTAATTGCTACAGTTTTATTGCTCGCGAAGTAATACGAAGTAGTATCAAAACGTGCTGTAATTCCTGATAAAACAGTTAAAGGTATGGTATTCGTAGAGCTAGTAGCATCTTGATCACTTGAAATAACCCTCATATAATACCCTGATTCTGACGTTATATCCGAAGGAATTTTTACCTTCAAGGGACTAGTTGTGCCTGTTGTTTCTAAATCTTTAAAGTTTTTTCCAGTTTTATCTGACAATTGAACAGTAAATTTATTGGTCGCAGAGAAAGTGCCTAGGGTTGAAAAGTTTACATTTATAGT
The DNA here is from genome assembly GCF_059416265.1 of Arcicella sp. GW821-FHT09D11. NCBI lineage: Bacteria > Pseudomonadati > Bacteroidota > Cytophagia > Cytophagales > Flectobacillaceae > Arcicella > Arcicella sp. GW821-FHT09D11. Next base: position 219,542 of record NZ_JBWKOV010000006.1, on the reverse strand, counting down.
TGAACCTGCACAAATAGTAGAATTATTAATATCATAAACATAGACCTGTTTATTTGAAGCAGGATTTACTGTAACAGTAGCAGTACCGCTTACTTTACCTTCTCCACAAGAATTACTTATTGTTTTTAAAGTAAAAGTTTCAGTTTTAAGTAAATTCACATACAAAAAGGCTAAATTTTTATTAGAATAAAACTGTGTGAATCCTGTTTTCCCATTACTCAGTGTATAACTAAAAATATCATTGTAATTAGAACTAGTGCCCTCTATATAAGGGTCATTATTTTTAATGTAGATATAACCATCTCCTCCAGCATTAATAATAGGAGATCCCATTAAAGTAACATCAAGTTTTGTAACTAAAGTAACATTATTGATATCTTTAATTTGATATGGCTTTGAACTTTCTAGCTGTATCCTATAAGAACCTCTTTTTAGGTCATCCCCAAAAGTAATCTTATAATCACCATTCTGTGTCGCTTTTAACAGTTCCGTTTTTATATTCTTTTCATCAATTGCATACACTTTAAAAACATTATCTGCTTCGAATTTACCTATTGAATTCAAGTTAACATTTACTGGTGCACCAACACAAGTAGTAAAATTATTAGATGACCCTCCAAAATTCATTAATAGAGAAGGTTTTACTATCACTTTCACACTACCAGAAACATTTGCTACACCGCATTCAAATGAAGCAGACGTTAATCTATATGATGTTGTTTCAGTTGGAGTCATATAGTATTGAATATAATTGTTATCACTATAGCCTATCGTTTTATAATTTTTATCATCACTAATAACATACCTCAAAGTATTTGAATATGAATAACTTTGATATGTATTTGAGTAAATATAAACACCATTTCCTGCTTCCACTTCAGTCGTTGTAGCTCCATCATAAAATTGTAATGACATATTTTTGGGAACATCTTTAAATCCTACTGTTACTACGTCCGACTTTATACTATTGTCATTATTAATAATCCTGATATTATAATACCCAGATTGTTGGAACTTGCTTGGTATCAGAACATATGCAGGACTTTCAGTAATTCCAGATTGAAGGGTGGTGTAAATAGAATCAGAATTAATAGACATTTGAACAGAAAAAGTTGTTCCTATGGGTACTCTACCCTTTATATCAAATGGTACAATTAATTTATCTGTCAAACATTGTACCCCATCCCTATTATTAACACCTACTAGATTTTTAATAGAGTAAGGGGTTACTGTTATTGTGAAATCTTTATTTTTAATAGTGCCTATGCCACAAACATTGCTTATCGATTTTATTCCAAATGTAGTGGTAGCATACATCCTTGTTGAATTGCTTGTACCATATGTCCCATTGTATGAATCTGTTTCAAAAAATTCGACTTTGCCATCCTTATATGTAACCATTTGTCTTCCACCCCCTTGCAAGTTTAATGTAGTGTAAATATATTCTCCATAAGCAATACTTGTAGCGTTATAGGCATAGTAATCCGCTACAGGTAAAGATCTTATCAAGACCTTTATAGAATTACTATATAGTAATGGATTACTCGCTGAAACCCTAATGGTATACTCCCCATTTTGAACATCCAATGGAACTATAATCTGTCTTTCACCAGCAGTAATAATCCCTAAATTTCTACTATAGCTTGGATTATACCTTGAAATTAATTCTATTGTGAATTGATTATCATCCCCATATTTCCCATTGATTAATGTTGACAAATCTATTTTTCCTCCTGTACAAACTTCTATACTTGTGGACTTATTAGATACAATCTTAATCGAATAGTCAGAATCTGCTATATTAACATATTTATTCTGGGTAGAAACATTTTTGTTTGTTCCGCAAACATTAGTAATACTTCTTATACCAATAGTCGAAGATTTATCTATATATATTGGAACACTAGTGACGGTTTGCCAAGAGTTCCCATTTTCAAATTTGAATTTTAAACTATCCAACATCGTTATTTCATAATCCCCACCACCATTTAAGACTATGTCAATATTAGCTATCTGCGGTTTAGTAAGGTTTATATATGCACTACTATTGCTATTACTGATATTTGCATAAGGGAATACAGATACGTTTATATAATTGGGACTAAAATTAGTACCAACAACATCGTCAAGGAAAACCATTACATACAAATTTGTATTATAAAATGTATAGCTTAGGTTAGTTGGAATAACAAAAGAAGCTACATTTTCTCTAAGTACTTTTCCTTCTATATCTAGATAAGTGGTATTACCAAAAAGAGTATTACCCCTTAATCTGATTTTGAGTTTACTTCCAATAGGTAATGAAACATTCGATGAGAACTTAACCTCACATGTACTACCTTCGCAGTATCTACCTCCTTTTAAGGAATCTGTTTTTATCGCTTTATTAACTGTAATTAGAACTTTATTTTTCCCTATTCCACTGCCACATTGAGTCTTAAATGATTTGACAAAATATTGCGTTGTTTCTTTAGGGGCAACTGTTAAACTAATTGTTGAACCATAATCGCTCACATCATAGTTATAATTACTAGTATAAACTTGACCATCACTTAATTCAAAAGAATAATAGCCATATCCATTTATTGAAATATTTAAATTTTGTGTTTCTCCATATTTTATAGAACTGCTTTCCGTTATTATATCTACTTTAGATTCATTGTGAATATTAAGATAAACTATAGAATTATCCGATTCTATATTATTATCACTGGCAACAACTTTTACTTTATAAATACCATTTGGCACTGCATCATTTATAGTGGCATACAATAAATCGTTGCTTTCAACAGCGTCAAACTCATAAACTTTAGCAATACTATTACTGTAGGCTTCTGTTATACGTACTTTAAATTTATTTCCAGTACTCCACTTACCTGTTTTTTGTACTTTCAGGCCTACTTTATCATTTTTGCAAATATGGTTGTTAGTCACCGCAATTATCTTCAAGCTATTATCAAAAACTTTTATATTCACACTACCAGTACTTTTGCCAATACCACAACCATTACTAACAGCCAAAATACTATAATTACCAGATTTATTAGGAGCTATTGTCACATCCTTAGTATTATTACTACTAACTTTCACATACGTACTATCACTCATTAGCATTGTAAAAGGTGCCGAACCTTCGGTTTTAAGGCTCATCAGTACTGGTTCAAAAGGGAATAACGTACTTTTCTCTATACCTGTAATTTCAATATTTATAGGAGAGTAAACGTCTATATATGAATAAGAACTACTTACTACAGCTGGTGAAGAGCTCAATAACCTGAAATCAGCATAATTGCTATATCCATTTGATATATTAGTTACGTTCGTCGGTAAAGTAGCTACAAAATAACCTAAAGAGTCTGTAACGGCAACATCTGACCAAGTACTAGAATAAACAGATTTTATTTGTAATTTAAAGGAGTTATCTTGATTATAAACACCTGTTTTAGTATATGTTACATATACTTTTTTCCCTAAACAGATATTTTTACTAGGTTCGCTGGTGATTTTAAAAATACTTAGTGTTTGCCCATTTATAGTATAAGTACTAAGTAATAGGAGTAGCATTAATGGTAATTTTCGTAACATATAATTCTTTATTTTGAGTGTCTTGATAATGATAAATACAATGGGTATAATGCTTTATTTTACCTATAATATCTCTATTAGAAAGACATAAAGTGAGGTAGTTTCAAACTTCTTTGTATAGAAATGCTTGTAGGATTATAAAGCTCGGCAGTCAGCACTTTCCTGCTGACTGTAATATTGATTATTGTTTCAGAATTTTAAAAACAGCTTGCTTACCTTCTTTTTGTATGTGTAGAAAATATGTTCCAGACAATATTTTTGATAAATCTATTCGCTTATTATCTCCTTTTAGTATTTCTTCATGAATTATTTTCCCAGAAAAATCTATTACCTGAACATCCAGCTCTTTCCCATTGCTGTCAATATTGATGACGTCGATAGTTGGGTTTGGGAAAACATTAATACCTAATTTGCCTAGTTCTTCGATAGCTGTAATCAATTCTAACCTTACTGTTGAAGGGCTGAGAATCGTTCCTGAACCACATACTAAATTATTTACCGATAATAGACGATAAGCCACATTTGCAATTGGGTTAAAGGGTATACTTTGTTCGATAGTACTCGCAGTATAAGATTTAGTATTTAAATCATCAGTACCTATTGAAAAATTAAATGGAGGCGTTCCTGTAAATTTTACTTTAATAGTTACTGGCTTATCTGAATTAAAATAGTACGAACTAGTATCAAATTTAGCAGTTACACCAGCTTTAATATTATAAGGAGAGCTATTTGTAATACTTGTTGCATCTTTATCACTAGCAACAACTTTTAGATAATAACCCGTTCCTAATGCCAGATTTGATGGGAACTTAATTTTTAAGGGGCTAGTAGTTCCTTCTGTTTCAAGGTCTGTAAAATTCTTACCTGTGATATCAGATAATTGCACTATAAATTTATTAGTTGCTGAAAATGTTCCTACCGTTGAAAAATAGACGTTGTTACTAGATCCTTGACATAAATTAGCTAAATAAGAAGAGATATTTACTTGTTTTGTTGAAGGAGGATTGACTGTAACAGTAGCAGAACCATCTGCTTTTCCAGTACCACAAACATTTGAAATTGATTTAATAGTATAGGTTTGGGTTGTAAGTGGTTGTACATAAATATTATTTAACACCTCAGAATTATATAAGTCTATATTCCCGATAAATCCATTACTTAATTCATAAGAGTGATTGTCATAAAAAGAATAATTTGAGTTGACTTTATAAGAAGTATTATTCTTTATTATAATATTTGTGCCATTCCCAGCATTAATAGTTGGTTGCCCCAATAGTGAAACATCCGGTTTTGATGTTATAAATACTGTCTTTATATCTTTGGTTTGAGATGGATTTGAGCTCTCCATTTGAATTTTATAAACACCCTTTTTTAGCTCAGTTCCCAATGTTATTCTATAATTCCCGTTTTTAGCGGTTTTCAATAATTCTGTTCTAACATTGTTTTCATCTATGGCATATATCTTAAATAAATTATCAGCTTCAAATATCCCTTTTGAATTTATCACAATATCAGCATTTGAGCCTGCACAAAAATTGCTAACATAATCTATACTTCTCAAATCCATATCCAATATGGGTTTTACAATTACTTTTACACTCCCTGAAGTACTTCCTATTCCACATTCATTTGTAGCTGAAATGAGGGTGTAAGTAGTAGTTACAAGGGGAAATTTATTTTCATATATATAGTTATAACTACCAATACCTATTGTTTTAATATTTTTGTCATCTTTAATAACATATCTCAAAGGAGAGTTATAAAAAGTATAATCCTGTGTATTATTTGAACGAATACCAACATATTTTCCTGCTTCAATCTCAGTTAAATTACCGCCACTGCTTAACTCTAAGGTAAAATTAGGAGCAGACCTTAGGCTAATTGTTACGACATTGGATTTAATCGAATTGTCATTATTTACTATTCTAACTTTGTACTTACCTTCTTTAAAGGTACTTGGTAGAGATACAGTTGCGGGACTTTGTTTGATACCTGATTGAAGAGTTGTAAAATTAGTATCTGCATCATTTGCAATCTGTACTGAGAAACTAGCATCACTTAGGGCTAAACCCGTAATATTAAAAGGGACCATAATCTTATCTTTTAAGCAATGTGCATAATAGCTCCCTATTCTATTTTCAATAGCATAAGGAACCACGGAAATGGTAAAATCTTTACTGTTTACCGTTCCAATGCCACACATATTACTTACTGATTGTAACCCGAATGTAGAGGTCTTATTTATTTTTTTGTCTACAGTTGCATAGTAGCTACCGTCATAATTACTTATTGAAATCGTTCCTTGGGTTCCATCCTTATATCTCAACGTCTGTGGGCCGCCTCCATTTAATTTCAAACTAGTATATATACTCCTCCCAGAGGTAATAGGTTGATCAAAGTTTGTGGTATATTCTGCACTTGGTATTTTTTTTAAAGAAACAGTAAAAAGATTACTGTAAACTAAGGGGTTACTAGAGGCTATTCTGAGACTATATTCTCCAACATTTACATCAGTTGGAATCGTAATCTGAGGTTTCTCTACTGTAATAGTACCTAATTTTTTATTATAGGTTGAAGAATATGCTGAAATTAATTCCACTGTAAATTGGTTATCATTTCCATACTTTCCTGTAGTTAATAGTGATAAGTCTAATTTATTGCCAGCACAAATTTCTGTATTTAGTGTTTTTAAAGAAGAAGTTACGCGAATAGAATATTCAGCATTTTCTACAGTTACATATTTGTATGTTGAATAAGGTTGATAATTGGTACCACATACATTAGAGATTGACCTAACAGCAATAACAGAAGTTTTTGGCACAAAAACAGGTAAAGAGGTAGTGTTTTCCCAATAGTACTCCTCATTATTATACTTGTATTTCAAGCTATCTGTCATTGTTATTTCGTAAGGAGCTCCACCTTTTAAAACAAGCTCAATATTGTTAACTTGAGGGTTCTTAAGGTTAATAACTATGCTACCACTATTACTAACTATAGCGGAAGGAAATTCAGACACCGTTATATAATTAGGACTAAGATTTGAAGTAGGTATATTATCTGTAAAAATGCTCACATAGAAATTATGTCCATTAAAAAAACTACTTAAATTAGTAGGAATAGTAAAGGCTACAACATTTTCTCCAATAACGGTGGCATCTACATCTTTATAATTACCATAATTCAGTGAAGTGTTATTCGTCATTCTTATTTTTACCGCACTTCCTATTGGCAGTGAGGTATTTGTTGTGAATTTTACTTCTACTGTAGCACCTTCACAATATTTTCCGGCCTTTACAGAGTCAGTTTTTATTCCTTTTTCTACCGTAATTATTACTTTGTTCTTACCTGTTCCAATACCACATTCTGAAGTAAATGATTTTATAAAATACTCCATGGTTACTTTAGGCTCTATATTGAATGTAGGATTCGTATTATAGTAATCATCTATATAAGTATAATAACTTTGCCCATCACTCAATTCGATTGTGTGATTTCCATACCCACTCAATCGAGTAATTAATTCTTGAGATTCTCCGTATCTAATAGACTTACTGTCTGTTAATAGTTCAACTTTAGACTCATTATGAACGTATAAAGAAGATTCAAAATCATCAGACTCTACTCCATTATCACTCGCTAGCAATTTTACGTTATATGTACCATAAGGAATAGTCGAACCAATATTTGCAGAAAAAATGCCGTCACTTTCAATAGCCTCAAAATCATAATAATATTTTGTAGATGAGTTGCTATTTGTCAAGCGGATAGTAAATTTATTATTAGCAGTCCATTTTCCTGATTTTATCACATGTAGATTAATCTTACTATTTTTACAAATGCTTGAGTTAACAATGTCAATAATTTTCAGACTATTATCAATTATTTTAATATCCACACTCCCAGAGTTTTTACCTACTCCGCATTCATTATTTACACTCAAAATACTGAACTTCCCAGCCTTACTTGGAGCAACAAGAACATTTTGATTAGTACCATTGTAATCAATTTTTACAGATGTACTATCACTCATCAACAATGTAATAGGTCCTGTTCCGTAAACATTCACATTCATACCCACAGCTTCATAAGGGTAGATAGCTACCTTTTTAAGGCCTAATAATTCAACGCTAGGAAGTGAATATGTATTCTGATAACTAAAGTTATTACTTACTAAGCTAGGAGAGCTACTAACAATCCTAAAGTCAGAACTATAATAAGAATTGCCACTTATTGCATTGGGCATTTCTGAAGGTAAAGTTATTACTAGATATCCAGAAGAATCTTTAGTCTCTAAATTTGTCCAGTTTTCTGAATAAGAAGATTTCATTTGCACCTTAAAGATATTATCTTGGTTAAAGGTGCCTGTTTTAGTGTAGGTCACTAAAACTTTTTTCCCAAGGCAAATGATTGAATTTGTTTCGCTTTGTACCTTAGAAATCCCAATAGTTTGGCCTTTCAAGATGAAGGAGAACAAGATTAGGAGTAGTGATAACTGTAAATTTTTAACCATAGAACACTTATTAATTTATAGAGTTTGTATTTTTAACAAAAGTATTTTAATTCTTTTGAATCTCCCAATCATTTGCAAAGACTTTATCGTATGGTAATTACAAGTGTTGAATGGACTACCGTATAATAAAAATACTGATGCGCTTCAAATCGTCGTTTACTTTATTTTTATCTTTGATGTTATAGCCTTTAAGGATATTGAATGCTTTCTAAATCATCATTTACTATGTCTAAATTAATTGTTGTTTTTGTTCATGGATGGAGTGTCACCAACCTTGATACTTATGGAGAATTGCCCACTCGGCTACAAAATGAAGCCTTGGCTAATGGCTTTGAGATGAGTGTTGAGGAAATATTTCTTGGACAATACATCAGTTTTCATGATGAAGTTCGATTGAAAGATATTTCCAGAGCTTTTGAAACTGCGATAAAAGATAAACTGGATTCCCAAATTAATAATAACGAAAGATTTATCTGTATCACTCATTCTACAGGTGGGCCAGTAATTCGCGACTGGTGGAAAAGATATTCTTCAGATAGTAGTCCTCAATGTCCGATGAGCCACCTGATTATGCTAGCTCCTGCTAATTTTGGTTCGGCACTAGCGCAACTAGGAAAAGGAAGAGTAGGGCGACTAAAATCTTGGTTTAGTGCAGTTGAACCTGGGCAAGGTGTCTTGGATTGGCTCGAACTAGGCAGTATTGAAGCTTGGGCTTTGAACAAAGACTGGATTAATAGTAATGAGGATAATATTAATCCTGAACATGTTTTTCCATTTGTACTGATTGGACAATCTATTGATAGGAAGTTATATGATAACTTAAATGCTTATACAGGAGAATTAGGTTCTGACGGAGTTGTAAGGGTAGCAGCAGCCAATCTAGAAAGTAACTATGTATGCTTACAGCAACCATATCCTATTTCAACAAGCCCCCTTGTTACGAAAGATTTTGAGATTTCTATTTATAAACAGTCTCCCAAAACTCCTTTAAGAATTATTAAAGGAAAATCACATTCTGGCCAAGATATGGGCATTATCAATAGTGTCAGGATTTCGGATAATGAAGAAAGTCGGGAGACAATAAAAGCAATTCTAGATTGTATCAATGTACGAACAAAGACAGATTATAATAACCTTTATAAACAATTTGAAAGAGAGACCAAAGAAGTTTTAAAAAATGAACAGTTAGAAATTGAAAGTAGCTTTTTCATTGCTAGACGTTATTTTATTCATGACCAATACTGCATGGTTATTTTTAGGGTAATTGATACAGAAGGTTATCCGATAAAAGACTATGATTTAATCATTTCTGCAGGAGATGAAAATGACCCTAATCACTTACCAGAGGGCTTTTTTGAAGACAGACAGAAGAATAAAAACAATAGTGAGAATATCACGTATTACTTAAACTATGATATTTTGAAAGGAACTGAGGCTATAAAAAGTGGCAAGAAAGAAATACGGCGTAAGCAAAAGGGTATTAATAAATTAGGGTTGAAAATCATTCCCAGACCTTCCGAAGGTTTTGTACGTTATGTACCTTGTGAAATTAAGGCCGATAAAACCATGTTCGACTATATATTAAAACCCAATAGTACGACATTGGTCGAAATCGTTATGCAGAGAATCGTAAGTAAAGAAGTGTTCCGAATCAACCCAATAAACGATTTACCTCATGGAGGAGATTTTAAGAAAGTACTTCCTGGCAATAAAATTTTATAAATAAAAAAGTGCCAATCCATCTTTTCTCAACATGGATTGGCACTATCAACAGCATGGTTTTTATGATAATTCTTTTTCTGTCTTGATTTTTTTGCCCCACTTTTCTAATACACTAATCAAGAAATCAAGATTAATTGGTTTACTTATATAATCATCCATTCCTGCTTTCATACATTCTTCTTTGCTTTCTTCTAAGGTATTCGCTGTCATTGCAATAATTACTGGCTGTGGCATATCCATTGCTCTAAGCTTAATGGTTGCTTCTATGCCATCCATTTCAGGCATTTGCATATCCATTAAAATTAAATCATAATACTCTCGTTCAAAAGCCTCTAGTACTTCTATACCATTTTCCGCTAAATCTGCCTGAAAACCAAGTTTACTTAAAATTCTCAAGGCTAGTTTCTGATTCATAACATAATCTTCTGCAACCAAAATCTTCATTGGATAGTTTTCAGAAAAATCATTATTTAACTTTTGCGCTGGCACAGTTGTCCCTGATTTATCTATTATTTTTGGTTGTTCACTTTTCATTAAATTATCATGAATACTTTTACAGAGGATATGCTGTTTAACAGGCTTCATCAACACTGATTTAAACAAATTGGGATATTCTCGATGAAAAGTATCTGATACCGAACTTAATAAGATAATTGGTAAAAAAGGATTTAGTCGTTGAACTGCCAAAGCAAAAGCAATACCATCAATATCAGGCATTTGCATATCCGTTATTATTAAATCAAACACTTCTTTAGCTTCGATTAAGCCAATACCTTCTTTCGGAGATGACGTCAAGGTAACGCACATATTCCAATGTTCTAACTGCCCTTTCAGAATACTAAGGTTTGTCATATTATCGTCAACAACCAATACTTTTTTATTTCTTAACACTTCAAGGTTAAAAGGGAAAGTAGTAAGCTGAGCGGAACTAGTACGCGTATTAATCTTGAATTTAAACGTAGTTCCCTTGCCTACTTGGCTTTCTACCTGAATAGAGCCCCCCATTAAATTAACGATTTTCTCGCTGATAATTAGTCCTAATCCCGTACCACCATATCTTCTAGTAGTAGAAGAATCAACTTGCGAGAATGGTTTAAAAAGTTTGTCTAACTTATCAGGTGGAATGCCAATACCTGAGTCTCTGACCTCGAAACCTAATTCAATTTCATCATTTTCTTTGGTTCCAACGATAAAAACTCGCACAAAAACTTCTCCTTCGTGCGTAAACTTTATTGCATTTCCAATAAGATTTAATAGAATTTGGCGTAAACGGAGGTTATCACCAATAATCTGAATAGGTACATCCCATTCTATCTGGTATAATAAATCAAGATTAAGCGTTGATACCTTTGCAGCAAAAACATCCAACACTTCTTCAATACAATTTCTTAGGTTGAAATCATGCTCATCTAATTCCATTTTACCAGATTCAATTTTAGAAAAATCTAAAATATCATTGATAACCGTAAGCAATCCTTCTCCACAAGCATGAATCGTATCAGAATAACTCTTCTGTTCTTCATTCAAAGGTGTTTCCTCTAGCAATGATGCCATACCAATAATCCCATTCAAAGGAGTACGAATTTCATGACTCATGGTCGCTAAAAAAACACTTTTGGCTTTATTAGCTCTTTCTGCTTCTTGTCGTGCTTTCAGCTCATCTTGTGTAGATTTTAATAGTTGAGCTGTTCTTATCTCTACTTCTTGCTCTAGCTTATATTTTTGTTTTTGTACTAAATTAATTCTGTACCTATAAAAACTTATCGCTAACCCTAAGATTAACAATATACCCAACATACGGAACCACCATGTTGCCCAAAATGGCGGCAAAATTTCTATGGTAATAGATGTCCCTTTTTCATTCCAGATACCATCATTATTAGAAGCTTTTACATTGAATATATACGTTCCTGGGTCAAGATTCGTATAGGTTGCTGTTCGTCTACCACCAGCGTATACCCAGTCTTTATCAAAACCATCTAATTTATAAGCATATTCATTTTTTAAAGGTAACGTATAGTTCAAGGCTGCATATTCAAATGAGAAAACAGATTGTTTATAATTTAAAACTATCTTCTTCATTTCGTTAATATGACTCGTAAGCGGAGAGTCCTCGGCACCTACCACAACAGATTTATTGAAAATCTGAAAATCAGTAATAAATACAGGAGGAATAAAGGTATTATCTTTTAAACTATCTGGATTAAAGAAGTTTACGCCATTAGGCCCACCAAAAAACATTTCGCCACTATGGGTTTTATAAGCTGCTCTTGGTTTAAATTCATTGCCTTGTAGCCCGTCTGAAATATTATAGTTTTTGAATGTTTTTGTCAAAGGATTATACGCTGAAATCCCTTTATTAGTACTCATCCAAAAAATACCTTTTTCATCTTCTAGGATAGCATTAATAAAATCGTTTGGCAATCCATCTTTTTCCGTAAAAGTCTGGAAAGTTTTAGTTTTTAGATTCAACAAACACAAACCTTGGGTAGTACCCACCCATAAAAAGCCTTTTTTAGCTTCTTTAATCGTCTGAATATTATTATTACTCAAACTATTCGGGTTATTAGGGTTGGCTCTGAAATGGGTAAATATTTTTGTTTTTTTATTAAAAAGTTCTAATCCATCTTCTGTTCCTAGCCAAAGGTCATCTCCATCAGTTTCATAAATGGCTTTAACATAGTTATTGCAAATACTATGAGGGTCCTTCGGATTGTGTAAATAATTTGTAAATCGTTTATTTTTTATGTCATAATATCCCAATCCACCCGTCCAAGTACCTAGCCAAAGGTTGTTGTCTTTGCTTTTAAGCATTGTAAAGATACTATTAGAAGACACCGAGTTTTTATTTTTAGCATCAGGTACATGATGTACGAATTGTTTTGTCTTGGTATTAAACAAATCGAAGCCTCCTATAAAAAAACCTAATGCTAATAAGTCTTTATCTAATTCCACCATAGATAGCACGAAATCAGAATTGATGCTATTTTTATTGGTATGGTCATGAGTATATGCTGAAAATTTGTTTATTTTTCTATCAAATACATTCAATCCACCGCCATCTGTTCCTAACCAAATTTTATCGTCTCCATGTTCTAAAATGCTCAAAATACTACTATTATTCAAGCCATTTTTATCTACTGTTTGCTTCAAAAAAGTAAACTTATTCCCAAATTTTGGTAAAAAGCTAATCCCTCCAGAATAAGTACCTATCCAAATATTACCAATGGAATCTTGATAAAGGCAATACACCGAATTGTTGCTCAAACTACTATCGTCATAGATATTAAAAGCAACGGTATTAAATTTATTCGTTCTTACATTGAAGATACTTATTCCACCGTTCTCTGTACCAATCCATAAATTTCCGTTTTTATCTTCCATAAAAGATAGCACATCATTATAGCACAAGCTATTAGGATTTTTCGGGTCGTTTACATAATTGGTAAAAGTATTGTCTTTAGGGTTATATTTTGAAACACCACCTGTTAGAGTACCAATCCACAGGTTTTTCTGACTATCTAAAAAAAGTGCTTTTATCCAATCGGCAGCAACACTTTTAGGATTATTAGCCTCATGAAAAAAATGAGTAAACTCTTTCTTATCAGGGTTATATTTATTCAACCCTTCTTTGGTTCCAGCCCAAATATTACCAAACTGGTCTTCTTCTAATCTATACACAAAATCACTACTAAGGCTATTTTTAATATGTTCATGATGCCTAAGTTGGATATACGTATTTTTTTGATTTCCTAATAAATATATCCCTGTAGTGGTTCCTAACCACATCCTATTCTTGCTATCTTCAAATATATCACGGATGATCAGTCTATGATTTTCTTTGAAAAAATGCTCAAATATTCCTTTCTCCTGATTAAATTTATCAAGTCCAACGGCTGTGGCAACCCATAAATCTCCATTATGATCTTCTAATAGATCATAAATATAGTTATCACTAATGCTATTCTTATTTTCTCGCTGGTGCTTGTAAATCGTAAACTTATAACCATCGTATTTATTAAGGCCTTCGTCGGTAGCAAACCACATAAAGCCTTTTTTGCTCATAGTGATAGCGCTGACGTGGCTTTGGGACAAACCGTCTTTGGTAGATATACGCTGAAATACTGGTTTAAATTCTTGCGAGAAAAGGAATGTATGCTTAAGTAATACAAAAAGGAATATATATATATGTTTATCGTTCATGGTTATGGTAAACAGTACTTAAAGTTTTGGCGGTTACAGTAATTAATTGATTTACAATGGTACTATCTTATGGAAAAATAGCAAAAATTTTACCAAATATATTATTTTATTAATATATTATTAACATTTGATTCTTTGTGATAAAATGAGGGAAAAAGTATTTTAATGTTGAAAATTGATGCTTTAAATTCTTCTTAGTTTTATTAGTGAATAAAAAGAGAGAGTATACCATATAAAGGAGGGCTAATCGAAGAGATTTTTTTATTATAAAAAAACTCTTTTTATAGTTACTTACTTTTTCTGTAGTTTTTTTTATAAATTTTTAGCTTATTTTTTTTAAATTATAAAAAAAATAGCCTTCAAAATTAATTTGAAGGCTATAATTAGAGGAGTTTTAATTGACAGTAATTATAAAAGAATTTTTTCTTATTCTTCACTGCCTATTTTAGCAATTTCTTTATCCAGAACAAATTTACCAGTAGCGCTTTCTACCTCAATCAATTCAAATAATTCTAATGCACGACGAGCATTTTTCTCTTCTTCACGTTGTTCTTTTACAAACCACATCATAAAATTTTCAGTAGCATAGTCGTTTACTTCACGACATTTAGCAATAATTCTATTAATAGAATTAGTTACTGCTATTTCGCCTTGTAAAGCCATTTCAAACACTTGCTTGATTGAAATATATTCTTGAGCAACTTCTTCAAGCGTTGGTGTAATAGCTGTACCTCCAACTTCGTTAATATATTTGAAAATTTTCAAAAAGTGTGTTCTTTCTTCCTCAGCTTGTGCATATAAATACTCTCCTGCTTTCTCAAAACCATTTCTATCTAACCATGAAGCCATTGCTAGATATTTTTGAGAAGCCTCTGCTTCCATTTTGCATTGTGCGTTCAACACTAGTTCTATTTCCTCTTTGAGCGAAGTACGGAGACGAATTAAATCTTTCATATCAATATAGTTATGTGATTCCTTATTTTTTTGACAATATTACGACGAAATATAATCTAATGTTATCATCAGATACAAAATCTACCGAAATATAGAATTAGTCTAAAAAAATCATACCAGTTCCACAGTTCCTAAAACCTCATAAAGCATAGAATTGAGGTCTAAACTGAACTTTGTGCCATCTAGTAAATCACGCAATTGAATGATTTCGCAGAGTGTTAATTGAGAAGAGAAATTATTTTTAGGAGATTGAATTAATTCAAAGTCATAATCATCTGATAAATTAAATATCATCTCGTGAATATCTACCTTATGCACTTTTCTACGAAAAGTTAGGAAGTCACTCACTTTGAATCCCGTTAGAGTATCGTTGAATTTTATATAAATTCTATCCGTCAAATCGCACTGCCAAGTGATTCCTTTCTGGTTTTTATACAATTCATTTAATTGATTCTCTGACATTTTCATCTGATAATACTATTGTTACTTCAATGTTTATGGAACAAATTTAGTAAGCAAAAAATAAACTTCAAAATATTATTTGAAATAAGTCTAAATAAGTTTTAATATTTTTATTCTTTAGGCTTTTATAGCTTGATGTAGGCTAATATTTAGCTACTTCTTATTAATTCCCGTTAAGTCTTCCAACTATAATATTTTCATCTTTGTATCTACGATTATAATGGTCAACCCGATTTCGAATTTTATGAAAAAATTATATTACTATTTCCCTTTATCAATTCTTTTGATATTCCACTTTACTTTATTGGGACAATCTTATATCCCAGAAAAAAACGATAAACGGTTCAAAATAAAACCAGTAGCTGAATTAAAGGCTTATGCATTTAACATTAAAGACATCACTCTGTTGGAAGGTAGTCCTTTTAAAAATGCCATGGATAAAGATGCGGCTTATCTATTGACAGTAGAGCCTAACCGTTTGCTACACCGCTTTTATCTAAATGCCAATTTGCCTACTAAGGGAGCTGTGTATGGCGGTTGGGAAAGCGAAGGACTTTCGGGACATACCCTGGGGCATTATCTTTCTGCTTGTGCCATGATGTATGCCTCTACTGGCAATGTTGAATTTAAAAAGCGAACTGACTATATCGTAACGGAACTTGCAAAATGCCAAAAAGCTAGAAAAACGGGCTATGTAGGTGCCATTCCCAAAGAAAATACACTGTTTGCAAAAGTTGCTCGTGGTGAAATAAAATCTAGTGGTTTCGACTTAAACGGAGGCTGGAGTCCTTGGTATACTGTCCACAAAGTAATGGCTGGATTAGTAGATGCCTACCTATATTGCGATAATCAACAAGCCCTCGCTGTGGTAACTGGCATGGCCGATTGGACAACAAAAACTGTAAACCCACTTTCACCAGAACTTTTGCAAAAAATGTTAAAATGCGAATACGGAGGAATGAGTGATGTATTGGCTAATATTTATGCTATTACGGGTAATAAAAAGTATTTAGATGTGTCATACAAATTCTATGACGATTTTGTCATGGTGCCGTTGTCAAAAAAAATAGACCCGATGGCGGGGAAACATTCCAATACTAATGTGCCAAAAGCCATTGGCAGTGCTCGACAATATGAATTAACAGGAAATGAATCTGATAAAACCATTGCGTCTTTCTTTTGGGATATTATGGTGCATAACCATAGTTATGTAATTGGGGGCAATAGTAATTATGAGTATTGCACTGAGCCGCATAAACTAAACGATCACCTAAGCGATAATACTTGCGAAACGTGCAACACTTATAATATGCTAAAGCTCACAAGACATTTGTTTTGTTGGCAACCTAATAGCCAATTAGGAGATTATTACGAAAGGGCATTGTACAATCACATCTTAGCATCACAAAATCCTGAAAATGGGATGATGTGTTATTTTGTACCATTGAGAATGGGCACAAAAAAAGAATTTAGTGAACCCTTCAATACTTTTACTTGCTGTGTGGGTAGTGGGATGGAAAACCATGCTAAATACACAGAAAGTATTTATTATGAAGGCGCTGACGGAAGCTTGTTTATCAATTTATTCATTCCTTCGGTACTCAAATGGCAAGCAAAGGGCATTACCATTACTCAAAATACCCAATATCCTACTAGCGAAAATACTTCTTTAACCATTCAAACTAAAACTCCAAAATCTTTCACTTTACGCCTGCGTTCGCCTTGGTGGGCAACAAAAGGAGGAAATATACATATCAATGGGGAAGTACAAAAAGCTGAAAAAGATGAGTCAGGATATTTAGTAATTAACAGAACATGGAAGAATAATGACAAAATAGACATTAACTTTCCGATGTCCCTCTATACCGAAAGTATGCCCGACAATGCCAATCGTATTGCTTTTTTATATGGCCCTTTGGTCTTGGCAGGACAATTAGGAAAAGAATTGCCTGACCCCATTTATGGAACGCCAGTTTTGTTGACAGACGATAAAAATATCAACAATTGGTTAAAACCTGTAGCCAATCAGCCCTTGACATTCAAAATAGAGCAGGTAGGGAAGCCTTTTGATGCTACATTAATTCCATTTTATCAGACTTACCAGCAACATTATAGTGTTTACTGGGACTATTTTACGAAAGCAGATTGGCAAAATAGGCAAACGGAATATGAAGCAGAAAAAAAACGTCAACAGCAAATTGAGGCAATGACGATTGATGAATTTAGAATTGGAGAAATGCAACCCGAACGTGACCATGAATTAAAAGCCAGTGAACAATCTTATACGGACATTGCCTTAGGAAAAACAGGCAGAGAAGTAAGAGCAGGTGGATTCTTTTCTTTTCAGATGAAAGTAAATTCTGCCATAGAAAACAGCCTTTTATTAACTTACTTAGGCGATGATAAGGGTAGACTTTTTGATATTGTTATCGACGGAACAAAAATTGCCACCCAAGAATTAAAAGGAGGAACTACAGGAAAGTTTTTTGACGTAGTATATCCAATTCCTACAGCGCTTATCCAAGGCAAAAGCACGATTGAAGTGAAAATATTAGCCAATGCAGGCAGAACAGCTGGCAGAGTATTTGGGTGTAGGATTATTAAAGTAGAGAAGTAAAGTAGATATTATGAGGTTTAATCATTGCTCTTTCCCTAAGATTACAATGTATTAGCCTCAAACTGAGCAATTATCATTTTAATAGGTTAATATCAATCTATATTTGATTAAAAATGGTAATTTTTGCACACTATTTTATTGATAATTTTGATTAAAAATAAAAGAAAATTATGGCAATCAATTGGAAAGGAGTATTCCCAGCAGTTACTACAAAGTTTAATGAAAAAGATGAGCTTGACTTCGAGCTTTTTGATAAGAATTTACAATTTCAGTTAGAAGCAGGTGTTCACGGAATTATTTTGGGTGGAACTTTAGGGGAATCAAGTGTATTGAGTTTAGAAGAAAAAGGTGCTTTAGTGAAATTTACTGTTGAAAAAGTAGCAGGTAAAGTACCAGTAATTTTAAACATTGCAGAAGGAGCTACTAAAGATGCTATCGAGTTGGCTCGTTTAGCAGAAGAATGGGGAGCAGAGGGGTTGATGATGTTGCCACCTATGCGTTATAAAACAGACCATCGTGAAACGGTTGAATATTTCAAAGCAGTAGCTAATTCAACTACGCTTCCAATTATGATTTATAACAATCCTGTTGATTATAAAATTGAAGTAACTTTAGCGATGTTTTCTGAATTAGTAGTTTGTGAAAACATTCAAGCAGTTAAAGAATCAACGCGTGACTTAACCAATGTTACTCGTATGAGAAATCTATTTGGCGACCGTTACAGCATTCTTTGTGGGGTAGATACCATTGCGATGGAACAATTGGTAATGGGTGCTGATGGTTGGGTAGCAGGCTTGGTGTGTGCATTCCCAGAGGAAACCGTTGCTATTTATAAATTAGTGAAAGCAGGTAGAATCGCTGAAGCAAGAAGTATTTATCGTTGGTTTATCCCTTTATTAGAGCTTGATATTCACCCTAAGTTAGTACAATATATCAAATTAGCAGAGGCCCAAGTAGGGATAGGAAGCGAGGCCGTTAGACCTCCAAGACTAACTTTAATCGGTGAAGAAAGAGAGACAATTTTGAACATCATTAATACTGGAATAGCAACAAGACCAACATTGCCAGATTATAAGTCTATTGTGATTGACTAATTTTTTGTTTAGTTTAACGTTTAGTAAAGTATTCTTAGAAACAGAATTCTTAAACCAAATCATATATATAATTTTAATGCTTAACACACCGAGAATCCTTTAGTGGGTTCTCGGATGTTAAATTCGATTATTTTCTGTAAGCTGTTTTTATTAAAATTTCATCAACAAACTTTATTCTTTACAGCATACACACAATACCTTACGCATTTCGATTACTTAACCATACAATACTTTGAAAAAAACATTCTTTTGCATTGATGCTCATACATGTGGAAATCCTGTCAGATTAGTAGCAGGCGGTGGACCAACACTCATTGGTGAAAACATGAGTGAAAAAAGACAGCACTTTTTAAAAGAATATGACTGGATTAGACAAGGCTTGATGTTTGAACCTCGTGGGCATGACATGATGAGTGGAAGTATTTTGTTTCCCCCACACAATCCTGAAAATGATGTCGCTGTCCTCTTCATAGAAACAAGTGGTTGTTTACCTATGTGCGGACATGGAACGATAGGTACAATAACTATTGCTATTGAAGAAGGTTTAATCATTCCTAAAACCAAAGGCATTATCAGAATGGAAGCTCCTGCGGGCTTGGTAATGATTGAATATAAACAGGAAGGGAATAAAGTGAAAAGCGTAAAACTGACTAATGTAGCGTCATTTTTAGCTGCTGAAAATATCAGTATAGAATGCCCTGATTTGGGAACATTGACAGTAGATGTATCTTATGGCGGTAATTTTTATGCCATTGTGGATGTTCAAGAGAACTTTAAGGGTTTACAACATTATACTGCTGACCAATTGATTAGTTGGAGTAGAGTAATGCGTAAACGAATCAACGAGCAATATACATTCGTTCATCCTGATAATGAAACCATCAACGGCTGTTCGCATATATTGTGGACTGGCGACATACTCGACCCTAGTTCTACGGCTAGAAATGCTGTTTTTTATGGGGATAAGGCCATCGACCGTTCACCATGTGGTACTGGTACTTCTGCTAGAATGGCGCAGTGGTATGCTAAAGGCAAACTAAAAAAAGGAGATAATTTTGTGCATGAAAGTATCATTGGCTCAAAGTTCATTGGTCGAATAGAAGAAGAAACTACTGTTGGGGGTAAACCAGCCATCAGACCAAGTATTGAAGGTTGGGCTAGAATTTATGGCTATAATACTATCAATATTGACGATGAAGACGATCCTTATGCTTATGGTTTCCAAGTATTGTAACAAATAAATTCATCATACAACCTGAGCAATATGAATCAACCAACTACTATAGACCCCTCGGCTGAACAAAATTCAAGTACATTCAAACGTTCGTTGAGTTTATTGGATGCCACCATGATTGTTGCGGGTTCTATGATTGGCTCAGGGATTTTTATAGTGAGTGCCGATATTACCCGCAATGTAGGTTCTGCGGGTTGGCTGTTAGTCATTTGGTTGATAACAGGGCTATTAACCTTAATTGCTGCCGTAAGTTACGGAGAACTGAGTGCCATGTTTCCTAAGGCAGGCGGACAGTATATTTATTTAAAAGAAGCCTTCAATCCCCTTGTTGGCTTTTTGTATGGGTGGAGTTTCTTTGCCGTCATCCAAACAGGCTCTATTGCTGCTGTGGGAGTGGCTTTCAGTAAATTTTCAGCTTATATTTTTCCTTTTCTCAGTGAAAAAAATATCTTGTTCGACCTTAGATTATTCAAAGTTTCGGCTGCTCAACTTACTTCAATATTAATGGTTTCCTTGTTAACGTATATCAATACGCGTGGTGTGAAAGAAGGAAAAACCATTCAAACAATACTGACACTCATCAAAATTATAGCATTATTCGGACTGATTATCTTTGGGTTTACCATAGCTGCCAAAAAAGAAATTTGGGAAGCCAATTGGCATACAGGTTTTTCTCTTTTCCAATTTGACGGCATTTCATCCTTACCATATTCTAATATGGCTTTTATGGGTGCTATCGCAGCTAGTATGGTTGGTAGTTTATTTAGTAGTGATTCTTGGAATAACGTTACTTTTATTGCAGGCGAAATTAAAAGACCTGAACGAAATATTGGGTTAAGTTTATTCTTAGGAACACTTATCGTAACGGCGACTTATTTTCTGTGCAATGTAATGTATCTGAACGTATTATCTCTACAAGAAATCGCTACCGCTGAAAATGATAGAGTAGGCATGGTGGCATCACAACATATTTTCGGAGAGGTGGGTACAATCGTTATTGCTGTTTTTCTAATGATTTCTACTTTTGGTTGTGATAACGGTCTGATTTTATCAGGTGCGAGAGTGTATTACAGCATGGCAAAAGATGGCTTGTTTTTTAAACAAGTAGCTCAACTTAATAAAAATGGCGTACCCGAAAAAGCGTTGTGGATACAATGCATTTGGGCATCTATACTTTGCTTGAGTGGTCGCTATGGTGAATTACTTGATTATGTAATCTTTGCTGTACTGATTTTTTATATACTAACTATTATCGGAATTTTCAGATTACGCATTACACAACCCAACTTACCTCGTCCCTACAAAGCCTTTGGCTATCCTTTTTTACCTCTTATTTACATCGTTTCGGCATCAGTAATTAGTATTTCATTATTGATATATCGTCCTTCATTTACGTTGCCAGGTTTAGTAATTGTATTGTTAGGTATTCCAGCTTATTATCTTTTTCTAGGCAAGAAGGTTCAATCATAAATATCATCATTAGCCATAAATACTCAAAAATATGTCATCATTATCTTTCAAAAGGCTATTTACTTTAGTGGCTCTTTTTTCATTTTTTATCAATGAAACTGAGGCACAACACAATGATTATCCTATTCAACCTGTCACTTTTACACAAGTACACTTTAAGGATAATTTTTGGTTACCTAAAATGAAAATCAATGCCGAGGTAACCATTCCCTATACATTAAACCAATGTAAAATAACAGGACGGATTGATAATTTTGCCAAAGCAGCAGGAAAAATGCCCGCTGAAAAAAGTACTACTTATACATTTGATGATACCGATTTGTATAAAGTAATAGAAGGGGCATCATATAGTCTTCAAACTAAAAAAGATATTGCCCTTGAAAAATACTTGGATACCTTAATTAGCAATATCGGAGCCGCCCAAGAACCAGACGGCTATTTATATACTTTCAGAACCATGAAAATTGCCAAACCACATGAGTGGATTGGTACAAAACGTTGGGAAAAAGAAGAAGACCTAAGTCATGAATTATACAATGCGGGGCATCTTTATGAAGCTGCAGTAGCACATTATCAAGCTACTGGCAAAAAGAACTTACTGAATATTGCTACTAAAAATGCTGACTTATTAGTAAAAACGTTTGGCTGGGGCAAAGAAGAACGTTTTCCCGGTCACCAAATCGTAGAGACTGGTTTAACCCGATTATATAGAGTAACTGGCAAAAAGGAGTACTTGACTTTAGCAAAATTCTTTCTGGATTTAAGAGGTAAAGAAGGACATTTGAACCAAGAATACAGTCAGTCCCATAAAAAAGTAGTAGATCAGCATACAGCAGTGGGACATGCCGTTCGAGCAACTTATATGTATACAGGCATGGCTGATGTAGCAGCTTTGACTGGCGACAAGCAATACTTAAGTGCTATTGATGATATTTGGAATGATGTAGTTGATAAAAAAATTTACATCACAGGTGGTATAGGAGCTACAGGTAACGGAGAAGCCTTTGGGGCAGATTATGATTTACCCAATATGAGTGCATACGCTGAAACTTGTGCGGCCATCGCCAACGTGTATTGGAATAATAGAATGTTTTTACTCCACGGAGACGCCAAATACATTGATGTATTAGAACGTACGCTCTATAATGGTTTACTTTCTGGCATTTCTTTAACAGGCGATAAATTCTTTTATCCAAATCCGCTGGCTTCAATGGGGCAACATCAACGTAGAACTTGGTATGACTGTGCTTGTTGTATTTCTAACATGACTCGCTTTTTGCCATCCGTACCAGGGTATGCATATGCTCAAAATCAGAACGATTTATACATTAATTTATTCGTAGGGGGGGATACCGATATTCAATTAACGAATACAAAAGTTGCTATCCATCAAGAAACCAATTATCCTTGGAGTGGTAAAGATGAATTTATTATTAATCCAGCTAAAAAAGCTAATTTCAACATTCATATTCGTATTCCGGGTTGGGCAAAAAATCAACCTATTCAAGGCGATTTGTATCAAGATAAAAGCAAAAGTGCCGATTTTACACTTCTATTAAATGGAAAACCTGCAAAATATTCCATCGAAAAAGGCTATGCTGTGATTAATCGTACTTGGGTGAAAGGCGATAAGCTAAGTTTGGATTTACCGATGGAAGTAAAGAAAATCGAAGCGAAAGATAGTGTAAAAGCAGATTATTTAAGATTTGCTTTACAACGAGGACCGTTAGTTTATTGCTTAGAAGGTATGGATAATGCAGATTCGTCAGTATTGAATATTGTTGTTGACAAAAACTCAACAGTTACTCCTATTTTTCAAGCCAGTTTATTGAATGGTGTGATGGCCTTAGAAATGGATGGTTCGTCGACTAAAAGACAAATCAATAGTAATGAATTGATTAAAACACAGCAGAAAGTAATCGCTATTCCATATTATACATGGGCAAATCGTGGTTCGTCAGAAATGCAAGTTTGGATTCCTTTTGAAGCGTCGGCATCAAAACCAAAGCCTGCTCCGACCATAGCTAGTAAAAGTAAAGTATTGGCTTCCATCAAAAGTCCGATGATGTTAAAAGCACTCAACGACCAATATGAAGTTGAAAATTCAATCGATAGAAGTGGTAATTTCTTCCATTGGTGGCCAAAGAAAAACTCAACCGAATTTATTCAGTATGATTTTGACCAAGAATATACGGTATCATCATCAGAAGTATATTGGTTTGATGATAGTCCGTGGGGAGGTTGTTATTTGCCAAGTGCTTGGAAAATATTATACTTGAAAGATGGGCAATGGCTTCCTGTGAAAGTAATCAATCAAGAGGCTATTGCTAAAGATAAATTCAATACTATTCAGTTTGAACTCGTAAGTACCAAAGCCTTAAAGTTAGAAGTACAGTTATCGAAAGATAATGCTGCGGGGATTCATGAGTGGAAGGTGAAGTAAACCAAATAGGAATGTAAAACAATTACTCACTTACTTAAGTATAGAACAAAATAGCTTATTATTCACAAAACCTTCATGTGAATAATAAGCTATTTTGTTTTTAGGCATTTCCTAAAAATAAATTTCCATTCCTGTGTTTTCTTGTCCTAGTTCAAGAGAAAACAATATTCGATGAGATAACTTTGTATCAACAAAAAAGGAAAACAATTATGGAAAATAGAATAAATGGATTGCACCATATCACTGCTATTGCAGGAAATGCAAAGAGAAATTACGACTTTTATACAAGAGTAATGGGATTGAAAATGATTAAAAAAACTGTCAATTTCGATGACCCAAATACATATCACTTTTACTATGGTAACGCAACAGGCGAACCAGGAACAGTATTAACATTCTTCCCTTGGGGCGATGGTATTCCACAAGGAAGAAGAGGGACTCGTCAAGCTACAGAAATTGGGTATGCTGTTCCAGAAGGAAGTTTAGAATTCTGGCAAAAGAGATTCGAGCAAAACAATGTTACTTATAATAAAGTAGCTGAGAAATTTGGAGAACAATACCTTACTTTCTTAGACCCTGACGGTTTGAAATTTGAATTGATTGTTCCTAAAAAAGCTGATACTCGTACTCCATTTGAAACTGATGAAGTAACAGCACAGCATGCTACTTTAGGCTTTCATAGTATTACGATTACTACTAATAAAATTGATGCTACGGCTAAAGTGCTTACCGATATTTTCGGGTATCGTTTATTAGAACAACATGTAAATCGTTATCGTTTTGTAACTGATGCTGTTGAACAAGCTGCCATTGTTGATTTAGTAGAAGTACCTGGCGAAGGCGTAGGACACGTTTCAAAAGGTTCTGTTCACCACGTAGCTTTCAGAGTAAGTGATGATAATATCCTAATGGAGTTTCGCAAAAAAGTAATGGATGCGGGTTTACAGATTACAGAGAAAATCGATAGAAACTATTTTTATTCATTGTATTTCCGTGAACCAGGTGGAGTGCTTTTTGAAATTGCGAGTGATAACCCAGGATTTACAGTAGATGAATCTTTAGAAGAATTGGGATTAAACTTAAAATTACCTGCTCAATATGAACAATATCGTGCTGGTATCGAAAAAACCCTTCCAAAACTGGTTTAACTTACTTATTAAAATTATGTATTTACATAGCAAACAAGTTTTGACCACTGGTATTTCAATCGAAAAAGCCAAAAAAGCGATCGTGATGATTCATGGTCGCGGTGGTTCAGCCCAAGATATCATTACGTTAAAAGAACATTTGAATCTTGGTGAAATGGCGATTTTTGCTCCTCAAGCTACCCAAAGAAGTTGGTATCCATATAGTTTTATGGCACCCGAGGGACAAAATCAACCTGCCCTAGATTCGGCGCTAAATGTAATAGATGAAGTAGTGAAAGATATTGAAAAGGCAGGTATTCCTGCTGATTCAATATACTTTTTAGGATTTTCTCAAGGGGCCTGTCTTACATTAGAATACTTGGCTAGAAATGCTAAAAAGTATGGCGGCGTAGTAGCTTTTACTGGTGGAGTGATTGGCGAAGTATTAGTAAAAGAAAGGTACAAAGGAGACTTTGAGCAAACACCAATATTGATTACAACAGGCAATCCAGACCCTCATGTTCCGTTAATAAGAGTAGAAGAGAGTATTGCTATTTTAAAAAATCTTAATTCGAATGTTCATTCTAACGTTTTTAAAGGCAAGCAACATGCTATTTCTTTCGAGGAAATCAATTTAGCGAACCAATATATTTTTAAAGAAAATTAATTATCAATTTCATAAAATTAAACTTAAAACATCATGTCAACTACAATCTGGGCTATCGACCCTTCACATTCAGAAGTACAGTTTAAAGTTAAACATTTAGTTATCACAACTGTAACAGGACATTTCAAAGAATTCAGCGGAACAGTGGAAGCTGGAGATGATTTTGAAGATGCAAAAATATCATTTGAAGCCAAAGTGGATTCTATTAGTACTAACAGCGAACAACGCGACGGACACTTAAAAAGTGCTGATTTCTTTGAAGTTGAAAAGTATCCAACACTTTCGTTTGCTTCTACGAAATTTACAAAAAAAGATGATGATGAGTTTGAATTAGTAGGTGATTTAACCATCAAAGGCGTAACACAACCTGTGAAATTAGCAGTAGAATATGGTGGAACAGCAACTGACCCTTGGGGAAATGTAAAAGCTGGTTTTGAATTAACCGCTAAAATTAATCGTAAAGATTTTGGTTTAACTTGGAATGCTCCAACAGAAGCGGGTGGAGTTTTGGTAAGTGAAGAAGTGAAATTAATAGCTAATATTCAGTTATTAAAGCAAGCATAATACACATTCAAAAATGGTCTCTATGCTAAAAAATATAGAGACCATTTTATTAATATGTTGATTTATAGAAGGTTAACTATTATAGTATAAATTATTTATTGACAATATTTGTAGGATTTCCTGTGATATAAGCCGAGATGTTTTCTAAAGCAATAGACAATAATCTTGTTCTCGCTTCTTTAGTAGCCCAAGCAATGTGTGGTGTAATAATACAATTTTCTGCTGTAAATAATGGGTTGTCTTTTTGAGGGGGTTCTACAGAAAGTACATCAATACCTGCTCCAGCAATAGTACCATTATTTAATGCTTCGGCTAAATCTTCATCGACTACAATGGGTCCTCTAGAGGTATTAATCAGGAAAGCAGCGTTTTTCATTTTCTGTAAATTTTCAAGATTAATCAGTCCTTTTGTTTCAGCAGTCAGTGGACAATGAATACTTACAACATCTGACGCTACTAACAAATCTGGTATGCTTGCCCATTTAAAATTTTTACGATGCGATTGATCGGTTTTTGTACGACTATAACCAATTACGTTCATTCCAAAAGCTGTAGCAACATCTGCGACTCTTTGACCAATGCTCCCAAAACCAATAATGCCTATGGTTTTTCCAGCTAATTCAATCAAAGGAAAATCCCAGAAACAAAAATCTTTAGAATTTGCCCATTTCCCTTCTCTAACAGCATCACTATGTTTTTGAACATGTAAAGTAAGTTCTAGTAAGAGTGAAAAAGTCATTTGCACAACAGATTCCGTACCATAAGCAGGCACATTGCTTACAATAACGCCTTGGTTTTTAGCAGCTTCAATATCTACTATATTATATCCTGTCGCCAGTACGCCAATGTATTTCAAACTATTCAATTGGGAAATTTCTGATGCACCAAGTGGTGTTTTATTCGTTAACACAATCTCTGCTCCGTCGGCACGTTCAACAATTTTTTCGCTTGGGGTTCTATCATAAATTACAACTTCTCCCAATGCGTTTAACTCATCCCATGATAAATCTCCAGGATTTAAAGTATATCCATCTAAAACAACAATCTTCATTTTGCTTAGTTATTTTGTTATTACTGCAAAGCTAATTAATTTACGCTTGTGTGATACTACAAATGTAAATGACCATATTATCAAAGACTAATTTTAATCGCTCTCCCTCCTGCCCTTATTTTTAAAATTTCTTTCTCTTCAAAAATGCTAATGTTACAAAAGTCATAATAGTAACTAGTTTTTATCTTTTACGAATTTCACCTCAACTAGCTTATACAATGAAAATTTAAAATACCCTTAATAAAGGTATTTCGAATGAACGGAATTTCTTTAGTTAAAAAAAATTGTAAAATCAACCCTTTCAAAAATAAAAAAATGATTTTATAAGTTTTGTTTAAAATCTAATACGACCCTCTTAGATTTTAAACAAAGCATATTATATTTGTCTAAAAGTAAAGGTTAAGGGCTAAGTTTTAAAAATTGATTATTTCGGGTACTTCAAAAATTTAGTTTTGAAAATAGCAGGAAAATAAAGCCCGTGAGAATCGGTTATTCTGTAGCAGAATTAATCAAGTAAGGAAATAATGAAATCTCAGCGGATTAAAAATTGAGCTTTAAAACTGTAAATCTATCTATGAAAAAATATGTAAGCTATCTACGCGTTTCAACAAAAGGTCAAGAACGTTCGGGACTTGGGTTAGAAGCCCAACGTGCCATTATTGAACATTATGCAAAAATTGATGAAGCAGATATTGAACATGAATTTATTGAAGCCATCAGTGGCAAAGACATTGAAAATCGTCCTAAATTGATGGAAGCGATTAAATTGTGTAATGAAAAAAAATACACATTTATCGTTGCCAAATTAGATAGATTGAGCAGAGATATTGAGCATATATTTAAATTGAAGAAATTATTAGGTGAAAACTTTAAAAGTTGTGATTTACCTGATACTGACACAGTTACACTAGGAATTTATGCAATTTTTGCTCAAAGAGAAAGAGAAATCATTAGTATCAGGACAAAAGTAGCCTTGGAAGCCAAGAAAAAAAGGGGCGAAAAAATGGGCAATCCTCAGTATTTTACACAAGAAACTAGAGACCTTGGTGGGAAGATGCAAAGAGAAAAAGCCATTAAAAACATTAATAACAAAATGGCAAGCGGGATGATAGCCCGATACAATAGAGATGAATATACGTTGGAAAGTATTGCCCAAGAACTCAATAATTTTGGTTTCAGAACCGTTAAAGGAAAACTGTTCAACCGTTCTACGGTTTGGTATTTGATAAAACGACAAAAAGAGATAAATACGACGTAAACAATGATTTTTATTACGCTAAATTTCCTTCACTGTTCTTACCTTTGATAAATATTATAAATATTATTTTGCATTCATTAGACATAAAAATTGTGAGCATAGAGAGCAACCTTTTAAAAATTATCCAAGAAAATGCTACAGAAAAGGAGCTAAATTGGATTTTAAGTAAGACATCAGGTGATAGTAAACATATTTTAACGGCATTTGTCGCAGCACCAAGATTTGTATCGAAAAAGACAGTAACTATTTCATTAGATAACGAAAACATTATTCATGAGTGGACATTGGATAGATTAACAAGAGTTTATTTATTGTTATCCATTCCGCACGATTCAGAAGAAGCATATCTAAAAAATATTAATTCCCTGTTTGATACTGCCGAAATCAACGAAGCTGTTGCACTTTATTCTGCGTTGCCATATTTGGCTTTCTCTCAAAAATGGGTTTACAGAGCTACAGAGGCTGTTCGTTCTAATATTGGTTTGATTTTCGATTCGTTGGCATTTAGAAATACCTTTGCCAGTACTTATTTTTCTGAAGCAGAATGGAATCAATTAGTGTTAAAATGTATTTTTAATGATAAGCCCATACATTTAATTCATGGTTTAGCAGAAAGAGCCAATCAAAAATTAGCGGATACGCTTTCGGATTTTGCTCATGAACGCTGGGCTGCTGGTAGAACAGTTCCAGCACAAGTTTGGCGATTAGTCATTCAGTTTTTGAACGAAAGTTTACTAAAAGATATAGAAAAGTTATTGTTAACCGATAGTCAGCAAAATCAAATTGCAGCAATATTAGTATGCAAAGAAACAACTTTTGAGCCAGCAAAATCCTTGCTTGAAAAATATTCAACATTGGTAGAAGCACTTGATAGTCAGCATATTTCTTGGAAAACTTTAGAAGAATAAGTGATTATCTCTTCTATTGTCCGATAATAAAGGATATACTAATTAGTATTTTATTCGAAATTTAAAGCTAGTTCAAAGCGGAGTTTGTGTGTTGATCTTTGAACTAGTTATTAACCACTAATCTAATGTGCCAAAAACATAATGAAATAAGCCAAAATCCTTCACATTTTGAAGGAACAGTAGAAGAATTGGCAACAGCAACGAATGTACAAGTGAATTTCATGGATTATATCAAAGATATGAAGTTTTTTGATCCACACATTCACATGACTTCTCGTACAACTGATGACTATCAAGCATTGGCTGATGCAGGCGTGGTAGCTATTATTGAGCCTGCCTTTTGGCTTGGTCAACCTCGCACGGGACTTTCAACTTTCAAAGATTATTACAGTAGTTTAATAGGATGGGAGCGTTTTCGTTCTTCACAATTCGGTATCAAACATTATTGTACAATCGGTCTGAACTCTCGAGAAGCCAATAATGAAGCCCTTGCTGAAGAAGTGATGGAAATTCTACCGCTTTATTTATACAAAGAAGGCGTAGTAGGTGTGGGTGAAATTGGCTTTGATGACCAAACGCCTGCCGAAGAAAAATATTATCGTTTACAATTAGAGTTAGCCAAAGAAGCAGGTTTACCCGTTCAGGTACATACTCCGCACCGTGATAAGAAAAAGGGAACTGAAAGAAGTATGGCTATTGCACTAGAACATGGTATTAGCCCAGAAATGGTAATTATTGACCATAATAATGAAGAAACAGTAAAGAGTGTATTAGACCAAGGTTTTTATGCCGCTTTTACCATTTATCCATTTACAAAAATGGGTAACGAGCGTATGGTAGAGGTGGTTAAACAATATGGTTCTGAAAGAATTATGATTAATTCTGCTGCTGACTGGGGCATTAGCGACCCGTTGGCTATTCCAAAAACGGCAGCTTTGATGAAAATTAAAGGAATTTCAGACCATGATATTCGCTTGGTTACTTATCAAAATGCCATTGATGCCTTTGCTCAGAGTGGACAAATTAATGTGGATGATTTTGAAAATCCGCAAGAAATAGACCAAAGTCTAAAATTTAATGGCAACACGATTTTGAGAGGGGGACAACAACCTAGAGTCGACAAAAATGCCTTAATCATTCGTTAAATTTTGAACATAAAAGCATACTTCCAACTTTTAAGACCTGCCAACATTGTGACATCCGTAGCCGATATTTTCGCTGGGATTTCCATCGCAGGTTTTATTTTTTCAAGCGATACTCAAAGTATTCAAACGGTTCTTTTACTCGTCATTGCTACTAAGTGTTTATATGGTGGCGGTATTGTGTATAACGACGTTTTTGATGCTAAGCTAGATGCTGTAGAGAGGCCCGAACGACCTATTCCAAGTGGAAGAGTCAGCAAGCAAAGTGCTGCCATATTCGGTAGTATTCTACTTATAATAGGTATTATTGCAGCCTTTCTGAACAGTACTCTAAGTGGACTAATCGCTACTGCCGTTGCTATTTTGGCATTGGTTTATAATCGTTTTGGTAAACATCATGATATCATCGGTCCAATTAACATGGGGCTTTGTCGTGGTGGAAACCTCATTTTGGGGATGTCTGCCGTAGCTACTGCACCTGCAGAACTGTGGTATTTAGGTATTATTCCTGTTATATACATAGCTGCTATTACGATGGTAAGTAGAGGAGAAGTACATGGAGGAAGCCAAAAAACGTTATATTTTGCAGGATTTTTATATACTTTTGTTAGTATCTCTCAATTGCTTTTTGCATTCCAGCTAGGCTATTTTGAACTAGCCCTTGGCTTTGTGTTATTACACATTTACCTGATTTTCAGACCATTAATTACTGCTATTGCTAACCCAATAGGGCCTAATATTGGCAAGGCTGTGAAAGCGGGAGTGCTGTCTTTAATCGTAATGGATGCAGCATGGGTAAGTGTGTCAGGAAACTGGATTCTTGCTTTATTTGTTTTAGCATTGTTGCCCCTTTCCATGAAATTGGCTAAGCTATTTGCCGTTACATAAAGCAAGGAGTTATGCGTTGATGGAGCCAATAATAGGGTTTCATATTAGTTAACTATTATTTAAAATTTGATTTTTTACTCGTATTATAAATGTCTCAGATTCAGCAAACATTTCAGGTTAATTTTTCGTACAATATCTTATTTACCGAAAATCTTTTCGCCCCTGAAAACACTACTTTAATTACTTTCTTAAACGATTTTGGCAGTCATTATGGTGCAAATGAATTTCGTAAGAAAATTTTATTTCTAATTGACGAAGGTGTTGCCAATACCCATCAATACTTGCAAGAAGCCATAAAAAAATACTTTGAAGGTCAAGAACAAGTTGAGCTAGTAGCAGACATTATCGTGTTACCGGGTGGAGAACAAGTAAAAAATGATGAAATTTATTTAGCTCAAACACTCCGAGCAATTGATACTTATGGAATCGACCGTCACTCATTTGTAGCCGCCATAGGTGGTGGCGCATTTTTAGATATGACAGGCTATGCATCAGCTATTGCTCATAGAGGTGTAAAACATATCCGTATTCCTACGACTGTACTTTCACAAAATGATTCGGGTGTTGGTGTAAAAAATGGTGTAAACTATTTTGGCAAAAAGAATTTTTTAGGCACATTTGCTCCGCCAGTAGCAGTATTTAATGATAGCACTTTTTTGAGCACACTTGACGACCGTGATTGGCGTTCGGGTATTTCAGAAGCGGTAAAAGTGGCTCTTATCAAGGATATATCCTTCTTTGAATGGCTTGAAAATAAATCTGTTTTGTTGGCTCATAGAGATGAAGAGTCTATGAACGAGCATATTTTCCGTTGCGCTGAATTACATATACAACATATTTCTAGTGGCGACCCTTTTGAAAGCGGTTCTGCCCGTCCTTTAGATTTTGGTCACTGGGCTGCTCATAAATTAGAATATCTTACCAATTTTGAAATACGTCATGGCGAAGCCGTAGCTATTGGCATTGCCCTCGACTGTGTGTATTCTTATTTAAAAGGCATGATTAGCGAAGATGCTTTAGATAGAATTTTGTTAGTTTTAGAAAACCTAGGCTTTGATTTATATCATCCAGCCTTGGCAGAAAATGACAAAATTAATCTTTGGAAAGGTCTTAATGAATTCCGTGAGCATTTGGGCGGTCGCCTAACTATTACTTTATTGGAAGGACTTGGGATAGGAGTAGAAGTACACGAAATAGATTTTGAATTGGTAAAACAGGCTGTAGATATTCTGGAAAAACGCTCATAAAAAATTATGAAAACTCCCTTCGGACTTTTAACATATTGTAGTAATATTCATCCTGGTGTAGATTGGAAACATCATTTTTCGGTACTCCAAAGTAGCATTCCTGAAATTAAAAGGTCAGTGAGTAAAGATGCCTCAATGGGCATTGGCTTGCGTTTGGCCAATCAAGCGAGTATAGATTTATCCGAAGCAAATAATTTTGAGGCTTTTCAAAATTGGCTGACCGAAAACGATTGTTATGTGTTTACCATGAATGGGTTTCCATACGGTGGTTTTCATGATGTCGTAGTAAAAGATCAAGTACATGCCCCTGACTGGACGACTGATGACAGAGTACAATATACTATCAGAATGTTTAAACTGTTAGCTAAACTTTTACCTGCTGAGATAAACGAAGGAGGGATTTCTACCTCGCCACTTTCATACCGTTTTTGGTGGAAAACAGAAAGTGGTACTCCCTTAGAAAGTCTTCATTATGCTACTACATTGGCTACACAAAATATGCTTTTGGTAGTTGATGAATTAATTACACTTAAAGAAATAACAGGAAAAACATTACATTTAGACATTGAGCCAGAGCCAGATGGTATATTGGAAAATTCTACCGAATTTATTACTTGGTATGAAGAGTATCTAAGACCCATTGCTACAGAATATTTTGCAAAAAAAGGACTTTCTTCTGACGAAACATTAGACATTTTGCATACTCATATTCAGTTATGCTACGATGTTTGTCATTTTGCGGTAAGCTACGAGAAGCCTGCCACCGTAGTAGAGCAATTATCAAAAGCAAATATTGCTGTTGGCAAAATTCAAATAAGCTCTGCCATCAAAGTAGATTTTACGAAAGATGCCGAGGCAAAATTAAAAGCCATTGCTCAATACGACGAAGTAAGTTATTTACACCAAGTAGTTGCTAAGAAAGCAGACGGTACTTTTGACAAATATCAGGATTTGGATCTTGCTATTCAGGCATTTGAACCAGAAAAACACGTAGAATGGCGAGTACATTTTCATGTGCCTTTATTTATCGAACAATATGGTGAGCTTTCATCAACACAATCAGACATTGTAGATACCATAGCCATTCATAAACAAAAACCTTTTACCAATCATTTAGAAATTGAAACTTATACTTGGGGTGTTTTACCGCCAGAAGTACAAGTTCCTCTGAATGAATCTATTGCTCGAGAAATTAGCTGGGTGAAAGGATTGCTGTGAGCAAATCGGCTTTCGGTCATCTGCTTTCGGCTTGGTTTTCTCTTTACTCATAGCTTAAGATATAAATAGTTGACATATTTCTAACAAAAATGCTGAAAGCTGATGACTGACAGCAGATAGCTAAAAATAATATGAAAAAAACAGTAGTCATTGATGTAGTAGGCCTGAGTACTAGTGTCATCGGAGAATATACTCCGTTCATTAAAAAATATCTTTCTGAACATCAGCTTACCCATATAAAACCTGTTTTACCTGCCGTTACTACCACTTCACAAAGCTGTTATGTAACAGGGAAATTCCCTGATACGCACGGTATTGTTGGGAATGGTTGGTACGACCGTGAAGACAATGAACATAAATTCTGGAAGCAGTCCAACAAAATAGTAAAGGCTGAAAAAATTTGGGAAGCAGCTAAGCGTCAAGACCCAAATTTTACTTGTTCTAAAATGTTTTGGTGGTATAATATGTATTCTTCGGCTGATTATTCAGTAACGCCAAGACCACAATACCATGCTGACGGTGTAAAAGCACCAGATTGTTATACACAACCAGCAGATTTACGTGATAAACTTCAAGCTGATTTAGGGATTTTTCCATTATTTAGTTTTTGGGGTCCTAATGCTAATATTAAATCTTCAAAATGGATTGCTGATGCCTCTATTTGGGTTGACAAAGCCCATGATCCAACCCTAAGTTTGATTTACTTACCTCATTTAGATTATTGCTTACAAAAATATGGTGTTGATTTTTCTAAAATCCATAAAGAATTAGGAGAAGTAGATAAACTAGTAGAAGATTTGGTAACGCATTATCAATCTAAGGATACTAACATCATTATTTTATCTGAATATGGTATTAATAGCGTAAATAATCCTATTCATATCAATAGAATATTCCGAGAAAATGGTTTGATTTCTGTGCGAGTTGAACGTGACTATGAATTATTAGATGCTGGTGTTTCAAAGGCTTTTGCCATTGCCGACCATCAGATTGCTCATATTTATATTAATGATAAAAGTGAAGAAGCACGTGTAAAAAGTATTTTAGAAAATACAAAAGGCATTGCTTTAGTACTGGACGAAGAAGGGAAAAAGGCTCATCATATTAATCACGAACGTGCTGGAGATTTAGTAGTGATGGCAGATGCCGACAGTTGGTTTACTTACTATTATTGGTTAGACGATTCAAAAGCCCCTGATTACGCTCGTTTGGTAGATATTCACAGAAAGCCTGGTTACGACCCTGTAGAGATGTTTATGAATCCTGCTAATCCATTTATTAAATTAAGAGCAGGCTACAAATTAGCCCGTAAATTATTAGGATTCAGGTATTTGATGGACGTTATTCCATTAGATGCGACCCTTGTAAAAGGCTCTCATGGAGGTATTAATATTGGTAAAGAATACTATCCTATATTAATTTCTGATAAAAAAATAGGAGACGGCGAAATTCAAGCACCTGACGTATATGATGTAATTTGGGAAGCTTTGTTTTCAAAATAAGAACAAAATATATTTTACTAGAAAGGCTACTCAAAAAAGTAGCCTTTCTTTTTGGGGATAAAAATGTCACTTTAAGCCAAATTAAAGACTCAATTTGGCTTAAAGTGACATAAACAAGACAGATAAAGCCAAATTGAGGCTTATTGTTACATATCGTATTTTCTATTCTTTATTTTTAATAACTAATTCCATCCCCAAACTTAAAAAGTGCATAGCCTTTTGGTTTTAAATATCCCGGCACATCCGATTGATTTTCTGAAACGGCTTTCTCTGAAACAGGCGTAGTAAAAGGCATTTTACCTGTTGGGTTAAATGCACCGCTTACTACATCCAAAAGTGCATCAGTTGTAGTGCCAAATGTCGCTATTACAGTTTTTAAGTTTGTACCATCGATTTCATCAATTACCCAAGGGCTGGTAAAATTAATGGCAACCACTGTAGGCTTAGCCTTGATGATTTCGTTTACGTGATTTATATCTATTTTATTTTTAGATAAACTCAATTCAATCGGTTTGCCTTGCGAACTAAACAAACTTCCACCATTAGGAATAAGCCACAATAATACGACATCTGCTTCTTCTTTGCTTCCTATAAATTCAATAGTAGGGTTTGAAATACTTGGTTTATTAACAGTAATTGGATTGGGGTTTCTACCATTGTCATAATAGGTCTCAAAATATACTTTTGTCTTTTTAGTAATAGGTAAAACCTTTGCATCATTACGCAATAAGACGATAGATTTTCTCAAGGCTAAATCTGCTTTTTTCTGAAAAGCTGTATTACCTACTGTTTTTATAGCTGCTTCTACATTAACGTAAGGATTTTCAAATAGGCCCAACTCAAATTTTTCTTTCAAAAGTCTAGCAATCGACTCATTGATTCTTTCTTCTGAAACCAAGCCTTTTCTAACAGTTTCTAGTAATAAAGATGGGTCTGCACTTCCAGAAAAAATATCAACCCCTGCATCAATAGCTTTTTGATAACGCTGTAGAATCGACAGATTCTCCACTCCCCAAGGCATCATATCTACTGGTCCTGTATCTGAATTAATAATTCCTTTAAACCCAAGTTTCTTTCTCAACAAATCTTGAATAATTGCTTTATTGTACGAAAATCCAACTTCTTCAAATCCATCTCCTTTAGGGGCAGAATAATAAGGCATAATAGCCGAAGTCCCTGCTGCAATGGCGGCTTTAAAAGGCTTTAGATGGTATTCAAACATTCCGCCAGGATAATGTGCATTTTTACCCCAATCAAAATGAGAATCTTGCCCGCCAACTTGTGGCCCACCCCCTGGGAAATGTTTGGTTGTCATGGCTACTGAGTTTTTGTTCAATTTATTGCCTTGAAAACCCAATACAATTTCGCGAATCATGCTTGATGTTAAATCAGCATTTTCACCAAAAGTGCCTTCAATACGTCCCCAACGAGGCTCAGTAGATAAATCTGCCATATACATATAGCCCTTTCGCAAACCTACTGCCGACCATTCTTTACCAGCTATTTCAGCAAATTCATGCGTAAGTTTTAAATCACGCATAGCGGCTAATCCTAGTTCCCCGGGCCATTTAGAAAAAACAGTTGTGCCTACACTCAACCCTATGGCTACATCAATCGTAACATGATTACGTGGATTAGAAGCAACAATAGCGGGAATACCAAGGCGTGATGTTTCGCATAAAGCTTGCAGGTTATTTGCCCATTCTGCCATGATTTTGGCACTGGTATTCGCTCTTAAAATAAAATGACGTAGGTTGTAATTCATTACGCCTTTTGTTGTTCCAGCGGTTGACATGGTAGGAACTGGCAAAGGTTTACGGGTAAACATATTGATGGGTTGCATCAAATCTTCTTCATTAAACCCACTTGAAATTTCAGCTTTAGGAGCGTTAGGTTGAAAAGAATAATCACCAGCCAAACGAGTAGTACTGATAATCATAAAACCTATCTTTTCTTCTAAAGTCATTTGAGCAACCAAGTCTTTTACTCTTAAGTCAATGGGCAGGCGCCAGTCCTCATATTTATCAAGCTTAGCATTCTTGTTTAAATCTTTGAATGTCAGATTTTTGACTTTTAAAAGGTTAACACTTCTATTGCCAAGTTCAGGCTGTATTACTTTCTGAGCATCTGAACCTAGCACAAAAAATGTTTGAAACACCACTACCGCTGTAACTTTTAAGTAAATATTCATATCTTAACTTTAGTTTTAATGAACCAATTAGAAATAATCACCATTATTATAGTTAATTTACCCCTCAAAATGAGCTTTATCATTGCGAAAGGCTTATTTCATAAAGTCTATCATTATTAATTTATACTTATTTTTTATAAATAAAGTTATATTTTATAATCGCATAGAGATGACAAACAATCTTAATACTTAAATCCATGAGTGACTCGAAATTTCCAGAGAAATCAATCTTTATTTGTGATGGAAGCAAATGCGGAAAACACAAAGAAGTGCGGAAGATTTTTAAAGAAGCCATTAAAGAAAATGACTTAAAAGATACTGTAGAGATTTTTAAAATAGAATGCACTGACCGATGTAAACAGGCACCAGTTATGTGCTTTCAACCACAAAACAAATGGTTTACTGAGGTTTCGATGTGGAAAGCCGAGAAGATTTTTAAAGATATGATTTTGACTAATTAGCGATTCAACAGCCTGAATTGCTCGGGCGTTTGATGAACATCTTTTTTGAAAACCCTTATAAAATATGAACAATCGTCATAACCAAGGTGATAGGCGATTTCACAAATAGACATACTTGAATGCAATAAAAGCCTTTTGGCTTCTAAAATAATACGGTTGCGGATTAGTTCTCCTGCCGTTCTGCCTACTATTTTATTACAAATAGCATTGAGGTAATTAGCTGTGATATTTAGTTGACTGGCATAGTCTTTCACAGATTTGTATTTTAGATAATAGTCTTCTATCAGATTTTCAAAACTTTTGAATTTCGAGATACTTAAAGTAGAAGAATCGTCTTTATAATTGGGTTGATATACCCTAAGTGCCTGAATTAAAATCTGTTTGAGAATTGTTTTGATGTAAGATTCATAATGGGGCTTTTTGTCGGCATATTCTTGAATAATTTCTTCAAAATGGTCTTCAATTACATTGCTTAATGACTTATCAAAAATAACCATTGGTTCATCGTTCGGGCTATTATTGAAAAAGGGTAATCCATTCAACGAAAGATTATTTTCATCTACTTCATAGAATTCTTTCTTAAAGAAAAAGGAATACCCTTCAATATCATCACTAAGGCTCCA
The DNA here is from genome assembly GCF_059416265.1 of Arcicella sp. GW821-FHT09D11. Lineage (NCBI taxonomy): Bacteria > Pseudomonadati > Bacteroidota > Cytophagia > Cytophagales > Flectobacillaceae > Arcicella > Arcicella sp. GW821-FHT09D11. The sequence goes on along the minus strand of NZ_JBWKOV010000006.1, from coordinate 180,401 downwards.
TTCATGTACCTGTCCTTCATTCATTAAAAAAAGTTGGTGTGGTACTACCTCGTAATGCCTAAAATCAATATCATGAGTCCCCGTTCCTCTTTTTATATAAATCAAATTATAAAAATCATGTCTATGCGGAAAATCAGCAGGAGTCAACGTTTTAGCATGAACTTCTAATCTCCGAATGTCCATATTCATCATAATATGCGTACCACAACTATTTAGTTGCTCGATGGTGATGATTGGAATTGGTTTTTTCATCAATGAATTCGGGGGACTTTAAGATGAAGGACTTGAGGACTAAAGGATTTCATAGTTTTATCACTTTAAGTACTTTTAGTCCTCAAGTCTAAAAATCCTTTAGTCATACAAAAATTAATGCGGTAATTTATCTCTTAAATATCCGTACACCCACGTACCAGCTATGGCACTTATTAAAGTAATACTTACTACTGCAAAACCACTTCCGATTTGAGCGAACAATGGTCCTGGACAAGCACCTGTAATAGCCCAGCCTAAACCAAAAATTAAGCCTCCATAGATTTGCCCTTTATTGAATACCTTATCATGGAAAATAATTTTTTCACCTGAAAGAGTCTTTATCTTTAATTTCTTGATTAGAAATACCGAAATCATTCCTACTACTACAGCCGTACCAATCACACCATACATAAAAAATGATTGTAACCGAAACATCTCTTGTATTCTGAACCATGATACTATTTCAGCTTTTACAAACACTATCCCAAAGATGATACCGACTAACATATATTTAAAATTGCTAGCTAAGGATTCTTTTTTAATTTGCTCGTTAGGTGCATCACACACAAACTCTTCATTCATTAAAACATCTTGTTTTTGCATGGTCTTAGAAAAGTTTAAAAATGAGAGGTAATAGTAAGTGTATCATCAAAAAGCCTCCCGCCATAAATGAAATAGTGGCAATTAATGACGGAAGTTGTAGGGTTGACAAACCCATGATAGCATGACCAGAAGTACAACCACCTGCATATCGTGTGCCAAAACCAACCATAAAACCACCTAGTATAAAAAAGAAGAAACCTTTCAAGGTAAAAATATTATCAACGCTAAATAAATCAGCAGGCATTAAGTTTGAAAAATCTGTAATACCCAAAGCTTTCAAATCCGTAACCGTTTGTTCACTCATGACAATTGTACTCGGATTGGATAAAAAATTGGTAGCGATAAATCCACCAATTAATACACCTGCTACAAAAAACAAATTCCATATTTCTTTCTTCCAATCATATTTGAAGAAAGAAATATTAGCAGGAAAACAAGCTGCGCAGATATGACGTAAAGACGATGAAATTCCAAACGATTTATTCCCAATAATAAGTAAAGTGGGTACCGTCAGGCCAATTAGCACTCCTGCAACTGCCCAATGCCAAGGCTCGCGAATTAATTCTATCATTTTTCTGGATGTTAAATATTATTTTAATTTAGAAGGACATACAAAATCTGTTGTAGGAACAGCTGTTTTAGCAATCTCATTGAAACCTCCAGCCACATCTACCACATTATCAAAACCGCGGGCTTTTAAAATAGAGCTTGCTATCATAGAACGATATCCACCAGCGCAATGAATATAATTAGTCTTTGTTTTTGAAAATTCAGCCATGTTATCACTCAACGCCGATAGTGGAATATTCATGGATTCGTCAACGTGCTCAGCTGTATATTCCGTTTGCTTACGAACATCCTTCACTATTAATTGCCCGTTAGCTTCTTCAAATCTTTTAGCAAATTCTGTCGCTGAAATAGACTCAATGCTATCTGTTTCTTTACCTGCCTTTATCCAAGCCTCGATACCACCTTCCAAATATCCAATCACATTGTCGTAGCCAACACGTGAAAGACGGGTGACTACATCATCTATATTCTCTTTGTCTGCAATAAACAGAATTTCTTGTTCAATATCAGTAATCAAAGTACCAATCCACGGAGCAAAATCCCCTTTGATACCAATATTAATTGAATTTGGGATAAACGCATCTTTGAATACTTGCGCCAAACGAGTATCCAACACAACAGCACCAGTTTCATTGGCAGCTGCCTCAAATGCTTCTACCGATAAAGCCTGCACATTATTCACAATCTCCTTCATCGTTTTAATACCCGTTTTGTTCATCATAACATTTTTAGGAAAATAATATGGGGGAGGCAACAAGCCATCTGTCACTGCAGCAATAAACTGCTCTTTGGTTTGTTCTTTCAAGGCATAGTTAGTCGCTTTCTGGTTTCCCAATGTATCAAAAGTTTCTTTGCTCATATTTTTACCACAAGCAGAACCAGCACCATGCGCAGGAAAAATAATTAAATCATCTGGCAAAGTCATTATTTTGTTTCTTAACGAATCATATAAAAATCCTGCTAAATCGTTTGTTGTAATGCTTCCCAATTTTTGTGCTAAATCTGGGCGACCGACATCTCCAATAAAAAGGGTATCTCCCGAAAACAAACAATGTTGATGACCGTTTTCGTCTGTTAATAAAAAACATGAAGACTCCATCGTATGACCTGGTGTATGGAGTACTTTGATAGTTGCTTTTCCAATTTGAAATATCTGACCATCTTCTGCTACAATACAATCAAAATTTGGATTAGCCTTTGGCCCATAGACAATTGGAGCACCCGTCTGGCGAGATAAATCTAAATGTCCTGATACAAAATCTGCATGAAAATGGGTTTCAAAAATATATTTAATTTTTGCATTATTTCTAGCAGCCTTCGCAATATAAGGTTGTACTTCACGAAGAGGATCAATAATGGCAACTTCACCTTCTGATTGAATATAATAAGCACCTTGTGCCAAACAGCCTGTATAAATTTGTTCTACTATCATTGTTAAGAATACATCAATGAAATGTATTAGTTTATTGATTTTGATGAATAAGATTAAATACTTAAAGTTTTTTCTTTAGAATTAGCATTGCAATTATACAATAGAATGCTACAGGTACCCATAAAATAGTGATTGAACTATAAAAAAATGAAGCTATTCCTCCCAATATAAATCCTATGATATTCAACATCTTAACATAGAAAGATTTTAAGAAAGTCCTTTTGTAATCGGCTGAAAAGTCACCAAAAAAATATTTAGCTATGTCAAGCCCTGAAGCCATCACTACCCCTGTAATCTGTGAAGCTTTAACCTGATTTTCAGTATGATTAGCCCCTAAAGCATTTTGTGTGCTAGAAACTAAAAAAAGTAACCAGATAATTAAGTGTTGTGACCAAAGTGCATATAATAGAATTGTCAGGTTTAGAAAAATCGGAAATATTTTTATATAAGTTTTATCTCTTTTTTTTCCATAATAAAAACACGAGGATGCCCAAAACGACCCTATCCAGTACACAAAAACATACGAGCACGTAATAAGAATGTCTCTATTAGTTTCTGTTTTATTCAATATAATACTTGTACTATAATGCCCCGTGATATTTGTTACCACTAATCCTAAAAATTGTATGCCCAAAATATTAATAATTCCCGAAACAAACGAAAATGAAAATGAGGATGTATATGTTCTTCGACTAATCATTAATGGTGATATTAAAAATTAATATATGTTGTTTTTTCATATATAAACGTAAGAAATCTTACATATTGCAATCACAATTCTCAATACATTGCAATAGTTTTACAATTTCTTTCTCCTTCAAATCATAATATACATTCAGTCCATCTTTATGCGATTGAAGTATTCCGCGAAGTTTCATATTAATCAGGTGGTGAGAAATAAGCGATTGTTCACAATCTAAGGCTTTACAAATATCATTTACGCCCATTTCACCTTGTTGATTGAGTAACTCTATAATAGCCAATCGAACGGGGTGTGCCACTGTCTTTAGGATGTAGGCAGCCTTTTCCATTTTCTGCTTGCTAGCTTGAAATCTTTCTTTGGGACTGTTTTCTAGTACTTCCATTTCTATTATTTTAATTACAATACAAATATATGATAATATTTTCATATAGTACAAATAAGTACTTCAATATAGTGCTATTTAGGTAAATTGTACTGTAAATGTGTTGATTTGTTCGATGAAAACTATACTTAAGCTTCTTTACTTTTTTGAATCTCTTTTAAAATTTTATGGTCAATATAAAATGTACCAAATGGCAAAACACTGGCTAATAGTACCTTCCAAGTGGTTGTTGAAAACTTCCAGTTTTCTTCTACGCCCACACTCAAAGCATTGAGAATAAAAAGGATAAATAAAGCTCCGTGGATTGGTCCTAGTATTTTCGTTCCTGCTGGGTTATCCATATAATACTTCATGGGCGTAGCGATAAAAAGCAAGAATAGAAATGATACCCCTTCAAGAAAAGCGATGATGCGTAAACGCCCTATATTAGTTGAGAAAAAAGTTTTCATCTTAAAATTGTCTAAAAAGTGGTCTATGTGCTAAAGGGGAAAATGGCCAAGGGATGGCTATGAAAATGATGAATAAAGCTAATGAAAACCACACTAACATGGTTTTATATTTTTCTTCATCACTTTTTCTGCGTTTTGTCAAAGCCGAACCAATGGTTAAAACAATGATGGCAATCAACATTAAAAGGAGGTGTATTAAACTAAAAAAAGTAAATTCTAAGTGCTGAATAGCTTGCTTAAAATTACTCGAAAAATATTTAACAGTCGGGCTTTTAATGTAAAGATTAATCCCAACAATTAATTGAATATGTGCAATGGTGGCTGTCCAATGTCGGACTGAGTTATCTGTTTTTGAAAAAACAGCTTGGTTTTTTAAGCCAAGATAAGCCCTGAATAACGCATAAATAATACTAATTAAGACCAGCCACCTTAAAAGAGAATGAATAAATAAGAGAATTTGCATCGATATTTTAAGTTTTAACGTTACAAAGGTATCTAAAAACATACTAAATAGTATGTTTTTAGATAAAAAATTATTTCAATCGATTCAAATAGTCTTTCAACTCGTTTAAATAGGCTCGATAATAATCAGTGTTCTCATATAATTTCCCTAAGTTTCTAATACCTCCATAGCTGGCAGAAACGAAGATTGCGACTTGTTTACTATTAACATCTGCCCTTACCAAGTTTAAAGATTTTGCTCTTTCAACAGCTTTCTCTGTACTTTGTAAAACATTATCCATAATTTTAGTAAGTGCTTTACTAAAATTATCATTTAAAGGCGCCATTTCTTGAATCAGGTTATTAGTTGGGCAGCCATATTTAATTTGCAAATAAGGTTCTTGCATTAATAAATATTCCATTATGTGATAAATAGCCATTAATGGATTTTCAGCCGTCAAAAGTGGCTCTAACAACATTTTCCCCATCGTTTGCTGCATCATTTCGTTGATGACAGCAAGCCCCATCTCTTCTTTATTTTTGAAATGATAGAAAAAAGCCCCCTTTGTTACTTTAGTCGTAGCAATAATGTCGTCAATACTAGTAGCCTGATAGCCATTGATATAAATCAATTCAAAGGCTTTTTGAAGGATTGTCAATCGTGTTTCAGCAGCTTTTCCCATGATAATATTTCTGATTAGTCTTGTTTGGTGATACAAAGATGGCTGATTTATTGAAAAACTCTTTAATACTGATAGCCTGTAAATTATTAACCCTTGAACATAAAGTTAAAACCTTCATGTTCAAGGGTTAATTCCTGAATGATATTAAAAATATTGTCAACTATATTTTTAGCTTACTCTTCTTTACTAAATCGAATTTATCTCCCTTTTTCAAAAAGTACATTTTCATTTCATTTTTCTTTTGTTGGGTATCAAAAATCAATACCTGACTTTCGCCTAGTACTTCGGCTAATTTATTGTCTTGTACGTATACAGCTGTATTTTCATCAATTCCAATTCCTAATAACGTTGGATTTTGAAGAATCAAGCCCATCAAGCGATTTTCTCTTTGTCTCTTCACAAAGTGCTGATCTACAATTACGTTGGGTAATAATCCCAACCCTTTTTTTGTTTCAACTTGCGAGCCATCAATTACGTCTAATTTGCCTTCACCTGTAATCATCTTTTCAGACATGATGGCTGTTCCTGCACTAGTACCTGCAAAAACTATTTGTTTATGATAACGTTCGTGCAAAGCCTTGAATAAACTTTCGTCTTCCAACACCTTCATAATCCTAACTTGGTCGCCTCCTGTAAAGAAAACACCTTTAGCTGTTTTTAACTGACTCAACAATACTTCTTTAGACTCGACTGTCAACGGAGAAACTGGCGCATGAACAACTTTGATAGGAGATAATGCTGAAATATCTTTTTTGATAGATTCAAAACTGGCTTCTTGTTCGCCACTTGCCCATGTAATGATTAATATCTCGCCTTGGTCTTTCCCACTTAAATCAATAAATTTTGTCAGTACATCAGCAGGACGCTTTCCCCCTCCGATAATAATTAAACGTTCTTGAGCATAAGTAAAGCCCGAACACAATAAAATGATTGATAGAATTTTTAGAAGCATCTTTGCAAGAATTATTTGTTGAAGTATTTTCTTACAATATCGTAAATGTAATTTGTAAAAAATAGTATAAGTATATTCTGTTTGAGGTTTCGGGTATTTGTGAGGGTTCCCACCGTTGTTGGAGTTTGTCCTCCAACAACACGAGCGTAAGCAACGCCAAGGGCGAAAAAACACACTATTCCTTCAGTAATCTAATACTATAAATAGCCCCAGTACTTTGTTTATTTTTAGCAACAAATTTGATATTGATAGCCTTTGTATTCAATGTTTGTGGCAATTCATAATCAATATCTGATGGCTTTCTCGACTTCTTGGCTTCTAGTTGAATTGTTTTAAACAACTCCCCATTAATAACAATATCAAATTCTCTGGCTTTATTTTCATTTCCAACAGTAATTCTTAATTTCTTAGCAGTCTGTTCAGCGTTTCTTAAATCATAGCTAATCCAGTCGGTAGTACTTCTCCAAAAAGCCCCTAATTCTCCCCCTGTGTTTGATTGATTTCCTTGAAAATGATGGTCAGCTTCGGGTTGTTGTTCTCCTAAAGCTATTTGGTCGATGGTTTGTTGTTCCAACGCTAATTTTATTTGCTCCTTTTCCTTCATTTCTTTTACTTTCACTGCCAATTGTTCTTGATTCATTACAGGAAAATACATCATATAACGGGCATCATGTAACTGATAAAAAGGAATTAGCGTTAGTGATTGGTATTTGCTTGGATAAAGTGCATCGCCCATTGAAAACTGTAAAGCTGTATTTTTGATAGGCTGTATTTTCGATAAGTATTCATTAGAATTACTTACTAAAATCGGTGCTTCATCTAATGGATATAGCTTCCCTGAGGCTTCATGTCCCATACGACTATCGTTAGCAAAAAGCCCTTTTAGGTCTGTCGTATCTGTTTTGGCTGCTAATACAATTGGTCCGTGTACAAATGAAACCCAAGGCGAGCCATCTGGAAGTGTTTCAGCAGTAGTTTCCATCGGGAAAGTAAGCGATACTTTATCACCTGATTTCCAAGCTCTATTGATAGCAATAAACGAAGAAGGTTTTTGATTCAGCACAAAGGCTTTCCCATTGATTTTTACTTGAAAAGCATTTTCTTTTACCCATTTTGGATAGCGAACAAAGAGCGTAAAGGTTTGTGGTTTTGTAAGTTTTAGGCTAATTTCTGAATTTGAAGTGTTCGGAAATTGGGTATTTTGAGTAAGTACTATTCCTTTTTCTTTCCAGTTCAGGGTTGAAGCCATGAATAGGTTTACATATAAATCTTTGTCAGTATGAGCATAAATCATTTCACCATACTTTCCGTGATTTTCTAATCCTGAGCCTACACAACACCAAAAACCTTCTTGTGGCTGTGAATAAACACGGTAGTGACGAGGGCGAATAGGCGTAAAATACACAAATCCCCCTTTAGTAGGATGTTGAGACGACAAGATATGGTTAAACAATGTACGTTCATAAAAGTCTATATAATTGGCTTTAGGTTCTGACAAGAATAAAGATTTAGTCAGTTTGAGCATATTATAAGAATTACAAGTTTCTGGACCTTGGTTAGATTCCAACATCGGCGTAAAATCATTTACAGGATTAAAATGTTCTCTGAAACTATTTCCGCCAAAAGAAACACTGCGTTTTGAGCTAACATTTTCCCAGAAAAAATTAGCTGCATTTGCCCAATCTTGATTATTCGTCAAACTTGCTATACGCTGAAAGCCAATCACTTTTGGGATTTGCGTATTAGCATGCAAGCCTGTCAGCGCATCTTTTTGTGCTAAAAGGGGATTTAAAATAGCACGATGAGATATTTTCTCAGCTATCTCTAAATATTTTTTTTCTTTCGTAATTTCATACAACTCAGCATACACTTCATTCATTCCACCATGTTCTGTTTGAAGCATTTTTTGGATTTGAACTTCATTCAAGTTTTGAATTGTACCAGCAAACCAATCACTTAATTTTACTAAAACCGTTAATGCTTGCTTATTACCTCCTACCGTATAGGCATCGTACAAACCTGCAAATAATTTATGAATATTATACAGAGGTACCCAAGTATTGTTCAGACCAAATCCACTACCATCCAAATCTCCTTTGGCAATTCTCGACCAAAATACTTTTCCCTGTGGAATCCCTCCGACATACCCATCTCCATTTTTTTCTTGGCACAAAGCCAATTCCGACACCATATAGTTTAGGCGTTTCTGCATTTCGGGATTATTAGTCGAAGCATACATCAAGGCCAAGGCTGATAAATAGTGTCCCCCGATGTGTCCATCCAAACCAGAGTTCTCCCAATTACCATATCGTTCTGCTTTTAATGGCAAGCCTGCATCTATGCGATATGGTGCTAACAATCTATCAGGATTTAAAGCAATGATATATTTCATATCCACCTGCTGAGCATTTAAAAATGGCCCTGCTTGCAAACGAACAGCTTGTAAAGGAAAGCTTTGAAGCTTTGGAGTAGTAGCAGATTCTTGTTGAGCATAACATGTTGTTAAAATGCTCATGAAAAACAAGTATAAAGAAAAGTGTTTGATAGACATTGTATTGTTCATGGATTAAAAATTGAACGCAATAAAAATTGGCTACATTTAAAATGTGTATTTTTGACACAAATATAGGCACGCTTTTTTGATTATATAAGTGGTACTTATAAAAGCAAGGCTTTTAAGCACCAAATCCATAACGAGGGATTTGAGTCGCTCATTATGGATTAATGATTTTAAGTATTTTACAAATCTACTTTTTGCATTTTTGGCGTTAACAAATGAATAATGCCCCAAGCTAACAAATAGGCAAAACCACAGGCTAAGAAAATGATATTATAGCCTCCGTTTAGGTCACCAAGTAATTTATACTTATCTAAAATAATACCGATAAAATAAGGGAACAATACTCCTCCTAATGAGCCCGCCATTCCTCCAATACCAACGACGGAACTAATGGCTTTTTTAGGGAACATATCTGATACAGTTGTAAAGATATTAGCACTCCAAGCTTGATGAGCGGATGCTGCTATACTAATCAAAAATACTGCTTGCCAAATATCAGTAGCATAACGTGCTAACACAATAGGTATAACGAATATGGCAAAAATCAACATAGCTGTTTTTCGAGCTTTGAAAACTGGCCAGCCCTTTTTAATAAACCATCCCGATAAATAACCACCACCGATACTACCTATTGTGGTAAAAGTATATAAAACCGCTAAATGTATGCTTGGCTTTTTTAAATCTAAAGCAAAAGTCGACGAAAAATAAGAAGGTAACCAGAACAAGAAAAACCACCAGATAGGGTCAGTCAGGAATTTACCCGTAACAAATGCCCACGTTTGTCTGTACTTAAATAATTGAAGCCAAGGTACAGATGTTGTAGCATCCACTTCTTCTTCGTTATCACTATGGATGTACTGAAACTCTTTAGCAGAAAGGTTTTTCTTACGAGCGGGGATTTCATAAATAAACCACCAAAAAAGTAGCCAAATAAAACCAATGGCTCCCGTAATGATAAATGCTTCTTCCCAACCATAAGCACCTAAAATCCAAGGTACCATGATAGGGGCAACTACTGCCCCAATGTTTGCTCCAGAATTAAAAATACCCGTTGCCAAGGCTCTTTCTTTTTTAGGAAACCATTCTGCTACTGATTTAATGGCGGCAGGGAAATTACCTGCCTCTCCAAAACCTAACGAGGCTCTTGCAATGCCAAAACCTAAAGTTGTTTTAGCTGCTGCATGAAAAATAGCGGCTATACTCCAAATAATAATAGAAATGGTATAACCGAGCTTTGTACCAATTTTATCAATAATGCGTCCGAAAATCAATAAGCCAATCGCATACGCCGCCGTAAACGACATAACGATTTTTGAATAATCGCTTTCTGTCCAAGATAATTCTTTTTCGAGCGTCGGTTTCAATAGACCTATTACTTGTCTGTCGAGATAGTTGATGGTTGTGGCAAAGAATAATAAAGCTACAATCGTCCAACGGTAAGTACCTGAATTTTTCATAGAGAATGGTTAAAACTTAATAACTTCCCAAAATGCTTTTTTGGGTTTAAGGTTTTTATCAAATAAGAGCGGGAAGTCTTTCCTACCTCTTACAGGAAAATTATCCAACCAAGAATATTGGTCTGAAAGATTCCAGAATGTTACGCTTGTAATATGTTGTTTATGCTTTCTGAAAACATCAAAAACCATTTTGTATTGCTGTATTTGTTTTTGTTCCATTTCATCCGTGAAAATACCTACTCCATCGTTTTCCCTCCTTTCTCGTCTTTCATGTTCTTTTGGATATACAGAAATATCTAGTTCAGTAATCTGTATTTGCAAACCCAAACTCGCAAATTTTGTAATTGATTCTTCCAATTCACTTCTTGTAGGTTCATCAATCGACCAATGGGCTTGTAACCCTACGCCATGAATAGGTACGCCTTTTTGTTTCAGACCTTTCAATAATTGATAGATTTTTTCTCTTTTGGCTTTACTTTCAGTGTTATAGTCATTGTAAAAAAGTAATGCATTTGGGTCGGCTTCATGAGCATATTCAAAAGCTTTGGCGATGTATTCTTCTCCTATAATCTCATAAAATTTAGATTTTCTATACATTGAAAGTCCAGTGTCGGGCACCGCTTCATTAACTACGTCCCAAACATAAATTTTGCCTTGATAATGTTTTACTACCTCAAAAATATGTGCTTTTAAACGAGCTAATAGTTCCTCTTTCGTAACGACTCTATTATCCTTTTTAAAGAACCATGCAGGAGTTTGATTATGCCAGCACAAATTATGCCCCCGTACTTTCAAGCCATTTTGCTGAGCAAAGGCTACCATCTTGTCTGAGGCTTCCCAATTATACACATTCTCTTGAGGATGAATGGGTCCCATTTTCATAGAATTCTCAGGCGTAAGACTATTGAATTGCTGTACAATAAAGGAGGATTCTGCACCCTCATTCACCATCCGAGGGTTTACAGCTACACCAATAGGAAAGTAGGCTTGATAATAATCTTTGAGTCCTTTGACCTTTTCGCTTTGAGCGAAAAGGTATAAAGAGCTACAAGTATATAAAACGGTTAAAAGGGTTTTCTTCATTTATTTGTAGGCAGTGATTGTTTGAATACTTCCGTCTGGATTATACTTCAACTCTGTCACTTTTACATTTCTTAAATGTGTTTTTCCAGAAAGCTGTACATCATGATAAAACAAATACCATTTCCCTTTGATTTCCACAATAGAATGATGGTTAGTCCAACCGTCAACTGGATTCAGCACTACGCCTTTGTAAGTAAATGGTCCATAAGGATTATCTCCAATAGCATAATTGATGAAATGGGTATCACCTGTTGAATAAGAAAAATAATATTTGCCTTTGTATTTATGTAACCATGATGCCTCAAAAAAGCGTTTGGTATTGTCGCCTGCCAATAATACTTTACCATTTTTATCCAGAATCTGCACATCTTTTGCTTCCTCGGCAAAACTTAACATATCCTTACTCAATTTGGCTATTTTAGGCGCTAAAGCAGGCTGGTTATCATCTTGCAATTTCCCTTTAGGATCATAACTTCCTGTTTTCCAACGTTGTAATTGTCCGCCCCAGATACCTCCGAAATACATATAATAACTACCATCTGTATCTTTAAACACACATGGGTCTATACTGAAACTACCTTTGATAGGCTCTTTTTCAGCCTTGAATGGCCCTACTGGACTTTTGCTAGTGGCTACGCCCATTCTAAAAACGTCATCTTTGTCTTTTACAGGAAAATATAAATAATAAGTTCCGTTTTTAAACGCAGCGTCGGGTGCCCACAACTGGCGACCAGCCCAAGGAATATTTTTAATATCTAAGGCTACGTCATTGTCCGTTACTTTTCCTCCTATTTTATCCATTGATAAAATATGAAAATCTTTCATATCAAAATGACCACCCTCATCATCTTCTTTCACGCCCGACTCAATATCATGTGAAGGATAAATATAGATTTTTCCATTAAACACATGAGCAGAAGGGTCGGCTGTGTAAATATGAGAAACCAAAGGTTGCGATATAGGCTTTTTCGCTTGTCCGAAGACAGACAAAGATGCAGCCACTAAGCATAATGATAAGAATTGTTTTTTCATGGATAATTAAAATTAAGAGTGTGCAATAAGCATTTTCACTGCTTCACGTATTTATCAAACATTGATTTAAAAGCAAATATTATAATAATATCTGCTTTTTACAAGATTATTACAATAAAAAACTAGAACACATAAGAACTGTTTGATACTATAGCCCCAATTGGTTCTATAGCTAATGATAATTAATGGTTAGGTAATCATTAAAAACCTATTGAATTTCCGCCATCTACAGGTAACGACGCTCCAGTAATATATTTAGCAGCTTCTGATGATAAAAATACGGCTGCCATACCAATGTCTTCTGGTTTACCAAAGTATCCCATAGGTGTGCGGTCTAGTGCTTTGTGCTTTCTAGCAGGGTCTGAATTCATGGCAGTTTGTGACATTGCCGTTTCGATAAACCCTGGTGCAATCGCATTTACACGCACATTGTCGACAGAAAACTCCATTGCTAATGCCTTTACCATGCCTTCTACCCCACATTTTGATGCTGTATAGGCTACTACTCTGTCTATCCCATAATAGGCTGCCATGGAAGAAATCATCAAAATTGAGCCTTTCTTACGTGGTAACATTTTTTTAGCACAGGCACGGGTTAAAGCAAAAACAGCATTCAAATTTGTATGCACAATACGGTTGAAATCTTCGTCAGTTACTTCTACTGCGAATTTTTTCATATTGATACCTGCATTATTTACTAAAATATCAATAGCACCTATTTCACTTTCTATTTGCTCTACCAAGCCTTCTAAGTGTTCTAGAGCAGTTACATCATTCACAATATAAAAAGCGCTATCACCCAATTCACCAACCGCATCTTTTAAGGCTTGCTCACGTCTACCAGTAATAACTACTTTCGCTCCTGCTGCAATCATGCACTGAGCAATCGCAAAGCCTATTCCACTTCCGCCCCCAGTAATCAGGGCAATTTTTCCTTCTAATGAAAACATATTTTTTTTAGCTTTAAGCTAATAGCTATGAGCCATTAGCTTTTTTACTGTTGATTTTTAAATATTATAATAAATGTCTATGTGTGCTAAAGAATTTATAGCATCAAGAAAAAACTCATTGCTATTAGCTCAAAGCTCACCGCTACCTTAATTGATACGTTTCTACTAATGTTTTTACTTCATCCAGACTTCTTTCTGGTTTAGGGAAAGGAGCAGGAATTGGCATTTTTGAATATTGCTGAAAATACAACACACAGGCATCTCTCCACCAAACGGCTTCTCTTTCCTGTACAGCTAGTCGCCCTGCCACATCTTCAAAAATTTCTTTATCTACATTCTGCTTTACAGATGCCCATTGCTGACGCATTTCCTTTACCGAGGCTAATCCTGTATAATACCTAGTACAAAGTTCATCCCAAAGGGTATTTCCTGTTGATAATTTAGTTTTCCAGCCTACATGATGAAACCACAGTAAATAGGGCAATGGAGTTTTGCTAGGGTCATTCCATTGATTTTGTACTTCTGGTGCATATAGTAAAAGGGCTTCTGTTCCTTTTTTAGTTCTATCAAAACCAAGACCTACACTATCTGCACGGTGATAATATGCCGATGCCCAGTCAGGACGTGCACTTCTTTCTAACCAAGGTTCAGGGCCGTAATGAATACCTTGTCCCATAATATGATGAAGCCCCAACGGAGTAGTGAAATTCACATAGTTTTCACGCGAGGCTAACAATATATTCGTGACCGTTTTTACTGCTTTCTCGTCTTGACTTAAAGTCATTTTAGTCCATTCATCTGCAATTTGCGCTGATGATAATTCATGATTCCACGCCAATCTACCAAATGCATACCAATTCGCTTGAGACATAAAATGTCCTGTCCAATTACGGTCAGAACCCGTATTGGCTACCCCAGCAATCGCCGTCAAATTATAATCATGCAAAGAGCCATCAACCACTTTAGCTACGGTAGAGCCTTTCCCTTTTACATAAGTATCAGATTCAAGACATTCTTTGAAGAGGGGTGCTAAATAAACCAAATTGGTAGAAAATCCCAGATACTCTTGGGTAATCTGGAACTCCATCGCTAATGGTGTTTTAGGCATGGCTCCAAAAAGTGGATGAAAAGGCTCACGGGCTTGAAAATCAATCGGGCCATTTTTTACCTGAACAATTACCTTCTTATCAAATTGCCCGTCTAGTGGTTTGAAATCGTTATAAGCTTCTTTATAGCGGTCACCTTTGGGGTCATCTTTTGAACTTGGTTTATACACAAAGGCACGCCAAATAACTACCCCAGTGTATGGTTTTAAGGCTTCTGCCAACATATTAGCCCCGTCTGCATGGGTTCTTCCAAAATCCTGTGGTCCAGGCTCTCCTTCGGAATTCGCTTTTACCAAATACCCTCCAAAATCTGGGATAATCCTGTAAATTTCCTTCGTTTTGGCTTGCCACCAAGCACGTACTTGGGGGTCGAGCGGGTCGGATGTTTTAGCTCCCTTTAAAATTTTAGGAGCAGCAAAATTCACCGATAAAAATATTTGAATACCATACGGACGAAAAACATCAGCCAAGGCTTTTACCTTTAAAAGGTATTCTTTGGTCATGAATCTTGCACTAGCATTTACATTGTTCACTACTGTAGCATTAATACCAATTGAAGCATTGGCACGCGCATAATCTTTGTAGCGAGGGTCTATGTTTTCTGGTAATTCATACCATTTCCATAAAGATGAGCCTGCATAACCTCTTTCGATAGTTCCCAAAGGGTTATCCCAATGGTTTAACATCCGTAGTTTGATTTTAGGATTACTTGTGATAAAGATATTTGCTAACGATTTTCCTGTCTGAATACTTCTTAGCAATTCAAATGTTCCGTACAATATTCCTTTTTCGGTATTACCAGAAACCACTACATTGCCATTCTGATTGATAATGGTAAATCCTTCATCATTCAATGCTTGATTTTTCGAAAGTTGAAGTACAATTCCACCTGCATTTTTTGAGGTACTCAATACTGAAACTTGCTTACCAAGCAATCCTTGTAAACCACTTTTTAATTCATCAGTAGCTACTTTGATGATTTCGTTCTGAGCATTGGCGACAATAAATTTTGTAAAATGCGCATAATTTTCTCGCTGTTGTTTATTGCTGATTAAATCATATTTTAACCACAAACGATAACCATCGTCGGCAAAGGTATTCATACTGACAAAAAATAGTAAAAACCCTATTATTTTTTTGTACATAATGCTATAATTTTTTTGGCAATAATAATGGATTATTTCAGACTGCGTTCTATTCCTAATTCTAAACCTCTTAATTCCGCCAAGCCTTTTAAACGACCAATGGCAGAATAGCCTGGATACGATTTCTGCTTGCCTGTTTTCTCTAAATCATCTAACATCAAATGCCCGTGGTCTGGTCGCATCGGAATCGACACAACGCCTTCGTTGGTTTCTTTTCTTCGATTTTGTTCTAGCACAATGGCTTTTACCACTTCATACATATCTACGTCACCATCCAAATGGGCTGCTTCATGAAAATTGAGTGGATTCTCTTCTCGTTTAGTAGTACGTAAATGAATAAAATGAATACGTTCTCCAAATTGCTGAATCATTTTTGGTAAATCATTGTCATCTCTTATCCCTAAAGAACCTGTACAAAAAGTAATTCCATTAGCTGTTACATCAGCCGCGGCCATTAGTTGGGCTAAATCATTTTCGGTACTTACTACCCTTGGCAAACCCAACAATGATTTTGGTGGGTCATCAGGGTGAATACACAAATTTACTCCTAGCTCTTGGGCTAAGGGTGCTATCTGCTGAATAAAGTAGTATAAATTTGCCCGTAATTCAGCATCACCAATATGTTTATAATTATCTAAAAGTGCCTGAAAATTAGTTAATTCAAAAGCTTCTTCCGAACCTGGCAAACCTAATAAAACAGTATTGGTAAGCAAAGCAAGCTCTTCAGCAGACATTGCTTTCATTTTTTCTAATGCTGAAATTTGTACTGCTTCTGTATAATCCTGTTCTGCATTGGGTCTTTTCAGAATGTATAAATCAAACAGCGCAAAATCTTCCCAAACAAACCTAAGGGCTTTAGCACCATCTGGCATTTCATAATTCAAATTAGTACGAGACCAATCCAATACAGGCATAAAATTATAGCAAACCGTTTTGATGCCACAAGCTGCTAGGTTCTGTAATGAGGTTTTGTAGTTTTCAATGTATTGCTCACGCGAAGGCAATCCTTTTTTGATGTCCTCGTGTACAGGTAAACTTTCTACTACTACCCATGTAAGCGGACTATACTGTGCATTGTCAGCTTCTATTATCTGTATACGTTCCTTGATTTTTTCGACAGTCCAGATTTCTCCTACAGGAATTTGGTGTAAAGCCGAAACTATACCCGAACAACCTGCTTGTCGGATGTGCATCAGTGAAACGGGATCGTTGGGTCCGAACCAACGCATTGTGTGCATCATACTCATATTATGTAAGCTAATAATTAAAAATCGATAGGTACAAAAACCTTATGCTTTTGTTAACTTATGTGCAAGTGTCTGGGCTTTAATAGATAATTCTGTTGCCAAAAAGCAATGTTCTTGCGTCATCGCGGTTTCTGTACGATTCACAATATCATTCACTAATTGTTCTCCATAAGGTAAAAACTCATTGCTACAATCTATGTACTTAGTTTCCTTGTTGTTTACCAAGTATAAATTATTCCCATGGTCATAGCTTGCTATGTCTATATTTTTACGAATCTCAATATATCCTTCTGTACCCAAAATAGTAAGGCGACCATCTCCCCACGTTTTCAGTCCATCTGGCGAAAACCAGTCAACTCTCACATAGCCAGAACCTTCGTTACCACGCAACATCACATCACCAAAATCTTCAAATAATGGGTATTGAGGATGATTGACATTAGCAATTTGTGAAGCTACTACTTCTGCTTTTGTTGAGCCTGTAAAAAACAAAAACTGGTCGCATTGATGCGAACCAATGTCACACAGGATACCTCCAAATTGTTTTTTATCAAAAAACCAAGCAGGTCTTGAATTAGCATTAATTCTATGAGGGCCCAAACCAATAGTTTGTACTACCTTACCAATAGCACCAGCCTTTACAAGTTCTCCAGCCTTTACTGTCGCTTTATTTTCAAAACGTTCGCTATACATGATAGAGTAAATTCGCTTGGTAGCTTTTTGTACTTTCCTTACTTCTGCCAATTGTTCAAGCGTTGTAATACCGGGTTTATCCGACATATAGTCTTTCCCATGTTTCATCACTCTAATGCCTAGTGGAGCTCTTTCATTAGCAATAATCGAACTCAACACCAATTGTATCGACTTATCTTCCAGAATTTCTGTTTCGCTCAAAGCCAACTTAGCATTTGGATATTTTTTGGCAAAATTGGCTACTAAATCTGCCTCTTTAGCATAAAATGAAACCAATTCTCCTCCCCCACGAATTACTGCCTCAACCTGACCGTAAATATGGGCGTGGTTCATGCCTATAACTGCAAATTTAATTTTAGGCGCAAGGTGTCTATGAATGTATGGTGAACTGCTAGTCTCTATTTTGGTAGCACCAGCCATAATTTCTTGCGAAACACCCGACATTAACACCATGCCCGCTGCTGAAGAAAGCGTATTTTTAAGAAAATCTCTGCGATTGTTTTGTCCGTTTTCCATCGTTTTTTTCAGTTTTTCTACTTGTTAGATTGAGTTTTTTTAGCAATCTCCAAAGCCTTGGTTGTTGTGTAATATTTTGAAATCATATTAGGTATTTCCCATGAAGGTAATTTACCCGCTTTCAAAAATTCCAAGTATTTTTCGGCAACTCGCCCAAAATGGGCTTCATGACCTTCTTTATATTTTTCTGGTATCAACACTTCCCACCCTTTTGCATTTTTCTTTACAGCAATTCCTTCAAAACTCTTTTGCAAAGCTGTTACTGCTTTTAAAAGAGCAGGTTCATAAGTATCAGCAGGATTGATAGGTTCGATATACAATGTTGGTTTATAACCTTGCTCTGCTCCCTGACGGATGATAAGATTAGCTTTTGTACCACGCATGATAGAATAATGCGTATCGCCACCACCCTCTGGTGCTTTATACGCCCATATTACAGAAGTTTTGGAATGAACACCTTTTAGTTGATAATTGATTTCCCCATTTGCATATATTTTCAGGGTAGTATCATTGGCTAAGTCTTTCTTCAAAAATGCAGGAAAACCATCTGTTTTAGTAATCGTTTTAAACTGACTCAAAGTCATGTCTGTGGTCCAACGCTTGGCACTGGTTATGTTGACATCTTTTTGATAGTCAATCACTTGTTCAGGGAAACATTCCCATTGAATCAAATCTACCAAATGCGTTGTCACATCCACCACACCTTCACCTTGTTGAGCGGCATCCATAAACCAAGTTGGTCGCGTTAATACACTGCCAGATACATACTTATAAAAATGGTGAACGCTTTCTTTCGTAACTGCGGGATTATCAGGCGTTCCTTTTTCTAACGTGCCAAACACAGCAGGAATCCCTGAAAATGCCCTTTGAAGCATCGTGCTGATTTCATAGCGTTCAGTCATGATATCATAAAGCAATACTTTCTTTTTAGCAGCATTACTAAAAGTAGCTTTTAGCCTCGTGAAATCTTTGGCATCGATAA
Source organism: Arcicella sp. GW821-FHT09D11 (assembly GCF_059416265.1). Lineage (NCBI taxonomy): Bacteria > Pseudomonadati > Bacteroidota > Cytophagia > Cytophagales > Flectobacillaceae > Arcicella > Arcicella sp. GW821-FHT09D11. The sequence continues at coordinate 161,163 of NZ_JBWKOV010000006.1, read as the reverse complement.
TCATCGGTTTGTCAGCAAGTACATTGAATCCTGCATTGACCGATTTCTCTAAATAATCTGCTTTGATTCTATTGTTTCCAGCTATCACTATTACATTGCCTGCTTTTTCAGATAGCATCTTTTCAAGATAATCGCTTCCTGTATATACTTTTTCTTGCCAATGAGTAGGATTATCAGCCCTAGCATTATAAGAATTTATTCTATCTAAATGAAACTGCACGTCATTACCAGCAGGTGCATAAACATGTACTATCGGACTTACATCTGGATACATATTTTTTTGAACTAGTGCCGCATGAAAATGCCCAGGGTCGAGGGTGATTATTTTTACTGCTGGCGCTGATTGTGCTTGTGCATATACACTTGAACACAATCCTAATCCAATACCCAAAAGTGCCTTATTAATTAATTTCATTATTATCTCTTTTTATTCTCTAATAAAACATTGTTAAATTTTGATAGCATAAGGTGCTCGTTGCTCTCTGGCTAACAGTAAATTTGCTTCTGGGTCATTGATAAATCTTTCTTGCTTTGGATTCCAAAATAGTTTCCTATCAAGCTTCATTGCTGCATGGTGTAACAAACAAGCAGTACATGAACGGTGTCCTATTTCTGTGGGCGCAATAGGTTCTTTTCTAGAAACAATGCTTTCCAACCAGTTTCCATGATGATCTTTACTAACTGTTAAGTGCGTTTCGTTATCACCAATGACAGACGTTATTATTTTAGGGTCGCTAGCGTCCAAGGCTTTGGGGGCGTTTTGTTTCGCTGTAGGGTCGCTAGAAGTAACGGCTGCATCTCCTCTTGATACAAAAATCCAGCCTTCTGTTCCTTCAAATTTAATACCGTTGGGCAGTTCATTGCTTACAACCATCCTCACGCCGTTTTCATACAACGCCTCAGTTCTGAAAATTCCATGAACATTCCATAGTCCTTTTTTAGGGAAATCCGCTTTACCCCAAATCTCAATAGGACCTGTGTGTTCTGTATTCATAGCCCAGTGGGCACAGTCTATATGGTGTGACCCCCACCCTGTTATCATACCTGCCCCAAATTGTTCACAACGCAACCAACCTGGACGGTCGAAACCTGATTGAGGGTGTACTCTTTTTTCAGTATAATATACGTCTGGCGTAGTTCCCAGCCACATATCATAATTAAGATTTTTCGGGATAGGCATTTGAGATTCTTCATCGCCTGATGGGTCACCCGGTAAGCCTACGTAAACCGTTTTTAAAGTACCAATTCTACCATTTCTTACCAATTCTGCGGCATACCTAAATTGGTTTGATGAACGTTGCTGACTTCCTACCTGTACTATCCTTCCTGATTTTTTCACTGCATTCGCCATCATTCTGCCTTCTGAAATAGTCAAAGAAGCGGGCTTTTGCATATATACATCTTTCTTGGCACCTACAGCATGAATCACTATTGGGGCATGCCAATGGTCAGGCGTACTTACCAATACCGCATCAATATCTTTGTTGAGTAACAGTTCGCGATAATCTGTATAGGTCGTTACACCATCGAAATCTTTTCCTGTTTTCTTTGAATAAAAATCATTTACTAGCTTTTTAGCTGATTCAGCACGATTGCTATCTAAATCACACACTGCCATTATCTGAGCATTATCGAATTTCCAAACGCCGGGCATATCGTGCCCTCTTGAAATCCTACCTGTACCAATTGCTCCGATGTTTATTCTATTGCTGGGTGCATTCTTCCCAAATACAGAGGCTGGAACAATGGTTGGAAAACCTGTAATGATAGAACTTGCTAAAGTTCCTTTGATACCTAAATCAAGAAATTGTCTTCTAGATATTACATTTTTCTGTTCTTGTGACATATCCGTTTATTTTCAAAAATTAAAAAGGTTCTTAATACTTTACTAACTAATGTGCATTTTCATACTACAAGCTTTTATTCACTAGCATGCTTATTAACATAATTTCAATAGCATTCTGTATAAATATTCTTATATTTTATGGTGTAAAACAATGCTTATGTCGCTGGTATCAAAAGTATTATGACATGCTATATCTACTGGTTTATGCTACTTAAATATTGTTATTTTAATTGAGAATGTAAAGATGGAAATTAATTTTTATTATGCAATCGGTTGCATAATTTTTTTATAATTATTCCAATTAAATATTTTATTATTCAGTTTCACAAAAAATAAAAAAGCTGTAATATAGGCCAAAAAATGCATAAATGACCATTAAATGATAAATCAGGTTAAGAAAGGTCAAATCATTTATAAACATTAATACTGTAATATTTTCAATTGTTGCATAAAATTGTTTTATAATTGTACCATAATTATCCAATGAAAGAAATCCCAAGCATAATTTTCTAGCACTAGGCATCTGGAAGGGGCATAAAATTTATATCATGAGTAAAGAAATAACTATTTACGACATCGCAAGTCAATTAAAGTTATCCCCCGCAACCGTCAGCAGGGCTTTAAATGATCATCCTGCTATCAATGAAAAAACTAAGTTATTAGTCAATACCAGAGCCACCGAATTGGGCTATCGTTCTAATAAATTTGCAAGCAATCTTCGTAGACAAAAAACGAATACTATCGGTGTGATTGTGCCTAGGCTAAATAGCTACATCATGTCTACTGTCATTGCAGGGATGGAGAAAGTGGCAAATGAAGAAGGTTTTAATTTGATTATCAGCCAATCACTAGAATCACAAAAAAAAGAAATCGCCAACGCCAAAACCATGTTTAGCAGTCGGGTAGATGGCTTACTGGCTTCTGTGGCTTTCGATACCGATTCCTTTGAACATTTTCAGCCTTTTCTGAAAAAGAAAATTCCTTTAATTTTTTTCGACCGTATTTTTGAAAATAGTGATTGTCCAGATATCGTCATTGATAATGCCAAGGCGGGTTATGAAGCTACCAAACACCTGATTGAGCAAGGTAGAAGCAATATTGTACATATTACAGGTAATTTAAAAAGGAATGTTTATTCCGACCGCCTTAAAGGATATCAACAAGCACTTATAGAACAAGGTATTCCTCTGAATCAAGATAATGTGTGGGTAACAGCACTTAGTCTAGAGGCAGGAAGAGAGGTGGCTCATCGGATAAAGGCTTTAACCCACAAGCCTGATGCTCTTTTTATTGCCAGTGATTTATGTGCGGTAAGCTGTATAGCTACTTTGAAAGATTTGAATATAGATATCCCTAACGATATTTCGGTAGTAGGCTTTAATAATGACCCTGTTTCACAAGTAATTTCACCCAAACTAACTACCATTCATTATCCTGCCAAAGAAATGGGAGAAATGGCTGTAAAAAGCATGATAAATCACTTAAAAGGCAATTTGAATCTGGATACTACTACTACGATTACTTTACGCTCTGAATTGATTATAAGAGAATCAAGTCTGTTTTCAAAAGATTAGCTTTGATTAAAAATTGCATTTTCAAGAAATATCCTCGACCTTAGAGGAATGCAATTTAATAATTAATTTATGCCAAATCTGAACGTTAAAATCAATAAAGATAATACCTACGATGCCATCGTGATTGGCTCTGGAATGAGTGGCGGTTGGGCTGCTAAAGAACTTTGTGAGAAAGGTCTAAAGACATTAGTACTTGAAAAAGGAAGAATGGTAAACCATGTGGAAGATTATCCTACTATGATGTTAGATCATTGGGAACTTGAACATCGTGGTGGACTTTCGTATGAAGACCAACAAAAGCAACATATCCAGATACGAAGTGGTTTCGTGGGAGAATCAGTCAAACATTTTTTTACGAATGATATTGATAATCCCTATCAGGAAAAACAACGTTTCGACTGGATTCGGGGTAATCATGTTGGTGGGCGTTCACTCACTTGGGGAAAACACGTGTATCGTTGGAGCGATTTAGATTTTGAAGCCAATGCAAAAGATGGTATTGCTATCGACTGGCCTATACGTTACAAAGATTTGGCTCCTTGGTATTCTTATGTTGAGAAATTTGTGGGCGTGAGTGGCGAAAAATTAGGCCTTGACCATTTGCCCGATGGTGAATTCCTTCCTCCGTTTGAATTAAATTGCTTAGAAAAACATTTTAAAACAGAGGTAGCTAAAAAATTCAATGGTCGCCCAGTAACTACTGGACGTGTAGCACATCTAACTGAACCACAGCCACAACACTTAGCCTTGGGACGTGGAAAATGCCAAAACCGCAACCGTTGCTCAAGAGGTTGCCCATTCGGGGCATACTTTAGTAGTAATGCTGCTACCTTACCCGCTGCAAACAATACTGGCAACTTTTCTATCCGTCCAAACTCTATTGTTCATTCTATCATCTATGACGAAAAAACACAACGTGCTACGGGTGTAAGAGTAATTGATAGCGAGACAAAAGAAGAGATTATTTTCAAAGCCAAAATCATTTTTAGCTGTGCTTCTACTTTAGCCACCACGCAGATTTTATTAAATTCCAAATCAAGCCGTTTCCCGAATGGAATGGGGAATGATAGTGGTGAATTAGGACATAATTTAATGGACCATCACTATAGAACAGGAGCAATGGGGTCTTATGATGGCTTTGAAGACCAATATTACAAAGGCCGTAAGCCAACAGGCTTGTTTATTCCAAGATACGTAAATTTGAATGACGCTTCTAAAAATCCAAACTTTATTCGTGGTTATGATTATCAAGGGGCAGGTGCTGGCAGAGGCAACTGGGGAAGAGGCGTAAGTGAAGAAGGCATCGGTGCAGCCTTTAAAGAATCATTATTTAAGCCAGGAGGCTGGGGAATGGCATTGATGGGTTTTGGGGAAGTATTACCATACCACGACAATATGGTAAGCTTAGACGCTAAAAAAACCGACAAATGGGGTATTCCACAACTAGTTTTTGATGCTGGATTGAAAGAAAATGAAATGAAAATGCGTGAGCAAATCAGGATAGATGCTGCCGAAATGTTGGAAAATGCAGGCTTTAAAAATGTAAAAACTTTTGATAATGCAGGTGGACTGGGCGTAGGTGTACACGAAATGGGAACTGCCAGAATGGGAAAAGACCCTAAGACTTCGGTATTGAATGGCAATAATCAAATTCATTCTGTGCCTAATGTATTTGTAACAGACGGGGCTTGTATGACGTCCGCTTCTTGTGTTAATCCTTCTATTACTTATATGGCACTTACAGCACGTGCTGTTGATTTTGCTGTAAATGAGTTGAACCGTAAAAATTTGTAACATCATGAATCGCAGAGAAGTCCTTAAAAATACATCCTTATTTATAGGTTACAGTTTATCGGCTGGTGCCCTGTCTGAACTATTTATTGCTTGCCAAAAAGAAGCGCAATTAAATTGGAAACCTGTATTTCTTTCAAACAATCAGGCTAACCTAATTGCAGAAATCACAGAAACAATTTTACCAAAAACAGAAACACCCGGAGCAAAAGAGCTTGGCGTGCCTCAGTTTATTGATAAAATGTTAAAAGATTTACTTTCAGAAGTAGACCAGAAAGCCTTTGTAGAAGATTTAGGAAAGTTTGATAAAAGTTGCGAAGAAGCCTACAAAAAGCCCTTTATTGAATGTACTCAGGCGGAAAAAGAAGCATTTTTATTAAAAGCAGATAAAGAAGCAGGCAAGCTCCCTCCTAGTGCTTGGGGCATTACTTTAGTAGCAAAACCAGCGCCTATTTCATTTTTTAGGAGGCTCAAAAGCTTGACATTATTGGGCTATTATACTTCTGAAAAAGTGGGTAAAGAAATACTTACGTATGACCCTATCCCCGGAGAATTTATTGCCTGTATGCCCTTAGATAAAGTAGGTAATGCTTGGAATGAATAATATTGTATTTATCAAAAAAGAGTATTCGAACTTACTTTTGCCTTTTGGGTATATCACTCAAAAAATATAACATAATAAAATGAAAAGATTTTGTCTTGCCCTTGATTTAGTTGACAACCCACAGCTCATCGCTGAATATGAAGCCTATCATCAAAACATTTGGGAAGAAATAAAGACGAGTATATTAAACGCTGGCATAATAGATATGGAAATCTATCGAATCATGAATAGATTATTTATGATTATGGAAACGGAAGACGATTTTTCGTTTGATAAAAAAGGAGAAATGGATACCAATAATCCAAAAGTACAAGAATGGGAAAAACTAATGTGGAAATACCAATCAGCTTTACCCATTGCCAAAGAGGGCGAAAAGTGGCTTTTGATGGATAGAATTTTTAAATTAGTATAAAGTAAAACAGCCAGTAAATTTTCAGAAATTACTGGCTGTTTTACTGATAGACTCATAATGAAAAGAAGGGAAAAACCTGAATAAGATTAATTATGTAAGTTTTATCCATAATTATATAAGTGCTCTGCTAATACTTTCCCATAATTTTGTGTTATTAAAATATCTCACAAATCATGGAAAGCGAATTAGGTGTTCAACATAGCATAAAAACCTTGGTTATCCCCGTAACGGGGATGACTTGTGCTGCTTGTGCTAGCAGTGTTGAGAATACCCTTCATAAGCAAAATGGAGTATTAGCATCAAGTGTAAACTTTGCAAGCGAATCGGCTAAAATTCAATTTGATACCTCTCTAACTTCTCCAGAATTTTTACAGGAAAAACTCCAAGCTATCGGCTACGGCTTAATTTTGGGAACACCCGAAAAAGCCAAAGAACAACAAACCATCATTAAACAAAACCATTATAAAACACTCAAACAAAACTTAATCTGGGCGAGTATTCTTACGCTCCCCGTGGTAATCATTGGGATGTTTTTGATGGATATGCCTTATGCTAATTGGATAGAGTTGGTACTTACTACTCCTGTTCTTCTCTGGTTTGGGCGACAATTCTTTGTTAATGCGCTTAAACAGACCCGTGCTGGTAGTGCTAATATGGATACGCTTGTGGCTTTAAGTACAGGTATTGCTTTTCTCTTCAGTTTATATAATACTCTTTTCCCTGAATTTTGGCACCATAGAGGTTTGCACGCTCATGTATATTACGAAGCTGCTGCTGTGGTCATTGTATTTATTATGTTGGGGAAATTATTAGAAGAAAACGCTAAAGCTAATACCTCTACTGCCATCAAAAAACTAATGGGTTTACAGCCTAAAACAGTTTTAATAATTGATAATGGCGTAGAAAAAGAAATACCCATTGCTGACGTACAAGTAAGCGATAGAATTTTGATTCGTCCGGGTGATAAAATACCTGTAGATGGTAAAGTACTTTCAGGAAATTCATTTGTAGATGAAAGCATGATGAGTGGAGAGCCTTTGCCTGTAGAAAAAAGTAAGGGATCAAAAGTATATTCAGGAACTGTAAATCAGCAAGGTAGTTTCAAATTCATTGCTGAAAAAGTAGGCGATGAAACATTCTTAGCGCAGATTATCCAATTGGTACAAGAAGCCCAAGGGAGTAAAGCACCTGTACAAAAATTGGTCGATAAAATTGCCAGTATTTTTGTCCCAATCGTTTTAGGTATTGCGGTAGTAACTTTTATCGTTTGGATGATTTTCGGAGGAGAAAATGCTTTGACGCATGCTTTATTAACTTCCGTATCAGTATTGGTCATTGCTTGTCCCTGTGCTTTAGGCTTGGCTACGCCTACCGCTATTATGGTTGGAGTAGGCAAAGGTGCCGAAAATGGAATTTTGATAAAAGATGCTGAAAGCTTAGAAATTGCCCATAGGGTCAATGCCATAATTTTAGATAAAACAGGCACAATAACCGAAGGCAGGCCTTCTGTAAGTGATTTAATCTGGCTTGATGAACCTGTTAACGAAACTTTTAAAAGCATTTTACTCTCCCTTGAGAGTCTTTCTACACATCCTTTAGCAGAAGCGGTGACTCACTATTTAAAATCAGAAGGGACAAAATCTGTATCTCTCATTGATTTTGAAAATATAGTCGGCAAAGGAATACAGGCTACATTTGAAGGTAAAAAGTATTTTGTCGGCAGTCCAAAATGGATAGGAAATATAGTAAAAACTATTGATAATGAAGCGGTTATCGCTTTAGAAAAGTCAGGAAAAACTGTGATTCTTTTCGCCAATGAAGCTCACATAATAGCCATTATTGCCATAACAGATAAAATTAAAAGTACTTCAGCAGAAGCCATTCAACAATTACAAAAACAAGGTATTGACGTATATATGCTGACAGGTGATAATGCTTTAACAGCAGAAAAAGTAGCAAGCCAAGTAGGTATTACAAATGTACAGGCGGGCTTACTACCCAATGATAAAGCACTGTTTATTAAGCAACTACAAAAAGAAGGCAAAGTAGTGGCGATGGTTGGTGATGGTATCAACGATTCGCAAGCGTTAGCCCAAGCAGATATTAGTATTGCGATGGGCAAAGGCTCGGATATTGCGATGGATGTAGCTAAAATGACTTTAATATCTTCTGATTTATTAAAAATCCCAAATGCCTTAAAGCTTTCTAAGCAAACGGTATCAACTATTCATCAGAATTTATTTTGGGCATTCATTTATAACCTAATAGGCATCCCATTAGCAGCAGGCGTATTATTCCCTTTCAATGGTTTTTTACTCAATCCCATGATAGCAGGAGCGGCAATGGCACTCAGTTCGGTTTCAGTAGTAAGTAATAGTATTCGTTTAAAATATAGATGATTGGTATCATCATTAAATCATAATTCAAGATGGCAACTTTAACATTCAAAACCAATATCAATTGTAACAATTGCGTAGCTAAAGTAAAACCTTTTCTCAATCAAGTAGAGAATATAGAAAATTGGCAAGTGGATATCGAAAACCCTGATAAAATCCTTAAAGTATCAGGTGAAGACGAACTGACAAGTCAAGAGGTAATTGAGGCTGTGCAAAAAGCTGGCTTTACAATAAAAGAATAGTAAACTGTTTAACCTTTTACAAAAGTTTATCCTTCATTCCCATGAAGGATAAACAAATACAAGTTATTTAATAATCAAAATCTTAGCATTTTCTAGGCATAATAATTCATGCTGTGCTTTCCCTTGAAAATGAATAAAATCGCCCGCTTGAAAAATATCCGCTACTCCTTCAAGCTTAATCTTCATTTTTCCTGATTGTACTATTACCAATACATCTGTTGGGTTACTATGCGATGGCATTTCCTCTCCTTTTTCAAAGGACTTATATATAATTTTTGCTCCCGCTATTTCTTGGAGTACTTGTATTTTTTTCTCAACAAGTGGGTATTGTCCTCCTAATAAACTTCCTATTTCCATGACATTATTGCTATTACTAGTGGTGACGATATTTGAATTACTATTAGTGTGTGACTTAAGCCACACACTAATAGTAATAGGTTATTCTTAACAATCTTGTCTTAATAAATTTGGGTTTTATATGCTAGCTCAATATGTTGAAGCCAATAATAAAACTATGTACTATCGCACTAATCCAGAAAATGGTTACGCCAATTTTGACTGGTTGAGCCGAAAGTATAGGGATAAGTACACTAAAAAAACAAAGTACACAAGCTGCTAATTGCCAGTCGCCACCGTTATAGGCATTCATGCTTACTAAAGTAAGGGGAGTCAGAATATTTGCTTGAATCATCAAAGAAAATCCATTCCAAAGAGCACGATTATTTTCTTGTTGTTCGAAAAAAATAGCATATTGATTTGTTAGAGCATTCATAATTATTTTGTGTTTGATTATGATACAAATTTGCAAGTAGCCTGTCACTCCAGTTTATGACCTAAATCATATTGTAAAAAATAATGCTGAGGATGGAAGGTCAATATCGTTTTACAAACAATGAGTAATTTTATGTTCCATCATTATCTTTGTTTTAAAAATTTTGTATGTGATGATTCCTCCAGCTATTTTAGAAAAATTTGGTGCCATACGTAAAATATTAGTGAAAACGGAAGTGCTTTTTGAAGAAGGAGCTGACGCACATTTCTATTATCAAATTATCAGTGGCGAGATTAAAGTATTGAACTGGTCGGAAGATGGAAAGGAGTTCATTCAAGGTATTTTCTCGGATGGTCAAGGTTTAGGCGAACCTCCCTTATTAGGACGTTTTCCCTACCCTGCTACGGCCATCGCTTCTACGACTACCGAAGTATATAAACTATCCTATCAGGCAATGATAGCTTTATTAAGAGATAATTTTGATATTCATTTAAAGCTCACCCATATCCTTTCGAATAGGCTACAATACAAAGCGATGATTATGAAAGATATGAGTACGCAGGATGCTGAGCACCGCATCGTTTCGATGCTTAGTTACTTAAAGAAAAAAGAAGGAGTAAAAGGAATTTTTGAAGTCAATCTTACTCGACAAAATCTTGCCGATTTAACAGGATTAAGGGTAGAAACCGTAATCAGAACGATTAAACTAATGCAAGAGCAAAAAAAATTAAAGATAAAAGGACGAAAAATTTGGTTTGAATAAGTGTGTAAAAGCTTCTATTAAGAGAATGTTTTTACCCATAATTTTAGCGTAAAATAGTCTCAAAAAAGGACTATTTTATCAAAACTTTCTAAGCCTTATTATTCCCACAAAAAACAATTATTTAAAAAGCGAGTTAATAAATCAGCATATTTTGTTAAAAAAATCAAGTATATTTAAAAATTAAGTGTCTTTTTTTATTGAAAACGCAATTATTTTGACTGAATGACCCCAAAGCTTTTATATGATGAAAAGGAACTGTTAACGCTTGCGTCATCTGGAAATGAACAAGCTTTTACGATGCTTTTTCATGCTTATAAAAATAAGTTATATGGCTATTTGTATCGACTGACGGACTCTAACGAGATAACAGAAGATATAATCCAAGAGCTTTTTTTGAAGCTTTGGAAAGATAAAAATGAGCTAATCAATATAGTTCAGTTTGATGCTTATTTATTTAGAATGGCAAAAAATCAAGCCTTGAATGCCTTTAAAAGTATGGCAAGGCAGACTCTTTTGTATGCTGAGTATTTAGATACCCAAAACATTGAGGTGTATTCAACTGATAATATTATTCAATTTGATGAAACACAAAAACTGTTGAAGCAAATTATTGAAAATCTCCCTCCCCAACAAAAAATTATCTTTAAATTGAGTCGTGAGCAACATTTAAAACACGATGAAATTGCAGATATGCTCAATCTGTCTCCCTCTACGGTAAAAAACCACATTATTCAAGCCCTCAACACGATAAAACATAAGCTTAAATATCAAGCAGCTTTCTATCTTTTCTATATGTTTTGGATTGCCATAAAAAAATAATTTAAAAATTATTTAACATCAACTAGTCCTATCCTTTCTCAGAATTGTCTTCTATTTAGTTAACATCAAAAACAGCAGTTTTATTGATGGTTGACTTATCAATATTATAATCTAAAAGGGACAAAATCCCATTGATGTGATATGCCTTCAGAGAGAATCAGTTTTTTAGTTGAAAAATATTTCAGTAATACTTGTACTGAAGCAGAAAAGCATGAGCTAATGAAATGGGCAAATGCGGCTTCTGAAACTGAACTTGAAGAAATTTTGCATAGCTCATGGCAAAACCATGAATCAAATCTGGAGATGCCAACAGAAATGTCTGACAGGATAATGTCTAGGATATTTGCACAAAATAAAGTGGTTGATGAAGACGATGAATATCCAGAGGAAGAAGATAAGCCAAACTTTAGTTTTTGGCGTAACAATTACAGCATAGCAGCCTCTATTGCCGTTATTATTTCAGTTGGTTTATTTGCATGGTTTCAATACAACACGGTTGATAAAAGAACTGAAAATAGAATCGTTCAAGTAAAGGAGTTTGAAAAAAATGATGTGTTGCCCGGTAGCGACAAAGCGATTCTAACCTTTGATGATGGTACTAAAGTAGCATTGGATGATTCGAAAAACGGAAGCCTAGGGAAACAAGGAGAAACCAATATCCTTAAGCCAGAAAAAGGACAGTTAGTATATCAATCTGCCAAAAACGCTATCGCCCAACCAATGTATAATACCGTCACCACGCCAAAAGGTGGGCAGTATCAGGTGGTGTTATCAGATGGCACTAAGGTATGGCTGAATGCGGCATCTAGTCTGAGGTTCCCTCTCGTTTTTGCGGGGAATGAGCGGAAAGTAGAGATGACTGGCGAGGTATATTTTGAAGTAGCGAAAAATGCGAAAAAGCCCTTTAAAGTCATCAGTAATGGACAAGAAGTTGAAGTATTAGGAACGCACTTTAATATAATGGCTTACCCTAACGAAAAAGCCATCAAGACTACCTTATTAGAAGGTTCAGTAAAAGTTAGTAAAAACGAGCATTCGACGATACTAGAGCCTGGTCAACAAGCCAAAGTGGGCTTTAATAATAATATTTTCAGAACGATAAATGATGTTAGTCTGGAAGAAGAACTTGCTTGGAAAAATGGATATTTCCAATTCAACAATGCTAGTTTAGAGGTGATTATGCGTCAGATAGAACGTTGGTACGATGTTGACATTCAATATATTGGTAAAATACCTGATGAACATTTTACTGGTAAACTTCAACGAAATACTAATTTGTCGAACGTATTGAAAATATTATCTATGAGCGAAGTCCAATTTAAGATAGAGGGCAAAAAAATAGTGATAACACCATAGTTTGGGAAGCTTAAAAATACTGAGTATAAATAAAAAATTGTTAAACACATTTCAGTGAAAGTGGCACTCAATCCACAAGCAGGCATTAAATAACGAAAAAGCGAAAACGCGGCAACGTTTTCGCTCTAAATCGGAGTTTGATTAAAATAATTTTTCCAAGTATCTCATTTAACCCCAAAACAAAAGTATGAATCGCAATCCTATTTTCCAAATTAGGCTGGGTTTGCCGTGCAATTCGGCGTCCTGTCGTGGACAACAATTTTCCACTAAATTTTTCAGGGTCATGAAACTAACCTTTATTTTATCATTGACGATATATTTACAGGTAAGCGCTGTAGGGTTTTCGCAAAGGTTTAATTTAAACCTTAAAAATACCGCTATCAATAAAGTATTCAAAGAGATTGAAAAACAAAGCGATTATACTTTTTGGTATAAAACAGATTTGTTGTTAAATGCGGATAAGGTATCTATCAACCTTAAAAATGCGAAGCTTGAAGAAGTCCTTGAGAATTGTTTTGCCAATCAACCCCTCGATTATCTAATTGTTGATAAAACAATTGTTATAAAGCCAAAAAAAGTAATTCCCAAATTAGTAGCTCCAGCAGAGTTATTGGTACAAACTACAAAAGGAAAAGTCATTTCAACCACTGATTCAAAGCCACTTGTAGGTGTAAATATTGCCATTAAAGGAACTAGCAGAGGAACAACTACTGATGCCAACGGAGAGTTTACACTGAATGCTAATCCTAATGAAACCCTCGTATTCTCCTATATTGGTTATAAATCTAAAGAGGTACTTGTAGGTAACCAGACATTTATTTCGGTGAGTTTACAAGAAACATCTACTTCTCTGACAGAAATTGCAGTAGTAGGTTATGGTAAACAGTCACGTAAAAACCTATCAAGTGCGGTAAGTACCGTTAAAACAGAAGAACTCAACAAAGGAGCGATTACTGACGTAGGTCAATTGTTACAAGGAAAGGTACCTGGCTTAAATATCACAGCCAGTGGTGACCCTAACAAACCTGCCGCAGTAATTATGCGTGGTGCTTCGACGATTAATAGTGCTCAAAATCCATTTTATGTAATTGATGGTGTTCCAGGGGCTGATATTTCAACGATTGCTCCAGATGATATTGCTTCTATCGATGTCTTAAAAGATGCTGCGGCAACAGCTATTTACGGAAACCGTGCTGCTAATGGCGTAATTATGGTGACTACCAAAAAAGGAAAGGCGGGTCAAATGCAGGTATCATACAGTGCATTTATTGGTATGGAAAAAGTATCTAATAAGTTAGATATGATGACTGCCGACCAATTAAGGGCTTTCTTACAAAAAATCAATGTTGGGTTCGCACCAAGAGATGACCAAAATGCTAATACCGACTGGCAATCTGCTATCCAAAGAAGTTCGGCAACTTCTACCAATCATAACCTGTCTTTTAACGGAGGAACAGAACATACTACTTATAGTGCTAGTTTGAATTATGTAAAAAAAGAAGGGATTTTATTGAATAGCTCCCTAGAAAGAGTAATTGCACGCTTATCTATCGAACAACTTGCCCTGAAAGATAAATTGAAGTTTAGCTTTTCAATCACTAATTCAACGAGTGATGCGGATGATATTCCCTATCGCAATACCGTTTTGTTACAATCGACTTCTTATTTGCCAGTATCTCCTATTAAAAACGCTGATGGAACGTATTTCGAAAACCCGACCAATACCAACTATTATAATCCAGTAGCGATGATTAATAATAGCCAGATGAATACCAAATACAGTAACCTAATCGGAAGTTTTAAAACACAATTAGAATTGCCTTTCGGATTAACTTATAATCTGGATCTTTCTTACATGAATTCAAACTCTTTACAAGGCTCATATTATAACAAATACTTTACGACTAACTACAACAATATGTACGATAACCCTGATCCGGGGTTAGGCTTTCACTCACAGCAATCTTTTGGTAAAAATGGACAGGCGAGCAGAAGCTCATACCAAAGTACCAACAAGATTTTAGAAACTTATCTGACTTGGAATAAGGAATTTGGTGACCATTCAATCAATGCAGTAATTGGTTATTCTTGGCAAAATAATAAAATTGGCGAAGGCTTTCAAGTAACTACTAGTAATTTACCTGTAGATAATATCAGCTATAATAACTTAGCATTAAGTAATCCTTATGGCGTTTCAGGCTATCAAATCAGCTTTGGACCAGATGGTATTTACCAAGAAACACAGTTAATTTCAGACTTTGCAAGATTTAACTATAACTACAAAAGCAAATACTTATTACAGGGGTCAATCAGAAGAGACGGAAGTTCGGTATTTGGGGTAAATAATCAGTGGGGATATTTTCCTTCTGTTGGTGGTGCTTGGAGAATCAGTCAAGAAAACTTCATGGAAAACCAAACGCTATTGAGTGATTTAAAATTGAGAGCTAGTTATGGCGTAACAGGTAATGCATCTGGTTTTAATGCTTATACCGCTCAGTTTATATCAGGAAGCTTAGGAACATATTATTATAATGGTGCTTTGACAGGTGCTTATGGACCAACAAAAGCGGCAAATCCGAACTTACAATGGGAAAAAACAGCGACAACTAACATAGGTTTAGACTTCACTACTGCTAATAATAAAATAAGTGGGTCATTAGAATTGTATGATAAAAACACGACGGGCATGATTTACTCTTATACCGTCGACCCAATTTTGGTACCTACAGGAAGTATTGTTGCCAACGGAGGAAGTATCAACAACAAAGGGATTGAGTTAAGTGTAAATGCGAAATTGATTACTAAAGGTAATTTTAACTGGTCGACCAGCATCAACTTAGCACACAATAGCAACGTAATCACAAGTTTGTCTAATCCATTGTTCGCTGGTGGAGACTCAATTCTTTTGTCTCGCCCTGAAGGTGGTGGACAGTCGGGTCGTTCATTACAAATCTTGAAAGCTGGTAAGCCACTAGGACAATTCTTTGCACTAGAATATGCTGGAAAAAATGCCAATGGTATTTCACAATTTGTATCTACTGATGGCTCACTTACCACAACACCAACAGAAGGAAAAGACTATCATTATTTAGGAAGTTCACAGCCAAAATTATTATTGGGTTGGAGCAACACATTCAAGTATAAAAACTTTGATTTGAATGTGTTTTTCAGAGGAGTATTCGGCAATAAAATCTTCAATGCCACTCGTGCAGATTTATTCAGACCTAATACAGCCCAATATGCCAATATCCTTGCTGATGCTGCTAATGAGTCTGCTTCAGACATCAATGCATATTTTTATTCATCTCGTTTCATTGAAGATGGAAGCTTTATCAGATTGGACAATGCTACTTTAGGCTATACGTTCAAAAAGGTTGGTGCTATCAAAAATCTCAGAATATATACATCGGGTAACAACCTATTTGTCATTACGAAATATACAGGAGTTGACCCAGAGGTGAACCAAGGGGGTATTGCTCCAGGGGTGGATTACAATAACTTCTATCCAAAAACTCGTACATTCTTATTAGGTGTTAATGTATCATTCTAATTTTTAACATTTCGAAATCATGAAAAAATCATATATAAATATATTCCTTTCAGTGTTACTAACGAGTATGATGGTTTCCTGCCATGACTTGTACGTTCCTGTAACTACTGAACTTACGCCAGATGTTTTTCCAACTACTCCAGAACAAATTATCTCTGCTTCAGGGCCAGCTTATGTAGCCTTGAGAGGGAACTATGGTGTAGAACATTTCTTCCAACAATCATTCAGCACAGACGAAGGCATAATGCCTGCCAGAGGCGGAAACTGGTATGATGGAGGGCAAAACCAAACGATGCATTATCATACTTGGACACAAGATAATAGCTACCTTAATGGAAACTGGACTTGGTTGTCAACAATTATTGGGGTAGCAAACCAGTCGTTATCAATTTTATCTGCGGCACCATCTGAAAACTCAACAAAGCAAACGAATCTAGCTGAAATGAAAATGGTTAGGGCATTTGCCTATTATCTGATGATGGATAGTTATGGAAATGTGCCTATTGATACAGTTTATGGTGACTTTACGCCACGAACAAACTCTCCAAGAGTAGAAGTATTTAATTTTATTGAAAAAGAAATTAAAGCAGCTTTGCCTTATTTAAGTGAAGTGTCGGGTACAGCTACTTATGGAAGAGCTAATAAATGGACAGCTCATGCTTTGTTAGCAAAGATGTATCTTAATGCAGAATATTATACTGGTACAAAAAGATACGACGATTGTATTGCTGCTTGTGATAAAGTAATTAGTTCAGGTTTGTATGCTATTGAGCCTAGAAGTAGCTATCTAAAAATGTTTTATCCAACAAATGGTCCATCAATGAAAGAATTCATTTTTGCGATACCATACGACCCTGCCGCAGCCAATAGCTTTCCTTTTAGATCGGTAAATATTCATGCTCGTTTTGATGTGCCAAGAAGCGAAACTAAGAAATTTAGCTTGCCATTTACACCAGCTGGTGCTGCAAGTACATTACCAGAATATTATGCCTACTTCAATGATGCTAATGACGTTAGAAATGGGCAATGGCTTACAGGTTTGCAATATATGAATGATGGAGTAACACCTATTACAGTATCAACTACCAATATTGGTTACGACCAATTTTATAAAGGCAGTAATCCTTCGGCAGCAGTAACATTTCATGTAAACCTAACTCCTAATATTGTGTTACGTCAGGATGCAGCCTCTTTTGATGTTGGAAATGATGAAATAGCTTGGAACATGGGGTATCGTAATATCAAGTTTTACCCTGATGCTACTTCATTGAATAGAAATCAGAATAATGATATTCCCGTATTCCGTTATTCGGATATTATTTTAATGAAAGCCGAAGCAATTTTGAGAGGTGGAACGGCTACCTTAGGTCATACAGCTCTGTCATTGGTAAATCAGGTAAGAAATGAACGAACTACTTCTTCTGCATTATCAACCATCACGCTTGAAGGACTATATGCTGAGAGAACCCGTGAGTTTGCATGGGAAGGATGGCGTAGAAATGATATGATTCGTTTTGAGAAATTCGAAGGCAAATGGGGTTTCAAAACAGATGCTAACGTTAACCATAGAATTTTCCCTATTCCACGAGTGGCGTTACAACTAAATCCTGCATTGAAACAAAATCCAGGTTATTAATCAAGTAAATTGTTTTGACGTTTTTTCTTTATAATATTCACAAACGTATATTATCAATAGTTCGATTGTGAAATGATATTATTACCCAATTTTATTCCTAGTTATGCGCTAACTCCCGCCAGAGCTTAGCGTATAACTTACAAACAGATACTTACTCATGACTAGACTAACACACCAAATTTACTTATTGGTCATTATGGTGATTTTAAGTGGCCATTATGCCACTGCTCAGCTTAATAAACAAGAAGCTTTAGCACTTATTAGCAGGGTTATTCCTAAACAAGCCCATAATTTTGAAGTAAAGTCATTACCAAGTACTGCCCCAAAAGACCTTTTTGAAATAGAAAGCAAGAACCAAAAAATCATTTTGAGTGGAAACAATGGCGTAGCTGTAGCTTCTGCTCTCTATTATTACTTAACAGAATATTGTCATTGCCAGATTACGTGGAATGGTACAAATCTGGATTTACCAACAACTTTACCCAAGCTTTCCGCTAAAATCTCTAAAAAAACACCGTATCAATACCGCTATTACCTCAACTATTGTACTTTCAACTATAGTATGTCTTGGTGGAATTGGGAAAGATGGCAAAAGGAAATAGACTGGATGGCCATGCATGGTATCAATATGCCTTTAGCCATTACGGGCGAAGAATATACTTGGCGAGAAGTATATAATGAAATGGGATTTTCAGATACAGACCTAAAAGATTTCTTCAGTGGTCCTGCTTATTTCTCTTGGTTTTGGATGGGGAATCTTGATGGGTGGGGTGGGCCATTACCGCTAAGTTGGATGAAATCTCATAAAGATTTACAAGTAAAAATCTTAGCAAGAGAACGTGCCTTGGGCATGAAACCAGTTTTGCCTGCTTTTACTGGACACGTACCTTCGGCTTTCAAAAAAAAATATCCACAAGCGAAACTGAAAGCAACCAACTGGACAAATGGTTTTGGAGACACTTATATTCTTGATGCAGAAGACCCTCTTTTTGCAGAACTTGGCAAAAAGTTTATCAAAAAACAAACACAGCTATTTGGTACAAATCATTTGTATTCGGCTGATACTTTTAATGAAAACGAACCTCCGACTGACGAACCAGCTTTTTTATCAAAGCTCACAGCTAAAATCTATGATGGCATGAAGCAAGCTGACCCTGAAGCTATTTGGGTAATGCAGGGATGGTTGTTTTATAGTGATAGAAAATTTTGGAAAGCTCCACAGATAGAAGCTTTACTAAATGCTGTGCCAGACGACAAGATGCTTTTGTTAGACTTGGCTACCGAAATAGAACCTGTTTGGAAAAGAACAAATGCTTTTCATGGTAAGCCTTGGATTTGGAATATGCTCAACAATTTTGGCGGAAACGTCAATCTTTTTGGACGCATGGATGGTGTAGCAAGTGGCCCTGCGGTGGCTTTGAAAGACCCTAATTCGAAAAACTTACAAGGAATAGGGCTAACGATGGAGGCAATAGAACAAAATCCTGTGATTTATGAATTGATGATGCAACATACTTGGCAAGATACACCCGTTGAGCTAAACGATTGGTTGGTAAAATATGCTAAGAATCGTTATAAAACGGATGATAAAACCTTGGTGGATGCTTGGCAGGTATTAAGACAAACGGCCTATAATGGAAAGGATATCAGGGATGGCGCAGAGTCAATTGTTACAGGTCGCCCTACGTTTGATTCAACTACTGTTTGGACAAAAACAAAGCTCAATTATCCTCCGAAAGACTTTTTGAAAGCTTGGGATTTATTTGTGCAAGCTTCTCAGCATGGAGTTGATTCGGACGGATTTCAGTATGACCTTGTAGATATTACACGACAAGTGTTGGCAAACTATGCGCTAGTTTTGCAGAAAAAATGGAAGAATTCTTACAAAGCAAAAGATGAAGCTCAGTTCAAAAAGGATGCTCAGGCATTTATTGATTTGATTGCAGATATGGATGAGCTATTGGCTACCAGAAAAGATTTTATGCTCGGCCCGTGGATTAGCTCGGCTAGAAGTTGGGGAAATACTAGTGAAGAAAAAGCCTTGTATGAACAAAATGCTAGGGACATTATCACACTCTGGGGCGATGCTAACAGTCCTTTGCATGAATACGCTAATCGTCAATGGAGTGGGTTACTGAATGATTTTTATAAACCAAGATGGGAAATGTTTTTTGTTGAACTAAATCAAGCTTTAGCTACAAATAAAGAGCCTGATTTAACAAATTTTGGAAATACTATTCGCGAATGGGAATGGAATTGGGTAAAAGCACATAAAGATTATCCTGTTGTACCAAAAGGAAATAGTCATTCATTGGCGTTGAAAATGTATAAAAAATACCGTGATGCCTTAGCAGTAGCTTATCCTTGAGGTAGTCATACATTCTACTACTTACCAAAGCATTCAACAACAAACTACCAAAACTATGAATAACAATCCAAAAAGTATTAGACTCGTTTCCCTAGATGCACTCAGGGGTTTCGATATGTTTTGGATAATGAGTGGCGAACACATTATTCACGCTTTAGCAGAAACAACACATATTCCACTGTTTGAATGGATGTCTGAACAGTTACATCATACTGCTTGGAATGGGATTACTTTTTATGATATGATTTTCCCGCTTTTTCTTTTCATTGCTGGGGCATCTATGCCCTTTTCGATGCAGAAGAAAGTAAGTGAAACTTCTGTTGAGTCTGCCTATGAATTACCCAATGTAGTAAAAAGGTCACTATACGTTGCGATGATAAAACGAACGATAATATTGATATTTTTAGGCATAGTAGTAAACGGACTTTTTAAGTGGAATGGTTATGAACAGACACGCATTGCCAGCGTATTAGGCAGAATCGGCTTGGCTTGGTTTTTTGCAGGAATTATCTACTTGAATAACAATACATTGAAACAAATTTATTGGTTTGTATTTATTCTGGTAAGTTATTGGCTAATCATGAAGTTTGTGCCCGTACCAGGTTTTGGTGCAGGTGTACTCACCAAAGAAGGTTCGTTGGAATCGTATATTGATAGAATTTTATTACCAGGACGATTACATAGCAAAGTACATGACCCAGAGGGAATTTTGTCAACCATTCCTGCCATCGGAACGGCAATGTTAGGAGTATTCACAGCAACATTTTTAAAAGCAAAAAATACTTTTTCAGCTTATCAAAAGGTATTAGTGATGGTGACAGGTGCACTTATATTAATAGGCATAGGCCTATTATGGGATTATTCTTTTCCTATTAACAAACGCCTTTGGTCAAGTTCATTTGTATGTTTCGTTGGGGGATGTTCTATCTTACTTTTTACGTTGTTTTATTTGATAATTGACCTCTGGAAATGGCAAAAATGGGCGTTACCTTTCGTTTGGATTGGCTCTAATTCCATTTTGATTTATATGGCATCCGAAGGTATTATCAATTTTGGTTATACTGCTAATTTTTTATTCGGCGGACTCATATCTTACACGCCTGATATTTGGCAACCTGTCTTTACAGCTTGTGCTATTACATTTACTCAGATTATACTATTATATATTCTCTTCAAGAAGAAAGTTTTTTTGAAGATATAGATTTTATTACACAAGAATTAAGAAAAATAGACTAATAAAATAGTTCTACACTTAGATTTTTTTCCATAATTAAAGTGATTATCTCTACAATATTTTTGATATATTGGCTGTTACAATGAAACAACTCAATTAAGTATCTATCAAAAATGACAACAGAAATTCTTATCTCTCTCATTACACTTATCGTTCTTGAAATTGTATTAGGTATCGATAATATCATCTTTATTTCTATCCTATCCGATAAACTCCCCGTTGATAAACGTAAAAAAGCGCGTTTGGTTGGTTTAAGCTTGGCATTAATTACCCGTTTAATATTGCTTGCAGGGATTAGCTGGATTATGAAGCTCGACAAAACGCTTTTTGTAATTTCTGGGATTGATATTTCTGGAAAAGATTTAATTTTGATAGTCGGGGGCTTATTTCTATTGTACAAGAGTAACAAAGAAATCTTTGAAAAAACCGAAGATGAACACGAAGACAAACCCTTTGTTTATACGTCTTTTTCAAAAATTATTGGGCAAATTATTATCCTAGATTTAGTATTTTCTATCGACAGTATCATCACGGCCGTAGGTTTGGTTGATGAACTATGGGTGATGTATGCAGCCGTAATAGTTTCTATTTCAATTATGATGATGGTCGCTGGGACGATTAGCGCCTTTATTAGTAAACATCCATCTTTAAAAATATTAGCCCTTTGCTTCTTGATGATGATTGGCGTTACGTTGATAGCAGAAGGTTTAAACTTCCATATTCCTAAACAATATATCTATTTCTCCATGGCGTTTTCATTCTTGGTAAATGTGATACAGATTAGAAAAAATGCAAAGTAATAATATACAAAAAGGGCTTGATTTTAAAAATCAAGCCCTTTTTGTATATCTATTATCTTACTTCTCTTTACGCTCAATTTCTCTAAGGTTCTCTAATTTTTTATTTCTAAGAAAGCCCGTAATATCTTCAAAATGTTCTTTTACTCGTTTGTTTCCAAATTCAAACACTTTGGTGGCAAGTCCATCTAAGAAATCCCTATCGTGAGAAATCAGGATGATTGTACCTTCAAAACTCTTTAAAGCATCTTTTAGAATATCTTTCGTTTTTAAATCCAAGTGGTTAGTAGGTTCATCCAGAATCAAGAGGTTTACAGGTTCTAACAATAATTTCACCATTGCCAAACGTGTTTTTTCTCCCCCAGATAATACTCTTACTTTTTTGTTGACACTATCGCCCCCAAACATAAAGGCTCCGAGAATATCTTTGATTTTGGTACGTACTTCACCTACCGCAATATTATCAATGGTCTGAAAAACGGTTAAATCTTCATCCAATAATGAGGCTTGATTTTGTGCGAAATAGCCAATCATTGAATTGTGCCCCAATTTCAATTCGCCTTCAAAAGGTATTTCGCCCATAATGGCTTTTACCATCGTTGATTTACCTTCACCGTTCTTTCCAACAAAAGCTATTTTCTCTCCTCTTTCAATCGTTATTGAAGCATCTTTAAATACTACATGGTCACCATAACTTTTACTTACATTATCCACAATGACAGGATAATTTCCTGAACGGGGTGCTGGTGGAAACTTAAGATTTAGTGCGGAAGTGTCTATTTCGTCTACTTCTACAATCTCAATCTTCTCCAACATTTTTACCCTTGATTGTACCTGTAGTGTTTTCGAATACGTTCCTTTGAAGCGGTCGATAAACTCTTGGGTTTCAGCAATCATTTTTTGCTGGTCATTGAATTGCTTTTGTTGCTGTTCCTGACGCTCTTTTCGGAGTTGTAAATATTGAGAATAATTTACTTTGTAGTCATAAATACGTCCCATTGTCAACTCAATCGTACGGTTAGTAATATTATCGACAAAAGCTCTATCGTGAGAAATTACAATTACAGCTTTGGCATTATTAATTAAGAAATCCTCTAACCACTGAATCGACTCTATGTCCATGTGGTTGGTTGGCTCATCTAGTAATATCAAGTCTGGATTTTGTAATAAGATTTTCGCCAATTCTATTCTCATACGCCATCCCCCACTAAATTCGCTAGTTTGTCTCGTGAAATCTGAACGTAAAAAGCCAAGACCTAGTAAGGTTTTTTCTACTTCTGCATCAAAATTGATTTCTTCAATAGAATAATATTTTTCACTCAATTCAGATACCTTTTCGATAATCTGCATATACTCGTCTGATTCATAATCAGTACGTGTTTCTAGTTGAGTATTTAATTCATCTATCTCTGCTTTCATATTCAACACCGTAGAGAAAGCTTTTGATGTTTCTTCAAAAACAGTGTTTTTATCTTCTGTCAATAAATGCTGAGGTAAATAAGCAATTACTGCATCATTAGGAGCAGATATTTTTCCTTTGGTAGGTTTATCAACACCAGCTATTATTTTTAGGAGGGTAGATTTTCCCGCTCCATTTTTTCCCATCAGGGCTACTTTATCTTTGTCGTTGATGTTGAAAGTGACATCACTAAAAAGAGCTCTTCCACCGAACTCTACCGCTACGTTATCTATTGAAATCATTTTATTTTATTATGAAATACAAAGATAAGGAAAGTTTTTTGAGTGAGGAGTTTTGAGTTTTGAATGAGGAGTGATAAATTCTGTTTGTCTGATATAGAGAGGAATCATAACTATTTTCTAATGGAAAAGACAAGCTAAGTAAATGTATTCTTTTAAAATTTTTATCCGCAGATTTTGCAGATTTAAACCGCTGATTTCCTCAGATGTTGTTTTCTGCGTAAATCAGCGAAAAAATCTCTGTAAATCTGCGGGTAAAAAAATCATTAAATCATTCTTCCATTTTAGGTTTTGAAGCAGATTTAGCTTGGTTTAGTCGGTAAGTCAAAGTCAAATTGATTTGTCTTTGTCGAGGCAAAAAATCTCTATTTGAATAAAAATTAATGCCTTCGATAACTGTTCTAATTCGTCGACTATTGAATACATCAAGAATATTCAATGTTAATGTTCCTTTACCTTTTAGTACATCTTTATTCACAGCCAAGTCGGTGTAAAATAGGTATCCCCTCCTACCCTGCGGTAATTGTTGCGGTGCTTCGTAGTTGGCACGAACTTGTAAATCTATCCCATGAGGTAAATTAAATTTTGAAGTTTGTCGAGCAAACCAACTGTAAGTATCGCTCTTATAATTCCCTGAAACATTTGAACCATCAGTTATAGCCCTGAAGAAACTCCAACTCAAATCTAATTTCCACCATTTTTCAGGAGAATAGGTCGTAGCAAACTCAGCCCCAAAAGAGTTTTGTCCAACTAAATTCAAAGGTAAAGTCGTAGAAATACCTGCACTGTTTACCGAACGAATGGATTCTATTTTACCATCAGTTTGGCGATAATAAACTGATGAAGAAAGTGAGCCTTTTTCAAAATATTTCACATGACCTAATTCAAAGGCGTTCGTAAACTCAGGGTTCAAATTAGGATTTCCACTAAAATAATTTCTTTGGTCAGAGAAAGTAACGAAAGGACTTAAATCATTATACGTTGGTCGTCGAACTCTTCTTGAATATGAAATTTGTAAAGCATTTTCGTTTGGGAGATTTACAGTAAAATGTGTACTAGGAAAGAGATTAGCATATTTTCGTGGATTTACCTCATTGGTTTGTTTCAAGGTTGTCGTTACGTTTGTGAGTTCCGCACGTAGTCCTACTTGATATGAAAAGAGTTTGCCTTTATTGCCAATGATACCATAAACAGCCGAGATATTTTCGTTATAAACAAAATTATTAGTTAACCCTACAAGTGGCACAAAACTGCCAGATGCATCTTGTTGCGTAACGCTATAATCATTGGTCATGTCTCTGAAACTAGTTCTTAATCCAGTCTCAACTTTACCTTCTTTACTAATCGGCTGAATATAATCTACTTGTAGCAATACCTGTTTTTCGGCCTCATCATTAAGTGCTTTTTGTAGTTTGGTATTCGCTGGATTCGGTTTGCCATCTGCCCAAAAGCCATTTTGTTTAAATGTTTGGTCAGAACGTTCCCAATAATCTAAATAGCGAACGTCTGCAATTAATTCTTGCCCTTTTTTGTCAAAATTCTTCTTATAGGTTATCGAATATTCTGAATTGGGCTCTGTCTCTGTTTCATCTTGTTGACGATAGGTAAGCGTATGTAACGTTTCTGTTCTATTATTTGAATCATCATAAGTGAAATCTGTAATACGTCTTACATCACTCCTTCTGAATAAATACGAAGCCGTAAAAATATCTTTATCAGTTAAGAAAAAATCTAAGCCCCCTTTTATATTATTGTTCAAACCCTTTACACTTCCGCTATTGGTTTGGTTGAGGGTGAAAGTAGTATCATTAGAAAAAACGTTTTGAAATAATTTCCCATTTCCTCTTAAATCACGATACGAAATACCATAATTGATAAAGAAATTCACTTTTCTATGACGGTAATTCACATTGGCTGAAACTCCGTAGTTAGCAGGTGTCCCTGAGATTAATTCGAAAGAACCGTTAAAACCTTGTTTTTGTTCTTTTTTCAAAATGATATTAATAATACCTGACATACCTTCTGCTTCATAACGTGCCGAAGGATTGGTAATAATTTCAACTCTTTCTATCAAACTCCCTTGTAATTGCTGTAAACCTGCTCCACCTTTAAAACTAACTAAACCCGACGGTTTGCCATCTATCAAAATCCTGACATTATCGCTTCCACGCAATTTTACACCACCTTCGGCATCAACAGAAATAGAAGGAATATTACTAAGAATATCAGAAGCCGAGCCACCAGCATTCGATAAATCTTTGCCTACATTGAATATCTTTTTATCCAAAGCCAATTCCATCGTACTTTTTTCAGCTTGTACTACTACTTCTTCTAAGGTACTGCTCGACGAGCTTAACTGTATCAAGCCTAAATCTATCGTTTTCTTGTCTTTTGATATCGTAAAAACGGACGATTTAAAGGCTTTATACCCAATAAATTCTATCAAAGCATAATATGTACCATAAGGATTGGCAATAGAAAATTCGCCAGCATCACTAGCAATATTGCCCCCAACTAACTTTTGGTCAGCATTATTATAAATTCTTATGGTTGAAAAACTTAATGGGGTAGCCGTTTGGGCATCTTTCACTTGCCCTTTAATGATACCTTGCGTCATTCCAAAAAATGGTAGTAAAGTAAGGAGTATTAGTAAAAAGAGATGTTTTTGAGTTCTTGTAAAATATAACATATTGGATTATTAACGATTCATTGGATAAAAGGATGAGGTAAGTATTATTTACTGTGCAGTAATGATAAGCAATTTAGAAAAGTATTGAGACTTCTGTGGTGGGAATTGTAGGTAACAAATATTTAGTTCTCACCTAAGTTTTGTTATTTTGCTATCTTTATAAACTTTTTTTAGATTTTATAAGTTTATACATCATACTGTATAAAATCTGATTTTATTTATTGCTCTAAACAAAACGTAGTTTAATATTATCTAACAGTGTTAAATAGTTTATTTTATTAAAATGGCAAGTAAGGACAGGATATTAAGGTTGAAGGAAGAGACCCGAAATAATATATTAGATGCAGCATGCACGATTGTGAAGGAAGAAGGATGGCAAGGGTTAAGTTTGCGTAAAATTGCCGATGCCATAGAATATACCGCTCCAATTATTTATGAATATTTTGCTAATAAAGAAGCTATCCTTCAAGAATTAACTAAGAAAGGATATTTAGTATTGAATAAAGATTTGATTCAAGCAAAGAAAAGTAAACATAATCCAGCAGAACAATTAGAGGCTATGTGGCTGGCTTACTGGAAGTTTGCTTTTGAAAATAAAGAAATGTATCAGCTAATGTTTGGCGTGGAAATGACAACCTGCCACATGGTAGCTTTTCCAGAAGTACAAACGCCTTATCACCTGTTTACTGAAACGATTTTGGAAGTAATGGGCGATAAAAATCCAGACGAGGATATTATTTGTCAGAAATATTATACTTATTACTCAGTAGTACATGGATTAATTTCAATTAATCTCGTAGGTAATGGCTTGCCAAATGACATTAATCTTCAGATATTGAAAGATGCAATAACGGGTATCACAAGATCTTTAAATTAATTTTTTATAGAATATATGAGCTCAATAAAGGGTATTTATCCTATAAAAGAGTATTTTTATTTAACACTGTTAAATAATTTATTCTCATTAATGAACTAAAAATATTCAATATTGATTTTATATAATAAGGAGCAATATTTTTTTATATCATCATTTAACAGTGTTAAATTATTTATTCAGCATAGTTAAGCATCGCGAAACATCTTAGTAGGTCATGTAAAGATAAAATTTTTGAACAATTACTTAACACTGTTAAATAGTTAATCAATATTAAATATTCTCAAATTTTAAACTAAATAATCCTTATGAATAAACATCCTAAACACAGCAGTAATGTATTTCAAGGTAAATGCACTGCGAACAATCAATTCTAACATTGTTTTTAATTCCATTAAGTCAATCAAGTTTTAACAAATCAAATTAGTCATGAAGAATATATTCTTAAGTGTATTAATCATTTATACATTATCTGCTTGTTCAGAAAAGAAACCTATAGCCCAGACCGTTACCGCTCCTTCATTACCTGTTATCAATATTAACAGTACATCAGCACTCACTAGTTCTGAATATCCCGCTTCTATTCAAGGAGCAGTAAACGTTGAGATTCGCCCACAAATAAGTGGAAATTTAGAAAAAGTATTTGTCGATGAAGGGGTATACGTAAGCAAAGGTCAATCACTTTTTAAAATCAATGATTTACCATTCCGTGCCCAACTAAATAGTGCCATTGCTAGTCTTCATGCTGCAGAGTCGGCTGCAATTAATGCCCAATTAGAAGTAGATAAATTAACTCCACTGGTACAAAACAAAGTTGTTTCTGAATATCAATTGAAAACGGCTCAAGCTAATTATAAAACAGCCTTAGCCAATATTGCTCAAGCCAAAGCCATGGTTAATACTGCTGAAATCAATGTAGGCTATACGTTAATAAAAGCGCCAGTAAGTGGTTTTATAGGAAGACTTCCTAAAAAACAAGGTAGTTTGGTATCATCCGCCGATGTTGAAGCGCTGACACAACTTTCGGATGTTCATGAAGTACATGTGTACTTCTCATTGGGTGAAAGTGATTTTATTGCTTTCAAATCACAATATGAGGGTTTTTCAATCAGTGATAAAATCAAAAATCTCCCGCCAGTTTCTTTGATATTGCCTGACAATTCGGTGTATTCAGAAAAAGGAAAAATCGATATGGTAGATGGGCAATTTGATAAAAATACAGGTGCCATTACCTTGCGAGCCACCTTCCCCAATGCAAAAGGATTGCTCCGTTCGGGTAATACAGGCAAAGTAAATTTGAGCGTTCAGCATGAAAATGCCTTATTGATTCCTCAAGAGGCTACCATCGAAATTCAGGATAAAATATTTGTTTTTACGGTTGATAAAAGCAATAAAGTAACCAAACAGCCCATCACTATTGCTGGGAAAAGTGGTAACAATTATTTAGTGAAAGATGGCATAAAAGACGGGAATAGAATTGTATTCAAAGGTTTCGAAAATTTGCAAGAAGGCACCATCATTGCGCCTGAAAATACTGATAAAGAAGTTGCAAAAAACTAATTCACAAGTTATTCAATATCCATTATGTTTAAGAAATTTATAGACAGACCAGTTTTGGCAACTGTCATATCCATCCTATTGGTAATAGTAGGTGTTTTAGGCCTTGCTAAATTACCATTACAACAATTTCCTGATATTGCTCCGCCAGCGGTACAGGTAATGGCAATGTATCCCGGTGCTAATGCCGAAACAGTATTGCGTTCGGTAGCTCCTTCCCTTGAAGAATCAATCAATGGGGTAGAAAACATGAGTTACATGAGTTCAACTGCCAGTAATGATGGTTCATTAGTCATTACTGTATTCTTTAAATTAGGTACTAATCCTGACCAAGCTGCCGTCAATGTACAAAACCGTGTAGCCCAAGCGACCAGTCAGTTACCTGCCGAAGTTGTGCAAGCGGGTATTACTACTGCCAAACAACAAAATAGTTTGATGATGGTGGTTGATATGTATTCTGAAGATGAAAAGACGTATGACCAGACATTTCTAGCTAACTATGCTCAGATTAATATCATTCCTGAAATTAAAAGGATTCCGGGGGTTGGCCAATCGTTGATTTTTGGAGGTAATAAAGACTATTCAATGCGTGTGTGGCTTAATCCTGCTCAAATGACTAGCTATAACCTAACACCCAAGGAAGTAATGGCAGCTATTCAAGATAAAAACTTAGAAGCTGCCCCAGGAAAGTTTGGGGAAAGTAGCAAGGAGTCTTTTGAATATGTCATTAAATACAAAGGGAAACTGAATAAACCTGCTGAATATGAAAACATTGTAATTCGCTCTAATGCAGACGGTTCGGTATTACGCTTAAAAGATGTTGCCAAAATTGAATTTGGAGCCTATACGTATGGAAACTTTACAAGGGTAAATGGCAAGCAAGGTATCAATATTGCCACCATGCAATTGGCAGGTTCAAATGCCAACGAAATCCAGATTGCCATTGCAAAGTTAATGGAGAAGGCATCAAAAGACTTCCCTAAAGGCGTAAAACATCTTATCTTATACAATACCAAAGATTCTTTAGACCAATCTATCAATCAGGTAATCTCTACGCTGATAGAAGCATTTATCTTGGTGTTTATTGTAGTATTTATTTTCTTACAGGATTTTCGGTCAACGCTTATTCCTGCTATCGCAGTGCCAGTGGCTATTTTAGGGACATTCTTCTTTATGTCGCTTTTTGGTTTCTCTATTAACTTACTTACTTTATTTGCGCTAGTATTAGCGATTGGTATTGTAGTGGATGATGCCATTGTGGTAGTTGAAGCAGTTCATGCTAAAATGGAACATCGACAGCTTTCACCAAAAGTCGCTACTGCTTCGGCCATGAGTGAAATTACGGGAGCGATTATTTCAATTACATTAGTCATGTCGGCCGTATTTTTACCTGTTGGTTTTATGAGTGGCTCAACAGGGGTTTTCTACCGTCAGTTTGCTTTTACCTTGGCTATCGCCATTGTAATTTCAGCTATCAATGCCTTGACATTGAGTCCTGCGTTAGCAGCCTTATTTTTAAAAGCCAATCATTCACACCATACAAACGGTCATGAAAAAACTAGTTTTAAAGAGAAGTTTTTTATCGGTTTCAACAAAGGTTTTGATAAGCTTACTAATAATTATGTGAAAAGTTTATACTTTTTAGTAAGACACAGATGGTTAAGTATTAGCGGATTGGTAGTAGTTATCATAGCGACAGTCGTTATGGTAAAAAGAACACCGACAGGCTTTATTCCTTCTGAAGACCAAGGTTTTATCGCTATATCGCTTTCTATGCCTGCTGGTGCATCGTTAGAAAGAACTACGAATGTAATTCATCAAGCTGAAACCGTATTAGGCAGTATGGAGTCTAAAAAAACTTTGATGGGACTATCGGGCTTTAATATCTTGACACAATCATCAAGTCCTTCATCGGGTGTTGCTTTTGTATTGTTGAAACCTGCTAAAGAAAGAGGAGCCGTAACAGACATTAATGCAATTATGAATGAAGTAAGACAAAAGCTTGGTGGTATTAAAGGAGCTAATTTCTTTGTCTTTACTTTCCCAACCGTTCCAGGTTTTAGTAATGTTGATGGTTTGGATTTAGTACTACAAGACAAAACGGGCGGTAGTCTAGTTAAATTTAGTGAGGTCGGCAATAAATTCCTTGGTGAATTAATGAAAAGACCAGAAATCGCTTTTGCCTTTACTGCCTTTAAAGCCGACTATCCACAATACGATATGGAAGTGGATGATGTAAAAGCTGAACAATTAGGCGTAAGTGTAAAAGATATTCTTCAAACAATGCAAGCGTATTTTGGTAGTGCTCAGGCATCCGACTTTAATAGATTTGGGAAATACTACAGAGTAATGGTTCAGGCAGAAAAGAATGCCCGTACTGAACTCTCTGCAATGGACGGCATCTTTGTAAAGAATAGATTAGGTAACATGGTTCCTATCAATACTTTAGTAAAACTAACCCGTGTTTATGGTCCAGAAACGGCTTCCCGTTATAACCTTTTCAATTCAATTGGTGTAAATGCCATTGCCAAACCAGGTTATAGTTCTGGAGATGCAATTCTGGCAGTAGAAGAAGTTGCGAAACAACACTTACCAACAGGGTATTCTTTTGAATTTTCAGGGATGACCAAAGAAGAACTTTCTTCAGGTGGACAATCTACTGTCATCTTTATGCTTTCGTTATTATTTATCTATTTCTTATTGGCTGCTCAATACGAAAGCTACATCTTACCATTTGCCGTTATTCTATCTATTCCTACAGGGATATTCGGAGTATTTGTTGCGATTGGTTTGAAAGGAATAGAAAATAATATTTATGTACAAGTAGCCTTGGTTATGTTGATTGGTCTATTGGCTAAAAATGCTATTCTGATTATAGAGTTCGCCTTACAACGCAGAAAAGCAGGCAAGACGTTAGTTTCTGCATCAATAGAAGCTGCGAAACTCCGTTTAAGACCTATTATTATGACCTCCCTAGCTTTTGTAGTGGGCTTAATTCCGATGATGGATGCCAAAGGACCTTCGGCACAAGGTAATCACTCTATCAGTATTGGTGCAGCAGGTGGAATGGTCTCTGGCGTAGTCTTAGGCTTGTTTATCATTCCAGTGTTATTTGTAATATTTCAATATTTACACGAAAAAATTTCTAGCAAAAAACCAGAGATTAACTCTATCATTCATGAAGATTTAGTCGCTGCTTATAATTAAGCATACAATGAAAAATCATATAAAAATCTTGTCGATAATGCTTTTATTATCGACAGGTATCATTTCCTGCAAGGTTTCAAAAGATGTTAAAATCCCCGAAGACGCAATTCCTGTTACTTTCAGAGATGTAAGTATTCAAGATAGTACTACTAGTGTGGCAGATTTAAATTGGAGAGCATTTTTTACAGAAAATACCTTACAAAAACTAATTGATAGTGCCATTCATCGTAATAATGATTTATTGGTTGCTCAAAAAAATATCGACATCGCTCAGTTACAACTAAAGCAGTCTAAGTTTAATAATATTCCTAATCTGAATCTTCAAATTACTTCAAACTCTACCAATCCTTCCAACAACAGTTTGAATGGCATTAGTTTGAATCAATTTTTGAAAAAGGAACATATAGAAGACTTTACTGCGGCTGCAAGTTTATCTTGGGAAGCAGACATCTGGGGCAAAATTCGTAATCAAACGAAAACCACTCTCGCACAATATGCTCAGTCAGAGGAAGCCAAAAAGGCTTTGCAAACCACTATCGTAACCGCTGTTTCAAAGGGTTTTTATACTTTGTTGATGTTGGATGCCCAAGTGGAAATTGCTAGAAAAAATCTGGAATTAAGTGATAAAACTTTTTTTATGATTAATCTGCAGTTTGAATCAGGACACGTTTCATTATTAGCCAAACAACAAGCCGAAGCTCAAAGACTAGTGGCTGCACAATTGATTCCTTTGTTAGAACAGAACATCGTTATTCAAGAAAATGCGTTGAGTGTATTAACGGGAGGTTTTCCAAAAGTAGTTGAACGCAAAGTGATGTTGAGTGCGATTGAATCTAAAAACCAACTTTCAGTAGGTGTGCCGTCTGCCTTGGTTGGAAGAAGACCAGATGTCAAAAATGCAGAATTGATATTGCAGGAAGCCAATGCAAAAGTAGGTATCACAAAAGCTAGTTTATATCCTTCACTAACGATTACTGCCACTGGTGGCTTAAATGCTTTTGAAGCAAGTAATTGGTTTTCACTTCCTACTTCACTGTTCGGAGTGGTGGCTGGCGGAATTACCCAACCTTTATTAAATGGCAAAAGACTTAGTACGCAGTATGAAATTGCGAAAGTTCAACGAGAAAAAGCAGTAATTGGTTTCCGTCAATCTGTTTTAATTGCTACAGAAGAAGTTTCGGATGCGTTGATTAAAATACAAAAAATAGAAGAGCAAAACACGAAGCTTTCATTAAGAGTAAAAACTTTACAAGAAGCCATCGGCAATGCAGATATGCTGTTTAAAAGTGGCATGGCTAATTATTTAGAAGTAATTACAGCCCAAAGTAATTTACTACAAAGTGAATTAGAATTGGTTTCCTTGAAAAAAGCCAGACTAGAAGCAGATGTAGATTTATATAGGTCGTTAGGTGGTGGTTGGAAATAAGTAGCATTTACGATTTGTATTTAAACAAAACAGCTCAGCCATGTGGCTGAGCTATTTTGTTATTATCTAATATCCAGTATTCTGATACATTTTCACTGGATTTAATTTGTATTCGTCAGCAGGAATTGGGAATAAATAATCCTTCAAACCAAAGTTAGACACTTTAGCCGTTCCATAGTCTGCTTGAGCTTTGCTTTGGATATAGGAAACCAATTCGGTCGCTGTAAAGAAACGAAGTAAATCAAACCAACGATGATGTTCAAACGCCAATTCAACACGACGTTCGTGAAGAATTGCCAATTTTAACGTCGGGTATCTCTTAACGTAATCAGTATCGTTTTTCATTACTTCATAAGTAGGCATTTTGGCTCTTTCTCGTACTTGGTTTAAGTATTTAATCGCATTCGCTTCTTCACCTAAATACATACTTACTTCTGATAACATTAAAATTACATCAGCATACCTGATAATTGGCCAGTCGTTTCCGCCATAGCCGTTGGCCGTAGCTGCCGCACTAGCATCTCTGAATTTAGTAATATACCAATCTTTTACAGTAGCATCATTAGCATATTTGATAGAAAAATCCTTCCGTAAATCATTGGTTTCGTATTCTTTTACTAAATCAAGTTTTACATTTCCACCTACACCGCTACTTGGTTTCAACGAATTAATTGTTTCCCCTTTTGCTTGATTATTTGCCGCAATAGATGACGAATACGTTACGTCGCCTTGCTTATAAACAATCTGGAAAATGATTTCTGGATTAGTTGATTTTTTATTTACATCAAAAACATCAACATAAGGTATTTCCTTTAAATCCGTAAAGGCTCTCATGTTATAAGCTGTTGTTAAATACGCTTTTGCATTAGCTAAATTACTAGCACGGTTAGCTTGGTCTAAAGTGGTAGCCATTGTTAAGTACACCTGCCCCAATAAAGCGTTCGCTGCTGCTTTTGACACTCTTCCTTTACCCGTAAGTGGCTGTTGATTAGGCAATCCACTTGCTACAGCTTCTTTCAAATCTGCAATAATTTGTTCATATACTTTTTCTTTTTTCTCACGGAAAGTATTAGCAACAATCTCTTCAGAATTTAGTTCTTTAGTAACCAAAGGTACATCACCCCATTTTCTTACTAAATGAAAGTAAATCATCGCACGAACAAACTTTACTTCTGCATTATAAATATCTTTATTGGCAACAGTAGTAAAAGTTACTTTATCAATATTTGAAGTAACCTGATTACAGCGTACAATTGTTTGATATAACGACAACCAATGGCTTTTTAAATACGTGTTACTTGGCAAAATAGAAAAATCATTGAACTGAAAAGGCTCCCCTGCATTCGACTGGTTATCATTTCTACCAGCATCATCCGAACGTTCGTCGGTATAAAGTCCGCTGTTTTCACCAATGTTATTTGAGCTACGAAGCGATTGGTACACACCATTGACTGCTTGAAGCACATCATTTTCTGTACGAAAATAATCAGAAGCCGCTACAGAGTTAGGGTCTGTTTGTAGGACAAAATCATCACTACAACTTGCAAGGGCTGTCGCCATTACAAGTAATACTATTAGTTTCTTTATCATTGTTTTAATATCGTTAAGGTGATTTTCAAGAAAGAATCACAAGAGATTTCTTTCCCTTGAAAATCAATTTAGAATGTCAATTTTGCACCTATATTATAAGCTCTCATCAAAGGATATTTTCCGTAATCAACACCTGGTGTAAGATTCGCTCCGTCGTTATAATCAACTTCTGGGTTATAGCCTTTGTATTTAGTGATGGTAAATGCATTATCCACTCCTACATAAATTCTAGCATTCGATACTGATTTTTGTTTTCCTAACCATTGGGTTGGCAAAGTAAATCCTAAGGTAAGGTTAGTACAACGTAAGAAAGAGCCATCTTGTAAATAGAAACTTGAAAGACGAGTACTATTACTTTGTGTACCACCACGAGAAGCACGATATACCGAACCATCTCCAGGTTCTGTTTCTGAACGATAACGATTTGCTACCGAAGCATATTGATTACCAGAACCTTCCATGTTATAAACATAGTAATCTTGTCCGTCTAATACTTGATTACCATAAGACCCATTGAAAGATGAACTTAAATCAAAGTTTTTATAGGTTGCTGATAACGCAAAGCCATAAGTAAATTTGGCGTAAGGCGTACCAATAACCGTTTTATCTAAATCGTTTACTACTCCATCACCATTTACATCTTCAAAATAAATATCCCCTGGCTTTAAAGTATTGCTGGATGCAGTTGAGCGAGCAGGACCTTTGATTTTATACCCTGCTGGGAAAGACTGTGTAGCCGTATTATACACTAAGTTATCAGCCGCTAAATTATCCATGTCCGACTGGCGAACCATTCCTTTTACCTTAAAACCGTAGAACATACCTATTGGCTGGCCTTGCATAGTGATGTGTGTTAAATACGAACGCTCAGCACCATTAGTAATAATCGTGTTAGCACCACCAAGGTCTAATACCTCATTACGGTTAATTGAGATATTACCGCTTAAATTAACTCTTAAATCGCTGTTCTGTATGATACGTGTGTCAATCTGCAAGTCTAACCCTTTATTCTGTACTTTAGAGTTTCTTAGATTTGTTAACATCGTTGCAGCACCAGAAATCGCAGAAACGGGTTGATTAAACAATAAATCTGATGACTGGCTGATATAATAGTTAGCCATTACAAAAACACGATTATTGAATAAACCGATGTCTGTACCAAAGTTGAACTGAGAAGTAGACTCCCACCCTAAGCGTTGGTCGCGAATCGTATTTGCATAAACAGCAGACTGTATCGTTCCATTGCCAAAAACGACTCCTGTGGGGCTAGACATCGTCTGTAAATAATTATAGTTACCAATATTATTGTTACCACTTAATCCCCAGCTAGCACGTACTTTCACAGAAGTTTGCTCTCCGAATCTATCCGCATAGAAAGGTTCTTGAGAAAGATTCCAGCTAGCTGAAACAGAAGGGAAATTACCCCAACGATTCAAAGGACCAAAACGAGAAGAAGCGTCACGTCTAAAAGAAGCCGTTAAGAAATATCTATCTTTATAATTATAAGCCACACGTGCTAAATACGAAAGTAAAGTAGCTGTTGATTTACCTGTGTTACTATTCAAGGTAAATAAGGTAGCATCAGCCCCTTTTCCTGTAATCTCTTCAATTCTATCATTCTGAAAACCTTTAGCAGTTACGCTAATCACATCAATATCAAGCTCTTGAGCAGTATAACCAGCCAAAGCATTAATAGTATGATTTCCGAATTTACCATTATAATTCAAGGTAAACTCTGCCAATTTATCCATTTCAGATCTAGTCTGAGCAACAGCGTTAGCAGCAGCAATAGATTGCGGAGACCCTGGAGCATTAGCACCATTACTCAAAGAGGTCGGCAAATAGAATTCATATTTTTCATTATAAGTCTGCAAGCCTACATTTACTTTAGCAAATAAGCTTGGTACAATTTCATACGTAGCATTTCCACTAAAAGTACCACGAACGCCTTTACGAGAAATATGGGTTTCAGTTGCCAACGCTACAGGGTTTTCTACCGATTGGTAAGCATACAACGCAGATTTAGCGGCCGCCTCATTTTTCTTTAAGCTACCATCTTCGTTATAAGCAGCAAAAAATGGCATATAAATTAAAGCTCCAAGAATTGGGCCTTGGTTGAAACGTCCTTCTTGTACTTCACGGTTTTCATTTGAAGTAACCGCTAAGTTCCCTGCTACTCTTAATTTTTTGCTTACTTGTCCGTCAATATTGGCACGAAAATTAATGCGTTCCTGCTTCGTACTTTTAATAATACCGGGCTGATTTAGATAACCACCACTGATGGCATAACGTGTTGAACTATTTCCACCCGAGAAAGATAAATTATGACGTTGTGCTAGCGATGTCTGATAAAGCTCATTCTGCCAATCAGTATCAATCTTTGGTTTAATCAATGTTTGTGTACCAAAATTATAGAATTCTTCAGGAATACTTACCGAAGAAGCATTTCCTACTTTAGCAACTCTGGTAGCATTATCATCAGAGAACATCGCATCTGACCATACTTTTCCTGAGTTCACGATTAAATCACGATAAGTATTATTATGACCATCAATTAATAATTGTGCAAATTGTTCTGAGTTCAACAAATCTACTTTTTTACTTAACTGATTCAGACCATACTGTACATCATACTGAAACTGACCTGTGCCTTCTTTTCCTCTTTTGGTAGTAATCAGCACTACACCGCCTGAAGCTCTTGAACCATAAATCGCAGCAGAAGCAGCATCTTTTAAAATGTCGATTGACTCGATATCGTTTGGATTGATGAATAAGTCATTTCCTACAGGATAGCCATCTACTACATAAAGGGGGTCAGAACTCGCATTGATTGACCCTACCCCACGGACACGAATTTTGGTGCTTACATACGGTGCACCGCTCACTTGTGATACTTGTACCCCTGCTACTTTCCCTACTAAAGCCTGACCAACAGTTGGCGTACTAAGGTTTAATTCTTTAGCCTTTACGCTAGAAATTGCTCCTGTTACGTCACCTTTACGCACTGTTGAATAACCAATGGCTACTACTTCTTGTAACTCTTGTGAATTCTCGGTCAACTTAACATTGATTACAGCCGATTTTCCAACAAGTATTTCTTTTGATTCGTAGCCTACAAAAGAGAATACCAACGTTGTTCCTTCGTTCGCTGTAATTGAATATTTACCATTAGCATCTGTAACTGTTCCTTTTTTTGCCGTTTTATCAAAAACGTTTACGCCTGGCATCGCTTGCCCTATTTCATTCGTCACGGTTCCTGTTACAGGTACCGCCATTTGTCTCTGCTGTGTAAAAGCATTTGCTTTTACCGCCCCAATTACTTGAGAACCAGCCATTACAATTAACAGCAGGACTCTTAGCCACATCTGCTTTTGTAGTTGTTTTTGCATTTTAAATTGATTATTAATTGGAAACTAGGATTATATTCTTACCATTTTAAACTTGTCAGATGCACATTTGCTTTACGAGAAGAAGTAACAGCTATCCCCTTTTGGAGATTTTTAGTTAATGAGAAGCCTTCTAGCTCGTCAGCTTTATCTACATCTATTACTTTTAATACTACTTCATGACCACTTTCTAAAGACTTTTCGAAATCCAAGAAAGAGAATCTCCAACGACGACCTTCTATTTGATTTTGAATTAATACCAACACTTTTTTTTCGGGTACCCACAGCAAGTTTTGAACAAAAGGGCTACAAGTAAATTTCTTATAAAGTACACCCTTTTCAGAAGTTTTTTTGGCTGTTTTCAGTGCTAACGGATTGTATAAACGTACCTCATTTTTTTTGTTGCCATAATCGGCTGTAGCTACAAACCATTTGTTTTTGTATTGCACATATTCTGGTCGAGTTCCTTGAATACAAGCATCGTCGTCGATAGTATTCAATAGATTACCATCCAATGTTTTTGTTTTTTGCAAGCCTTCCCAATCCACAAAGTAAATTACAGCTTTCCATAGTGTACCTTCAGGATTCAGCCGAATGCTATTACCAATAAAAGTTGGCTGGTCTTTATGAAAAGCGATGCCTGTAGGATGATTGATAACGTCCTTACCTGCTAAGCTTAATTTTATTTCTTTACCTGTATAAGCCAGTGAATCATTGTGTAATACATATTCACGAATCATCCCTACTTCACGGTCGCCATAAATAAATGCTTTCTCATTTTGTATGCTGATGCCTTGTCCAGCACCAAGTGAATCTACCGTAAACTCTTTTGCTAATGTTAGCTGAATATCTTTAGGCAAAGTTTTGAGTGATAAAAAACAAAAGCTCAAAATACCAGAGAGTATCAGCCCACTCATTTCAATGATGGTTTTCTTTCTTTTCATGATGTGATAGTAATTGTGAGTTAGTGAATTGTGAATGAGTGAGTTATAATTGATTAAATGTTTTTATAAAAAATATCTTTTGTACATTAACGTATAATGCACAACTCACTCAATCACTAACTCACAATTAAATATTATGGGTCAAGGGGTTCTAATGGGTTAATTTGCAAGGCTTCGATAAGCGGGTAAAATTCAGCTTCTGTTGCTGATAAACGTTTGCCTTTTCGATAAGGCACATGATTTAATTCTTTTTCACAACGTTTATCCAAATTCAATTCTTGGATATACATACTTTGTGATTTTGAGGTAGAAGTAATACAAGCTTTATCGAAAGGAATGCCATAACGGAAAATCAAACGAGCTGTATTACGCATATTGGTGGTAGTATGGCGTGCATGAGGCTCTACAATCACGGCATTGGCTGGAACATGGAGCTTCTCAACCATAAACTTTCTCATTTCTATGGCTTCGTTATAAGGAGTTTTATAAGGGTGAACATTACCCCCAGAAACGACAATCAAGGGTGCTAATCCTTCAAAATAACGCAAAGCCGCTACTCTACAACGCAACATTCCCTCAGCACTCAAAGCAACTTTGGGTTCTTCGGGGCCTGCACCAGGTACTAGAATTAATGCATATTGATACGCTTTCCAGTTAATTGTCTTGATGCGCTCAACTGCTAATTTGTTTACTGTAGAAGCCATTGGTTCATAATCCGCCACTTGTTCACGTTCATTGATTTCTAAGGCAAGTAAAGCGGCGGTTAAGGAAGGCTCGAAAAACAAAGTTGCTTTTTTACTTTCTTCCTGAACAGTTGTGTGTAAATCGCCAACTAATTGAGGATAGCTTTTATGGCTAATCTTAAAACTGATAGAATCAATCGCTGGATAGTTTGGCTTTTGTCCTTCTACGTAAACTCCAATCGTAAAATTGATTCCATGTGCATCTTGCTCCCACGCCTTAATAAGTTGTTCTTTAGCAGAAAGCTTTTGTGATAAAATATAAGTACCCGAAGGAATTAAATGATTGAACACCAACTTCCCCAAAGCGTTATTATCATTATACAATACGCCTAAACGGCTACTAACTTCCTGAATATCAGCTTCACTTAATTTCATACTTTCGCTCAAGCAAAGGAATTTATTTTGGCATTGCTTAGAAGCTTCACTCAAAGTATTTAGCTTTTGCTGAGCGATTTTCTGTAAAGTAGCATCTTTACTCAACAATTGTTTTACCTCAGGAAGATTTTGGAAAAGTGTTAAGAGGTAATAATTTTTTGATTGAACAAAGCTTTTTCCATGCATCAACGTATAATTTGCTTGCGCATTTTGGGCTTTTAATGCATGATCGCTACAAAATAATAGTCCAAAAAAGACTAAACTGTATATTTTTTTCATCAATTTGATATTTATATAAATAAGCATTTCTTCTGAAAAAGAGACTACTTATTTAAGTTTTAGATAATAGTGTTATTAATGAAGTTGTCTTCTGCAAGGCATACTGTTTAAAGCGTTGCACACTTAACGTCGGAAGGTGTTATTGAAAAATGTCATCATTGTGAAGCACTTTTATGTTGCAAAAGTACATTGGCTGTTTAACCTGAAAATAATTATAATAATATCTGTTTGTTAATAAAAATATAATTTTTGAATCATTTTATGATTAATTTGCACTAATTAATGTATCTGTGCAAATCCTTCGTATTCAAGTGGTTAGTAATGACTTTTTTTAAAAATATTTAGAAAATTTGCAATGTTAATGGTGCATTTGTTGTTAATATAAAAAACAAAAC
Source organism: Arcicella sp. GW821-FHT09D11 (assembly GCF_059416265.1). Taxonomy (NCBI): domain Bacteria; kingdom Pseudomonadati; phylum Bacteroidota; class Cytophagia; order Cytophagales; family Flectobacillaceae; genus Arcicella; species Arcicella sp. GW821-FHT09D11. The sequence continues at coordinate 119,840 of NZ_JBWKOV010000006.1, read as the reverse complement.
TCAAGGAAATTATCAATATGACATTCACTTTTCAAGTAATTGCTCTTCTGCTAAACCTTTGTTTAGCAACTCCTTCAGAGCACAAAGCGAAAGCTATCGCAGTAGTAGATGAAACCCAAACCCTATATCTTGATTGCCAGCTTAATGGTGTTGTTAGCTACAATGCTTTTAAAGAATCCGTTGAAGGCGTCCATACTTTTCACCCTTCAAAACCCATCGTTACCATTGTAGATTTTTCTCTACCATCCAATGTGGAACGCTTTTTTGTGATTGACTTAGCAAAAAAGAAATTGCTTTTTTCTTCCTTAGTAGCACACGGGAAAAAATCAGGTGATAACATTGCTCATTTATTTTCAAATAAAATAGACTCCCATCAAAGTAGTTTGGGCTTTTATTTGGTTGGCAGTAGAATTACTAGTCCAAAACATGGTATGGCATTGTTATTACATGGTTTACAAAAAGGAATCAACGATAATGCTCGAAGAAGAGAAATTATTATTCATGGAGCATCGTACGTAAGTCCTTCATTTGTTCATCAATTTGGTCGTCTGGGACGAAGCTTCGGCTGTCCAGCATTGCCAAACGATTTAATCCCTAAGGTGGTGCCAGTATTGGCAAATGGAAGTTTACTATATATTCATAGTTAACAAGTTTGTTCATATTTATAAATAGTAGATTGCTAACTGGTTAGCAATCTACTATTCATCAACCTCTAATCTTATACTCCTATGCAAAAAACTAAAATTACATATCTGTTATTTTTAGTCTTGTTTGGTACTTTATTATTCCTTGTCATAATGGAAGGATGTAATAAAAGAAAAAAGAAAAATAGAGGCCTTCTACCAGATTCAAGCATTTACCAGTCACAGAACTATAATGATTTATTATTAGATTCTGCTTCCATAACGGCTTTCCTCAAAACATTTTCTGTGTCAGATACCATCAAAGAGGAGATTAATGAATTTTATGCACGACGTAATTATCAATTAGCATGGATTAATAATAACGGCTTGTCGCATTCAGTCTCTACCTTTTATAATCAATTACAGAACTACCAAAAAGATTTCGCGGATAATAGTCTTGATAACAGACAGATGGAAGAGCTAATATTGGCCTTTCAAGCTGATGAAAAGGGATTTCTTGCTCAAAAAAGTCAAGTCCAACAGCTAGAGTTATTACTAACGTCCACTTTTTTTAGGTTTGCCGAAAAGGCTTATGGAGGTATCAATAAAAGTCCATACGACCTTGAATGGTTTATCCCTAGAAAAAAGAAAAACTATCAAGTATTGCTTGACTCACTGGTTTCGCTGGCTAAAGGTGAAACAATTCAAGAACCTGTGAATCAATATTATTTACGTTTGAAAGATAAGCTTAAACAATATAGAGTGATTCAAAAAAATGGTGGTTGGAAAAGCGTCGTTACTAGTAAAAAGAAAATAGCGGTAGGTGATAGCGACTCTTGTGTCGTAAATATCAAAGAGCATCTATTTTTGACAAGCGACCTAAGAACAAATGATAAAACTACGTTATATACGGATTCCTTGGCGTATGCTGTAAAAAGATTTCAGCGCAGAATGGGATTGCCGATAACAGCAAAAGTTGACCTTGCTACTCTTAAAGAACTTAATCAAAGCATTGATGTTAGAATCAGACAAATCATGATTAATATGGAACGCCTAAGATGGGTGCCTGTAGAAATTGAAAGTGATAATTTGTTGATTAATATTCCAGAATATAAACTCCATGTCATTGAAAAAGGGAGACAAGTTTGGGAGATGAATGTGGTGGTAGGTAAAACAGCTAGCCAAACCAGTATTTTTAAAGGTAATTTATCCCAAATTGTATTAAATCCTTATTGGGGGGTTCCGACTAGCATCGTTCGTAATGAAATCTTGCCTAAGTTAAAGCAAAATACCTCGTATTTATCCAGAAATCATATAGAAGTACTTTCCGGCAATAAGGTAGTTAATCCCAATTCAATTAATTGGCGGAACTACGAAGGAAACGTTCCTTTTAATTTCAGACAACTACCTGGAGATGATAATGCCCTTGGTAAAATAAAGTTTTTATTCCCTAATAATTTTAATATCTATTTGCATGATACTCCTTCAAAAGGATTATTCAATCAACCTAAAAGAGCGTTTAGCCATGGCTGTATTCGCATATCACAGCCGAATAGATTAGCTCTTTATTTATTAAGAAATGATAAGGCTTGGAATAAAGAGAGAGTGGATAAGATATTGAAAACCGATAAGGAATATGGTATTAAAGTCAGCCCGATGGTTCCTGTTTATATTGTTTATTTTACTTCGTGGGTAGATAATACTGGACAAATCAATTTTAGAAAAGATTTATATGGCTTGGATGCCAAGCTTTCAAAAGAAATTTTTGGAGATAGTTAGCAAACAAAATCCCTTAAAATATTTTAAGGGATTTTGTTTTTTTATACCTGTTCATTCTCTACACTTTTCTTTCGCCAGTAATTAGCTAAAATTGAGCCTGATATATTCATCCACGGGCTAAAAACGGCTGCTGGCAAGCCAACAGTTCCGAGTTTACCCATCCCCCCTGCTAAGCCAGAGGCCATTCCACCATTTTGTAAGCCTACTTCAAAAGCAATTGTTCTTGATGAATTTTTATCTAATCCAAACAAGCGACTTAACCAATAACCAAAGAAATACCCAGAAGCATTATGAATCACGGAACTGATAAAAAGTAAGACTCCTACTTTCATCAGGTTTTCTCTCCCTGCTGCCGTGGTTACTGTAGTAAAATAGATAATCCCAAACATAGAAATATAAGGCATCATGGTATCAAGCTTTGGAAAATAATTAGCCGCTTGATGATACAAGACTCCGACTAATATCGCCGCCAACAAGAAACTTAGCACTTCTAAAGATTGAATAATTTCAGGAGAAAGCTGTGAGGTTACTAAAAAATGCCACAGTCCAAAGGGTAAAGCAATTAACCAAAGTGAGGCAATTACCACAAGGATATTTACATTTTTCTTCCCTTGAGGTGAAGCCGTTTTTAAGTAATCATGTAATAAAGCTGCACTAATAGGGACAATAACGATTTTGATGATTTCCATCATCATATTGATAAAATGAATTTCTATTAGAGTTCCTGCTAATAGTTTCATAATTAAGGGCGTCAAAAACGGAGCAGCCAAAGTAGCCATTGCCGTTACTACCACCGATAAAACCAAATTTGCCTTGGCTAAATAAACCATCACATTGGATGCTAACCCACTTGAACATGAACCAATTAAAATAATTCCAGCAGCAATTTCTGGTTCAAAATCAAAGACTTTGGTAAGTAACCAACCCATAAAAGGCATGATGGAAAAATGACAAAGTAAACCAATCGCCACCCCTTTGCCAGTAGAAGCCAATCCAGAAAAATCACGAATACTCATCTGAATGCCCATCCCGAACATTACAAATTGAATGATGATAAGTATAAGCCATTTGTTTCTTAAATCTATCGTTCCCCAGTGTGTGAAGGCAGCAGGATAAACCATTCCTGCTACTACAGCGACGATAATCCATGCCGTATACTGATAACTTTTTAAAGCGGAAATGCTTCCCATTCCTAGTGTAAAACTCAGCACAGCCACTACAAGGGCTACTTTGCTGATAGCTGAATTTTCTTGTATAAACGTATATACCAAAACCAACAGAGCAATGGCACTGATTCCTAAAAGAAATTGCTGGATATTTTTCATCATCAAAGAATAGTAGCAAGGTGTTGAACAGCAATGATTGGACTTGCCAAGATAGGTACTTTTTTATCTGCTTCGTCTAACGTATCTACTACCCTTGCCATTGAAGCTTGCGCTAGCAAAATAACATCTACTTGAGTAACTAACTCTTTCAAGGCTTTCGCAACAATCTCGTCGTGCTTTGTTGCATCTCCGCTCATCAATGCTTCAAAAGCTCCTTCACATAATATTGAAACTAATTCTATTTCCTTTCCTGCTTTTTGAGCACGACGCACTACTAAATCACTAGTTGGCCCTAATGTAGTTGGTAACGTAGCTATTACGCCTATCTTTTTCCCAGTTTGAACCGCCAAATCAGCCATTGGTTGGTCAACTCTCAATACTGGAATACCCGTCAAGGCAGCAGAAGCTTCAACAGCCGAGCCAATGGAAGAACAAGTAACCATGATAAAATCTGCCCCTGATGCTTCAGCTGAACCTACATAGTCAACCACTCTTCTAGCAACATCTGGTCTGAGTTCTCCATGCTTAATAACGTTTTTAATTAAGCTATCATCTACAATATTAAATACCTGAATACCTGGCAAGTATTCATTACAAAGTTGTTGAAAAATAGGCACCAATGTTGCCGAAGTATGTATAAGACTTAATGTTTTTGCTTGCATTTTTATTTTATTTTATAATTAGCTATTCATGATAATTTACCCTCTAATAAAATACCGAAGTATCGTTCATCACCTACCTGTCCTCCCTTAAAGTTGACTTCTATATCATTAATCAAAGGATTTGTAGAACGAGCTTTGCATAAGGGTGCTCCCGCGACTAAAGGAGCAATCATTTCTACCGCTTCTATTTCCATGGCTCTGGCTGCGTAGCTAGAAGTATCTCCTCCTGCAACTACTACTCTCCTGACATTAGTAGATTCCACTACTTTTTTGGCAATTAAGCCTAAGGCTTTCCCTAATTTTTCTGAAGACAATGTTGTAATTATATTCTCTTTACTTCCATTCGTATGCACAATAAGATGTTGTCCTTGTTGAGCGACATCTATTGCTCTTTTAATATATTCTTCAATTCGTAAAGCATCGATTTCACCATTACAAATGGACTGAGCATCAATGATAATCTCTTTAAACCCATGTTCTAAAGCCCAAGAAATTTGTCTGGATGTAACAGGCGAACAACTTCCTGCAATTACTAATAGTGGGTCAGCTTTTTCTAATGCCTGCCATGAAGTAACAGCTTTCGACGTTTGAGTTTCGTTCCAGTACTTACCTAAGGCCATTTCTACACCCGATGAACCTACTGAAAATAACGGCTGTTCTTTTTCAGCTAATTCATCTATTAGTCGACCGATATTCAAAAATTGGTCTTCATACATGGCATCAATCAATACCACCTTGGCTTCTTCATCTATCAGTTTTGCTAAACTTTCTGATAGTTCTTGAAAAGGTTTAGCTACTTGAAGAATATCCAACAATCCTATTTTTTTGTCAGTCTGCTTGGCTAAATGTAACCTCAAATCGCTTTCGTCAGCAGGCGTTACAGGGTGTTTAATCATAGCAGGGTGACGGTCGAGTCTGTAAATTTGCCCTGTACTACCAATGCCCATTCTAGCAAACAAATTACCAAAAGCACAATATCGCCCTAATGAGGGTGCCGCTACTAATAACGGCACACAGGTATTTTGAAAAACGGCTATTCCTACGTCAATGGCTTTTCCAATGCTTCCCGTTTCAGGAGAGGAATCAAACGTAGAACAAACTTTATAATGTACGTGCTTTACTCCTAATTGCTTTAAGGCAGAAAACGTTGGTAAAAGGGTTGCTTCCATTTGGCTAGGCGACATAGAGCGAGACAAACCCGCCACGCCGATAGCATTCAAATCAGTATAAGCAGCCAATTGAGTGGCTGTTGGCGCATCAATAAATAGTGCCGTTTTTGCTCCTGCTTTACTCAAAAATTCTAGTGCATCAGTCGAGCCTGTAAAGTCATCACCGTAATATGCTATAAGTAAATTATGATTGACCATCTTATTTTGTACCAAATTTTTCTACAGATTTAGCAAATTCAGGATATATTTTAGTCGCATCTTCAATTCCTAAACCATCTACTGCGGCTTGCCAAGCTTGTTGTAGTGCCGTTACGCCAGCAGCTGGCCCCATAGGGTGAGCTAAAATTCCCCCTCCTGCCATGTATAGCAAATCGGTAGTTTGTGTACGACGATAAGTTTCTGGTGCTTGTCCACCCCATTGTCCCGACGAAACTACTGGCAAAACAGAATATCCTCCTAACAAAGGCTTTAAACAAGCTTTTATCGATTGAACAACTGAATCATCGCTTTCCCAAAATTTATTCTGAATCCCATTAACATGCAGTTGGTCAACGCCAGCCAAACGCCAAAGCTTTTGATAAGCAGTAAAGTCTATTCCTAATAATGGATGTCTGGTCAGCATTCCCCAACCATTTCTATGTCCATGAATCGCCAAAGCACCTTGGTCGCATATCTTTTTAGTTCCTGCTATCCCAACGCTGTTGATGCTAATCATTGCACAGGTTCCTCCTGCATTGACTACTTTTTCATAGCGTGCTAGCATTTCATCTATTTCTCCACTGATATTGAAAGCGTACATGATTTTCTTGCCCGTTTTATCAGCGTGCTTGTTGATTACCTTCATTACCTCGTCAACTCGTTCATTAAAAGGCGAATTGACTGTTGAAGAAAGTAATTCATCATCTTTGATAAAATCAATACCCGCATCGGCGAGGGTTTCTACTAAAGTTGCCGTTTGCTGAGGCGTTAATCCAACACTAGGTTTAATGATGGTTCCAATTAATGGGCGATTTTGAACCCCAGTCAATTTTCTACAGCCTTCTATGCCAAATTTAGGCCCTGAAAAGTGGGTAGCATAACTTGCTGGAATATCAATATCCATCAGTTTCAACCCTGTAAATTGGCGAATCTCGTATAAATTACCTTGTAATGACGAAATCAATACGGGAAGATTATATCCAAAATTCTCTATCGACCAAGAAACCTTGACAATGGCACGATGATATTGATTAGTGGTACTTTCAGCCCCAGGAATAGCAGGTGTTGAAACCGTTTCTAAAAACTCAACAGATTCTACCCTTGCAGCAAATCTTTGTTTTAATTCTTCGGTTTCACCCGGTACTGCTGTAAAAGTGCCAGACGATTGTTCGCCTGCTAACACTGTTGCAGCGGCCTCTGGTGCAAAAGGTGTTTCTATAAAATATGTTGCCGTTATTCTTTCCATAAAAATTTTATCTACTTATTGGAATCCATACTTCCATTTCAGAATGCCCACGGTTACTCCAAGCATAATAGGGGATTAAGCGTACCTTGGCTGAAACGGGAACTTGTTCAGAAACTTCTCTGTATAATTTATTAGTCCACGTATCTGAACCATCAATAATTTTAGCTTCGCCTTCTAATGCGGTGATTGGGCTATTTTCTATCGTCATTGAGGTTGTTTTCCATTTGCTTTTTGGAGAAATGGCAAGGGTATTTAACTTTAATTGACTGTTATCAACTGACTCTAAACAATATACAATTGGCCCTCTTTTTACTGCCACTTGGTTTCTAATTTCTTCCGCCAAAGGGTTAGCTTCAATTAATTTTACCGTCATCGGTAAAACAATTTCTATCTTATCAGCAACCGACCATTTTCTATTCAATTCAACATAATTTCCTCCTTCAATTTTTCCTGTAAAAGGTTTACCATTAATCTTAATCTTCGCACCTTTGCTCCATTCTGGAATTCTTACGAAAACTGAAAAGGCATTTTGTGGCACTTCTTTCAAGGATATATTAATATTTCCATCCCAAGGATAATTAGTCTCTTGTGTCAAGCTAATTTTTGAACCATCTTTCAAAGAAGTAGAAAGTGTATTCGCACCATACAGATTCAACCATAATCCTTTTTCAGAGACACTATAGGCATAGTTATTTATTTGTGCGATGGTTCTTACTGTATTCGGTGGACAGCAGTTTGACTTACTGATATATTTTTGTCTACCACCCATCCAACGCAATTGATAAGGATAAGCATCTGATGCACTTAAAGGATTAGTATAAAAAAACTTATCACCATCTAAACTAATGCCCGACAAAATGCTATTATACAAAGCCAATTCCATTATATCAGCATACTTGGCTTCGCTCGTAATTTGAAGCATACGCCAGTTCCATAATAAATTTCCAATGTTGGCACAAGTTTCATTGTGTGCTGAATGGTTGGGTAATTGATACGATTTGCCATAAGATTGATGTACTTTCTGAACCGTATCAGGTTTATATGATGTCCCCTCCGGTGAAACACCATCGTATAAAGCACCACAGCCACCCGTAATATACATTTTATGGTTAATAACATCGTCCCACATCAAATCTAACGTTGATAATAAAGTACTATCTCCTGTTTCGGCAAAAATATCGGCCGCTCCTGCAAACAAATAATTAGCTCTTACGGCATGCCCAACTACTTTTTTCATTTGTCTGAACGGTACTCTATCTGAATTGTCGTCAGTGCCTTCCGAAAGTCCACGGATATTGATAAGTTTTTTAGCAAGCGTTAAATATTTCTGCTCACCTGTAGTTCTGTACATTTCAATAATGCCCATATAGTGTGAAGGACAAATGGCATTTCTGGCTTGCTCAGGACTAGCATTATTATAAAACCCAATTAAAAAGTCTGTCGCTTTTTTGGCAATATTTAATAAAGTTGTTTTGCCTGTTACCCTATAATGTACACAAGCGGCAGTCATTAAATGTCCGAAATTGTAGGCTTCAAAGCTCAGTTTGTCATCAAACATCTTTTGCTCCCCTGTTTTCTTTTGTTGAATAATCGCCTTGGTGTAAATATATCCATCTGGCATTTGGGCTTTACCAATCACCTCAATGGCATGATCCATCAACTCATCCAATTTCTTATCTTTCGTCGTAGCATACATACTAGCTACAGCTTCAAGGGTTTTATAAAAATCACCGTCATGAAACGATGGTCCTTTAAAAACGCCATTCTCTAACCCTGCGGCTATTTCAAAGTTTTTGAAAGAATGACTTAGGTTAGCATCCGTATAATTTTTCCATAAAGTTGGCACCATAGCCGAACGACAAACGGCAAAACGGTCTGCCCAAAAACCAGAAGTCCACGTTACATCGCCAAAATCAATGCTTTGTAATTTAGCATTTGGACTTTTAGAGGTATTCACCAAGCCTTTGTTTTGTGCTTGCAAATGATAGAAAGAAATCATCACTATAAGTAATGTTCCCACTTTCTTGATTATTCTGTTCATATTTCTTTAATCATTGAAAATTTCTCAACTAAAACCTCAGGTCTTTTGCTTTTAATCCTACCGATTCTTTTACAGCATTAAATGGCATGATGAAAAATGTATATTGATAGGGTTTCGCTTTTATTTGATACTGCTCTAAAGGTGCTGCCACATCACTCCAACTATCATTCCCGCCTACGCCCATTTGTATTAAATCTATATTCAGGTTGATAAAACCAGCATCATTTAAGTTAAAAGTATGCTTAGCTGTTTCGATATTTTGGTCGGTATAAGGTCTGGCACTCATGCTTAACAAACTATCCGCTACTACTAATAATCCTTCTTGCTTTTTGTTTGCTAAATACATCCAGCGAACATCTGTTCTATTACCATTCTCTTGTGGAACAGCATAAGGCTCCATAAAATCTTGAATATTTTGCTGATAAATACCAATATCAAATCCATAACGACGGTCAATATAATTTTCTAATACTCCTCTGCCATACCATGTTATATTTTCAAAAGTTCTTTCAATCCCACACTGCATCCCGATTTTAGGAATGTTAGGTAACGCAGGAGACGCTTTAAAGTCATAATTTACTTTTACAACGCCATCGCCATTAATCGTATAATTTACTTGGACAGAGGCACTATCATTTACTAAGGTATAGTAGCTAGTAATTATGACAGCGTTTTTAGAACTCATCTTCACGGTACAGCTTTTTGTTTTTAACACTACATTATACCATTGTTTTAATTTGCGCTGAGCCTTCCAACCACGACGGTCGTTATCAGTCAGCGGACGACTAAATTTTGGCAATAATGGATTAAAAATCTGTTCTTTACCTTTGAATAAATAGGATGCTAAAGCGCCATTTTTCTTGTCAATTTTAATTTGAAAACTTTTGCCGCTTAACAAAAATGTATTATCTGTTTCTTGTAAATCGACAGTTACAATGGCTTTCTTCTCTGATTGATGTGCAATTAATTCAGTTAAGGCAAATTGGTTAGAAGCTACTTCAAAACCTTTGTCTGCCCATGCTTCTTTTTTGGATAAGGTAAAGTGTAATGTTGCAAAGTATTCTTTGTTTGTCTTGAATTTAGGCAAATATGGTAGGATATTAACCAGTGTATCACTTCCTGCTGAAACGTTCATTTTAGGCAGTTCCTTCGTAAAAAGCACTTTGCCATCTTCTATTACTGATAATAAAACCGTATAATCACTCAAAGATTTAGTAGCATGGCGGTTTGCTATTTTTATAATTCCTTTCTCCGCATTTTCTAATACCGATTCCACGCCTTGGAATACTCTTTTACATTCATACATGGCTGCTTTAGGTCTGCCATCTGAAGCAACAACACCTTTAATAGTAAAATTATCGAAGTATTTTTCCCCAAAGTCTCCCCCATACGCATAAAACTCTTTGCCAGTAGCCGAGTCTTTTTTGAATAACCCTTGGTCTTTAAATTCCCAGATACACCCTCCTATTACTCTTTTCGTTTTACGGAACAAGTCCCAGAACTCCTTTAAATTTCCCGCACTATTTCCCATCGCATGGGCATACTCGCAAAAGAAAATAGGCCTAGTATCACCATTTGGCTGATTTGCCAATAATTCAGGCGTGTACATGGCTGGGTACATTCTACTGACAATATCTACATAATATTGGTCTAACGGATTCTGGAGACGATGCGAATGGTCATTAGGTTTTAAATATTTCGGGTCTTTATTGTCCATATATCCTTCCATATTGGGACTTCCCATAGCTGGTTCATAATGTACAGGTCGAGTAATGTCAAAATCATGTATCCAAGCAGCCATTGCAGCATGATTTGGTCCGCGACCAGCTTCATTTCCCAAACTCCAAAATATAATAGATGGGTGATTTTTATCTCGTAAAGCCATCCTGCTACTTCGTTCCAAATATGCCCCAGTCCAAGTAGCATCATTGCTTAGTTTTGAGCCTAGTCCATGCGTTTCGAGATTGGCTTCGTCAATAACCATAATACCATATTCGTCACACAAGTCATACAAATATGGGTCACTTGGATAATGACTTGCACGAATACAGTTAAAATTGAAACGTTTGATGGTAAGAATATCCTGTAGAATATCTTCTCTGGATAATGCCTTACCTTTTGTAGCATGATGGTCTGGACGATTAACGCCATACAAATACGTTACCTTTCCATTTATTAACAATTTGCTATTTTCTTTTGAAAATTCAATTGAACGAAAACCTAGTTTACAGCTTTTAGCTTCTAGCACCCGTCCCAAACTATCTTCTAAAGAAAGCACTAACGTATATAGATTAGGGATTTCATCACTCCACTTTTCAGGGTTTTTAACCTTACTTTCTAATAAGCCAAATTTAGCATTATCTAAGCGTGGATAGATTTCGTTGATGATAGACTCAACACTTTTTTCAAGAGGCTTTTCAAAAATAGGTACATTGTTTTTGTCATATAATTGTGCTTTCAATTGATAGCCCACTATTTCTTTCCCTGTTAGGTTTTCAATTCTTGGACGGATACTTAACAAGGCATCTTTATAATCTTTATCTAATTTAGTTTGATAAAAAAAATCTGCAATTCTGATTTTAGGCTCAGCATGAAGATATACTTCACGATGGATACCACTTAATCGCCATTGGTCTTGGTCTTCCAAAAAAGAACCATCACTCCATCGAATTACCCATACTGATAAAACATTTTCTCCTTCTTGTAAATAAGGCGTAATATTGAATTCAGAAGAAAGAAAACTATCCTCAGCATACCCAACAAATTTGCCATTTAACCACACTTTATAAGCCGAACTTACGCCTCCGAAATGCAGGGTAACATTACTTTCTTTCCAATTAGCAGGGATTGAAAATGTACGCTGATAACAGCCCACTCCATTATAATCTTTAGGAACAAAGGGCGGATTTACTGGCCTAAAAGGATATACCGCACTTTTATAAATAGGTTTGTCATACCCCTGCATTTCCCAATTTGAAGGTACTGGGATTGTTTTCCAACCACTAACCCTACTTTTATAAAAATCTTTTGGGGCATCAGCGGGTTTTAGTGCAAAGCTAAAATCCCAATTACCATTTAAGGATAGATAACGATTACTCTTTTCACGATTGCCCGAGATTGCACGCTGAATATTATCATAAGAATAGGCTGTTGCTCTTGATGCATCCCTATTAATCCCACTGACTGTTGGGTCTTCATAAGGCTCAGTCTGATAAATGGTTGGAGCATTTGGCACAGCGGCTGGTGTTTTATCAACCAACTGAGCGTAGCTTGCAACATGTATGAAACAGCCTAAGAAAAGTAAATATTTTAACATCTTCATTTAATGTATACTAATAAACAATTGATAATGAATAAGATAAAAGCAAACTAGATTTCAGTAAGGTATTCATCTTTAAATGAAAAACCCCAACCAGCACGATCATGTGGTTTTGCCATCCCATTCTTTATTTCCAAAGGATAATCAATCAAAGGGTCAATCCAGTCGAATGATTCTGCCCCTACTCCATTTGAAATTGTACAAAGCAATGGAATATCATAGTCTTTGTAATAATGCGGTAAAACAGGAATATTATAGCTACCCGCTAATGCCGCACTATTCCGCCAAGCCTCTACTCCTCCTAATCTTAAAATATCGGGTTGCCAAATATCAATGGCATTTCTTTGTAATAGTTCGCGTAAGGGTAGCGTTGAATATTCTCTTTCGCCCATTGCTAAAGAAATACCAGCTTGGGTTCTTAATAATTTATACCCTTCAAAATCCGTATGGTCGATTGGTTCTTCAAACCACTGAATATTCAGTTCTCTGGCCGCGCGAGCTAAGGCTAAAGCATTTGGCACTGTCATTCCTTGGTTGGCATCCATCATGATATTGATGTCATTTCCAACAGCTTCTCGAACCAGTTTCAAGCGTTCTAAATCTTCTTTCCACTCGGGTTTGCCTACTTTTATTTTTACTGCCTTGAAACCACGACTTTTATAATTGCTAACCTCGTCAATTAATTCATCTGTAGTATATGAAATCCAACCCCCACTTCCATAAATAGGTACTTCACTCCTTGACGAACCTAAAACTTTCCAGATAGGCTGATTTAATATTTTACACCAAGCATCCCACATCGCAATATTAAAAGCTGCTTGTGCCCATCGATTTATACCTTCCATTCCAAAATATTCATTGGCATGGTTTAGCTTTTCGAAAACTTTTACGGTATCAAAAACCTGTTCGCCAATCAACATTTCACCGACGTCTTTTAAGGCTCCTGCTATGGCTCTAGGACTGTACTGAAAACTTAATAAATATGATTCTCCAATGATACCATTTTGCGTTTCGATTCTTAATACTAAAAAGGAGATTTCAGTCAGCGTATGTGTAGCATCAGAGATTGGTTTTGCTAATGTAGCTTTTGCAGTAAAAACTGAATATTTTTGGATTGAATACATATTAAAAGCGATTGTATAAAAAATCAAAATTAATAGTAATATACCTGTATTATATATAATATTTTCACAAGATATTGTAGGATGTTTGCATGAAAGTCAATAGCGTTTTTCAGCATTCAATAGATGTACAAATGTTTGAGATATATTAATTGAGCAGGTACCTAATCAATACCATCTTACTATTAGGGTGCGACTTAAGTGGCACCCTAATAGTAAAATTTGAACAATCGTTTTTTTATGGTTGACTCTCTAAGAGCTTCACTGGTCCTAATAAACCTGATTCATACAAGGGCTTTCCTTCTAAATATTTCATCGGCGCAGTAGTTTTAGTAGTTCTTTTATCTTCTGGTAAAAGCATATCGCCCATCAATCTATTCGCCCACGTATTCGTTATGTCAATCGTTAATTCATTGTTGCCAACTTTCAATGCTTTGCTGATATCTACTCGATAAGGTGCTGTCCAGACAATACCACAAGAAACTCCATTTACTTTTATTTCGGCGAGGTTAGCAACTTTTCCTAAATCCAGCCAAATTTGTTGGTTCTTATTTGGCAAACTATTCATCTGAAAGTTTTGATGGTAGTCGGCTGTACCTGCGTAATAACGAATTAAAGAATCAGCATTGGTTGTCCAATCACTTAATTTTTCAAATGTTTTAGTAATTTTTTTGTTCGATTTAGTATCCTCAAAATCTACGTTCCAAGCTTTATCTAGAGTTTTTATTTCTTTAAATTCTTGCCAGTTTTTAGCTTTGTCAGCTTTTGAAACATTAACAAAATAGTCTTTAAAAATCACAAAAACTGAGGCATTTGCATCCAATTTTAACCTCAAATTCGTTCTACCGTTTTCAGTTTTCCAAGCATTAGGCGAAAAAGTTTTATCATTCACAGCATCGTACAATTGAATATTTTTCCCTTTTGCTCTTAAAGAAAAATCTAATACTCTTTCCTTATTTTCTTGATTAGCAAGAAAGTACAATTCCAAATCCAGTGCTTTTTTATGCGTATAAGCAATGCCTTTGGCATAGTTTCCATGTTCATCTTTGATAATCACGTCCTGCTCAATACCGATTTTGGCTAAAGTACTAGCCTCGTAAGGACTTTTTACAACTTTCCCTTTTCCGATTGTTTTATAGAAAATTTTGTTTTCACCATCCAACATTACTTCAAAATCTCCTTCCCAACATTGTTTTGCAAAGGTTGCTACAGCATCGTTACTTTTTGTTCCGAATTCAACTATTGGTTTGTCACCAATAATCAATGTCGCTCCTTCATTTACCAACGCCAATAATTTTTGAGCCGTTTGGGCAGACATATCGTTGGCATTGGGTGTCATTTGATGCTTTTTAGGCAATACTATTACACTATAGCTAGTACCATCCCCAAATATAACTTTCCCATTGTTCACTTTAGCGGTATTTAAAAGAGCATCCTGACTAAAAGAATCATAGGCATAACCCTTTAACGCATTCACCCAGTTTTCAGGGTCAGCCATGTTAGCCGAATGTGTAACGCTTGTAGGAATTTGTCTTAAAGGTTGTCCTTCATTGGTTAATCTTTTGGCTTCTGCATCAACGACCTCTTTGCCAAATAATCCGCTTAATGTTGGTACTAGTCGGTCTGGCAAAACCGAACGTCTTGGAATGTCATCTCCTACAAAAACGGCTAAATCGGCAACTGGAACACCTATTTGTAATAACTGCTGACAGCGTTGTGCATAGTCAACCCACGCTTTTCCCATTTTCCACCAAGTTTGGTCTCTTTGAAAATATAAACCTACACCATCCAACGTCATGCCGGGTTTTCTATCCATCCAAGGATTGTGCATGAAAACATGGTATACTAATTTATTAATTCCTAATGCATAATTTCTGTCTTGCAAGGTTTTTAACATTGCAGGATGTTCATTCCATGTCATCCTTAAAGTAGTAAATGCTTCCGCTTGAATGATGGGCTTACCATAAATATGTCCCGCCGAAATGGCATCAAGCATATCGTTTGGTTTGTCGTGCGTGGGACTATTTAACCAAAATTCGCCCATTGGCACATCAACTAATTTGTAATGTGCTAATCCGTCACTCGTCATGGTTGGAGCAACACTTTCAGCAGTGAATTTCAACCCATTTGCTTTGGTTAAATCTGCCAGCGTTTTATAAAATTTATCAACCACCAATTCTGAAACCGTCTGACGAAAGTCATATAAAAACTGTTCTGAAAATTGATTATTTTCTACAGGAAGTCCTGTTACGATAGGCAAATATGGCAATATATCATACCCTCTTCTTTTTTGAAATTCTTCTATGAAAACGGATGACCAATTCTGACTTCCACATTCCCAACTATCTACATGAAAAACTTTCAAAGCCTTTTTGCTCAGTTCTGGTCCAAGCTGACGTTGAGCTTCTCCAAACCAATTATCAAACTGTAGTTTGATAGCAATCGGGTTAAATTTATCACATTCTAATCCCTTACCTGCTCCACCAGTAGCATTAGTATGTCCTGTAGAAGTATGACCAACACGCAGAATAGTCCAAGAACCGTCAGGAGCGTCCCAGACTAACCTTCCTTCTCTCGTAAGTTTATCAGTGATATTAATGATTTTATTGAATGGAACACATAGATTATCAGGCAGTTGCTCTGATGAACTTTCCTTGCTTATTCGCCATACTTCTGCGGCCTTGCCTTCGAACTGATGAATACTTGGTTCAGATGATAATTCAATACCGACAGTTTTAAAACTTGGTTTCCACTTTGCTGCATCTAAATCTTCTGAACCTGGTTCACTTCCTGTTTTTTCATATATAAAACGGAAGTATTTAGCCGTTGTTGGCACGATGGAATGAGTAATATTAGCATCTGTATCTTGCCAGCCATGTCTGGGAGATTCTAGTCTTCCAATAGACCTAAAACTCTTTCCATCATCACTAACTTCAATCAATAAACGTTGAGCTTGATAATTGTTTCCTCCCGTTTTTACAACAATAGTTCTACAAGTAAAAGGGGTTTCAAAAGCATATTGAATCCAGCATGGCTCATCGCTTTTAAAGCTTTCTTTGTTACCTTCTTTTACTAAAAACTGAGGGTTTATGTCGGGTTTGTTTGAACTTACAATGGGTACAATGTTTTTAGTAGATTGCCCTGCTCCCGTTAAAGAAGGAAACGCATATACTGCTATGTCTTTATAATAATGCTCATTGTTATTAGGTTGGGTCAACTGTATATCTATACGTTGACCGCCTTTTATATACATTTTTGAAGAAACTATTTTTTGCATAGAAAGTTCAGGTGTAATCCACGGTCCGCCTGCCAAAGCAAACCCATCACTAATGTGCATCCCCATTTCTAGGTTTAATCGAGCGACCTCATTCATGGAATGTTTTACCATGTCCCACCAAAACGGTGTTAACTGTTCCGCTACTGGGGTAAAAATGGGAGGATTTGTTGCACCTTTTATAGGCATTAAGTATGCTCCTCCTATTCCAGCCTCTTTCATGGCTTCCAAGTCTGCGGTAATACCTTCTTTAGAAACACTCGCTTGCATCCAATACCAAAAGACCCACGGTTTAGCCGCTTTAATGCTTTGTTGATTTTGAGGAATAATAGTAGCCAATCCTCCTTTAGATTGTCCCCAACCATTATATGCACTGAAATAAAAAAGCATGCTTATTAATAAAAGTCTACTGATTTTACTGATAAGTATATTCTTTTTACTCAAAAATGTATGTTTAGACTCGCTCATTTCTTAGTTTCTATAATAATTGTATCTGACTGTAAACCTTCTGCACTTGCTTTTAAAACTATCTTTCCTGCTGTTTCAGAAGCTTGGACAATGGCTAAACAAAGACCGTTAAATGCTCTTCTATAATTGGCTTTGAAAGGTTCTAAACTTGCTTGGTAACCATTATCAACTCCCACAATAGTCCCTTCTCCTTCTATGCTGAAATTCACTAAATGACTAGCTTCAGGAACTGTATTTCCATTTTCATCAACGATACTTATTTTTATGAAGGACAAATCCTTGCCATCTGCTTTTATCAATTGATGGTCTGCTGTTGCTTTTATTTTAAAAGCTTTTCCTGCTGTTTTAATTTCTTGTGTCAGTATTATTTTCCCAGCTTTTCTTGAAACCGCTTTTAATATCCCTGCTTCATAATTGACCGACCATTTTACATGGAATTCATCAGTTCCTTTTTGTTTAATCCCTAAAGATTTATCATTCAAAAATAGCTCTACTTCATCCGCTTGTGAATAATACGCCCATACATCAACGGTCTTGCCTTTTTCCCAATTCCAATGTGGTAATAAATGCAAAACGGGTTTATCAGTCCATTCACTTTGATACATATAATACACATCTTTGGGGAAGCCTGCTAAATCAATGATTCCAAAGTAGGCACTGCGAGCTGGCCAAGGATAGGGATGTGGTTCCCCTAAGTAATCAAAGCCTGTCCATACATAAGTGCCTGCGATAAAAGGAGCATTTTTTACAGCTTTCCAAGCTTCTTCGTGGGTTGTTCCCCAATACGCTGCTACATTGTCATAGGCCGAAACTGTCCAATCAGCATTTCTAGCCTGTGTTTTTACATCTCTTGATGAAAATTGAATTTTTTCCTGAGGCATTTCATAACGTCCTCGCGATTCTAAGGCAGAAGCTGTTTCTGAAGCAATAAATTTTTGATTAGGGAAATTCTTGAGAAAATCTGGATAGCCCTCATGTTTATAATTGAATCCTAATAAATCTAAAGCCCCCGATTGAAAGATAAAGTTTTTAGCGGGTTCGTTTTCTGTCAATGCAGAAGTAACAATACGAGTATTATCTAGTTTTTTCACAATTCCTGCTAATTCTCTAGTAATAGTAACCCCTGTACTATCAAACTGTTCTCTGATTTCATTGCCTATACTCCACATAAAAATAGCGGGGTGATTGCGGTCTCTTTTAATAAAATCCTCTAAATCTTTTTGATGCCAAGCATTCCAGTCAGCCGAATAATCTTTCTTTGACTTTCTTTTTTTCCACATATCAAAAGCTTCATCCATGACGATAAAGCCCATCTTATCGCATAAATCTAAAAATTCTGGTGCAGGAGGATTATGAGCAGTACGAATACCATTACAACCCATAGCTTTTAATAATTCTAGCTGACGTTCCATCGCCCTCACATTCACGGCAGCACCCAATGCCCCTAAATCATGGTGCATACAAACACCTTGAATCTTGGTGGGTTCTCCATTCAATGAAAATCCTTTTGTGGAGTCAAAACTAAAAAAGCGAATACCTAGAGGTGTTTCGCTCACATCTATTTCTTGATTATTCTGATAAACCTTCGTTACTACTTTATATAAATAAGGGGCGTTGATTGACCAAAGCTTGGGCTTAGCAATTTTCAATTGTTGAAAATATTTACCTGTACTATCTTTTATCGAAATGTTTTTCGATGTTTCGCTCGTTATCGTTTTTCCATCCGCATCAATAAGATTTGAAGTGATAGAAATTGATTGAGTTTTGTTAGTTTTATTGAGCAGATTGACTTCTATGCTTACTTCCGCTTCTTCAGCACTTATTTTAGGAGTGGTTGCAAAAACGCCCCATTGATCAATAGCAATCGGGGCAGTGATAATTATTCTTACATTTCTGTAAATCCCTGAGCCTGAATACCACCGAGAATTGGGTTGTTCAGAATTATCAACTTTTACGGCAATTACATTTTTTTCTTTCCCAAATTTCAAAAACTTAGTCAGTTCATATCGAAAACTAGCATAGCCATTTGGGCGTTTGCCTAAATAATGACCATTAATCCAAACTTCACTGTTGCGATAAACGCCATCGAATTCAATCCAAACTATTTTATGCTGTGCTGTTGACGGCATTAAAAAACTTTTACGATACCATGCTAAGCCAGTAGGCAAAGCACCGCCCTGAGTAGTAGACAAGTGTTCTGCACTAAATTGTCCTTCAATACTCCAGTCGTGAGGAAGATTCAGGACTCTCCAATGAGCATCATTAAACTGATTAGTGATAGCCTTTTCGTTATTTTCAAATGAAAATTTCCAAGACTTGTTAAAGTCAGTTATTTCTCTACTTTTTTGTTGGGAAAACCCTTCAATAGTGATTGCAATTAGTAATAATATATAAAAGAATTTCTTCATAGAAATTGATGTGGTTTAAATGCTAACAGTTACTTCACAAAAGTCTTTTTACTTTTCCCTAAATCTTTAGAAGTAGCTACTGCTATTCCTCGTTGGTCTTTTTTATTCACAGCACAGTAAAAATGGTAAACGATCCCTTTATGCTTAACGACATAAGATTTATGTGCATACAATTCATCATAAGGCTCGGAAGACTGCACCAGATTATCTCCGTTCCAATCTGTCCAATGAATCAAGTCTTTTGAAGCGGCAAAACGGTTGAAGGCGCCTTTTCTATCTTTCCAGAAAGCTCCAAAGTAAAACATCACCCAAGTATCGCCTATCTTTTGAATAACAGGGTCGCCAGTAATGCCCACAGGGTGTTGAATGATTGGTTCATTAATCATTCTCTTCCAATCAAGCATATTATCAGAGACTGCCATGCCGATGCGTTCGAACCAACGAGTTTTCACATTGTTTTTAGCAGAATCGCCATTAGCATTATAAAACATTACAAATTGGTGGCCTGTAAGTCTTTGTTTATCCTCAATAACGGTACTTTTAAATAGTTTCCTATTTTCCCACCATCTTACATCATCATCTTTTGCTGTTAAAATTGGCGTAGGTTTTCTTTTCCACTCATGTGCTGTAGTGGGGTCTTCGGTCGTAAAGGCTATTCCTGCCGATAAATCACCTGCTTCATAACCACGCGTATTTCCTCCGAAATATGACATCCAATATTTTCCATCATATTTTTTTAAGGCATAGCTCCCCTCCCATTGGGTATCTTGCAAAGCTACATACCCTGCTTTTTGGCTTCCGTCCCACTGTGTAGAATCAGTAAAGGACATGATTTTCCCTACATTTTCCCAATTCAATAAATCATTACTTTGGGCTAACCAAGTTTCATACCCTTTGCCTCCAAAAATCAAGTAGGTCATGTACCATTTCTTCCCTTTTTTAAAGACAGTTGGACAGTCCATTTTCTGGTTATTATCATCAGGCGTCATCACTAATCCATATTTATAAGGCGTTTTCACGGCTTGATAAATGACTTCCATTTCACCATCAGAAATATCGTTTTTTACTGTTTGAGCACAGGTAGTAATAGCGCATAGGACAAACAATCCTATTAGGGTATTAGTAATTTTCATTTTTTATTCTTTAAAGACTTTATTAATTCTCCACCACAAAATGATAATTTCCTGAGCCAACTTTCAAGATTGTTTTACCATTGTTAAATCCAACTTTTTCAATTCCTTTCATTGAAGTCGTTTCTTTAATGTTTGAGGTATTTTTTGATGGCACATAAATCGTAGCAGAAGCATTGGCTGGGATGCTGACCTTTAATTCAAAGGAATTATTGGTTTTATTCCATTCCGAGCGAATGATACCATAAGGGGAATCGTAATGCCCTTTGGCGAAATTAAGTCCATCAACGATTTGTGGGTTTATTTCAATACTTTTGAAAGCATGTCCATTTTCTGGTTGTTTGATGCCTAATAGTCCGCTATAGAACCATTCCATTAAATGCCCTAGCATAAAGTGATTGTTAGAAACCGAAGGCAATGCTTGCCAAGATTCTGTCAGAGCAGTAGCTCCTTTCGCTAATTGATAGCCATATCCAGGCACATCAGAGCGATTGTTCATATCAAAAATCACATCTGAACGCCCTGCATCTTCTAAAACCCTTAATACATAGCGATAACCAATATCACCAGCACTTAGGCTATTGTTCCTCGCTTTTATTTCTTGAATCATGTTTTCAACTACTGCATCCTTATCAGCAGGATCCACTAATTGCATATAAACAGCCATGGCATTAGCCGTCTGACTGCCAGTAGCATACTGCTTGGTTACCTTATTGAAGAAGGTATCATTAAAGGCTTTTCTTACTTCAATGGCTAAATTTTTATATGTTTGAGCGTCATCCGTTTTATGTAAAATAGTAGCTATTTTCTCCAGAATTGTTAAATCATAATAATAAGTAGCCGTTCCCGTAACACCCATCAGAGTAAGTTGTGATACCCCAGGAGGCTTTGGACCGAGGTCGTACCAATCACCTAACCCTTGTGATAAGATATGATTTTTTGCTTTTTTTCCTAAGTAAGTCATATAGCGTTGCATCATCGGGTAATTTTCTTCTAATGTGCTTTTTTCTCCATACCATTCATATAAATACCACGGAACAATAATACCACTACTCCCCCATTCTGGTGAATCTCTGAACATATCATTACCCCCCCATTCAAATTTTACATACTCTGGTGCAATGGCAGGAATTAGTCCTTCAGCAGTCTGAGAGTTTTTCATGTCTTCAATGCCTTTTTTCAATAAATTTTGAATATTGTAATTATATCGCACCGAACTTCCCATCAAATGAAGTTCTTCTAACCAGCCTAATTTTTCGCGATGTGGACAATCGGTAAAAACAGAAACCATATTACTCTTGATAGCCCAGTCAATCAATTTATTTGTCTTGTTGAACAATTCGCTTGAACTAGTAAAATTACCTGCTGTTTCGGCAGCATTTCTAATATGCAATCCTTTCAATTCAATGATTGTTGGCTTATTGTTAGGGTTTTCTTGTCCTTCGGGAACGCCGCCTTTTACTTCTAAGTACCTGAACCCATAATATGAAAATCGAGGTTGCCAAGTTTCAATACCATCACCTTTTAAGATATATTCATAATAATAAGGACTACCCGTAGCTTTTTGATTGGCAGAACCATCTTCCTTTATCAACTCAGCTGGAATCACACGAACGGTATCGCCCATTTTCCCTTTTACTTTTAGCTGAATAATTCCCGAAGCATTTTGGGCTAAATCGTATATCCAATTACCAGAAGGAAGTTTCTTGATACTTTTTGGTAAAAAGTTATCAAACACTTTTACAGGTTCTTGCATTTGTGAAGTAAGTTCAACATCTCCCTCTACAACCATGGCTGGTTTCCACGTTTGGTCATTAAAAGTTGGCGTATCCCATCCTTTTTGTGCTAAGTTTGCATTATAGTTTTCTCCTCCATAAATACTTGAAAAAGTAATAGGGCTAGCTGTCATTTTCCACGAATTATCACTTACAATTGTACTGGTAGAACCATCCGAATATTCTAAGGCTAAACGGCAAATCATTTTTGGGTAACCAAAAGAAACTTTCAGTTTTCTATAACGGTCTTTTACAGGAGGGATATAATAAAAACCATTTCCCAACATTACCCCTACTACATTCTCCCCTTTTTGTAGCTGTTGGGTTAAATCAAATGTTACATATTGTACTTGCTTATCATATTTAGTCCAACCTGCATCCAAGAAATGGTCTCCTACTTTTTTGCCATTCAAACTCATTTCAAAATGCCCTAAGCCAGCTATAAACATCGTTGCTTTTTTTACAGTCTTGGTTATCGCAAAGCTTTTTCTAAAAATTGGCAAAATATTACTTCCTTGAATTTTGTCTTTTTTCCCATCTGTTGGTAAAATGCTTACCAAGGTATCTGCTAGCTTTTGGTTGGTAATCCAATGAGCACCTTTCCAGTCGGCTTTGTTTAATAAGCCCATTTGCCAAAAATTAGCTTTACTCCAACTAGTAGCATGGGCTTGGTTATCCCAAATTTTCACCTTCCAGAAATAGTTTTTAGTAGCCAGCAAAGGCTTTCCTTGATAATTTACTTGAAGAGAGTTATTTGAAAATATTTTGCCAGAATCCCAAACATTACCTTGATTTTTAGCCAATGTCTCAGGGCTATCTGCCACTAAAATCTGATAGGCACTTTGTAAAACATTCCGTTGTGAAGATTGTATTTGCCAACTAAGTTTTGGAGAAGTAGTTTGAACGCCAAGAGGGTTCAAACGATACTCGCAACGTAAATTACTGATTTGCACAGTTTGAGCAATCGTATTTAATGAGAGTAAACAGCAAAATATCAACGTAATTTTTTTCATACAAAATGTATTGCTCTTCATTTAGCTATATGTGATTTTTTTGTTGACTGGCTATCTCAAAAAATAAAAGTTATGTTAATTTCTTGGAATAGTTCTGTCAGCATACAAAGTTAAGAATAGCCAAAAATACATATTTGTACCATTTTCTCAATGTATTATACAATTTTATCTTTAAAACAAAAGGCTCAATTGTACAATTTATGCATTGTAATAAAATAAGGAAACAGCAGTGAAAATATTGGTTAATTTTCGAAGGGACATAAAAATTCCGATAATCAACAGGAAGAGATGCTGTCAATTATCGGAAGCATAAAAGGTATATTCCTAATTACTTATTTTGATTTATCTAAAAACAGATTGATAGAAATTTAATCCTTCTTGTGCTAATTCGTCTGCACTATTGGCCAGAGGTCTCCAAATGGAGGCTGCTCTTGCCAATTCTTTGGAAGGAGCGCCAAAGGTTTCGAGTACGATAGCTCCTTGATAATCTATTTCTACAAGTGCTTCTTTGATACCTAACCAATCTATATGACCAGCCCCAGGGGTTCCTCGGTCGCTTTCATTGCCTTGTATATGGCAGAGTAAGTCCTTGCCAATTTTTCGAATGGCATTTGGAATATTCTTTTCTTCAATATTAGCATGAAAAGTATCCATCACAATTTGTATTGCAGGATTCGATATTTCTTTGACCAGTGAAATTACTTGGTCAACTGTATTTATCATATCGGTTTCAAAACGATTCAAGGGCTCTACTCCTACCACTATTCCATAGTCTTGGGCTACTTTTCCTACCTCTTGCAACGTTGCTACACACCATGCTCTTTCTTGTTTTTTCTGTTCATCAGCTACCAAACGGGTTTTCCCCACTGCTGAATAGACGGGCCCACCAAAAATGGGACTCTCCATAAAATGGGCAATTTTGATACAGTCAATGATGTATTTTTTCCCTTGCTTACGAAAAGCCTGCTCGGTACTCGAAATATCACGTTCTGCCCCAAAAGCACCACTGATGGTAACTTTCAAATCTATCTCTTTAACAATCTCTTTGAGTTTTACCCAATCAATGGCATCGACATCTTCTACAGCTACTTCAATGATATCATAGCCCATTTTTTTAATCGTATGAGCAATATCAAATGTTTCCGTTGAAAATGGTGAAGTCCAAACAAAAGTACTTGCTCCAAACAACATAACTAAATTATCATTTAATGGTGAAAACAGGAGAATGAAATTCACCCTCCGTTCAGTAAAAACTAATCTAATTCTCAACCTTTTGTCTGTTAAGCTTCTTCTATGTCAAAATCAGGAATCAACACTCTCTTACCTCCATTCATGGCCGACTCATGCGCACAAATTCCTGCACAAGTATAATTAGCCGCTACATCAGCATCAACCACTGAGTTTCTGTTTTCAATAATGGCTGCCACAAATTCTTGCACTAAATGTGGGTGAGAGCCTCCATGACCAGCACCTTGTAAAAAGGACACGTGATTTGGGTCGTCTATTTTCTCTCTTTTGGTAAAATGGGCAATTTCTTCAATCAATAATTCATCGGTATCTGGCACGTCAATTCTTGAAGCATTTTCTCCTCCGTCAAAAATCACATGAGATTCATCTTGCAATTGTTCCCATTCAAATGACATTTTATCGCCATATACATCATAGCTTTCACGGTATTGACGCACGACATCAAACAATGAACGGGTTGCTTCTGCAATTACATCAGAGTTTTTCAAGGTAAAAGTGGCCGTTTCAACCGCAAATGGCGAACCATAGCGTTTGGCTAAATCTTCACTTAGTCTACCAGAACCGTGACAAACTACAGATTCAGCCTTGGTATTATTAATACGCAATAAGGGCGAGATAGCATGTGTTCCATTTAACATTGGTGGAAAGCCTTTCCAATATTCTCCCCAACCTTCCATGCTCATATCTTGAATGTGCGAACCTCTTACAAATTGAATTCTGCCCAATTGTCCCGTTTCTGCTAATTTCAAACCGTATAAAAATTCACGTGTATACAAAGCTGTTTCCATCATCATATACACCTTTTTCGCTTTCCGTTTTGCTTCAACGATTGCCTTGCAATCTTCAACAGTCATCGCCATCGGAATAGTACAAGCTGTATGTTTGTTGGCATTCAAGGAAGCGAGCGTCATGTGAGCGTGTTCTGGCACAGGTGTTACAATATGAATCGCATCTACATCATCTCTTTTAGGGACATCTTCAAAGTTTTCAAAACATAAGTTTCTATCCAAGTTGAATTTAGTCGCCAATTCATCTAATGTTTTTGGATTTCTAGTACAAATTCCAACGGCTTTGATATTTGGATGGCTCTGATAAATAGGGATAAACTCTTTACCAAAACCCATTCCTACAATAACCACAG
The DNA here is from genome assembly GCF_059416265.1 of Arcicella sp. GW821-FHT09D11. NCBI lineage: Bacteria > Pseudomonadati > Bacteroidota > Cytophagia > Cytophagales > Flectobacillaceae > Arcicella > Arcicella sp. GW821-FHT09D11. The sequence goes on along the minus strand of NZ_JBWKOV010000006.1, from coordinate 93,900 downwards.
TGATTTTTTTCTGACTCATAACTGTAAATTTTTCTTTGTTCTTTGTATGTTTTAATTTATTTTTTGGCTACCCATTTAAGTGTATTTCTGAGCAGTGTTTGATAAGGCAAAATATTATGCGATTCGGCATCGTGCCCTAAAGTAAAGCCTACAATTCTCGCTTTTGGATGTTTTACGACAAACAAAAGAGGATATATTTTATCTGACCCCGCCACATTTCCTGTTGCCAATACTTCTATCCCAGGGCCATTAGTATCTAGTTGATAATGATACAATTCATCTTTCAAACTAAATTGTGGTGTGGTTTTCTTTGTTATGGGATGTTTTGGATTAACAATATTCACGTCAAACGCCCCATAACGGTCGTGCCCACGAGTACCACCACTTACCAAATTGGTATTGTAAGCAGGCCAATCTGCCCAATTGTACCAAAGTGCTGCATGACATAGCATTAATCCATGACCCGCCTCTACAAAATCAAAAATGGCTTTTCTGGTTGCTTCGTCTGCTATTGGCTGATTATTGCATAATATCAGTACATCTATTTCGGGTAAAGTGGCTAAAATCGTTTTAGGATTATCGGTATAAATAACCTTTGCTAAACCGTCCTTTTCCAACGTTTCGACATCGGCAGTTTTATACCATTTGTCAAAATCATGTGATGAACCACCGCCCACAATTAACGCCCTGATAGATTTATTTTTTTTCTTGCTATTTGGCGGAATACCCATGCTTTCACCCATGTTACATACTGAAAGTAATAGCAAAAACAGTAGGAAACGGCTATATCCGAGTTCTTGAAAAAAGTAAGACTTGTTATTTTTCATACTAAAAATACATTTATAAAAGGTTCAATTAACGCTATTTTACAATTCTCAGGATACCATTCATTCCTCGCCAATGTCCGGGAAAAGTACACACAAACGTATAGTCTCCTGCTTGCGTAGGTGCAGTGAATTCAAGGGTTACAGTTTCATCGGTATTAATTAGTTTTGTAGCGAACAATACCTCTGGCATTTTAGGGACATAATTCTTTTCAGCACCTTTAGGGTCACGAGCTAGGGCATCGGCAGCAGCTCCTACTTTATTGAGTGTTCCTGGTTTGATGATGACAAAATTGTGTTGCATTCCATCTGGATTTTCGATATTGATGGTTATCTTCTGTCCTGCTTTTACTTGAATCAATTTTTGATCAAACTGCATTACTTCTTTCTCAATTTTCAAATCAATAGTTGATGACGTAGCCACAGTTTTTGATTCTACCTTCTCAGATGAGGCTATAGCATGGTTATCGTGATGGTGTTCTATTACTTTCGGTTTTCTAAGTTCTAAAGAAATATTTTGCAGATTTCCATTTAAGTTAAAAGCTCCTTGATAGTTGCCCATCTTGGTTTCATCTTCAAAATCAAACCCTGTTCTCAAAGATGTTACTAGTGGACTTTCGAATAAGTCAACTCCTTTAATATTAGCGACTGTTTTACCATCTACTTTTATTATTGCCCCTTCATTGGCAGAAAGCTCTGCTACTAATTCAAATTTTTCTGGCAAAGGTTCGTTACTTTCTGTTTGAATTACTTTCCCATTGTTACTGTACACTAGCTTTATTTTCCCCTCTTGAATAAACAATGCGTAACCGTTGTTTTTATCACCTTGAGCCAAAATCATTCCTTGCAATTCACGATTATTGTTCGGTTTAGTGATGTTGGCTTTTATGATAATCTCTTTGCTTACCACATTTGGTGAATATTGCATCACATTTCTTCTACCCAACACATATACTTCCTTGTTAAGGGTCTCGATAATACTTTTTGTAAAAGCCGATTCTTGGATTTCAGCACTTGCATTCCTTTGGTAAGCCTTTATAAATCCATTTTCATGGGTAATGGCGGCAGCAAACAATGCTTTTGATAACCACTCGTCTTTTACATTTTTTTCATCTTTTGAGGCAGTATACAATAGCTCTCCTAGCGTTTCCGAAGCAGGGGCATCCGCAATTGCTAATAGGGCTGATTTGCGAACATTTAGATTTTGGTCTAAAAGCATTCCGCTTTTCAAGATGTTATCAAAAACTTCTTGTGACTTTGGCAAAACCTCAATCGCTGCTTTGCGAACACCCGATGCAGGATGCGACATTGCCTTGAAGGCTACCTGCAAAGCTTCTGGATGTGTACCATCTAATAAGCCTAAGCCTTGGAGCGTCCAAAGGGCGTGTACTGCTGGGCTATTTAACCCGATTTCGTCAACATTGGTTTTGTTGATGATGGCATATAACGCAGGTGCAACAGATGTATTGTTGGTTTCTACTAGTAAACGCTGAGCCGTCATTCTCCAGAACATATTATCGTTTTCTAAAGCAGCCAACAACCCTTGTATATCGTCTTTAGATAATTTTAACGGTTTTTCTTTCTTGGCATTTTTATAAACGACTCTATATATACGTCCATGATTGGTATCTCTTAATGGACTCGAAAATGCATTTCCTTTTCCATGAGGCTGACTAGTATTAGGGGGCAAAATAGTCCCTGAAGGGGCTTGCGCAGGCACAAACACATTATGTTGAATAATAAAGTTATACCAATCTGCTACCCAAACAGCACCGTCTGGTCCAACCTCTGCATGCACTGGTCCAAACCATTCATCTGAGCTTGCCATTAAATTCCAAGCGTCTTTTTCCTTAAATCCTGCTCCATCTGGCTCTATTACAGCATTGTGAATTAATCTAACCGTTGGTTCTGTCACAAAAGCAATTCTATTCCAATATTCTTTCGGGAAGTTTCTTGCCGTATATAAATGATGTCCTGAAGCGGCAGTAAACCCTCCTACTACGTCTACCTGACGTAAATTTGGCGTCATTACGTGCACATCATAATGACCATCAATTTTTTGAACAGGCTGTACTCCTCCTTGAAATGTTCGCTGATTCAACCTTGCTGGCATTGAATAATAAGCACTATGTGTATTATTGGCAGTTGAAATAAATACATTGTTTTCTTCTGAAAAACCTAAGCCCCATGTATTGTTACTCGTTGAGGATAAGTATTCAAGGTTTTTTCCATTCGGATTAAAACGATACACGCCTTGTCCAAAATTCTGTTTTTTTCCATCAACAACGCCATTGAAGCCTGAAAAGCCCAACACTCCCCAGATTTTATTATCAAACCCATATTGTAAGTTTGAAGGCCCTGCATGCGTATCATTTTTACCCCAACCCGACATGATGATTTCTTTAACATCTGCTTTATCGTCACCATTAGTATCTTTCAAGAAAACAAAATGGGGTGCCATCGAAACGATTACTCCGCCATTGGCAAAAACCATACTCGTCGGAATATTCAAATCGTCGGCAAAAACAGTGAATTTGTCAGCTTTCCCATCCCCATCGGTATCTTCACAAATTTTAATTCTGTCGTTGGCAACCCCATCACTCTCTTTGAAAGTATTAGGATAATCAACAGACTCTACAATCCATAAACGCCCTTTTTCATCCCAAGCCATGGCAATTGGGTTAATAATATCGGGTTCAGAGGCAAAAAGTTTTACATCAAAATCTACAGCTACTTGTGTCAGTTTCTGAGATTCTTCTGGAGATAATGCTTCTTGTATCTTAGGAACATTATGACGGACAGCATAATTGGAAATAGAGTCTGAATTATAAATATCTACATCTGGAATGTTTAATTTTTCAATGCGCTTTTTTACGTCGTCGCCTAATGCCCACACCACGCCGTTTCTCACTAAATCCAAAAAGCCTTTGTTGGTCCAAGTGCTATCATTATGCCCATAAGCAGTATAAAAAAACCTGCCTTTTCCTTGGTTTCTTATCCAAGTATAGGCTTCATGAGTCCCATTTTCAATTCTTTCAGTAAGGATTTTTCTATCAGGATTGATATTTTTATGTACATAGGTTTCATCCCAAGTACTAAAACTGGTAATACCTTTCATGATAGGATGTGAAGCATTCACAATAGTGGCAGAAAAGGTATCAACATCATGCGACTTGAATTGACCGCCAATGGTTTTAATATACCAATCAGAGTTTTTAAAACAACCTGCCGCAGAATGTAAAGGGATAAGACCTTTTCCTCCTTCAACAAAATTCTTTAACGCTTGTTCCTGCGACGCAGAAAGCGAATCGTGGTTTGCGTAAATAATCAATCCATCATATTTACTTAGGTTTTCGACATTCAAATCGTTTACTGTTGTGGTATACGTTAAGTTGATACCACTTTTGAAAAGTTTAATCGCAAGCCAAGGAGCATATTTACCAGAGTCGTGGTGTTTGCTATTATGCCCTAAAAATAATACTTCTGCTCGTCTTGCATCTTTTTGGTTGGAAACCTCATTGTTTACGCTTTTTCCAGACAAATTCTTATTATTGGTACAGGTTTGGAAAAACAATCCGACCAGTACCAGTAAAATACTTTTTCTCATATTTACTGAATGTTAAAATGATGGTGAGGTAATAGGTTTAAATGCTTGATTATTCTTTATCGACCAATAAAATGGGCTTATATCCTCCTTTTAATTTGAAATAAAAAATTAGGGCTATATAGCAAACCAACATTAAGATGGGAAAGAGTGCTACCGTTTTGAGAGCATCTTTTTTAGCTCCTTCTTGGGTATGTACTATTGTTTGTACTATTGCTGGATTTGCCTCTGACAGTTTATCTAAATCTAGTACTTTATAGGAACCAAATAAACCAGTTTTTTCTTTGTTCACATACGTTGAATGTATTTCTGTATGATTAACAAAAAGATTTTTATCAAATTCTTTATCTTGTACAAAACCAAGAATGACTGCTCCGATAACACCCACTCCTACTTGACCAACAGCACCTGTAAAGTTTAGTGCTAAAGCTCCACCTTTAGGGAATTGTTCAGAAACGACGCCAAGCATCGTACCCCAAAAAAAGGTTTTGCCAAGCGCGTAAATTGTGGCAGCAATAATGATAGCAAAACCCGTAGAAAGCGATAGAAATTGTAAGCCAATAGCGGCTACTAAAGCACTTACAGCCAATAATCCTAAAGGTGAAAATTTATGCACAATCGGCCCTGAATAAAACCTAAGTATTGCCATAATTAATGAAGTGTAAATCAACACCCAACCACCTTGCAAACCTACTTTTTTCATTTCTGGGGTCATTAAATCAGTTATCCAGCTATCAGTACCTAACTCGGTAGTAGCCAATGGAATCATGATTAGCAGTAATAGAATAAAGAGGGGACGTCCTAAAGTGCGGACAAAGTAACCGAAAATACTAATGAGCGTCATGATAACTGCAAGTATTGTAATCAATGACCAGCTAAATAGATTTCCTAACTGGAACGTACACAAAGAAACAATAATCAACGCTCCACCGATACCAACTTCCTCAAGCATTTCTAAATAGCTAACGCCTGCCTTAACGCGCTCATTTACTGGAAATTCCTGCTTAAAAATCAACCATGCATAAATAAGCGTTGGCAACATAATAAAGGCGATGATAATATTCCAGTTTAATTGTTGATGGAGCATAGCAATACCTAGCAACCCTGCGAATACCATCCCTGTTGGCCACCCAGCGTGCAAAATATTCAGCCATTTTGTTTTCTCTTTAGGAAACATCGTAGCCACTACAGGATTGACCACAGCTTCGGCAGCACCATTGCCTAATGCGAACAAAAGTGTCCCTACGTATAGCATCCAGTAACCATCTGCTAAAATCGTGATGATGACTGATAATGTATGGCAAACAAAAGCAAAAATCATTGATTTCTTATAGCCTATCTGGTCAATGATAAGGCTAAAAAAGACAATGCTTATGCCAAAAGGCCAGAAACTTACTCCAAAAATTTCTCCTTGTTGGGTTTTACTCAACCCGAATTGTGTTCCCCATTCTGCCATCAAAAAAGCACGAAAAACAAAGCCAAATGCCGACGCCACCAATACCATAAAACAACCCCAAAATAGATGTTGGTTTGCCTTTTGGTCTGTTGAATAATTTTCTTCTCTTTTATTGATGATTGATTCCATAGTATGTACTCAGTATAATGTAAACAGGCTCGTATTTTTTGAAAAAGGCAAGCGTTTACTTGGCCCCTTCTCAAGTATTAAGAGAAGGGGCTTATTAAAATTAAATTGGATAATAATAGATAATCTTACTTGTATTGTACTTTTTGAACTGGTGTAAAAATCATGTCTTCTACTCCACTGATTTTTATGCCAATTCTAGCAAATACATAATCTTGACTGGGTGAAATAGCAGGTACATCAAGCGATAGATTGATGTTATTTAAGTCTGTAATAGCACTCCCTGCTATATCTACTACTTTAATATTGTTTGCACCCGACACAAATTGTGTTTTATTGATGTATAAGGAAACCCTTTCAATATTTTTAGCATTGGCATCAGTAATGATTTTTTCAATTTTACAAGAAGCAACTACTTTGTTCTCTCCTTTTGAAAAACTTGCATTTCTAAGCATATAATAAGGAATTACTTCAAAATCAGTCGTTTGACTACCTTTAATATCTAAATAAAGGGTATCTTTTACGGTAGTATTAATAATGTTTGTCATAAACGGGCCTTCTCCTTTAGGAAATATCATTTTGTATTTTCCCGTGAAAAGTATGGCTGAATAATTGCCTTCCTGTGAAATAGCTACATCTATCGGAGCAAGCTTTCCCCAACCCGGTTCCCATAATTGGAAACGCACTTGGTTTGATTCAACATTTATTGGCTCCCCTTTGTAAACAATCCGACCTTTAAAATCGACATTAGGTGCTACATAATTGTCCATCGAGCAAGATGCCATAAAAACACCCAATGCAGCGACAAATAAAGAATAAATTGATAATCTCATGATATATATCGTTTAGATGTTATCGTATCTATTGATTTGGATTTCTAATAATTTTCGGATTGTTATTAATAATATCATCTCCGATTTTTGAATAATAATTCCCAAACTGGAATTTGTCAGCAGCAGTTACACGGCTCAGTTTCACAATCTTGAAAATCCACTTTCCATCATTCGCTGAACTAGGACTATAAATTTTATAAGGCCATAAAGCATAAGGCTGAGTGCTTCTTTTGGTTGCTTTTTCGATGTCTTGTACTAAATCTGTTGGTGAAATAGCCCCTCCATCTAATACTAAATGGGCGATTCTCCACCGTTTCAAATCATAGAAATAATGCCCCTCAAAAGCCAATTCTGCTCTTCTTTCATGTGCAATTCTATCAAAAGTGATATCACTGCTAACCAATGGTTTTATTAACCCCGCTCTTGTACGCACTTGGTTCATGTAAGTAGCTGCTAGTGCGGGTTGTCCTAATTCAAAAGCTGCTTCTGCTGCATTCAACAATACTTCAGAAAAACGATAACGGATAAACCAAACTTCGCTTTGTACTCCACGCTGACCCGAACCTGTTACAGGGTCTAAGTATTTACGTAAATAAAAACCCGATTGAGCTGTAAATTCAAAGCCATCAATAGGACCATCAAAACCTACTACTTGCTCACGTGTGGTTTTTCCCGGTAATGTTTTCTGTGAACCACGGTCATCACCACTAATAATACTTCCATCTGCCAACTGAAACCCTGCCCAAATATCCACGTTTCTTCCTTTGAATTTTGTGCCTGGCAACATTACTGTACCTGCTAAACGGGCATCTCTATTGGCAAAAATATCACCGATGTTATCATAGTAATTATATCCCCCTGACGAGTTGTTGGTTTCAAAAGGAGCAAAAGTATTATCCAACTTTTCAAATGATTGAACCAAGTTTAGTGAAGGATTTATTCTTCCTCCTTCTTCTTCCTCAGCACCATATCTAGGTTGGTTTACAATCGTAAAATTGTGTACTTTCCCGCTTTGTAGTTTAAAATCTTCTACAAAAATGGCTTCTGGATTGTTGGCTTTATCATAAAAGATGCTTGAGAAGTTTTCTGATAAATCAGGCTTTTTATTGTATAAAGCATAAGCACCTGCTTTACCTTCAATAATTTCCTTTGCCACAGCTAAAGCTTTGGTATAGTATCCAGTTGCCATGCTAGCTGGTATCCCTACTTCGCCTGCTTGTAAAGTTACTAGCGGTGTATTATTGCCATATTTAGCGATTGACCCAGCATAAAGGGCTGCACGAGCCTGCATGGCTAATACTGCTCCTGCAGTTGCTCTTGATTTTTCAGCAACATTGATAGGAAGTTTTGACTTGATTTCATCTACTTCTTTGATAATAAAATCATATACTTCTGATTCCTTGGCTCTTGCCTTGCGTAAATAGCTTGGGTCACCACTGAAATCGTAGGTCATAGGTTCTGTAATCAATGGTACACCACCCATGCGTTTTACCAATTCAAAATAATAGGCAGCACGCAAGAAACGAGCCTCTGCCAAAAATCTATCTTTAGTAGCAATATCCAATTTATCCGCTGCCGCACATTTTTGGATAAATAAATTGATGTCACGGATGTAGGCATAATCCCAAATTCCCCATGCACCATAATCATAAGTAGTATTTTGGAAATTACCGTATTGCCCTGCCTCCGACCAAAAAGCTTCATTAAAGTCAGCCATTGATGTCCAGCTTTTTAAGCTAGAATAATCGTTATAGCGATTATACAAATCTCCTAAAACAGACAATACTTGCTCTTGACTATTCCATATTTGTTCATTCGTTAGAATATTGGTAGGTTGTCTATCCAAAAATCCTTCGTCATTACATCCCCAGCTTATTGTTAGTAAGACTAATAGTTTTATCAATAAAATCTTTTTCATTGCAAATTATTTTTATATTTTAAAGAGAAAGATTGATTCCAATGTTCACAAACTTGTTTTGAGGATACTGCAAACCGTTATCATCTGCAATTTCTGGATCAACACCATACTCTTTTAAGTTATCCACTGAAAACAAGTTATAACCATTCACATACACTCTTGCTTTCTTAATTTTCAATTTGTCGAGTAATGTTTTTGGCAAAGAATAAGACACTTCAAGAGTTCTAGCACGTAGATATTTTACGTTGTGTAACCAAAATGTTGAGTTCTTGTTGTAGTTACTATGTCCTCCATCATTATAGCGGAAAGCAGGGAATCTGCCTGGAATCCATTCACTATTCACATCGAATACATCCGCTCTGTGCCATCTGTCTGTCAATAGTTGATTCAAAGCACCATCGTTTTGATATGCCCATCGTTGTTCCCAGTTTTGGTTCCAAGAATACATACCACCACCAGAGAAATCAGCCGTGAAAGTAAAGCCTTTCCAACCTAACATAAAGTTTAAACCGAAGTTTACATTTGGCTGACCAGTAGTTGTATAACCAATTGGTCTTTGGTCATAACCATCTATTTTGCCGTCGCCGTTTACGTCTTTATAAATCAAATCACCAGGATTTAAGGTTTTGTTACCTTGACCATCAATGTTTACTGGATATTCATTGATTTGATTTCTTGACTGAAACTGTCCGATGGTTTCATAACCCCAGAAAATATTGCTGTAACGTCCTTCAGATGAGTTTCTGTAATAGTCCCATGAGTTATTGAAAATCGGCTTATAAGAAGAAATAAATTCGCTACGAGAATATGACATATTTCCTCCAAGTGAATACGTAAAATCACCAGATTTGCCATTGTAAATCAAAGAAAACTCACCACCAAACTGTGCGTCGCTGTTTACGTTTTCATCTGGTAAGTTATATCCTAACTCACTAGGCACCAATAAATCATATTTACGCCCTCTTAAGCCTGTTCTTAAACGGTAGAAGTAATCTACACTACCCGTCAATTTAGTGCCTAAGAATGAGAAATCAGCCCCAATATCAGTGATTTTACTTTTGAACCAAGAAATATTATTAATTACTTGTCCTTTATCCCTTGAAGTTACTACTGGCGCACCACTCAAAATCACGTTCCCTACGTTGTAGTTATACCCTGAAAGATAGTCGTAAGCACCAATCCCCACGTTATCATCTCCTAGGATACCATAAGAACCTCTGATTTTTAAATCATCTAAAATAGAGCTTCCTCCTATCAGATTCTTCACAAAGTCTTCTTCACTAATTCTCCACCCAATCGAAGCCGATGGGAAAGTACCTGACCTTCTATCTGGTGCAAATTTCCATGAAGCATCTCTTCGTGCCGAAACTTCAAAATAATACTTATTTGAATAATTATAGTTAAATCTACCGATATAGCCTATACGTGCTTCTTGATTATCAGCATCATTGTAGGTATCAACCGTCGGGAAATAAATCAAAGGTAACACGTTTGTTTTAGGCACAGAGTGCACCCATTGGTCTTGTGTGCGCTGTTCTTGTCTTTCTGCTACAAATACTCCACCTACTGTATGTTTACCAAATGTGTTATTATAATTTAACTGCCCTTGATAAATATTTCTCATAATTTTGGTCGTACCACGTTCTCTCCAAGGGTTTGTACTACCGCCTGTCACTTTATAAGTATCATCCGCAGGATTGTAAGTATATGCTTGATACGTATATTCATGACCATTCATTACTTTGTCAGCAATGTAATATGAATACATTCCTTTCAACATTAATCCTTTTACCCCAGGCACTTGATATTCTGCATTAAAGTTGGTTTGTAATACTCTCCAATCTTCACGCCAGTATCCTCCTAATGTTTTGTTGTTATAAGCCCAGTTTGTTTCATTATGCTTTATATCATTCAAATACAATGGGTTATCGTTAGCATAAGGTCGTTCAAACGGTCTGTTTCTTAAAATAGCAAAACGTGGTAACCAATAATCATCACTTCCTGGAATCCCTGGCTGGTCTCTCGTTTCAACACGCCCGTTAATCTGTACACCCACTTTAAGATTTGACGAAATCTTAGCATCTACGTTACTTTGAATATTGCTTCTAGTAAAAGTAAATTCGCGCCCCAACACTGAATTCTGACTTAAACGGGTAGCAGAAATATAATAACTGATTTTATCAGAACCTCCAGATGTATTAATGTTGATTGAAGTTAAAGGAGAATTCCCTTTAATAATAAAGTCTTTCCAGTTAAATGTTTGATAGCCAGGCTCTGTTCCTGCTCTATATTTGTCTAATTCAGCTTGTGTAAGGGCTGTTTTGCCAAACTGGTTCATTTCAGCATCTGCTTTACCTAATTGCCACTGATAAGAATCGTTTACTACGTCAGGAAATCTTGACCAATTTTGAAAGCCTGTATACGCATCAATGTTTACAGTATTAGGGCTACCCGATTTACCTCTTTTAGTCGTAACAACCACGACTCCATTTGCTGCACGAACACCATAAATCGCCGCTGAGGCATCTTTTAGTACAGAAATACTCTCTATATCATTTGGAGCAATATTATTGAACTGACCAGCATCTTGTTGAATTCCATCAATTACAAATAATGGACTACCCATGTTACGAATTTGGATACTAGCACTAGCCCCTGGGCGACCATCAGCCATTCTGAAGGATACTCCTGGAATTTTTCCTGCTAAACCCGAACTTACTGTAGACCCACCATGCACTTTTTCTAAATCTTTGCTTGTTACGATTGAAATCGCGCCTGTTAAAGACTCTTTTTTCTGACTGCTATAACCTACTACTACTACTTCCTCAAGTCCTTTGTTATCAGGCAATAATTTAACATCTATCACCGCACGATTGTTAACGATAACAGACTGACTAATGTAGCCAATAGACGAAAATACAAGCGTAGCATTGCCATTGGGCAACGAAATTACATATTCGCCCTTGTTATTGCTTGATGTTCCCTTATTTGTACTGCCTTTCAACAATACATTAACGCCAGGCACTGGAATATTCGACTCGTCTGTTACGGTACCTTTTACAGTAAATTCTACGTTCTGAAGCGTTTCTTTAGAGGATTCTTCCTTTAAAAGTATCTGAGTTGCTTTTCCTTGCGTACTCAGAATTATTTGTTTCCCAGCTACATCATATTGTAAATTGAGGGGTTTTAGAAGTCTTTCTAACACTTCACCTAAAGTAACATTGGGAAGATTTAGCGTAATAGAACGACTTGATTGAATAATTTGCGGACTATATGAAAATCTGACACCTGCCACATTTTCTATATCCTTCAAGACAGCCTTTATCTTTTTGTCTGATACTTGTAGTGTCATTTTGCGGTTTAATAACTCCTGAGCAGCTGATTCGCTCGCCCAAGATACGCTAATGAACAAACAAGCCATGAAGAGTTGAACCAACGATATTTTCATACATTGGAATAGTAAAATTCTAAATTGTTTCATACTTTTGATTGTTTTGATCGTAATGACTTAATTTTCGAGCAAAAGAATTCCCATCCAGCCTAAATTTATTTAAGCTGCTTTGCGGAGTTACAAGCCAATAGTGGTACGAACACTGTTGGCTTTTTTCTTTTTTGAAATAATTAGAAGTTTGGAGTAATTATGTTTTCATTTGTTAAATAGAGGGAGTTAAAGATGAAATTATTTATTTTAGTTAATTTGGTTTACATTCTTTTGAATTAATAACTATCTGAGCATCAATAATTTCATAACTTGCTCCGATAGATTTACAAATAATATTTAGCTTATCTTGTAGAGATTCATCTTCCATAGATGATGTTAGTTGACACGACTGCATTATGTCTCTATTAAAAACTATTTCAACACCATAGGCTTTTGCGATGTCATCCAGTACGGTTATAACGGGCGTTTCATCATAAATAAACGTTGGCTTCTGAACATCACTAGCAATAACCAATATGGGTTGTTCAACGATAGCTTTCTTAAATAATTCTTTGTCTCTCGAAAATATAACTTGCTGATTTGGCTTCAACAGTACGCCCATTTTTTCAATCGTTGCATCATTAACCTGATCGAACTTTGGGTTTTTATACACGCTCACCTTCCCACTTAATACTTTTACGATTACACTTTTATCATTATCGTATGAAAACACTTCAAATTTCGTCCCGAGTACTTTAGTAACTATTTCGTTGGCATAGACAAAAAAAGGCTTTGAAGGCATTTTTACAACATCAAAAACTGCTTTCCCTGATAAATATACCGCTCTGGCTTCTGTATTAAAGTTGTTAACATAACATACCTTGCTATTAGGCGATAAAAAAACCAGAGACCCATCAGGTAATTTTATGGTATCAATTGTACTTTTGGTATTACTTTTTTCAATAATCGTTTCCTCAGATAATACAGCAATTTGTTTTTGATAGATAGATTGCTGAGTAAAAATCTTATTAAAATAAATACCTTTCATTCCTATAAAAAGGATAAAGCAAGCAGCCACTACTTGAAACCACGATTGTCTCCATATTGGTAAAGTACTAGATTTATTTACTTTGTGGCTTTCATTAGTACTCAAAATTCTATCTAATAAATGTTGCTCTGCTTCTTCTGATAAAAACGTGCGAACATATTCACTCAAACCTAATAGAACTGCTTCAATTAATTGTTGTGCCGCTAACCATTCTTCCTTTTTTTCAGGATGTTCCGTTAACCAGTTTTCCCAAAATACTTTTGAAGAATCTGTTGGTCGTAAATAATGCTGTAAAAAAGCATCATCTGAAACAAAGTCTGAAGTACTGAAATGATTATAGTTTGTATTCACAGATTATGATGTTTTAACAGTAGATAACCGAAAGTATATTTTCATACTCACTAAAATCAAATTATTCTTGAAAAAAGACAAAAATTGTTATTGCTAACCAAGTCCTCAATTTTTCTACAGCCCTGAATACGATATTCTGTGCCGATTGTCTATTTACCAACATTATTTCGGCAATCTGTTCGTAATTCATATTCTCGGCAAATCGTAATCGTATTGCTTCTTGTTGGCGATGTGATAATTGACTGACTAGCTTTGTAATCATTTCTTGCCTAGTGCTGGCTTCTTCTTTTTGTGTAAATATTTCTTCGGCCGATGGTTCTATTAAAAAGTCGTCAAAATCTTCATTTAACGTCTGATATGGACGTTCTTTTCGGGTTAATAAATGTAAAATTCTGACCTTTAATGATTTTAGTAAATAGTAGCGAACATTGTCGGGAACAGACAGTTTATTCCTTTTAAACCATATTTCTGTAAATACATCATGAATACAATCAAAGACGAAAGCTTCTGAAACTGACACCAGACTCATGCCATATCTATACATGGCTTTTACGTGTAGTCGATACAGTTGAGTATAAGCTTCTTCATCACCTAATTGGAAGGCCTCCCACAGTTCCTGTTCCCTATTTGGTTCTTCGGTGATTTGATTCATTATTGTCAGTAGTGCTTTTAAAGTTAAAGGTTTCGGTTTCCTATTATTTAAAGCTAATATTGAAGCGAGTTAATTACTCTATCAAATTATACTTTAATAATAATAAATTTAATATTACTTATATATCGAGTAAAGATAGGTTGAAATGCTAATTTAGGAAAGCACCATTTCTTCGTTTTATCTAAATATTACTTGGAAACATCTATTTTGAGACATATTGAATAAACTTTGAAACATTTAATCAAATTCATTGTGTTTTTAAAAATACGGCTTACAGTATTATATTACTTATCTATGCTTAATTCATTTCAAATAAACAAAAACGACTTTTATGGGGTAAGTATTCTACATCATTATTAAAAATCTAAAAACGACTTTTATGGGGTAATCTTTGATATCACATCAATAAGTGAATATTGATAACTCATAAAAACGACCTTTATGGGGTGATGATTTACTTATTATTCGATTTATCCTATTATAAAAATAAAATATCGATTACTTAAAACGACTTTTATGGGGCTTCAAAGAATAGATTACTCAAATTGTATTGATTCATTGAAAAAGAACTTGTTAAAATATAAAAACGACCTTTATGGGGTGAAGTACTAGTCGTTTTTATATAGCTCACACTAAACCTAGATAATAATCAAAAACGACTTTTATGGGGTGTTAATTGTTATTATCTTTCAGATGTTATCCTTATTGCAACTTAGCTTATGATAAATCATTTTAGCAATTGTACAATCTAGAGGAGCATTTAACATTAATAAATAGGCTTTTGAAAAAACGACTTTTATGGGGTGATGAATAAATTACCTTTTTAATTAATTCAATTTTATAATAACGACCTTTATGGGGTAAGTACTATTTTTATCTTTAAAAAAACTATAATGTCATTCAACAAGAGGTTTGAAAACACATCCTGTAACATTAGCATTTGAAAACGACTTTTATGGGGTTTGTTTTCCTTATTGGTATTTTTAACATTTTAAAAAATAAGAATTATTCAACATCAAAATCTATTTGTTGTATTTCTTTTATCTTTCTTTTCTTTTGTCTTTCAGCGTTCATAAATGATTGATTTTGAGCCTATTGAATACCCTTAAAACTACCTTTATGGGGCATATCAACGACTTTTATGGGGTACATCAACGACCTTTATGGGGTACATCACGACTTTTATGGGGTGTATCAACGACCTTTATGGGGTATATCACGACTTTTATGGGGTTTACAATAACGACCTTTATGGGGCATCATAAACGACCATCTCTTATTTGTTGTCGTTTTATTTTGATTTTATAAATTTATCTATTTTTTTTGTAAAACGACTCGACAAAGTTATAAGTCGTGTATTCTATTTTTCATCTCAAACTGTTGGAAAGCGAATGAGCAAAGAGAAAAGTGATAAAAGAGACAAAGCAATCAATGCGATATCAAACGATCCTTATAGAATAATCAAAGGTAACCCAATTATTAATGCAAAATTTGATATTTCAGCCATTCAAATGAAAATCTTTTTGCACATGATTGCCAGTATTGATCAAGCCAAAGATTCAATCCCTATCATAAAAATAACTGTAAAAGATTTTCAGCGACTTACGGGTATCAATAGTAACAATATTTATGCACACGTAGAGAAAGAAGCAATGAAGATGAGAGAAAAACGTATTTTTTTCTCTAACAATAAAATCACCTTTGATGCCAACCTTATTAGTGCTTTTGTATATTATAAAGACGAAGGATATTTTACCTTAGAAATCCCGCAGGCACTCCACCCCTTCCTCTTACAAATCAAAGAGAATTTTACGGTATTAGATATTCGTAATATTTTAAGGCTCGATAGCGTATATGCCATGAGGTTTTATGAATTCTGTAAAGAGTATGAACGATTTGGTAAATTCAGGTTTGACGTCGAAGAACTGAAAGCAACTTTAGGGCTATCGGCTAGGTATAAAAACTATTTTGACTTCAAGAAAAAAGTAATAGAACAAGCACGGAAAGAACTTTCGCAAAATGCAGAAATATATTTTGAGTTTCAAGAAATCAAAAATGGAAAGAAAGTAGAAAGCATTGAATTTATCATCAAAAAGAATATCATCATCAACGATGATATTCAAACTATCTCTATCATTAAAAATAATGATTCCGAAGATGGTATTGAAAACGAAGAGTCTTCAATTGTGGAGCAAATTTTTGCAAAAGTCAAGGAATATGAAATTACGCTAAAAACAGTTGAGCATTGGGTTAAGGAATTGCCAGAAGAACAAATATTATTGGGGATAGATTATGTGTTGAAAGAAGTAAAATCAGGCAAGCCAATTACCAACGTCGGGGGATATTTGAATCAAATGGTTAGAAATCCTACTTTATTTGAAAAGAAGACATTAGATAAAGCTGAGGAGCTGAAGAAAACCCAACAGAAAAAAGAAGTACAAAAAAAGCAAGATGATGCTGAAAAAATAGAAGCTAACAGAGAAGAACTAAAAATTGCCTATTCAAATGCTAAAAGAGAAGTTGCTTTAAAAATTTTGCAGACCAATCCAGAGTTATACTTATTGGTGTTGAATAAATTACAAGGAAGTTTATTGGGGCAAATGAATTATAATAGTTACATGAATTATTGTGAGAAGAAATTGTCTAACGAATCTTTTATAAAATATTTCTCTGATGATGCTTCTTTTTTTGCTGGTGTAATGAATGCGATGTCTTCTGAATTTCCAGATATTGTAGCCGTAAAAGCTCAATTTGATAAAGTGGCCAATCGTTTAGGAGTACAATTGATATAAAAAAACCAAAGTGACACGCTGTCACTTTGGTTTTTCTTAGTTGGTTTGATATTGACAAAAAACCAAAGTGACAACGTGTCACTTTGCTATAAGATGTCTAATAATTGATTAATTCTATTCAAAATAGACTCGCAATCATTTTTATTTAAACTACCTTTTGCAATTTCTCTAATTTCACTTTGTAATTGAACGACTTGAGGGCTCAATTGCTTTTCTGGAGAAGCAGAATTAATTTTTGATAGTTGGCTATTAATCTCTTCAATACTTTCTAAAGGGCTAGTAGTTTCTAGCTTTGAAATAGCATTGATATAAGATTTTGGTAGTTTTTGTTTTCCAGTCAGAATTTCTTGCTTTAAATCAGTCGATAATTTATTCAAACCAGAAGCAAATTCTCCATCTCTTTTTATCGTTCTGCTACTAACACCATATTCAGTAGCAAGTGCTACGGATACATCCTGCTGTCCTTCATTCGCAAACTTATCGCCACCACGCATTGATTTTTGTTGAAGGTAACGAAGCCCTCTTAAATAGGAAGCTTGTTCGGGTGTTAAATTCCTACGTCCTAATTGAAAATCAATCATGTAATCTTTCACTTCATCTAATGAAGTAAATTTCAACAGATTGATACGATAATCTAAACGGTTCTTTTTACAAATGTCATACCTATTGTGTCCATCAATCAACACAAATACAGGCGTATTGCTATCATCAATCTGAGCAATGGCCGCTGTAGTTTCCCAAATTGATAACGGATCTTTTACGCCATGTTTTAGAATGTTAAGTTCTAATTGGTGTAATTCATCCACAGTAAGTGGCGGAATTAAATCACGCAATTGATCAAGTATTACAATTTGACTCTTTATATTTTCTTCTGATGATAAAAGAGAAGGGCGAAGGTCGCTGGTTTTCTCTTTCATAATATTCATAAAATCTTTTTTTGCCATATTAAAGGACCATTATTTCTGTTGCTAGATTGTGATATTGAAGCCAAGAGGACGATTTTGGGGCATAAGTAAATAAATCTTCTTTGGCTACTTGCGACTGCTTAATCACGGTTGAGCCTTCAATAATAGTGTTGTAAATGTGAAAACTTTTAAATTTTTCTTCAATGTGCGTCATCATACTCTTGTGCACACTTTGGTTTTTATGTACCATCGTAAATACGATACCTTTAACCGTTAGAGTCGGATTAATATAAGCACGTACTTCGGCAATTCTGTTAAATAAACTTTCTACACCGTGATAAGCACTGGCTTCTGGCTGAATGGGTACTACGCAATAACTAGAAGCGACTAACGAACAAGTTGTACAAATACCTAAACTTGGCGGGCAATCAATTAAAATGTAATCAAAAAATTCTTTCACTTCATCAAGCTTCAAAGAAAGTCGTCTGTCTGCTCCAATAGCATTGGCTAATTCAGATTCTTTATAAGCCATTCTGATATCAGAAGGAGCTAAAAATAAACTTTCGGTAATGGGAATAACGGGTAGTTCTGTATTACTCAATAAAGCATCTATTACCTGACTTTGGGGTTCATGAATACCAAAACACTGGGATAAATTACCCTGCGAATCCATATCTACCATCAATACTTTATTGCCAAGTAAACTTAATGCTTTACCAACATTGATAGTTGTAGTAGTTTTTCCAACGCCACCTTTATGATTTACAATAGAGATAACGGTTGCTTTATCAAACATTGTTTCAGAATAACCGTATTGTCTGAGGGCTTCGTCGATGGCGGGTAAATGTTTTGTCGGAATATCTTTCTGTTCAGCAAGTACTTTATGTAAGGTTTTAGAAGGAATCCCAGCTTCTTTTTCAATTTGAGTTAAGTTAAGTGCTTGTTTTGAGCGTAAAAACTTAACAACTTTTTCTTGTGTAATCATTTGTTAGAAGGGATAAAAAATTATCTTTTGTAAATGTAAAAATAACTTTTTTTATCCAAAAATATTTTGATAAAAACTTACTTAAAAATTAAAAGAAATATTGAAAATAGTAATTCTCGTAGAAAAACGAGCTTGGGATGAAGTGAAAAATATGCCGAGTAGGAGGGAGATGTAAAATAAAGCAGGGATTATATTGCCGATTAAACCACATATGAAGGCTGAAATCTTTAACAAAGATATTCATTTAATTTTTTATGGGCTTCTCAGGCGTTTAAATTTGAAAACAAAATGATGTAAGTTGTTATAAATAAGCAGTTTAACGGTATTTATTGATAGACTATTAAACTGCTTTACTTTTTGTTTTTTGTTATTGAGTTAAATATTTTCTTTTGTATTCCAACGGAGTGATGCCTGTTACTTTTTTGAAGTGTCTATAAAAGTTGGAAACATTATTAAAACCACAATCAAAACAAATAACTTCTGTAGGGAGCTTATCTTCTACTAAGGCCCTACAAGCATGACTTATCCTGATTTCAATAAGGAAATCATAGTAAGTTTTCTTAGTCATCAATTTAAAATAACGACAGAACGACGTAACACTAAGATTGCTGATAGCAGAGATTTCTTCCAGGGTAATATCCTTTTTATAGTTTGATAACGTATAAGTACACACTTTATTCAAACGAATAGTATCTGATTCATTTGACTGATAAAAACTATGATCAGTAGCAATGGTAGTATATTCATCTGTTTCAGCAAGAATATTCAGAATAGATAATAGTAATATAATGCGTTCCAGATTACTTGCCTTGGTTACTTCTAGCATCAACTTGGCTACTTTCTCGCGGGCTTCACCGCCAATCACCATTCCGCTTTTTGCTTTCTCATATAATTTAGGAATCATGTACACTTCTGGCAAAGTCAATAAGTATTTTCCTAAACAATCTGGTAAAAAATGAATGACAATTGCCTCAACACCGAGATTGGGATTGTTTTCAAAATATTCTTCTTTGCATCGCCATGTATGAGGTAGGTTTTCACCAATAAGTACTATTTCACCATAAGAAAAGTTGCTGATATTATCACCAATAAAACGAACGCCCTCACCCTTAATGATATAGTGCAATTCGATTTCTGGATGATAATGCCAGATAGTATCAAAGTTTGGCCTTATATCATGACGAATGCTGAATGAGCTTTCGGGTTTTACAGGAACTTTATGAAAAAGTGGCTTCATTTATAATATATATTTTATTTAAAATAATTTTTTTGATAAAGAGTTGAACTATTATAATGCACAAAGAAAAGAACGAAAATTCCTTGAAATTATGCTTTAATGCATCAAATATAATAATTCGTAGTTAAATTATGACAATATCATATACTAAGTTGGTAAAAATTTACACTAAAATTCCTTTTTGATTGATGAAATTTGTATTCAAATCTAATAATACCTCATTTTCAAAAAAGATAAGATATTATAATGATTACGAAGGATAAACTTATTATAGCATTTTCTCAGTAAAGTATAAAAGCATTAAAAGTAGAATATATACTTACTGCATAACAGGAATGAGTGTTAGAAAATTGGGAATTTTAAGATTAGCCTGCTTTGAGATAGATTTTTATCTTGAAGAAATAGAGATGATAAATTAGTACAGAAAACAACAGCTTTATCAAATATTAATATGAAAAGAATAGGAAGAAAAATGATGATTTTAATGATGTTGATTACTTCAACATCAACAATGCTTTGGGCTCAGGAGGTACAAACAAAAGAGCAAAAAGATGCTAATTACGTGAAAATGATTACTGACCGTGCTGCTAAAATTGTAGCTACCCTTGGCGTAACGAATGCAGAAGCGAGTATCAGAGTAAGAGATATTATCAGTCAGCAATACAGTGATTTAAGTCAAATACATGAAGCTAGGAATTTAAAACTAAAATTAGCCAAGGAAATAGCGAAAGATGATAAAGTTAAAAGTGAGGCCGATATAAAGCAAGCCGAAGCTGACGCTAATGTTGCAATGGATAAATTACATGGAGAATACCTGAAAAAACTATCTAAAGAACTTTCAGCTAATCAAGTAGAGATGGTAAAAGATGGCATGACGTATAAAGTTTTGCCTATTACTTACAAAGGTTATCAAGAGATGCTTCCAAATCTGACTAATGAACAAAAGACGCAGATATTAGCATATCTTACTGAGGCTCGGGAGCATGCTATGGATGCGGAATCGTCAGAAAAAAAACATGCTTGGTTTGGGAAATATAAAGGTAGAATCAACAATTATTTATCAGCTGCAGGGATAGATATGAAAAAAGCAGGCTTAGAATGGGAACAGAGAATAGCGGCTGCTAAGGCATCAAAGCAAAATTAATAGTACTAAGTAAAGGCAAAATATGTTTAATATTATCATAGAAAAAATAGTGCATGATAATATCTCATAATATCTTGAAAAAATTATATACAAAATTAGGCTTTTGTTAGCCTAATTTTGATGCGTAATATTTTTATTCATGAGCGCTATAATTTTGCCTTTTTTTGAATATAAATATTTTGTGAAAAAACCACATAAAATTTAGTTTGTCACTCGCTTTAGTAGCAATCAAGTGATTCTTATCATTTTAAAAAAATTAAGATCCCAACGTAATTATGGAATTATTTTTACAACCACAGCCTAATTTGGTAAAGAGGTCATTGATGACTTACTCACCGATTTTGGCTTTACTTTTGTTCTCAGGAACATCCTTTGCAACAAAACATAGAGAGGTCGTTTCTTCGACACAATCAATTTCAGTAATTTCTAAAGCAACTACTCCTGTTAAGGGAGTTGTGAAAGATATTTCTGGAGTAGCGATTCCGGGAGTAAGTGTAAGAGTGAAAGGAAGTAAAACAGGTGCAGTAACTGATGCTACAGGTGCTTACCGTTTAGATTTACCTAAAGGGGATGAAACTTTAGTATTTACTTCGGTGGGTCTTAAACCTCAAGAAATAGAAGTGAAGGGCCGTTCAGAAATAAATTTAACGATGGAAGAGGATGTTTCATCATTGAATGAAGTGGTTGTAGTAGGTTATGCACAGCAAAAGAAAATAAACTTAACAGGAGCTGTAGCAGTAATTGATATGAAGGCGATTGAAGATTTACCTGTAGGAAGTTTATCAGCTGCTTTAGTAAGTCAACAGCCAGGAGTAGGGGTGTCTGGAGGAACGAGTCGTCCAGGAGATAATGCTTCTATTACTATTCGAAACCCAATATTATTATCTAAAGACGGAGGTTCGTTACGTCCATTATACGTTATTGACAACGTAATTCGTACGGAAGACGATTTTAACGTATTAGATGTATCCGAAGTAGAAAACATTTCTATTTTGAAAGATGCTGCCGCAGCCATTTATGGAGCACGTGGTGCTTACGGTGTTGTTGTAGTGACGACTAAAAGAGGAAAGACTGGTACACCAAGATTTTCATATAGCACTTCTTATGGAACATCGGATGCTAACTTACCTACCATGATGAATGGTTATGAGCTTGCAACCTACACAAATGACTATAACTTACTGGCTGGGAAAAAAGCTACAGATAATAACTCTGTAATTTATACACAAGATGAATTAGATTATTTCAAAACGCACAGCCAAGATTGGTTAAGCGATGCATGGAAAGCTTCAACAGTGAGCCGTCATGTAATGAATGTGAGTGGGGGTACAGAAAAAGCAACCTATTTTGCGGGGATTACATATAACAACCAAAATGGTAATTTTGATAAAATTGATTTTAACAGATGGACTTTCAGAGCAAGTACAGACGTTAAAGTATCTTCCAATGTAAGAGTTGGCTTGGGCTTATCAGGTGATTTATCTGAAAAGAAAAGATATTTATTGAAACAAGGGGGGTCTGATAATGAAAAAGATTTTAAATCTTTAATTTATGCAGCACCTTTCAGACCTGCGTATGTAGACGGCCTACCATTGAATACTACGGGTGGGGGTTCAACGAGTGAAAACTTTCACTTCTTTGAAGCTCAGAAATCAAACAACTATTTGTTAGCAAAAAATAATGGATTAAACATCAATGCTTATATCGAATATGACATTCCATTCATCAAAGGATTAAAAGCAAAAGCTACTTACAATAGAACATTTGATAATAACTTCGGAAAAGAATTTGGTACAAAATATACTCTTTACAACTTTAATATGTTGGGAACAAACAAACATATTTATGGTGGGGGTGTAAAAAGTACTACCTCAATTAGCAACAGTAACCGTATTTATTTTGCACCAAACTATTCTGATGTATATCAGTTGAATGGTTATTTAAACTACGACCGTACATTTGGTAAACACACCATTTCCGCAATAGCATTATTTGAACAAGCAGAGACTTATTCAGATGGTATCACTTCATACTTAGACAACTTAGTAGATGGTGCACAAGATAATGCTGGATATGCTTTAGGAGGAACAGCTTCAGGTGCGGGTGTAGGAACTATTTCTGAATCTGAATCTGAATCAGGAAGATTATCATTTGCAGGTCGTGTTAATTACACCTATGCTGGTAAGTATTTAGCTGAATTTGCAATTCGTAGAGATGCATCTACCAACTTTGCACCAGGGAATCGTTGGGGTACTTTCCCTTCTCTTTCAGTAGGTTGGGTTATTTCAGAAGAACCATTCTTTAAAAACAATGTACGCTTTGTTGATTTCTTGAAATTACGTTTGTCAGGTGGTCTTACTGGTATGGATAACACAAAAGCTTATAACTGGTTGAAAAGTTATAACCTAATCCAGACAGGTAATGGTCCTGTATTTGGTGGAAACCTTGACCGTGCTGGTATCTTCCGTTTGAAAAATGCTATTCCTAACCCAGATGTACAGTGGGATAGTGACACTAAATTGAATGCTGGTATTGATGCTAATTTCTTGAACAATAGACTTTCGTTAGGATTAGATGCATTTTATGATCACCGTTACAATATGCTAGTTACGCTAGCATCGTCTGTTCCTTTGACGGTTGGTGCGGTTCTTCCTTCTGAAAACTTCGCTACAATTGATGGTTTCGGTACAGAGATTTCATTAGGATGGGCTAGTAAAATCAATAAAGATTGGTCATATAAAGTAAGAGGATTCTTCTCATGGAGTGATAACAAGCAAATTAAAGTGGATTATGACAAAGGACTTACTGGTACATACCTTGACCCAACAGGAAAATCCACAGATATGGGCTTCCTTGGTCTTCGTAGTGCAGGGATGTTAAGAACTCAGGCAGATTTAGATGCACTTTTAGCTAAATATCCTAATTATACTATTTATGGCACAAAACCAGCCGTTGGTATGATTTATTATGAAGATGTTCGTGGAGCAAAAAGTGCAACAGCTAATCCTGACGGTACGTACTCTTATGCTGAACCAGATGGAAAAATTGATGATAGTGATAGACAATACTTAACCAATAAAAAGGATAACCACTATGGTTTTGGAATGAACTTCACAACAAGTTATAAACGTCTTACATTCTCGTTAGCAATGGGTGGCTCGTTTGGTGGACAAGATGTTCTTGAATCTGGTGCAAGAGGCTGGGGAACTTCAGCACAAGTAACAGCAATTACTAATTTGCCATCAATTTTAACAGACCACTGGACGCCAGAGAATCCTAATGCTAAATATCCTGCACCAAACTATAGAGGTCAAAATAGCTTAGATTCAGATTTCTGGTTTGTTAGCTCATTCCAAATGTCAATTAGAACATTGAATGTATCATATGAGTTGCCAGCTAACTTGCTTAGAAAATTGAATGTTAACGGAGCAAGAGTATACTTAACATCAACAAACCCATTGAACCTATACAATCCTTATACTTATAAGCAGTATTCAGGTTCTTATGATGTATACCCTGTATTACGTTCATTCTCAGTAGGTTTAAATTTGAATCTATAATTAATTACCCCTTTTTTCTTATACAATTGATATATTTTTTATCAATGATATTGAAAACTTAATTATTACAGAAAAATGAAAAAGAAATATATTTTATATACAGCACTTTGTTCAATGCTTGCTCTAGCGAGTTGCGAAAGTGTGTTAGATAAAACCGATTTAGGCGCGGCCTCTCCAGATTTAATTGCAGGAGACTCTGTGTTAGCCAACATTGCATTGAACTATGTCTATAACCAAAATTTACCTGACTGGGGTGGAGTAACAGCAGTCAGTAGTCTTGGTGGCAGCGTTTATTCAGAAGAGTCTTATAACCAAGGAAGTTCTGAAAATAAATATTTAGAAGGAACGCTTACACAAGCAGACGTTTCGGATTTTGGAACGGCATTGAATGCAACCAACAACTATGGAAAAATCAGAACAATCAATTCTTTTCTTTTCGATTTAGGAAATGATAAATTGATGGATAATGGTGCCAAAAACAGATTGTTGGCTCAAGCATATTTTTTCCGTGCTTGGCGTTATTTTGAACTAGTTAAATTGTATGGTGGTGTGCCTTTGGTATTAACCCCTCAAGATGCCGTAGGACAAGAAGCACGTGATGCATCATTTATTCCTAGAAATACAACAACACAGTGCTATAATAGAATAGCGGCAGATTTAGATTCAGCAACGAAATATTTACCAACAGTTTGGCCTTCACCAAGTGCTAACTGGGGTAGAGTTACTAAAGGAGCAGCAGTAGCCTTGAAAGGTAGAGTATTATTGTATGCTGCTAGCCCTCAGTTTAATCCAAACGACGTGGTATCTAAATGGCAAACAGCTTATGATGTTAATAAACAAGCTTATGATGTATTAACTGCGAGTGGCTCAAAACTTTTTGCAGACTATGCTAAAATGTGGTTCACAGAGGTGGGTAATACAGAGGCAGTTTTTTTAACTGGTTATAATACGTCGAACGGAGATCAACAAAAAAGAAATAGCGGATGGGAAGCAAGTACAAGACCAAAATATTCTACTGGTTCAGGAGGGGGGTCAAACATTCCTTCATGGGATTTAGTGAAAGCTTACCCAATGAAAGATGGTAAGAAAGCAGGTACTTCTACAAAATATACTTATTCAGACCAGCTATTCTATAAAGACCGTGACCCACGTTTTGAGAAAACAATCGCTTATAACGGCTCAACTTGGCCAATGACTAACGTAACTAATAATAGATTATGGACATACCAAGTAGCTGGTAAGAGTATCGAAAATGGTGGAACAAACGGTAGTAATACAGGTTTCTATTGCAAAAAAGCCCTTCAAACATCAGATGTAGCAGGTTCAACGCTTGATGCTTCAAACACTATTTATTCAGGGACAGATTGGATGGAAATTCGTTTTGCAGAAGTATTATTAAACTTAGCAGAAGCTGCGAATGGCGTGGGAAAAATAGATGAAGCTTATACGCAATTGAAAGCTATTCGTGCCAGAGCGGGCATTGAAGCAGGTACTGATGGTTTGTATGGTTTGAAAGCAAATATGACTCGTGCAGAAATGTTTACAGCTATTTTAGATGAAAGACAAATTGAATTTGCATTTGAAGGAAAACGTTTTTGGGATTTGAGACGTTGGAAACTTATCGAAAAAACATTGAACGGTACTAAAGGAACAAAAGTGGTGATAGCATTGAAAACGACAGGTGTACCAGCTGATTTTGCTGCCATTCGTGATGGTTTAAAATTAGATGATATTTATACCAACTATTTTACCGTTACAATAACGCCAAATGCATTAATGACTAGAAATGCGATTGCTTGGAAACCAGAATACTATTATTTTGCTATTCCACAAGCAGCTATCAATAATAATCCATTGATTATTCAAAATAATACTTGGGGAGGATCGTTTGACCCTCTACAATAATTATGGTTAAATCTTGTTGATATTAAAATAAAGGCTTCATTCGAAGCCTTTATTTTTTGTTATATTTGTCCTGCTCTGTCTTGATTATTTCATAAAAAAACAGGATAAAATAGAGATAATATCATACATTAAATTGAAAATTTTTTATAGATAATTATCATTAATTAGTACTAATTTTGGAAATAATATACTTTTTTAGCTAATTATAATTATTGGTTTAGCGAAAGTTTTCATAAACTCAACATGCTTGGTTTTGATAGTCATATGAAGAGGTTTGTAGCTGATAATCAATACTAAATTTATTAACAATCACAGATGAAAAAGATTTCTTTCTCAACAATACTCCGAGTAGTATTGGTTATGCTAACATTACAGCAATCGGTTTTGGCGCAGTATCCTCAAATTCCAGCCGATATCCAAAAACAAAGCGACTCGTTACTTAATGCAAGTAGAAAACAATCTGATATTGCTTGGCAAAAGGCTTTGCCTATTATTCAGAAAGAATCGCGTGAAGGTAAACCCTATATTCCTTGGGCTGCTCGTCCTATTGATTTACCGCAAGCAAGTATTCCTGCGTTTCCGGGTGCTGAAGGTGGTGGCGCTTACTCTTTTGGTGGTCGTGGCGGAAAAGTATATGTCGTAACAAGTCTTGAAGATAATGGTCCAGGTTCTTTGCGTGAAGCGTGTGAGCAAGGTGGTGCAAGAACAGTTGTTTTTAATGTTTCGGGTATTATTCGTTTAAAAACACCGCTTATCATTCGTGCTCCTTACATCACAATCGCAGGTCAAACAGCTCCGGGCGACGGTGTGTGTGTGGCGGGTGAGTCTGTTTGGATTAATACACACGACGTAGTAATTCGTTTTATGCGTTTTAGAAGAGGAGAAACCAATGTTGGCCGTCGTGATGATTCAATCGGAGGAAATCCAATTGGTAACATCATGATTGATCACGTTTCAGCAAGTTGGGGCTTGGATGAAAATATGTCGATGTATCGTCACATGTACAATGATAGTACTGGTAAAATTGAAGATAAATTACCTACTGTTAACATTACGATTCAAAACTCTATTTTCTCTGAAGCATTAGATACTTGGAATCACGCTTTTGGAAGTACGTTAGGTGGTGAAAACTGTACGTTTATGAGAAACCTTTGGGCAGATAATGCTGGTCGTAATCCTTCAATCGGATGGTTTGGTATTTTCAATTTTGTAAACAATGTAATGTTCAACTGGGTACACCGTTCGACAGATGGAGGAGACTACCGTGCCATGTATAATATTATCAATAACTATTATAAGCCAGGACCGCTTACACCAAAGGATTCGCCGATTGGATATCGTATCTTAAAGCCTGAGTCTGGTAGAAGTAAATTAGGCTATTTAACGTTCGGGCGTGCTTATGTGCATGGTAACATTATGGAAGGCAATGAACGCGTAACCAAGGATAACTGGGACGGCGGAGTTCAAGTAGAGAATTTTGCGAATGCAGACAAATATACACCAGATATAAAATGGAATAGTCCATTACCAATGCCTAAGCTAACAATCTTACCTGCAACACAAGCACGTGATTATGTATTAGCCAATGCAGGAGCAATATTACCTATCAGAGATGCCGTAGATACTCGTGTAATTGAACAAGTTCGTACAGGAAAAATTAAGTATACAGAAGGTGTTAAATTACCAGAAACTCAATTTAAGCACCGTCGTTTACCAATTGACTCATACAAGCAAGGTATTATTACTGAAATTAGTCAAGTGGGTGGATACCCTGAGTATAAAGGAGTAGCATACAAGGATTCAGATAATGATGGTATGCCAGATGCTTGGGAGCTAAAAAATGGATTAAACCCTAAAGATGCTTCTGATGCAGCCAAAGATAGAAACAAAGATGGTTACACAAACATTGAAGAATATTTAAATAGCGTGGTTACGTTAAAAACGGTAAAACCATAATATTGAAAAGCTTTTAAAAGTAAAAGGGAGATTGTTGAATCAGTCTCCCTTTTACTTTTTTTAAATAATCCTATAAGAAATTACCCAAAAATACAGTATACAGATGATGTTTTTTCGCTTCTTACTATATATTGATAAATCCGTAATAAAACACTGATTATCAGTATATATTGAAATATTTAAAGAAATTATAGGGAATATAAGATGAACTTAGAAAGTAACTCCCCTTATTTTTGACCTGATTTATAGGGTTCTTATACTAGAAAGGATTTGATAATATTGTATAATAGCTTGAGAAAATGATATAAATACATGAGATTGATTCTTTCTAATTTTGTGTTGAGGTATAGAAATAGCAAAAGAATAAATAAAATAAATGATATTCTTTAAGGATGAAATGATTATTCTTGACTTTAAATGCTTAATTGTAATTGAATTTTAAAAGGATTGATTGGTAGAAATTACCAAATGAATATGGTGAGTTTAATAAAGAAAATAACATTTGTATGCCTTGCTGTTTTACTGAACAGTATCCAGCTTTCTGCTCAGAAAGCTAAAGTTGTTAAACCTCTTCCACCTGCTTATCTTGAAGCAAATGCGAAGTTAGGTTACACGCCAGACGAACAGGGAAATCGTATTCCAGATTTTTCATATTGTGGTTATATGGCAGGAGAAGAAGCCATTCCCAATGTAGCTATAAAAGTTATTGTTCCTGTAAAAACTGGTGATGCGACGGTTAGGATACAATCTGCTATTGATTACGTGGCTACTTTAACGCCAAATAAAGATGGTTTTAGAGGGGTAGTTTTATTAGAAAAAGGCATTTATGAAGTAGCAGGTAATTTAAGAATCAATAACTCTGGAATTGTATTGCGTGGAAGTGGAATGGGAGAGAGCGAAACAACCATACTAGGGAAAGGTGACATCCGTGAGACGTTGATTACTGTTGCTGGAAAAAATGATAAAGTATTAGAGGGCGCAGTAAAAATTATTGATACTTACGTTCCTGTTAATTCAGCGAAAGTAAAAGTTGATGCAAATGGTCATTTCAAGATTGGTGATAAAGTAATTGTTCATAGACCATCGACGAAAGATTGGATTGAAAAATTAGGAGCAGACCATTTTGGTGGTGGAGTAACTGCCTTAGGATGGAAAGCTGGTCAAAGAGATGTTTTCTGGGATAGAACAATCGTTGCCATTAATGATAATGAAATTACATTAGACGCACCCATCACTACAGCCTTGGATGCTAATTATGGCGGTGCTTATCTTTCAAAATATAGTTGGAATGGCAGAATTGCACAGGTTGGCGTAGAAAATATGAGGTTAGCATCTACTTATGATTTAAATAATCCAAAAGATGAAGACCATCGCTGGGGGGCAATTTCATTTGAAAATGTTACTGATGCTTGGGCTAGACAAATTGTATTCAAACATTTTGCAGGTTCGGCTGTAAATATTTTAGAAACGGGTAAACGCATTACTGTTGAAGATTGTCAGTCACTAGCGCCGATTTCAGAAATCGGTGGGCAGCGTCGTTTCACTTTTTTTACTACAGGTCAACAGACGCTCTTTCAAAGATTATATTCAGAATTTGGGTATCATGATTATGCCCTTGGTTTTTGTGCCGCAGGACCAAATGCTTTCGTACAATGCGAAGCGCATTTGCCTTTTAGTTTTAGCGGAACAATTGATAGTTGGGCTTCGGGTGTTTTGTTTGATGTAGTAAATATCGATGGACAAGCATTAAGCTATACTAATCGTGGGCAAGATGGACAAGGAGCAGGCTGGACAGCCGCCAATTCTGTTTTATGGCAGTGTTCTGCTTCAAGAGTCGATTGTTTTCAAGCTCCTACTGCACAAAACTGGGCTTTTGGTACATGGTCACAATTTACTGGAAATGGCTATTGGGATATGTCTAACGAACATATTAACCCCCGAAGTTTATATTATGCACAACTAAAAGACCGTATTGGTAGCAAATTAGGCAATAGAGCTATTTTGCTACCAATACCATCTGAGGCATCTAGTAGTCCGAAAGTTGAAGTAGCCATGTCTTTGACCGAACAGGCGAAAAAGCCTGCCCAAACATTACAAGAATTTATTGCACAAGCAAAAGACAGAGAAGATATTCCTACTCAAGCAACTGTGCCAACGATTGAACAACTTGGGCTTAAAAAATCTACGCTAATTACAAAAGCAGAAGCTTTACAAATTACAAATGGTTGGCTAGTGCGTGGGAAAGAGTTGATTATTGGAAGAAAACAAGAAGTGCCTTGGTGGTCGGGAAGTGCTAGACCTTATGGATTAGAAAATGCTAAAGCCCATATTACTCGTTTTGTACCAGGACAAACAGGAAAAGGTTTGACGGATAATCTGGAAGAATTAACAAATTGGATGAAAACCAATAATATAAAAGCTATTGACCATAACTATGGACTTTGGTATGAGCGTCGTCGTGATGACCATGAGCGAATCCGTAGAATTGATGGCGATGTTTGGCCTCCATTTTATGAATTACCTTTTGCCAGAAGTGGGAAAGAAACAGCTTATGATGGGTTGAGCAAATATGATTTGACAAAATATAATAAATGGTATTGGAACAGATTAAAACAATATGCTGATTTAGCTGATCAGAAAGGATTGTTGCTGATTCATCAGAATTATTTCCAACACAATATCATTGAGGCAGGAGCGCATTATGCCGATTTCCCTTGGCGTCCTGCTAATAATATTAATAATACTGGTTTTCCTGAACCAGTGCCTTATGCAGGAGATAAGCGAATTTTTATGGCAGAACAGTTTTATGATGTTTCAAATCCTATTCGTCGAGAAATCCATAGAGCGTATATACGTAAGTGTCTCGATAATTTCAAAGATAATACTGGTGTCATTCAATTAATCGGTGCTGAATATACGGGACCACTGCATTTTGTTCAGTTCTGGATTGATGTTATTAAGGAATGGGAAAAAGAGACGGGTAAAAAGGTAATTGTTGGGTTAAGTACGACAAAAGATGTGCAAGATGCGATTCTCGCTGATGCTGAGAGAGCCTCTGTTGTTAATTTAATAGATATTCGTTATTGGCATTTTCAAGCAAATGGCAATGCTTATGCACCCTTGGGAGGACAAAATTTAGCACCTCGTCAACATGCTCGACTACTAAATCCTAAAAAGAGCTCATTTGAACAAGTATACCGTGCTGTAGATGAATACCGACAAAAATTTCCAGAGAAAGCTGTCATCTATTCAGCAGATAGTTTTGATGCGATGGGTTGGGCAGTGTTGATGGCAGGAGGTTCTTTGGCAAATATCCCTGTAGTTGAGAATCCACAATTTTTACAAGATGCTAGCTCAATGAAGCCTTTTGAATTAACGGATAAAACAGCGAGTCAATGGGCATTAGGAAATCCAGAGAAAGGCTTTATCATTTATAATGACCCTCAAAATGTGATAAAGCTTGACCTGACCCAACAAAAATCGACCTTCAAAGTAAACTATATTAATCCGAAAACGGGACAAATTAACAAAGAGGAAGAAAAATTAAAAGGAGGAAAGATTATTCAACTAAAAAATAAATCATCAGAAACAGAGGTGATTTGGCTCAGAAAAATATCATGAAATACAATGCTATGCATAAAGGTTTAATCATCGTTTTTTGTTGTCTAATGGCTATGGCGTCATGCAAGCCAGTGAAAGAGGTGGGACAATTGCCAGACTTAAAAGTATCTGCCAACGGAAGATTTATTGCTACTAAAGATGAAAAACCATTTTTTTGGTTGGGAGATACAGGCTGGTTATTATTCAATAAATTGACCCGTGAAGAAACCGAAACGTATCTTGAAGACAGAAAGCAAAAAGGCTTTAATGTGATTCAAGTAATGGTGTTACATACTGTTGAAGCTGTGAATGTATACGGTGATTCTGCCTTGGTAAAAAAAGATGTAACAAATACTAAAGTGACAGAGGGCAATGATTTTGCGAATGCTGAACAATATGATTTTTGGGACCATATCGACTTTGTAATCAAAAAAGCTGAGGAAAAAGGTATCTATATCGCATTAGTACCTGTTTGGGGTGGTAATGTAAAAGCAGGTCATGTTTCACAAAAGCAGGGCGAAAAATATGCTGCATTTTTGGCAAATCGTTATAAGAATCAATCAAATATTATTTGGCTGAATGGTGGTGATATTAAAGGAAGTGACTCTTTGGCTGTTTGGAAAACGATTGGAAAAACCATTAATGAGATTGATGATAAACATTTAATTACTTTTCATCCAAGAGGTAGAACGTCTTCATCAGACTGGTTTCATAATGAAAAATGGCTAGACTTCAATATGGTGCAGTCGGGGCATAAATCTTATGAACAAGATACTTCTGCGAATGAAACACGTCATTTTGGGGAAGATAATTGGAAATTTATCAATGATGATTATCGCTTAAAACCTACTAAACCAACAATTGATGGTGAACCGTCTTATGAGGGAATTCCACATGGATTACATGACTCGTTGGCTACAAGATGGACAGCAGACGATGTTCGCAGATATGCATATTGGTCAGTTTTGGCGGGGGCTTTTGGATACACTTATGGACAAAATGAAGTGATGCAAATGCATAAAGGATTTTCAGCATCTACTTCTTTTGGACCAAGAGAAAAATGGTCGGTTGGGATGAAAGCATTAGGTTCAAGCCAGATGATTCATTTAAAAAACCTGATGCTTTCTAAAGATTTTTTTGATTTTGTTCCAGACCAAAGTTTGATACTTGATCAAGGAGTAAGGTATAATTATCTATTGGCCACAAAATCAAAGAATACGGTCTTAGTCTATACGTATACAGGCAGAAATTTCAAAGTAAGCATGGGTAAAATAGCAGGCGACCAAGTGAAGGCATCTTGGTATAGCCCAAGAGATGGGAAAAGTATTGAAATAGGAGTACTTGAAAATAAAGGAGAACAAGCTTTTAATCCTCCTGCGGAACCAAAAGACGGAAATGACTGGGTATTGGTATTAGATTCAAAATAAGCCTTTCATGAAAAAAATAGTTGGAATATTATTGCTCAGTCTTTTATTGAGTTCATGCTCGAAAGAGGTATATATGTTTAGTTCATTTCATGAGCCAGCTACTGATGGATTACGATTTCTATATAGCGAAGATGGTTACAAATGGATAGATATGAACCATGTTTTTTTGAAACCTACGATTGGAAATCAAAAAGTAATGCGTGACCCATCCATCGTCCAAGGGCCAGATGGCACTTTCCATTTAGTTTGGACGAGTAGCTGGAAAGGGGATAAAGGCTTTGGTTATGCTAGTTCAAAGGATTTAATCCATTGGTCAGAACAAAAAATGATACCAGTCATGGAACATGAACCTACTACTGTGAATGTATGGGCTCCTGAATTATTTTATGATGACGAAACCAAACAGTTTATTATCATTTGGGCTTCGTGTATTCCTTTTCGTTTTCCAAAAGACCAAGAAGCAGAAGATAATAATCATAGAATGTATTATACGACTACGACAGACTTTAAAAACTTCTCGCCGACTAAATTATTAATTGATCCAAAGTTTAGTGTGATAGATGCGGTAATTGTAAAACGAAAGGCAAAAGATTATGTATTGGTTTTAAAAGACAATACTCGTCCCAATAGAAATATAAAAGTTGCCTTTGGCGAAAGTGCCATTGGACCTTATACCAACGTTTCAGCACCCTTTACTAAAAATTTCACAGAAGGACCAAGCGTAGAGAAAGTAGGGAATGATTGGTTGATTTATTACGACTCGTATCATGATAAAAACTATGGCTCAATGAAAACGAGTGACTTTAAAAATTTCACAGAAGTCTCGTCACAAACTTCTGTTCCTGAAGGGCATAAGCATGGAACCATTTTTAAAGTTAAAAAAAGCATTTTTAAATCATTACAAAAAGAGGTTCAGCCAACCAAACAATAGCCATATAAATATGAATCGATTAAAATATATACTAAGTTGTTTGTCTATCATCTTGAGCTTTACAGTTACTAAAGCCCAAGATACAGTGCGTTATACTGGAGAAACACTTTCAAATGTAGATTATCATCACGGGCAACTAAGTCCAGCGGTTGGCGTACACAATATTCAGGTATTTCATGCGAATAGAGAAAATCCTGTATTAGCAGGAGGTAATAATTGGACATATAATCATGCCCCAATGTTGGCATATTGGAATAATACTTTTTATTTACAATACTTGAGTAATCCTGCAGGCGAGCATATTCCACCCGGACAAACCCTATTGTTAACGTCAAAAGACGGCTATCATTGGTCGACCCCAACGGTTATTTTTCCACCTTATAAAATCCCAGACGGTTGGACTAAGACAGGATATAAAGGCGTAGCCAAAGATTTATATGCCGTCATGCACCAACGAATGGGCTTTTATGTATCAAAGAAAAAACGTTTATTGACGTTAGCTTACTATGGCATAACAATGGATGCAAAAGATGACCCTAATGATGGGAAAGGCATTGGAAGGGTAGTGAGAGAAGTTCTGGCAGACGGTAAATTTGGAGAAATATATTTTATTAGAAACAATGCTTCATGGGATAAAAGTAAATCTATTTATCCTTTATATACAGCCAGTAAAGACAAAGGATTCATAGAAGCTTGTGACGAACTATTGGCTACCCCTTTAATGATGCAACAATGGGTAGAAGAAGCCGATAGAGATGACCCTTTGATTCCTCTGAAAAGAGAAGCCAAAGCATTTAGTTATTATCATTTGCCTGATAATAGGGTAGTGGGTTTATGGAAACACGCTCTTACTTCAATTAGTACGGACGAAGGCAAAACTTGGCAGTATAATCCATTAAGAGCACCGGGGTTTGTAAATAGTAATGCCAAAATTTGGGGACAAAAAACATCGGATGGTAAATATGCTACCGTGTATAATCCTTCTGAATTTCGCTGGCCTTTGGCTGTTTCTACTAGCAAGGATGGCTTAAATTATACTAATTTATTGTTGGTCAATGGTGAAATTTCTTCGATGCGTTATGGCGGAAACTTTAAGTCTTATGGACCGCAATATGTACGTGGAATCATAGAAGGTGATGGCGTAGTGCCTGATGGAAATATGTGGCTTACCTACAGTATGAATAAAGAAGACCTTTGGGTTAGTAAAGTACCAGTACCTATAGTTGACGAAGTAAAAAACCATGTTAACGAAATTTTCGCTAATATGAAAAATGGGGAAGAGTTAAAGTATTGGAATATTTTCAGCCCTATTTATGCCCCTGTGGCTATCGAAAAAATTGGTGATGGTTCAAAAGCATTGGTTTTAAGAGATAAAGATAAATTTGATTTTGCCAAAGCTGAAAGAGTCATTCCAGAATCTAAGAAGGTAGCCGTTGAATTTACCATTATTCCTCAACAATCAGATAAAGGACTATTGCATATAGATTTTGTAGATGCCAAAGGCACACCAGCAGTAAGATTAATATTTGATGCTGATAGTGCTTTTAAAGCCAAAGTGGGTTACCGAAATTCGGGTATTATGAAGTACGAAGCTGGACAAGAGTATGCCATCAGAATAGAGTTAGACAGACACAAACGAATGTTTAACGTTTTTGTAAACGGACAAAGCAAAGGAACAAAACTCTTTTTTGCGCCAGTAGCATCATTTAAAAGAGTCATATTCAGAACGGGTGAAATTCGTCGTTTCCCTGATTCAGATACTCCAACAGACCAAAGTTATGATTTGAAAAATGCAGGAGAATTAGACAAAGAAGCAGTTTTCATCATCAAATCATTCAAAACAAGTGCTTATTAGTTATGTCCAAAAACATTCTTATATATTTTATTTTTTGTCTGCTAACTATCAAAGCTCAGGCACAAATTGTGTTACCCCGTATTTTGGGACATAACATGGTTTTGCAACAAAATAAACCCTTGACAATCTGGGGGAAGGCTTCTGTAGGAGAAAGAGTAAATGTTCAGTTTGCAGGGCAAGATAAAACAGCTTTTGCAGATGAAAATGGAAAGTGGGCAGTGGTATTGAAACCCTTGAAGGCATCAAGTACTCCTGCTGAACTCATTATCACTGGAAAGAATACTATCAAACTTCAAAATATTTTGGTAGGCGAAGTTTGGCTATGTTCAGGGCAATCGAACATGGAATATACTATGCGAAAAAATAGCAAAGTAAAAAGGCCAAACATAGCAATTGAGAATCCTGTAGATGAACTAGAATTTGCTAAAAACTCTCTCATTCGTATTTTTTTAGTCAATCGTAAAGAATTAATTAAACCCGATCCTTTACACCGTGGCTGGAGTATTGCTAAAGATTCTGCCTTACGTTCATTTTCGGCGGCAGCTTATTTTTTTGCCAAAGAATTGCATAAAAATCTAAATGTTCCAATCGGTATGATTTCTTCGGCTATTCCTGGCAGTAGGATAGAACCTTGGATTTCCGAAGAAGCATTTGCTGAATCTGAGTATTTTAAAGGGCAGAAAGTAGAAGGCGAACCTGCTAAATTTTTTGAACCCATGATTCGCCCGTTAATTCCTTTTGCTTTAAAAGGCTTTTTGTGGTATCAAGGCGAAACGAACTGTTTTTTGACAGAAACGACAGAATATACCCAAAAATTAACAACATTAATCAATAGTTGGAGGGAAGCTTGGGGAGACAAAAAAATGCCTTTTAACTATGTTCAAATTGCCCCTCATACTTATTCGGAATCTAAAGGGAAATTGATGTTAACCAGAGAAACTTTGCCAGCCTTCAGAGAGGCTCAGACCAATGTGTTGAAAGTTCCCAATACTGGAATGATTATTACCACAGATTTGGTCGATAGTATCAAAGACATTCATCCTCCTTATAAATGGGAAATTGGAAGACGTTTAGCCCTTGTCGCTTTGCATAACGACTATGGCATGAAAAGCATAGTAGCCTCAGGTCCAGTATTTAAGAAAATGAAAATTAACGACGACGTAATTCGGTTAGATTTTGACGAAATAGGGAGTGGTTTAATCAGTAAAGATGGAAAAGCTTTAACTAATTTTCAAATTGCTGGTGAAGATGGAAATTTTGTAGATGCACAAGCTATCATCAAGGATAATAAAGTATTGGTTTCCTCATCAAGTATTTCAAAGCCAGTAGCTGTGCGTTTTGCTTGGGATGAAGCTGCTCAACCCAATTTATTTAATCAAGAAGGCTTACCTGCCCGTCCTTTTAGAACAAAGTAATAATGAAGATTACCTTTTTAACCATATTTTTTTGCTTGACTTCTTGGCTTGTTCAAGCACAAGAAACACAGAAATTGTATTTATCTGGAACAGGAAATGATAAAACTGTTAATTGGGATTTTTTCTGCACGGCAGGGAGAAATTCAGGAAAATGGACGACTATTCCTGTACCTTCTAACTGGGAATTGCAAGGTTTTGGAAAATACAACTATGGTTTTGCTAAAGACAGTTCAAGAGGGAAAGAAAAAGGGCTTTATAAACATACTTTTACTGTTCCTACTACTTGGAAGGGAAAAAGTATCAACATTGTTTTTGAAGGAGCAATGACGGATACCGAAGTGAAAATCAATGGCAAATCAGCAAGTGCTGTTCATGAGGGTTCTTACTATGCTTTTCGCTACGATATTAGTACGTTGGTAAACGTTGGAACAGAAAATCTTTTAGAAGTAACAGTATCAAAACACTCAAACAATTCTTCTGTCAATGAAGCGGAAAGAAAAGGTGACTTTTGGATTTTCGGAGGTATTTTTCGACCAGTCTATTTAGAAGCTTTGCCTGTACAACACATCGAAAGAATAGCTTTAGATGCTGATGCACAAGGGAATTTTAAGGCAAATGTTTACTTGAAAAATAGTCAGCTCAATCAAACCGTTTCAGCTCAAATTTATACGCTTGACGGTAAGAAAGTAAGCTTGCCAATAACAGCGAAAGTAACGAAGGGAGATGGTACAGTAGTCTTAAAAACGTTTGTAAATAATCCTCTTGTATGGTCATCTGAAAAACCGAATCGTTACAAGATAATTGTAAGCCTGTTAGACCAGAACAAAGTTGTTCATACAGTAGAAAAGAAGTTTGGATTTCGTTCAGTTTTAGTAAAGCAAAGAGACGGTGTATACGTAAATGGAAAAAAAATTAAGTTTAAAGGAGTAAATCGTCACTCTTTTTGGCCTACTTCTGGTAGGACTACTAGCAAAGATATCAGTGTACTGGATGTGAAGCTGATGAAAGACATGAATATGAATGCTGTTAGGATGTCACATTATCCACCAGATGACCATTTTTTAGATGTTTGTGATTCCTTAGGGTTATATGTGATGGATGAATTGGCAGGTTGGCATGGCAATTATGATACGCCAACAGGAACCAAATTATTGAAAGAATTAATGGTGCATGATGAAAATCACCCTGCTGTTATTTTTTGGATTAATGGTAATGAAGGCGGACATAATTATGAATTAGATGCAATTTTTCCGCAAGAAGATATTCAAAAGCGCCCTGTGATTCACGCTTGGGAAGCTTTTGCAGGGTTTGATACCCAGCATTATCGTGAATATAATTATGGCATTGGGAATTACGATAATGGGCATAACATTGTAATGCCAACAGAATTTTTGCATGGAATGTACGATGGTGGTCATGGAGCAGGCTTAGAAGATTACTGGGAAAAAATGTGGGTAAGTCCTTTGTCAGCAGGTGGTTTTCTTTGGGATTTTGTAGACCAAGGTATTGTAAGAACTGACAAAAATGGCATATTGGATACCGACGGAAATCATGCAGCTGATGGAATAGTAGGTCCTTATCGTGAAAAGGAAGGAAGCTATTTTACCATTAAAGAGGTATGGAGTCCTATAAAGTTTGAAGCCAAGGAAATTACACCTGCTTTTGATGGCGTATTGAATATCGAAAATCGCTATTCGTTTTCTAATATCAATGAATGCACTTTCTCTTGGAAGTTAAAACAATTTGATAATAAAAATCTAATAGAAAAATCGGGGTCTATTGTTCCACCTAATATTAAGCCATCCGAAAAGGGAAGTATTAAATTATCCCTTCCGAATGATTGGCAAGCTTATGATGTATTGTATGTAACAGCCAAGGATTTTAATAACCAAGAAATTTTTACTTGGAGTTTCAAGATTTCTTTGCCAGAAAAAATAGCCAAAACTATAATAAAGACTGATGGAAATGAAAAAGCAAAGATTGTAGAAATAGATTCTCTTTACACCATTTCAGTAAAAGATTTAGCAGTATCGATTAATAAGTTTACAGGAATTTTACAGAAAGTACAGAATAAACAAGGCATTATTCCTTTTAATAATGGTCCCATTGTGCAAGAAGGGGCTACTAATTTTAGAAACTTCGCTTACCAATTTGAAAACAATAATTTAATCATTACATCCACTTTCGATAGAAAGAATAGCTATAATACTTTGCAGTGGACAATTTATCCATCTGGCTGGATAAAAATGAAAGTCAATTATTTTCCAGGGGATTACTTTACTAACTTTTTTGGTGTGAATTTCTCCTTTCCTGAAACAGCCATTAAAGGAGTAGAATACATGGGAAATGGCCCTTTCAGGGTGTGGAAAAATAGGATGAAGGGAAATCAATTTGGGGTTTGGCAAAAAGAATATAATACTACCGAAACAGGAGAAATTCCTTTTATCTATCCAGAATTTAAGGGATATCACTCAAATATGTATTGGTGTAAATTTATAGGCAAAGAACAAAATTTTACTGTTGTTACCGAAAATGAAGATATTTTCTTCCGTTTGTTTACCCCAGCTTTTAAACAAGACCCTTATAAAAACTATCAAATCAATTTTCCAAACGGGGATATTTCATTTTTACAGGGTATTGCAGGGATTGGTTCAAAAACCAACAAAACCGAAAATTCTGGTCCGATGGGCATGAAAAATATTTATTACGATTACGAAAAAGAACCAGCTAGAGCCAAAGAATTGATTTTATACTTTGACTTTTCGGGAAATAAGTAGAATAATAGCATTGTCTATTGTAAAATAAACCATTAAATGTGCAAATTTGATTGGAAATTCGACAAAAAGTATGATTATTTGTAAATTTTAGAAGCAAAAAGTTACATTTATGATACACAGAAATATATTTCCATCATTATTAGAGCATTTGTCAAAGCCTCAAGCCACAGTAATAACTGGAATGAGAAGGGTTGGAAAGTCAACCGCTTTGAAATATCTATTGACACAAGTACCACATAATAATAAGGTTTATTTGGATTTGGAAAGGGTTGAAAACCGTTATTTGCTCAATCAAACAAATACGAAAGATATTGAAATTGGCTTGGCAATAGAAGGGATTGACCTTTCAAAACCAGCTGTAATTGCACTAGATGAAATTCAGTTGGTAAACCAAAGTACAAGTGTGATAAAATTCCTATATGACACTTATGGTACAAAATTCATTGTTACGGGATCTAGTTCATTCTATTTGAAGAACCATTTTTCAGAAAGTTTGGCTGGCAGAAAGAGAATTTTTGAGATGTATCCTTTGGATTTTGCGGAATTTGTCGCTTTCCAAGGAGAAAGTCCAACACTTTTAAAACAGTTTGCTGAAGCTCCCTTCCATCTTAGTATTTACCTTAAATGGAAGGCATTATATGAAAATTTTCTAAGTTTTGGAGGATTTCCTGAAGTTGTTTTAGCTGAAACCGAAGAGGATAAAAAGGCTTATTTAAGAGATGTAATTAATGCCTACATTGAGTTAGACATAAGGTTATTGTCAGATTTTTCGGCATCAGATGACCTTTACAGATTAGTAAGGTTATTGGCTGTAAGAACAGGGAGTAGGTTAGATTTTAGCAAATTAGGTGCTGTGCTGGGTATAAACCGTGCGAAAGTAAAAGAGTATATAAGTTTGTTGGAACATACATATTTTATAAAATCAGTAGGGGCATTTACGCAAAGTTTAGATAAAGAGTTTTCTAAGCAAGAGAAAATATACTTAGCAGATACGGGCTTGTTACAAGCATTGGCACAAGTAAGTAGCGGACAAGTTTTTGAAAATGCAATTGCTTTACAGTTAAGTCATCTAGGTTCAATTCAGTATTATCAGAAGAAAACAGGGTTAGAGATAGATTTTATTTTAGAGGGTAAAAAAGCAATAGAAGTAAAAGAAACACCGACGCCACACGACGAACAAATATTAAAAAACAGAGCTAAAAGCTTGGGATTGGACACTTATTATTTAGTTGGACGGCATCAATCTCCTAATGATTTCAAAGATTTTGTTTGGGGAGGAAGTTTAATCAGTCAATAAAACCACAAGATTTATATCACTTGATTATAAAAGAATGAAAATTACAAAACACATCTTCCTTTTTGTCGCTATCGTATTGTTTGCTTCTTTTAGTAAACAAGATGCAGGCATCCAAGTGCAAAATTTACGTTGCGAAATGCTAGTAAATCCTGAAGGAATAGATGTTGTAAAGCCTAGATTAAGCTGGGAAATTACGGCTTCCCAAAGAAATGTACAGCAAGTTGCCTATCAAGTTTTGGTAGCTTCTACACCTGAAAAACTAGCTGCTAACGAAGGCGATTTATGGAATTCAGGGAAGGTATTATCTGATGAATCTATCCATGTAAAATACGCAGGAATAGCATTAAAGAGCAAGAAAAGATGTTTTTGGAAAATAAAAACTTGGACAAATAAGGGGGAATCAGCTTGGTCTGAAACAGCATTTTGGAGCATAGGCTTATTGAATTATGTAGACTGGAAAGGACGATGGATTGGTCTCGACCGTTCTTTTGAATGGGATAATGAAAGCCAATTTGCTAGACTTTCAGCAAGGTATTTTAGAAAGGAATTTGTAGCCCAAAAAAGTATCAAACAGGCTACTATTTATATCGTGGGCTTGGGGC
Source organism: Arcicella sp. GW821-FHT09D11 (assembly GCF_059416265.1). Taxonomy (NCBI): domain Bacteria; kingdom Pseudomonadati; phylum Bacteroidota; class Cytophagia; order Cytophagales; family Flectobacillaceae; genus Arcicella; species Arcicella sp. GW821-FHT09D11. The sequence goes on along the minus strand of NZ_JBWKOV010000006.1, from coordinate 51,279 downwards.
TTTATGAATTATATCTAAATGGACAAAAAGTGGGTGACCAAGTGTTAGCACCTGTTCCTACGGACTATACCAAAGGGATAAAGTACAATACTTTTGATGTAACCAAACTCTTGAAAGCAGATAAAAATGTTATTGGAACAGTCTTGGGGAATGGGCGTTTTTATACCATGCGTCAAGATTATAAACCATATAAAATCAAGACATTTGGGTATCCTAAAATGCTATTGAATCTGGACATTGAATATACAGATGGCACAAAGGAGATAATATCAACCGATGAAAGCTGGAAAGTAACTGCCGATGGCCCTATCAGAACAAATAATGAGTATGATGGCGAAGAATACGATGCTACCAAAGAAATGCCTAATTGGAATATGGTAGGATTTGAAGATAAAAGTTGGCTGAAAGTCCAATTAGTACAGGAAGCAGGAGGAATGTTTGAAGCGCAGATGACGGAGAACATGAAAGTAATGGAAACCATCAAACCTGTATCTATCAAAAGCTTGAATGCCAATACTTATATTTTGGACATGGGACAAAATATGGCAGGTTGGTTAAGAATGCGTGTTACTGGTAAGAAAGGAGATAAAATAGGTCTTCGTTTTGCTGAAACGTTACAAAGTAATGGAGAATTGTTTGTGAGGAATTTAAGAGATGCCAAGGTAACGGATGCATATACGTTAAAAGGAGAAGGACAAGAAACGTGGGAGCCTTCGTTTGTATATCATGGCTTTAGGTATGTAGAAATAACGGGTTTCCCGACTGTGCCAACTGTCGAAAACTTTGATGGAAGAGTTGTTTATGATGACATGGCAACGATTGGAGATTTCGAAACGTCAGATAAAACCATTAACCAAATTTATAAAAATGCCTATTGGGGTATCAGAAGTAATTATAAAGGAATGCCAGTTGACTGTCCACAAAGAAATGAACGCCAACCTTGGTTAGGAGATAGAACAACGGGAGCTTATGGCGAAAGCTTTATTTTTGATAACGTTCGTCTGTATTCAAAGTGGCTGAATGATATTGAGCAAGCACAAAAACCTGATGGAAGTATCCCTGATGTAGCCCCTGCTTTTTGGCGATATTATGGCGATAATGTTACTTGGCCTGGTACTTACATTACTATTGCAGATATGCTGTATCGTCAGTATGGTGACCAAGAAAGTATCAGAAGCCACTATCCATCTATGAAAAAATGGATAGATTATATGCAAGATAAGTACTTAGTAAATGGATTAATTACAAAAGATAAATATGGTGATTGGTGTGTGCCACCTGAGTCTTTAGAATTGATTCATGCTAAAGACCCTGCTCGTCAAACAGATGGAGAATTATTGGCTTCAGCAACTTATGTGAAGTTGTTGGATGTGATGCAAAATTTTGCTCGCTTACTCCACAAATCTGATGATATCAAAGCATTTGAGCAAAGCAAGCAAGCAATTATCAAGGCATTTAACAAAAAGTTTTTAGATAGTAAAAATGGACAATATAGTAATGGAACAGTTACTGCAAACCTGCTGCCTTTGATGTATAATATGATTCCTGCCAATGAAAAAGCAAAAGTTTGGAAGAGTATTGTTGATAAAGTTTTAATCGAAAACAAAGGACATATCAGTACAGGCGTGATTGGTACACAATGGCTAATGCGTGGATTAAGTGACAACGGACGTCCAGATATAGCCTATACGATTGCTTCTAATCGAGATTATCCAAGTTGGGGATATATGGCAGAAAATGGTGCTACTACTATTTGGGAGCTTTGGAATGGTGATAAGGCAAACCCAGAAATGAATTCTGGAAACCATGTAATGTTATTAGGGGATTTGATTATCTGGTACTATGAAAATGTAGCGGGAATCAAATCTTCCAAAGAATCAGTTGCTTTTAAGAGAATCGTAATGAAACCTGAAATGATTGCAGGGTTAACATCTGCTAAGGCTTCATATCACTGTATGTATGGCATCATCAAATCTGATTGGAAAAAAGAGGGGAATAAATTTCAATGGAATATCAGTGTCCCAGTAAATACTAAATCTTTAGTTTATCTGCCTACTAATTCACTTAATCAAGTCACAGAAAGTGGGAAAGCAATTGCATCATTAGAAGGAGTGAAGTTTATAAAAGCAGAAGGCAATAAGTTGATATTGGAAGTAAGTTCTGGTAATTATTCCTTCAATGTTAATTAATTGTTTTGACAGCAGGCATTAAAAATATTAAAATTCAATACGCATTATCATGTTAAGAAAAAGCTTATTTACGGTATTAATGGCAGTTTGTGTGTTTTTCACCATGCAAACGAATGCTCAAAAATGGAAATCGGGAATATTATTAGATGAGTTTGTCGTAGAAAATCCTCCGTTCCCTGAAAGCCATGCAGCCACCATTGCCGAAACACCCAAAGGGCTAGTGTCAGCATGGTTTGGAGGTACCAAAGAACGCAATCCTGATGTATGCATTTGGGTAAGTAGAAATGTAAATGGCAAATGGTTAGCTCCTCAAAATGTGGCTAATGGTATTGTGAATGATACACTCCGCTATGCTTGTTGGAATCCAGTATTATACCAAATCCCGAAGGGAGATTTAATGCTTTTTTATAAAATAGGTCCTAGTCCATCAAAATGGAAAGGGTGGTTGAAAACCTCGGCTGATGGTGGCATTACGTGGTCGGAAGCAAAGGCTTTACCAGAAGATTATATCGGTCCCGTAAAAAATAAACCAGTGTTGTTAAGTAATGGCAATTTGTTTTGTCCAACTAGTACAGAAGGCTCAGGATGGAAACTCCATTTTGAAGTAACACCAGATTTTGGAAAAACATGGAGAATCGTTGGCCCCATCAGTGATGGAAAAACCTTCAATGCTATCCAGCCAAGTATTTTAGACTATGGCAAAGGCAAATTACAAATTTTAGCAAGAAGCAGAGACAGAGCAATTATTGAATCGTGGTCATATGATAATGGCGAAACATGGACACCATTGGCGAAAGCAAATTTGCCTAATAATAATTCAGGAACAGATGCTGTGACCTTGAAAGATGGTCGTCATTTATTGGTATATAATCATGTGTTACCTCCAGGAGATTTAGCCAAAGGTCCGAGAACACCACTGAATGTATCATTAACCAAAGATGGCAAGCAATGGTACGCAGCTTTGATTATAGAAGATTCACCTATTAGTCAATATTCATATCCTTCTATTATTCAAACGTCTGATGGCTTAGTGCATGTAATTTATACTTGGCGACGCAAGAAAATAAAACATACTGTTATTGACCCTTCAAAATTGAAATTGAAGAAAATCAGCAATGGAGAATGGCCACAACTAAAAGGATACGAAGCACCAAAAGGAGGAGAAATTACTAAAGACTAATCTCATGAAATATCTAAAAACACTCTGTTTACTCTGTTTGACTTACTTTTCTTTGGCGCAAACAGCAGATAATTCTTTCAAAAAACCATTGAAAGAAGTGATTGCTCAGATTGAAATTCGTTTCAAAGTAAAAATTCGTTATCCCGAAGAGTTGGTAAAAGATAAATGGGTGACGTATGCAGATTGGCGTTTCAGACCAGATTTTGAGAAAACGATGAACAATGTATTGTCGTCGCAAGATATTACGTTTGCCAAAGAAGGTGAAAAAAAATATAAACTTCAAAGCTATCAGTATCATCTGAAAACACCTGAGGAAGGTGAACAACAATTAGCCTATTTATCTACTTTGTATAATGATGAAGCAAGTTGGGAAAAACGCAAAGAAGAATTAAAAGCTTGTATGTGGGACGCCTTGAAGCTTTCGCCACTGCCAGCTAAACCACAGAGTAAGGTAATCACCAGTAATAAGCGTAAAATGGACGGCTATACCATAGAAAATGTAGCAATCGAGACGCTCCCTGGGGTATATGTATGCGGTTCTTTGTATATGCCTTTAGAAAGTAAAGGTAAAATCCCTGTGATTTTAAATCCAGATGGACATTTTGGAGATGGACGTTATCGGGCAGATTGCCAGTATCGTTGTGCGATGCAGGCTAAAATGGGAGCTATGGCTTTCAGTTACGACCTTTTTGCTTGGGGAGAATCTACATTACAATTCAAATCAGAGTTTCACAGAAAAAGCATAGCCATGTCTGTTCAGGCTTTAAATAGCATTAGAATTTTAGACTGGTTACTTTCTTTTAGTAATGCAGATGCCAGTCGCGTAGCCATTACGGGTGGTTCTGGTGGGGGTAGTCAGACGATGTTGATAACCGCTTTAGATGATAGAATTACGCTAAGCGTGCCTGTGGTGATGTTATCGTCTTATCATAGTGGGGGGTGTCCTTGCGAAAGTGGTATGGGCGTACATGTATGTGGTAATGGCACAAATAATGTTGAAATAGCCTCAATGGCCGCACCAAGACCACAGTTAATTTTATCGGATGGCAAAGATTGGACACAACATGTGCCTGAAACAGAATTTCCTTTTCTACAAAAAATATATGGCTTTTATGGCGAAAAAGATGCCGTAAAAAATGTGCATTTTCCAACAGAAGGACATGACTATGGAAAAAGTAAACGCATGGCATTGTATGATTTCTTAGCGAAAAATTTCCAATTGGATTTAAAAAAATTGAAAGATAAAGCTGGAAATATCGATGAATCAAAGGTGACAATTGAGCCATTCCCAGCCATGTATGTTTTCGGAGAAAAGGGTGAAAATCTTCCTAGTAATGCAGAGAAAAGTTTTGAAACATTAGAAAAAATGTTTGAAGAAGCCCCTAAAAATTAGATAAATGAAAAAGCTAAATATAGCAATTTTTGTAACGAGTATGACAATTTTATGCTCGTTGCCATTGAAGAGTATTGCCCAAACAAATCATCAATATAAAATTGGACTAATTGATTTGATGCTTTTGAAGAGACAAAAACTGGGTGCTTTAACCCTTACGAAAGAAATTGGAGCAGACGGTGTAGAAATAGACATGGGTGGTTTAGGCAAACGTCCGACATTTGATAATCAGTTAGCTAACGATTCTATCAGAAATGTTTTTCTGACAAAAGCCAGAGAGTTGAATATTGAAATGTTCTCGTTGGCGATGACTGGCTATTATGCTCAATCCTTTTGTGGACGAGAAGAATACAAAAAATCAATTGAGGATTGTATTACTACAATGAAATTGATGAACATCAAAGTAGCATTTTTGCCATTAGGTGTTCAATGTGATTTGAAAAAAGACCCTGCTGTCAGAGACTCAGTTGTTGCCAGACTAAAAGTAGCAGGACAAATGGCTAAAAAAGCAGGCGTCGTGATTGGAATAGAAACGGCTTTGGATGCTACCGAAGAAGTAAAGCTATTGAAAGAGATTGGTTCTGACGGTATTAAAATATATTTCAATTTCTCTAACCCTCTAAAAGAAGGACGTGATTTATATAAAGAATTAAAAATATTGGGTAAAAATAACATCTGTATGATTCATTGTACCAATAAAGATGGTGTATGGCTACAGAATGACCCTGAAATAGACATGAAGAAAGTAAAAGCTACGCTTGATAAAATGAAATGGAGTGGCTGGCTAGTAATAGAACGTTCGAGAGATGCTAATAAGCCCAGAGATGTAAAAGGAAATTTTGGTGCTAATACAACTTTCTTGAAAACAGTTTTTCAAAACTAAATGATGAAATATTTTTTTATAATTTTCTCTTTTTTAATCATTGCTTTTTCATCAAATAGTCAGGCACAAACGGATATTTGGGTATCTCCTGATGGACTTGATGTAAATATTGGTAGCCAAGATAAGCCCTTGCAATCAGTAGCGATGGCTATTCGGAAAGTACGCGAGATGCGTAGGCTATCGGATGGTAACTTGACGAAAGCCATACATATTTATGTACGTAAAGGGAATTATCAATTGTATGAGCCAATTGTAATTCGTCCAGAAGATGCTGGAACGGCTGTTAGTCCGACTATTATCGAAGCAGCACCTAACGAAAAACCCATTATTAGTGGTGGTATAAGCATAACAGGTTGGACAAAATTAAAGGGTAACCTTGCAGGTTTACCCAAAGAAGCTATCGGGAAAGTTTGGGTAGCGGATGCGCCAAAAGTAGGAGGAGATTTGTTGAAATTCAGACAATTATGGGTGAATAACCAAAAAGCTGTTCGAGCTAAAGATACGCCATATCCAACCATGAATCGTATTTTATCTTGGAATAAGAAAGAAGAAACCTGTTGGATTCCTGCACCAAAATTTGGGGATTTATCCAAAGTGAATGGCATGGAAATGTTCATTCATCAATGGTGGGCTATTGCTAGTTTGCGTATCAAAAAAATGGAAGTACAAGGTGATAGTGCTAAGCTTTCATTTTTTCAGCCAGAAAGTCGCATACAGTCAGAGCACCCTTGGCCAGCGCCTTGGATTTCAAAAGAAACAGGAAACTCTGCATTCTATCTAAGTAATGCCCTCCAGTTTTTGAACCAAGAAGGTGAATGGTTTTTGGATAGCAAGGCTGAGAAAGTTTATTATATCCCACGTGCCAATGAGGTGATGGATAAGGCAACAATCATAGCTTCGTCATTGGAAACCTTACTTAAAATAGAAGGAACAATTGATAATCCTGTGGCTTATGTTTTCTTTAAAAACATCGCTTTCAACCATAGTGCATGGTTGCGCCCTTTTCAACAAGGGCACGTTCCGCATCAAGCGGGTTTATATATGTTAGATGCCTATAAACTAAAAATACCAGGGACACCCGATAAAAAAACGTTAGAAAATCAAGCTTGGGTTGGTCGACCAAAAGCGGCTATCGAGGTTTCTTATGCTCATCATACGGGCTTTGAAGGTTGTCGTTTTGAACATTTAGCCTCTACAGGACTTGATTATTACAAAGGTGTCCACGACAATACTATTAAAGGTAATCTTTTTAAAGATATAGGCGGAACAGGCATCCAAGCAGGTGTATATGCAGATGAAGCCACAGAAATACACTTGCCTTATAATCCTTCTGATGAAAGAGAAGTATGCACCAATTTGTTGATTAGCAATAATTTAATTACGGATGTTACGAATGAAGATTGGGGTTGTGTAGGTATCGGAACAGGGTATGTAAAGGGCATCAACATAGAGCACAACGAAATTTCGGATGTGTCTTATTCAGGCATTAGCATGGGTTGGGGTTGGACGAAGACCATCAATGTGATGAAGAATAATAAAATTACGGCTAACAAAATACATCATTATGCCAAACACATGTACGATGTAGCGGCAATTTATACATTGTCGGCTCAACCGGGTTCTGTCATTTCTGAAAACTATGTCGATAGCATTTACAAAGCCCCTTACGCACATATTCCTAATCATTGGTTTTATTTATATACAGATGAAGGTTCTTCTTATTTTACGATTAAAGATAATTGGACTCCCTCTGAAAAATTCCTACAAAATGCTAATGGACCAGGGAATACTTGGCAAAATAATGGGCCACAAGTCGCAGATAGTATTAAGGTTAAAGTTGGTATTCAGTCGGAATACAGCTATCTGCTAAATGATAAAAATCAGGTAGATAAGTTTTGGACAATCAATATTGAAAAGCCTGTTATTGTAGAATTGATTATTGAAAAAGGAAAGACGATAGACAGGAAAAAATTAGATGAGATTCTTGTAAAAAGTAAAGTATCACAAGAAGCATTATTTCAATGGGAAAATCACTTAGTTATTTTTGATAAAGTACAAGATGTGTATTTGCTTCGAGAAAGACTGAAAAATGCTTTTCCAGAAGTACAAATCAAGACTTATGACGATTTGTTTTATGAGTTTAACCAAGAAAGATGTAAGAATGGAAAGGTGGCTAAAGAGTGGTCGCATACTATCCTAACAGCCAATCTAGTAGCAGACACTACTTTACAAAAAGAATATTTGGCTTATCATGCTACACAATTTACCAAATGGCCAGAAGTAGCCCAAGGCTTTTGTAATGCCGACTTTCAACAATTACTCCTGTATAAAAATGGCAGACAATTGATGTTAGTTATTAGTATTCCCAAAGGTGAAAATTTAGATAAACTCAATCCAAAAACCATTGAGAACAATCCTAGAGTAATAGAATGGAATACGTTGATGAAAAAATATCAAGAAGGAATTACAGGTACAAAAAAGGACGAAACATGGGTTTTTCTGAAACCTGCTGGAAATTAATAATAGAGAATTCAAGGGTTAATAAATAGCAATAAAAATGTTGAAAATAGCAATTTTAGGTTTAGGAGAAGGTCGAAGTACCATGTCGGCTGCATTGGCTAGCAAAAAATTAGAATTAGTTAAAGTATGCGACCGCAATATTGATTTATGTAAGCAAAGAGCGAAGGAGTTCGACTTTCATCATTATACTACCGAATATCAAGATTTATTGGATGATAAAAATATTGACATCATTGCGATTTATACGCCTGATAAATTCCATGCAGAACATACTAAACAAGCATTATTGCATGGCAAACACGTAGTGTGTACTAAACCTTTTATTGACGATTTATCAAAAGCTAAAGAATTAATTGAGCTTTCAGAAAGGACAGGCAAAAAGGTTTTTGTCGGACAAAGTTCTCGTTTTTTTGAACCAATGAAAAAACAAAGAGCAGACTTTGAGGCAGGACTTATCGGAGAATTAATCACTATTGAAGGTTATTACCACGCTGACCACAGATGGTTTCTGGATAAAGGATGGTCGTTAGAGAATGCTTTCAAATGGCTTTATGGGGGCTTGAGTCACCCAGTAGATTTTATTAGATGGTATTTGCCCAATATTGAAGAAGTAATGGGTTACGGCATGTTAAGCTCGAATGGCTTAAAAGGAGGCTTGAAAAATGCCGATACTATGCACTTTATTTTTAAAGCGACTGATGGACGAATTGCGAGAGTAAGTGGAGCTTATACAGGGCCTGTTCAACCAGTAGTTCGCGATAGTGAAATGAGTTGTATCCTAAGAGGTACAGAGGGTTGTAGCCAAGCTGATTACATGGATTTACGCTATGCCGTTACTACCAATACAGGAGAAGAAAGAGTACAAACATGGGAGCACAAACTTAAACATTATTTCCGTTTTGAGGGCAAAAGCCATCATGCTGGCGAATACCAAAACTATTTAGAATATTTTGCTGATTGCTTAGAAAGTGGTGAAACGGCTTATCCAAATATCAAAGAAGGTATCGGAACGGTGGCATTATTGCAGGCAATGGATAAGTCTTTACAGACGGGAGCACCTGTAAAAATTGCGGACGTTTTGACAACACATCATCTTAGTGCAGACATTTTAAATAACTTTAGATGATGGGAAACATCGTAGAACGCCTAACTTTTTTAGATTATAGTATTGTGGTAGCCTATCTGATTATCTTGATAGTGATTGGTTACAGAGCAAGTTTTTCAGACAAAACTAACAAGGATGAAACCCTATTTCTGGCTAATAAATCGTTAGGCTGGTCGAGTATTGGTTTTAATATGTGGGGTACTAACGTGGGGCCTTCTATGCTACTAGCTTTTGCGAGCATAGGTTATAGCACGGGTATTGTAGCCGTTAATTTTGATTGGTACGCATTTGTCTTTTTGTTTTTGCTTGCTATCGTTTTTGCCCCTAAATACCTTGCAGCCAATGTAAGTACCATGCCTGAATTTATGGGTAAACGTTATGGCGATTCTACTCAAACTATTTTGGCTTGGTATGCCTTAATCAAAATATTAATCTCTTGGTTATCGCTTGGTTTGTTTGCAGGAGGCTTTTTAGTCAGGCAAATTCTAGGAATACCCATGTGGCAATCTGTGATCGTCTTGGTTTTGTTTGCAGGCTTATTTGCCTTTGCAGGAGGGCTAAAGGCAATTGCGAAAGTAAATGTATTTCAGATGATTTTACTGATTGCTGTATCTTTAACACTTACCATATTAGGGGTCATTAAAGTGGGTGGTATTTCAGAAGTTTATCATAAAGTCCCAGCTCATTATTGGACGTTGATTCATCCTGCTAGCGATACAAAATATCCTTGGTACGCTATTTTATTGGGCTATCCCGTAGCGGCTGTAGCTTTTTTCTGTACAGACCAAGCAATGGTACAGTCGGTATTAGGGGCTAAAAATTTAGAGCAAGGTCAGTTAGGTGTAAACTTTATTGCTTGGTTAAAAATACTGTCTCTGCCTTTATTTATTCTAACGGGAATTTTATGTTATATCCTTTTCCCCAATTTAAAAGACCCATCTGAAGCATATATGACGATGGTAACAAACCTTTTTCCTCCTGGAATGAACGGTTTAGTAATTGTTGTTTTAATCGCTGTGCTTGTTGGTACAATAGGTTCTTCTTTAAATTCCTTGAGTACAGTTTTTACAATGGACGTTTATTTAAAGAAAATAAATCCACATGCGACCAATCAGGAAATTATTAAAGTAGGACGATACACGGTTATTGCAGGTTGTATTTTTGCCATTATGATGGCGTTGGCAATTGATAGCATCAAAGGCTTGAATTTATTTGATGTTTTTCAATCAGTCTTAGGTTTTATAGCACCACCTTTGGCTGTTGTATTTTTACTGACTGTTTTCTGGAAAAGAACTACCAAAAAAGCGGTAAACTTTACGCTTTCTGCAGGTTCGGTCGTGAGTTTAGGGATAGGAGTCATGTATTTATGGGTTTTCACTCCCGATAAATACCCTATTTGGCCACATTATCTTTTGCTTTCATTTTTGATTTTTGCTTTTCTTTTTGTGTTAGCCATCATTATATCATTGTTAGATAATGAGCCCACAGTTTACTTGGCAACCTTTGAAGAAAAAAATAACATAGAAAAGCCAACAAGAAAAGTATGGATTTCATGGACTTTGCTAACAATTGTAATGATTGCCCTTTACCTCTTTTTTAACTAATGAACTTTTAATCTAATCATATTGATATGCTTTCCACAAAAATCTCTTTGAAAACGAAGTTACTGGCTATCCTGACTTTTTTGTCTTTTTGTTCGCCTGTGTTGGCACAAAACCAAGCTACTTGGATTTGGTATCCAGGCGATTTTGAGGTCTGGTTGAGCAACAAAATGCAAAATAGAAGGACAGAACGTGGTTCTTTTTTTCCTCCATTTTGGAAATTGGATAGTCACTATAACTTAGTTGATTTTCATAAAGATTTTGATTTGCCTGCCTCTGAAGAAGTATCCCTTTTTGTAGAAGGTCAGTTTAATGTGAAGATAGATGGAAAAGCAATCAGCGGTTTCCCTAAAAAAATCATAGTACCCGCAGGAAAGCATAAGGTAAGTTTAAAAGTGTTTTGCCAAGACCGTGTGCCTGCCATTTTTGTGCAAGGAAAAAGAGTAGTCTCAGATGCTTCTTGGTTAGTAACCTTTGAAGATAAAGAATGGATTGATGAAACAGGAAAGGCGTCTGACCAATCGGGTACAAAATGGCTCAATGCAGGATTTTGGAATTTTAATTCACCACAAGTACCTCCCTCTAAATTTAAATTAGAAACGAAGGTTCAGCATGCCGTAAAAGTTGAGAAGAAATCACAAAGCCTATTGGCTGATTTTGGCAAAGAAACTTTTGGTTTTATCAAATTACATGGTTTAAAAGGAAAAGGTAAAATCAAGATTTATTATGGAGAATCGAAAGAGGAAGCCTTAGCTACAGAAACCTGCGAAACCTTAGATGATATTGATGTAAATCAGACTAAGAAAAGCAATATGACCATGGAACTTTCAAAGGCTTTTCGGTTTGTCAATATAAAATTTGATGCCACAGTTTCGCTCGATTCTGTTTCGATGTTATATGAATATTTACCCGTAGCCGACCGTGGTGGATTCCGTTGTTCTGATGAACAGATTAATAAAATCTATGATGTTTCAAACTATACTTTTCATTTGAATACCCGTGAGTTCTTTATTGACGGTATCAAGCGTGACCGCTGGATTTGGTCGGGAGATGCTTATCAGAGTTATTTGATGAACTATTATTTGTTGTTCGATTCTCCATCAGTAACACGTACCTTGTTGGCTCTTAGAGGAAAAGATCCAGTGACTAGCCACGTAAATACCATCATGGATTATACCTTTTATTGGTTTATCGGCATCAACGACTATTATCAATATACGGGCGATAAAACATTTATTCAGCAGTTTTATCCAAGAATGCAAAGTTTGATGGATTACTGTTTATCACGCCGAAATAAAAATGGCATGATGGAAGGGTTAACGGGCGATTGGGTTTTTATTGACTGGGCGGATGGTTTAAGTAAAAAAGGAGAAGTGAGTTTTGAGCAATTGCTTTTAGCGAGAAGTCTTGAAACAATGGCAACATGTGCGAATATTGTAAATGATACTGAAGGAGCCAAAAAGTACAATCAATTAGCAGTGGATTTGAAAGCGAAACTTTTTTCAAATTATTGGAATGATGAAAAGCACGCTTTAGTACATAGCCGAATAGAAGGAAAACAGACTGACAACGTAACTCGTTATGCCAATATGTTTGCGATTTTCTTTAATTATTTAGATGAAGCCAAAAAGCAAGACGTCAAAAAAAATGTGTTGTTGAATGATAAAATTCAAAAAATTACAACACCATATATGCGTTTTTATGAACTTGAAGCACTCTGTGCCTTGGGTGAACAAAGCTATGTGTTGAAAGAAATGAAAGACTATTGGGGTGGGATGTTGAATTTAGGAGCGACTTCTTTCTGGGAAGAATATAATCCTAACAAAAAAGGTGATGAACATTATGCGATGTATGGTCGCCCTTTTGGAAAAAGCCTTTGTCATGCATGGGGAGCAAGCCCCATTTATTTATTAGGCAAATATTTCTTAGGCGTAAAACCTACCTCTGCGGGTTACAAAACTTATTTGGTTGAACCACAATTAGGAGGTTTGCAGTGGATGGAAGGTGCTGTGCCGACACCTGATGGGGATGTAAAGGTGTATTGTAGTACAAAACAAATCAAAATAAAAGGAGCTGGTGGAATAGGTACTTTACGTTTTAAAAGCCAAATAAAACCAACTTGCCAAGAAGGAACTATCAAAGCGTTAGCAAAAGATATGTATGAGTTAACCTTGGAAAAAGGTAAATCATACGAAGTGACTTATGGATTATAATATTTAGGAGTATTGATTAAAAACGGACGAATATCGTCCGTTTTTTTATTTATCCCTATAAAAACCATAAAGAAGAGTATCTTAAATAAAGAATCCTCTTTAAGAAATGCGAATGATAGTTTTGCCGTAATTTTTCACATCATCTGAACATTATTTAGATAAGATAAAATTGTATAATAGTTAGGAAAAATGATAGAAAAAAATGTCTGGCTTTAACAATAAATTTGTATCATTATTTTAGGCAAGTTGAATTTTATTAATACTTTATTAGATTTTTCTTGAAAATAGAAAAGTTGTCCAATCGCTTTATCAATATATTATATCATCGTATGAATAATTTTTTGAAATATATTATCCTTAACCTGCTGATTTTCTGTGGCTTTTCTTTACAAATATTAGCTTCGCAAAGTCCACAAAAAAAACGGTTAGCTACTATTTTATTGGCTGACACTAGTCAAGTACGTGTCAAATTTGGTGTTGATAAGCTCAAAACAAGTTTGTCAGCAATAGGCTATCAAGTAGCGGTAAAGCTTGTTTCTGAAACAAAAGAACAAGGAACAATCATCTTGATAGGTACTTTATCAGATGAAAAGCTTCAAAAGGCATTTTCTTTATACAATCTTGACAATAATAAAGAGCTTAAGAAAGAAGGCTTTTCAATTGCTAAAGCACTTAATAAACCAATCTCAATTGTTGGGAAAGATGCATCAGGAGTATTGTATGGATGTTTAGCATTAGCAGAGGAAATCAAAGAAAAAGGAAAAGTATCAGAAGAAATTAACATCACCGAACAACCAGAAATGGTTTTGCGTGGTACTTGCATAGGCTTACAAAAGCCAACTTTGTTGCCAGGAAGAGGAACTTATGAATATCCGTATACGCCTGAGAGTTTTCCTTGGTTTTATGATAAAGCCATGTGGATTCAGTATTTAGATATGATGGTCGAAAACCGTTATAATTCTTTGTATTTATGGAATGGACACCCTTTTTCGTCTTTAGTGAAGCTAAAAGAATATCCTTATGCGGTAGAAGTTGACGATGAAACTTTTAAAAAGAATGAAGAGATTTTTCGTTTTCTAACACAGGAAGCTGATAAAAGAGGTATTTGGATAATACAGATGTTTTATAACATTATTATTCCTAAACCTTTTGCTGAAAAACATCATTTGGAAACACAAGACCGAAATCGTCCTATCATTCCTATTATTGCCGATTATACACGTAAATCAATAGCAGCCTTTGTGGAGAAATATCCCAATGTGGGTTTATTAATTACGTTAGGAGAAGCGATGGAAGGAGTAGGGCAAGATGATGTTGATTGGTTTACCAAGACAATCATTCCTGGGGTGCAAGATGGTTTAAAGGCATTAGGACAAACCACCGAACCGCCTATCGTTTTACGTGCGCATGATACTGATGCACCAAGAGTAATGAAAGTAGCTTTGCCGTTATATAAAAACCTATACACCATGGCAAAGTTCAACGGAGAAGCACTGACTACTTATACACCACGAGGTTCATGGGCTGAATTGCACAGAAGTTTAAGTAGAATCGGAACGGTTCATGTAGAGAATGTCCATATTCTAGCGAATCTTGAGCCTTTTCGTTATAGCTCACCAGACTTTATCCAAAAATCAGTGTTGGCAATGCACAATACTTATGAGGCTAATGGGCTGCATTTGTACCCACAAGCATCGTATTGGGATTGGCCATTTGCGGCGGATAAAGTGGGTGATAAGCGTTTGATGCAAATTGACAGAGACTGGATGTGGTATAAAACTTGGGCAAGGTATGCATGGGATTCCCACAGGAAACGTGATACTGAAATAAATTATTGGGGAAAAGAACTAGCCAATAAATATGGTTTGCCACAAGAAAAGGCAAAAAATGTGTTGGAAGCAATGGAAGAAGTTGGAGAAATTTCACCAAAATTGCTTAGACGTTATGGTATTACCGATGGTAATCGTCAAACACTTACTTTGGGAATGTTGATGACACAGTTGATAAATCCTTTCCGTTATGGATTATTCACGATGTTGTATGAATCGGAAGCACCCGAAGGCGAAATGATTATTGAATATGCCGAAAAGGAGTGGAAAAATGAAAAACACATAGGAGAAACACCTGTAAGAGTTGCCGACGAAGTAGTAGAACATGGTAGAAAAGCCGTTGTAGCCATCAATAAAGCTTCAAAATTTGTAACAAAGGATAAAGCAGAATTTGCTCGTTTGAAAAATGATACTTATTGTTATGATGCCATGGCAAATTTCTATGCAGAAAAAGTAAGAGCGTCATTAGCAGTACTTCGCTATAAAAATTCCAACGACATAAAAGATTTAGAAAAGGCATTGCCTTATTTAGAAAGTAGCGTAAAACATTTTGGGGACTTAGTAAAATACACCCAAAATGCGTATTTATATGCGAATAGTATGCAAACCAAACAGCGTAAAATCCCAATGCGTGGCGTAGATGCAACTTTTATCCATTGGAAAGAAATGTTGCCTGTTTATCAAAAAGAATTGACACGATTTAAGTTTTCGATTGATTCGCTTAAGTCTCAGAAAAATGTTGTCATAAAACAGCCAGTACTTTTTGAAGATGTTGAAGTAAAAATCACCTCAAACATTGAAGGATTTTATCAGAATGAAAAAGCGCAACAAGTATTTTCAGATACTTTATCAGCCATTGGTGATTTGGCTGTTGAATTAAAAAAACTAAAAGGAATAAAGTTTAGCAAAGACAAGCAACAAACAGTAGGCACAAGCATAACTTTTACAACTACTGATCCTGTAAAGTTATTAGTAGGATTTTTTAATGATAAAAACCGTAAATTCTTGCAAGCACCTGAATTAGAAACAGATGCGAGTGCTAATGATTACGGACAGTCGGAAATTAAGATTTCTAATGCTTTACTTATCGCTGGATTTCCTGCTGTTAATATTCATGCTTATTCGTTCAAAGCAGGAACTCATACCTTGAATCTTGGCAAAGGAGCTTGCTTAGTATTAGGTTTCATGAAAGGGAATCAAGAAATACCAATCTCAGATGCAGGTTTGGCTGGCAACAAGAAAAATATAGATTGGCTATTTGAGTAAATAGCTTTCAGCTTCTAGCTAAAAGCTTTGAGTTTTTAATCCAAAAACCTTATTGGTTTAAACATAGATTTGAATGATGAAATTAAAATTTTCTTTTTTATTAATGATTTTGCTTTGGCAAGGGTATCATACTTCTGCTCAAAAAGCAACCATATTATCAACAGATAAGCTAAAAAGGGTTGTAACAGAATTTAATGCATCAGATGATGAAGCTGTGGTAAATTATGTGCCAAATGCCCAATCTTTTGAATGGCTTTCTCAGAATATTCCATTGTTTGAATGTCCAGATTCGGTCATTCAGAAAGTATATTATTATCGTTGGTGGGCATTGCGGAAGCATCTTAAACAAACTGCTGATGGATTTATCTTTACAGAATTTATTACCAAAGTAAACCATGCAGGTAAACACAATGCTGTCAGTAGTGCTTTAGGGCATCATATCTATGAAGGACGTTGGCTCAGAAACCAACAATATATTAACGATTATATTACTTTTTGGTTGGATGTCGACCCTAAGCATACCGTCCAACGATTTCATGGATTTAGTAGTTGGATAGATAATGCAGTATACAATCGTTATTTAGTGAATTTAGATAAGGCTTTTATCGAAAAAAATCTTCTGACAATGGAAGCTGATTATCGCAAATGGGAAGTAGAAAAACAATTACCTAATCAGCTTTTCTACCAATTTGACGTAAAAGATGCCATGGAAGAATCTATCAGTGGCGGAAGAAAAGAGAAGAATATTCGTCCTACCATTAATAGCTATATGTACGGAAATGCCAAAGCCTTAACTGCTATGGCAAACCTCGTTCATAATGATACGATTGCAAAAAAATATGAGGAAAAAGCAATAGTACTTAGAAAATTGGTACTCGATAATTTGTGGGATGAAAAGGCTTCTTTTTTCAAAGTAAAACTTGAAAAAACAAATGGCTTTTCGGATGCTCGTGAAGCAATAGGTTTTATTCCTTGGTATTTTAATTTACCAGAAGACAAATACAATGTTGCCCTTGCGTGGAATCAATTGACGGACACTTCGGGCTTTAAAGCTCCTTGGGGATTAACGACTGCCGAGCGTCGTCATCCATTATTTAGAACTCACGGTTCTGGTCATGGTTGTGAATGGGACGGACCACTTTGGCCTTATGCCACGACGCAAACGTTGAAAGGGTTATCTAATTTGCTTACTAATTACAAAAATCATGGAACGATGAGTTCACAGGTTTTTTATGATGAGTTATTCAAATATGCCAATTCACATCAAATGAATGGCAAGTTGTATTTGGGTGAGTATCAGGATGAAAAAAATGGAGAATGGCTAAAAGGAGATAATCCTAGAAGTAAGTTTTACAATCATTCTAGTTTTGCAGATTTGATTATTAATGACTTGGTAGGACTAAAACCTAGGGCCGATAATATATTAGAAATCAATCCATTAATTCCTGAAAAACAATGGGATTGGTTTTGTTTAGACAACGTTTTTTATCACGGGAAAAACCTAACAATTCTTTGGGATAAAACAGGGGAAAAATACGGAAAAGGCAAAGGCTTTGTGGTATTTGTTGAAGGAAAACAAATAGTCAAAGCTAAAAAATTAAAACATTTAAAGGTGAGTTTATAAGTTATCAGTGTCAACTCTTACTATTAGGAGGCGACTTAAGTCGCCTCCTAATAGTAAGAGTTGAGTAATATTTTTATACATAATGTTATACTTAAATCCCTTAACTGACAAATCCATAGACTATTCATCATGAAATCCACTTCTTTACTCAAAAGCCTTCTTTTTATTTTTTTACCATTGCTTACCAATGCCCAAGCTTATAAACTTTGGTACAAAAAGCCTGCGGAAAAATGGACGGACGCTTTACCAATCGGAAATGGTAGATTGGGTGCAATGGTTTTTGGAGGAGTAGAGAAAGATAGAATACAATTTAATGAAGAAACGTTGTGGACAGGTGAACCAAGGAATTATAATCGTCCAAATGCTGCCCAGCACTTAGTCGAAATCCGACGATTATTACAAGAAGGAAAGCAAAAAGAGGCTGAACTGTTGGCTCAAGAAAAATTCATGGGAACCAAAAGCAATGAAGGGCAACGGGAAGACTGGTTAAAGGGATTAAAGTTATTAAGAGAATTTTCTGGAAATCCTGCGGACGAAAAATTTGATGATACTGCTTGGAAGACTATCAAAGTGCCAACTTATGAAGGTTGGGAAACGGTAGGGCTGGAAGGGCTAGATGGGGCACTTTGGTTCAGGACTACTTTTGATTTACCAGCGAATTGGCAAGGTAAAAACTTGATATTAGATTTAAACAGAGTCCGTGACCATGATTTTACTTATGTAAATGGAAAATTAATCGGTACAACCAATAGCATAGATATTAGAAAATATGAGATTCCTGCTGAAGTATTAAAAGTAGGAAAAAATTGCATCGCTATTCAGATAATTAATTACTTTGATAAAGGTGGAATAGCAGGGTATAAAGACACTACCAGACATATCGGGATTTATCCAGTAGGAGAGAATGGCGTACAAAGAATATCTTTAGTGAAAGATTGGAAATATTTTATTCAAGATGATGAACCACCAGCAGTAGGTAAATATCAGGCTGATTATCAGCCTTTTGGAGATTTATTCCTTGATTTTAAAGGGACTGAAAACTATACTAACTATAAAAGAGAATTATCACTTTCAGAAGCTATTGTTAAAACAAGCTATACCTCAAAAGGGATAGATTTTACTCGAGAATATTTTGCCAGTGAACCCAATCAGGCAATAGTGGTACATCTTTCAGCTAGTCAACTGAAAAGTATTAGTTTTGAAGCTAGTTTGACAAGCCCGCATAAATATTTTGAAGTTCACAACATAGATACTCATACCTTATCCTTATCTGTGAAAGTTCGAAATGGTGTTTTGAAAGGAGAAAGTAATCTCTTGATTGTTGCTAAAAATGGGAAAATTAGTGTCAATGACAATAAAATTTCAGTTGAACAATCAGATGATGTAACGCTTTATTTAGTGGCAGCAACCAATTTTATTGATTATGAAAATATATCTGCCAATCCAATAGAAATTTGTAAAAAGAGGATTGAAAGTATCCAACAACTTACCACTACCAATCCAAAGGCTTTTCTTACGGTCAAACAAAACCACCTGAAAGAATACCAACAATATTATAATACTTTTTCAATTGACTTTGGAAAAAATAATATGGACAAGTTGCCGACAGATGAAAGGATACAACAATTTCAACATCATTCAGACCCATCTTTCGCAGCCCTCTATGTTCAATATGGGCGGTATTTGCTAATTTCTTCATCCAGATTAGGAACGAATCCTGCTAATTTACAAGGCATTTGGAACGACTTGCTAACACCACCTTGGGGAAGTAAATATACCACCAACATTAATGCAGAAATGAATTATTGGCCAGCCGAAGTCCTGAACCTATCGCCTATGCACGAATCTCTTTTCAAGATGATTGATGAAGTAGCTAAAAAAGGTGCTGAAACTGCTAAAATGCATTATAATGCTCGAGGTTGGTTGGTGCATCACAATACTGATATTTGGCGTGGAACGGCCCCTATCAATGCTTCGAATCATGGTATTTGGGTGAGTGGGGGCGGATGGTTGAGTCAGCACCTGTGGGAACATTACTTATTTACCCAAGACAAAGCTTTCTTGAAAAACCGTGCTTATCCTATCATGAAAGGAGCGGCAGCGTTTTTCGTAGATTTCTTGGTAAAAGACCCTAAAACGGGTTGGTTAATCAGTACACCTTCTAATTCTCCTGAAAATGGGGGATTGGTAGCAGGTCCTACAATGGACCATCAAATCATTCGAAATTTATTCAAAAACTGTATTGAAGCCAGTGAAGTATTGAAAATTGACAAAGCTTTTAGAGATACTTTAATAACGAAATATAAGCAGATAGCGCCTAACCAAATTGGGAAATACGGACAGTTGCAAGAGTGGCTAGAAGACAAAGATGATACCACTAGCAAACATCGTCATGTATCGCATTTATGGGGAGTTCACCCTGGCAATGACATTACTTGGGAAACATCGCCAGATATGATGAAGGCTGCGAGACAATCATTAATTTATCGGGGAGACGAAGGAACGGGATGGAGTTTGGCTTGGAAAATCAATTTCTGGGCTAGGTTCAAAGATGGCGACCATACCATGAAAATGATTAAAATGCTGATTCGTCCAGCGAGTGGAGCAGGAGGGTCGTATGTAAATTTATTTGATGCGCATCCACCATTTCAAATTGATGGTAATTTTGGTGGTGCCGCAGGTATTGCTGAAATGCTCATTCAAAGCCATACAAAATACCTTGATTTATTGCCTGCTTTACCAAGTGATTTAAAAGAAGGAACTGTAAAGGGAATCAAAGCCCGAGGTGGCTTTGAATTAGATTTTACGTGGAAAGAAGGAAAGCTGGTAAGTCTGAAAATATTATCAAAAGCAGGAGAAAAATGTGTTTTGAGGTATGGGGATAAAGTGCTTGATTTTAAAACCACGAAGGGTAAAATTTATACATTTAATGGAGCGTTGCAATAATGAGAATATTCATATATCGTTTTTTAATTCTGACACTTTTTTTGTCCCCTCATTCCGAAGCACAAACACTTCTTCGCAAGGATATTTCATTAGATAACAATTGGTTTACTACAGCAAACGATACCCTTTCCAAAGCTTTTGCCCATTTTGAGCAAAATACATTTTCAGTCGCAACTTGGAAAAATGTAAATGTTCCACATAATTGGGACCAGTATGAAGGATATAGACGAATCCTACATGGCAATAAGCACGGTTATGCATGGTATCGCAAAAGCTTTAAAATAAAAGAACAGAAACTAGGGAAACGTTTTTTCTTATATTTTGAAGGTGTGAGCTCGTATGCAACTGTTTGGCTAAATGGAAAAAAAATGGGTACGCATGCGGGTGGAAGAACTACTTTTACATTAGATGTTACAGCATATATTTTGCTTGATAATCAGGAAAATACATTAGCGGTTCGTGCCGACCACCCTGCTAATATCCAAGATTTACCTTGGGTTTGTGGGGGATGTTCGCCTGAACGAGGTTTTTCTGAAGGCTCACAACCAATGGGTATTTTCCGACCAGTTCATTTAATCGTAACTAACGAAGTACGAATAGCACCTTTTGGTATTCATATCTGGAATGATTCAACGGCTTCAGAAAAATCGGCTACGCTGAAATTAATAACAGAGATTAAGAATTATGGAAAAACATCGGCAACGATTACGATACTGAATGAACTAATCGATAAAACAGGTATAACCATAACAAAAGCAGAGACGCAAGAGAAAGCTGCTTCGAATGCTACTGTCACCATTAACCAACAGTTTTTTCCCATCAATCACCCACACCTTTGGTCTTTAGCTGACCCGTATCTATATCAACTACGTACAAGTATTTTTCAAAATGGGAAAAAAATAGATGAAATGAAAACGGATTATGGTATCCGTACCATCAGTTGGCCCATTGGAAAAAAGGATTCAAAACAGTTTCTATTGAATGGAAAACCTGTGTTTATCAATGGCATCGCAGAATATGAACACCTAATCGGGAATAGCCATGCCTTTGGCAAAGAACAAATTTATGCGAGAGTACAGCAAATCAAGTCGGCTGGGTTTAATGCTTTTCGAGATGCTCACCAACCACATAATTTAGCTTATCAGCAATATTGGGATAAATCGGGCATACTTTGGTGGCCACAAATGGCGGCTCATGTCTGGTACGATACGCCTGCTTTCAGAGAAAACTTTAAGACACTTTTAAAAGACTGGATTAAAGAACGAAGAAATAGTCCATCTATAGTACTCTGGGGTTTAGAAAATGAAAGTACTTTACCTGAGGATTTTGCCAGAGAATGTAGCGATATTATTCGTCAACTTGACCCTACAGCATCTTCACAACGCAAGATAACAACTTGTAATGGAGGAAAAGGGACTGATTGGGATGTTCCACAAAACTGGACAGGTACTTATGGAGGTGACCCTAACTTATATGGTCAGGATGTAGAAAGGCAAGTATTAATTGGTGAATACGGTGCTTGGCGAACCTTAGATTTGCATAAAAACGAGGGTTTTAGTGAAGATAAAATGACCAATTTGATGGAATTGAAGGTGCGTTTAGCAGAAGCTGCTAAAGATAAAACCACGGGTCACTTCTTTTGGCTTTTTAATTCGCACGAAAACCCTGGGAGAGTGCAAGGAGGCGAAGGTCTACGTGAATTAGACCGTGTTGGACCTGTTAATTACAAAGGCTTATTGACGCCTTGGGAAGAACCATTAGATGTTTTTTATATGTTTCGGGCAAATTATGCATCTAAAATAACAGAACCAATGGTTTATATTGCCTCGCATACTTGGCCAGACCGTTGGACAACTACAGGTAAAAAAGATAGCATCATCGTATATTCTAATGCTGATGAAGTAGAATTGTTTAATGATGTGAATCATGTTTCCTTAGGAAAAAGGAAACGGAATGGAATAGGTAGCCATTTTCAATGGGATGGTGTTGATATACAATACAATGTTTTGTATGCCGTTGCTTGTGTAGATGGGAAAGCCGTCGCCAAAGATTATATCGTATTAAATCATCTTCCAGAGGCACCACATTTTAAGGTACTTTATCAAGGAAAACAAGACTTAGTAAGCTCTCAAAAAGATTATCATTATTTATACAGAGTAAACTGTGGGGGAAACCAAGTGACGGATAAACAAGGTAATAAATGGTTAGCGGATCAACACAAGACGAATAAAAATACTTGGGGCTCTAGTTCATGGACGGATGATTTTGAGGGAATCCCTAATTTTTTTGCAAGTCAACGAAGAACATTTGACCCAATTAAAGGCACGTCTGATTGGAAATTGTTTCAGACCTTTCGTTATGGTCGTGATAAATTAAAATACCATTTTGATGTGCCTGATGGAGAATATCTAGTAGAATTATATTTTATTGAACCTTGGTTTGGCGCTGGAGGTGGGATGGATTGTACAGGTTGGCGTTTGTTTGATGTAGCAGTGAATGAAAAAACAGTATTGAAAAACCTAGATATTTGGAAAGAAGCTGGGCATGACGGAGCCTTGAAGAAAACCATAAAAGTAAAAATATCAGGTGGTCAATTAATCATTTCATTCCCGAATATCAAATCTGGTCAAGCATTGATTTCAGCGATAGCGATAGCCAGTTTAGATAAAAAATTAAAAGCAACTGCTACTAATTCGAGTTTAATTCAATCGGAAGAAATACCTTTAAGCAAAATTCAGCATTGGCTAGATACTGGTGACAAACTATATGCCGATGACGAAGCGAAAATAGTATCATTACCAGCCAATTTGTTCGGGTCAGAATCCTTACAGTTTACGAAAAATGATTCATCAGAAAAGCTTACTTTTACAGTCAACGAAAATGTTGATGTTTTTGTGGCGATAGCTGAAACAGTAATGCAAAAACCAGCGTGGCTTGCTAGCTTTGAAGAAACAGGACTTTTGATTCAAACAACGTATCAAAATGGAGTGTCATTTAAAGTATTGAGAAAACGCTTTTTGAAAGGAGAGAAGGTTGTACTTGGGGCTAATTCAGAAAAATCACCACATTATTTAGTGATGATTAATCAAACTAGTACGATAGAACCAGCTTATGACTTAAAAACCATCAAGAGTTATAAAGCTACCAATGCTCAATTATCAGGGACAGGCGTAAAGAAAGAATTTTTGATGGAAAAAGAAAGAGTTTCTTTCAAAAAGCCTTCTGCAGGTGCAATGGAATGGACCATTGGCGTTGGTGTGGCAGATACATATTCCTTAACCATAAAGTATTATAATCCTACGGAACAATCATTGAAAGTTAGGCTTGATATGGTGACGACCAACGGGACAATAATCAAAAAAGATGATTTGATTGTTTTTCCTCCTTCCAAAAAAGGGAAATGGAGTTACTATAATACTAGTACAGGAACGATGATAAATGCGGGGACTTATCAGTTAAAACTGACCTCGGAAGATGCTGAAAACCTGTCGATTGACGCACTTGATGTGCAATAAATTGCTGATTTGTCGAAAAAATCTTTGCAAAAACTTGTAACAAGATAATATCGTATAATACTAAAGAAAAATCCTATAAATAATCAGAGAAATACTACTGTATATTTGTCCTGTTGAATATAGAACCAAATACAGTTTTATAATCATACAATCCCGTATTAAGAATACATGAAAAACCTTCCAGTTTTTGATTTAGCCATTATTATTATTTACTTGATAGGAATGGTTTTGGTAGGGTTTTATTTTTCAAGAAAGAATAAAAACGCTGAGCAATTTACAACAGCCTCTGGTAAAATTCCAGGTTGGGCAATAGGGGCATCTATCTATGCTACTTTTTTGAGTAGCAATACTTTTTTAGGCGTACCTGGCAAAGCGTTTGGGAGTAATTGGAATGCCTTTGTGTTTAGCTTATCCATGCCTTTAGCAGCGTGGGTAGCATCAAAATATTTTGTGCCATTTTACCGAAAAACGGGCGAAGTATCAGCATATACACACTTTGAGCATCGTTTTGGTGCTTGGGCACGAACTTATGCGGTAGTGTGTTTTTTATTAACACAATTGGCTAGAATGGGTTCTATCTTTTTTGGGATAGCCCTTAGCTTACAAGCACTAACGGGTTATTCTATGGAATTAATCATGCTAGTAATGGGTGTTTGTATTATTATTTACACCGTGTTAGGCGGTATTGAGGCAGTTATCTGGACAGAAGTAGTTCAGGCAGTTATCAAGACATTTGGGGCATTATTAATACTCTATCTGATTGTGAATGAAATGCCTGGTGGTGTCAGTAAAATTGTAGAAATAGGCGAAGTAAATCATAAATTTAGTTTAGGGAGTTTTTCTCCTGATTTTGTACAGTCGTCGTTTTGGGTGGTTTTGTTGTATGGGTTTTTTATTAATCTCAATAATTTTGGGATGGATCAAAATTATATACAACGTTATCATACAACGTCGTCAGAGAAAGAGGCTTCCAAATCGCTTTGGCTTTGTGTATGGTTATACTTACCCGCGTCTTTGATTTTTTTTATAATAGGGGCGTGTTTGTTTGCTTATTATCAAGTACATCCTGAATTGATTGAAGCCGTTAAGCATCAAGTAGCAGTAGAACGCTTTCCTAATGGTTCTGTGACGGAAATTAAAACAATCATGGCAACTTTACAACCAGCAGATTATGGTGATAAAGTAATGCCACATTTTATGGTAACAAAAATACCAGTGGGCTTAATGGGCTTAATTATTTCAGCTATTTTGTCTGCGGCGATGAGTACCATCAGTTCAGGAATGAATTCATCGGCTACGGTTTTTTCTGTTGATATTTTTCAACGTTATATCAAGAAAGACGTTAGTGAAAAACAACAGATGAAAATATTGCATATCGCAACAGTAGTATTTGGTTTATTAGGGATGGGAACGGGCATTGCGATGATTGGCGTAAAGAGTGTTTTGGATGTGTGGTGGCAGTTGTCAGGCATTTTTGCAGCAGGAATGTTAGGCTTGTTTTTGTTAGGAATCATTAGTCGCCAAAGCAAAAATCATGAAGCATTGATTGCTACAATAGTAGGCATTTTAGTAATTGTTTGGATGACCTTTTCATCAAGTATTCCAGAAGAATATGCTTTTTTAAGAAGTTCGCTACATAAAAATATGATTATTGTAATAGGTACTCTGAGCATTTTCCTCACAGGAGTTCTTATTACTAAGTACAGAAAACAAGGTTAAAAACAATATATTTTTTTTTCACTTTAAACTTTTGGGGTAAACAATACTGTTTTACCCCCCAGAATCTCTGTGCCATTTTTTCAAAGATTTCGTGCCTTATATGCATTGTTATTGTTGAAAAGAATCGGTAAAGCAGGTTATCTAATTTAATAAAAATGGAAAAATCGAAAAAAGGATTTATCCCAGTCATGCTTACGCCTTTTAATGACAATGGGTATATAGATTTTGATGCTTTAACAAAACTAACAGAGGTTTATCTTGAGGCTGGTGCAAGTGGTTTGTTTGCCAATTGTCTTTCAAGTGAAATGTTTGAGCTTTCAGATCAAGAAAGAATACAGTCAATCGAACACGTAATTAAAGTTGTGAATGGGGCTGTACCTGTAGTAGCCACGGGAACATTTGGTGGTGCTATTGAAAAGCAAGCAGATTTTGTAAAAAAAGTAAATGATACAGGTACAGAAGCTGTTATCCTGATAACCAGCTTATTAGCGGATGAAAACGAAACTGATGAAGTATTCGACGAGAGGGTATTTTCTTTATTGGCCAAAACTGATTCAATTCCTGTCGGTTTTTATGAATGTCCTGTTCCGTATAAAAGAGTACTTTCGCCAAGCCAATTAAAAGATTTTGTGGCGACTGGTAGGGTAATTTATCATAAAGATACTTGTCTGGATATTGACCAAGTAAATGAAAAAATAAGCCTGACTGCGGGACGTAAATTCGGACTTTATGATGCCTATATGGGTCATGCAGTAGAATCATTAAAGGCGGGTTCGGCGGGGCTTTCGTGTATACAAGGCAATTATTTTCCTGAATTGATAGTATGGTTGTGTGATAATTATGACGATGTATTACAGCAAAAAGAAGTAGCGCGAGTGCAAAAATTCTTGATAGATAACATGGATGTAATGCACAACGTATATCCTATAGTTTCAAAATATTTCCTTCAAAAAAGAGGTTTAGATATTTCTACTTTTACGCGTAGAAAAGTAGGTACATTTACATCTACTATTACGAAAGAGATAGAAAAATTATACAGTAATTATGGGGTTTTGCAAGATGAACTTGATTTAAAACCAGCCTTAAATTATTAAAATTTTGCCAAGCATCTTTGAATCAAAGTAGTAATACTGAATGATTTAAAGATGCTATTATTTATATTATTAGCCTTTCTTTCTATCTTCTTTAACGTTCATTTTTAGCTTTTCACTGCAATCTTGTTGTTTACATTTGCTATAAAAAGTAAGGGAATGATGAAGGATTTCACAATTAAAAAATTCACCAACCATATTTTGAATATTTTGTATTCTCGGGTCGCAAAACTCTGTAACTTTCTGGCAATCAGTACATACTACGTGGTCATGTTGTCGACGGCCGTAAGCTTTTTCATATTTTGATGAAATTTTATTGCCAAACTGATGTTTTATAATTAGCTCAGCCTCAACCAAAATCTCCAAGGTATTATAAACCGTTGCTCTACTGACATGATAATTTAAGGCTTTCATGGCAATATAAAGTTCTTCGGCTTCAAAATGGTCGTTCCTTTCATAGATGTGTTCTAAAATCGTAAACCTTTCATGTGTTTTACGATAGCCTTTAGCATCTAAAAATTCTTTAAAGAAGATTTTAACTGTATTTAAATTTGAGAGAGCCATATTAATGTTTGCGTGTTGATTTTCTATGCTTGCTTGTTTTTGGAAAATAGGGGAAGAATGTAATCAGGTTGATAGACTATCCATTAAAGAAATTATAAATTGACAATCAGCATATTATGAATATATGTGTTCGTAGTAAAACAACCTTATTTAGACTAAAAAGCAAAAAGGATGCATAAAATGCCCTTTAAAATCTAAAGGGCATTTTATGCATAAATCAAGTCTTTAATAGAGGTAAGTAGGAAAGTTAACTTTTTCATAAATGTTGGTTTAAGAATGATTCAGCTTAAAAACTGTTAATAAAAATAAGTCTTTTAATTATTATGCAATATTAGACTAAATCTAAATAAACAACAAAAATTATTTAGACTTATTTTAAGTAACAGCTTTCTGAAAAACAAACCCAATGATTTTTACGTCATTGTTAAGCGTTCAAATCGTCTTCTTTTAACCATCTCCAGCTTGCTAGAGTCAGTAATAAACTACTAATAAATACAAAGCTTAGTAGGTTCAACTGAGATAAATCTAACTTAGGACTCATAAATTCTTCAACTAAATGGACCAAATTAGCCAACGCAAAGATTACAGCAATACCAAAATTGATTTTACGAATGATAGGCTTTTCGATAAATAGAATAAAAGTTATCAAAGACATTGGCAAAATTTCAAAGATAAATCTAATGATGGCAGCACTAGGCGGTACAACTCCTGTAGCATTAGGTCTTTTAATCTCTATTCCATAAAAAAGCTCGCCAACATGGTAGTTAAAATGGAGAATCATACATACTACGAATAGTATCCAGAGAGTAATTATTTTTTGTACGTTGTTCATTAGTTTATTTGGTCAGTTTAATAAAATGATTTACAACGCCACCTTTAGCAATATTGATAGCTTTTGATGCCTTACCCGTAACAGGGTCATATACGTAATATCCGTTTAATCCTAAATTTGCATTGTTTACATTAAAGTAAAATTTGCTATCATATTTATAAGAAAAAGGATATGCATAAGCGGCTGTAAGCGGTATATCCTGAATAATAGCAGCTGTTTTAGCATTCAAATCCAGTTTTACCCAACGTTGATCTGGGTCATTAAATACGCTGTTAGATAATTCTTGGTATTCAACTGCTGTGATAGTGCCATTCGCTAATTTTCCAACCAATTCAAGTACCCTTGCAGAGTTAGATTGACCTGATATAGCAGCAAACGCAATACCATTTTCATGATAAATAGTACCCATTGCTAATTGAACTAATAGGTTATTTAAGCCAATACCATCAACTGGATTGAATTTGTAAGTAGCATCAAATTCTGTAGTATTGGCAGGGATTTTTAAAATTTGGGGACGAGAACGCTTTGCTGCATTTGGCCCTAATTGGTTATCAAGCCCATAAGAACCTTGCGTAAGAATATAAATATTACCAGATTCATCAACCATGCTATTTTCCAAACCTCTCGAAATCGGATACATTGCTTGCTCTATTGTCAATGTTTTTTCCCATTGCTTAGTTGTCAGGTTGATTACTTCTACATAAACATTCTGAGAATCATAAAAATTGCCAGTTTTAGAATTGTCAGTATATAATGGAAGGAATAGCTTATTATCCTGTTTTCTGTAAATAATGGTATTATAGTTATTACGATCGTTGGCTGGAATATCCATCGCTTTTGACATATCTATATCACCCAATTTTTCCATAGTAGTTGGGTTAAATAAATGTACCGAATGGTTTACACCAGTTGTATAAACACCCAAGTTTTCATTAATGATTTCAACATCCCAAACATAGCTTAGAAGTGGAATAGAAGCAACTTCGGTCATTAAACCTGTTGACTTTAAAACAGCTTGCTTTGAAAGAGTTTGTTCATTTTTAAGTGATTGTCCAAACATAAAGTTTTTCCAAGTAGCTCTAGGATAAAAATATTCATAAGAAGACTTTGCTGTCATATCCATATTATCACCAGGGATAGTGGTGTAATGACCAATATAAAAAGCATTGCTGGCAGTAGATTGTGATAATGTACTAAGGACATAGCCTTCTTCCAAATATTTAGATTCCTCTGTTACTACGGGTTCATCAGTTTTACAAGCGATAGCTGAAGCAAAAAGTAAAACAGAAAGTAATAGTTTATTCGTTTTCATAAGGATTTAAAAATTATTGATTTCGTAAATTAGTTTTCCATTAAAATTGATACCTGCCTTAGGCACCAAGAAATTATCATAAAGTTCTGCATTCAATAGATTTTGAATATTGAATGATAGGGTAAGATTCTGTTTGCTTAATTTGTAAGAACAACCCAAATCAACACGATGCTGTACGGGTACATAGGCATCTGGGGTTGTTTTAGGAGAATTACTAGCTGCTACTAGAATGTGATTGAAGGCTCCGATATAGTTATAAAAAGTATAGAAGCGAATCAGGTTTTTTTGCGATAGAAAATTAGCTTTTTGCCACGATAATTCTACATTACCAAAGGTGGTTGGGTAATTTGGAAAAGCCGTTCCGATTAAATAATTATTGCGTGTATCTAAAACAGCCGTAAAGGTTTTACTTAGTATAGTAAGGTTTGCTTTCAGATTAACGGCTCTTTTATACCAAACAGATACGTCTCCTTCACCACCTAAGGTTCTAACTTGGTCAGCATTTTCATATCTTCTAAATACTGAACTTCCTAAATAAATGATATTGTATTGTTGGCGATAGAAACCACTTAATGAGGTACTTAACTGAATATTGTCGCCTATTTTATGATTATTAGAAAGCCCCACATTTAGGTTATCACTACTTTCAGGTAATAAATCAGTGTTTCTAAGAATATCGCCTCCATTTCCTACAAATTGGGTGAAAAGTGGGATTAAATATCCTCTTTCAAAGGAAGCCCTTATGAAAGTATTTTCATTAAAGTTATACTTTGCACCCATGTTCCAACCCCAAAAATTTCCATTCTTTTTAACCAATGCGAAGGTATTGTTCTCTGCTCCATCCAACATATAATCATATTTTTTGATGGCTCCAGATAACGTAGTTTTCTCGCCGAAAAGACCTTCATACTGTAAACCAGCGATATTTTTGGTTAAATACTGCGGTATCGTTAAATAGTCTCTTTCACCACTTTCTTTCAAATAATCAACACCCGTTAACTTCTGGTTAGCATATAAGTTCGACAATAACAATTTATGCTTGTCATTGATTCGATATTCAACACTAGTTCTGTTAGTTAGCCCTTGTGTATAATTGATAGTATTTCCAAGATAATATTCGCCTGCTTGGTTTTTACCAACGATGCTACCGCTCCAACTATATACGTTGGTTGTTGTATCTACAAATTTTAAAGATTGGTCAGTATAATTGCCAAGCGTACGCAACAATATTTTTTCATTCAAGAACGACTTTTCATATTTTAATACAGCAGATAAATTTCTTGCCGTATATTTTGCTTCGCCTATAGCAGTATTCGTAATTCTTGCACCATTCTGTAATTCCTTATCTCCGCCCGATAAATTAAGTGAAAGTCTGAATTCATCAGCCCAAGGTTTGCTATGAGTACCCACTGTAATGCTACCATACAAAAAGCGATAAGTATCATGAAAACGTTTTACTTGTTCATATTTATTGGTTTCATACACCAATGCTCTCATTTTGTAATTATTATCTGAATAATTATAGCCGAAAGAAGCATTCAAGAAATAATTCTTTTTATTGGCCAGACCAAGGTTGATGTCCGTCAAGTGGGTATTGAAAGAGGCAATGTTATAGGAGGCTTTGAAGGTGTTGTAAGCTTTTTGTTCTGTGATAATATTAATACCACCACCAAGGGCATCTGAACCAA
This sequence comes from Arcicella sp. GW821-FHT09D11, assembly GCF_059416265.1. Lineage (NCBI taxonomy): Bacteria > Pseudomonadati > Bacteroidota > Cytophagia > Cytophagales > Flectobacillaceae > Arcicella > Arcicella sp. GW821-FHT09D11. The sequence continues at coordinate 19,809 of NZ_JBWKOV010000006.1, read as the reverse complement.
CGTCGACTGGTAAAACACCCTTATAAACGTCTACACGCTTGATATTGCCCAATGGTAAGTTTGAAATATCAAATGAAGGATACATAAACTCCATTGGAATGCCGTCGATATATACCCTAATAGCATTCCCTCTCAAGCCGTTAATTGAAATATCAGAAGCTTCGCCTAATGAACTTGACCTACGAATACGCACGCCCGAAATTTTGTCAAGTACGTCTGTTAACAATACAGTTTGATTAACAACATCTTTAATTTCAATGCTTTTAATACTAAGCGGTTTTGTTTCTTGCACTTTAGCTTGCGCAGCTGCTTTGACAGTGACTTCGTCTAATTCTTTAGATGATGCTTCTAATTGAATATTAACCGTTTTAGAAGAAGTGCTTACTGTGAACTTATGTTCTAAGGTCTGAAAACCCACAGCACTAAAAACTAAGATATGCTCACCATGTGGAATCTTGGTTAGTTTGTAATACCCATCGACATTTGTGATAATTGCATTTTTCGTATTCTTCAACGATACTGTAACAAAGGGTAATGCCTGCCCTTGAGCATCTTTTACTACACCATCAACCGCACTCTGTTGAGCAAATAGTTGAAAGCTCATTAACATAAAAAGGAAAATTAGTCTCATTTTTTGGATTAGGATTATTGTGCAACAAAATTAGACTTTAATTTGGAAATAGTCTAAATAAAAATAATATTTGCAAAAAAATATTTTATGATTGCTATATACTTTAACTTAATCGGAATTTTATTGTACTATTCAAAGGAAAAATACTTTCCAAAAGATCTCTTAACAATTCCGTTTTCTTATGAAAAGCCAATAGGCTTATTTCTTTTCATTGTTTCCTTGGGTGTTTTTATATATCAATGGGGAGGAGTAATGGGTTCTTTGATGTACCTCACAAGCCTTATTTTATCTGCTAGTGTTGTGCAGTTATTTGCAGTGTTGGGGAAAAAATGGTTTTATAGTTTTCTGATTTTAATACATGTAACCCTTATTATAAACCTATTTACACATGCCAGCTAAAAAAGAATATTTATCTACTTCAGGACAAAGATTTTTGAAGGTATCGGCAGGAATCTTAGGTGGTTTATTACTATCTGTTGCTATCCATTTATTATTAGGAATACTCCTTCAAAACAAGGTGGCAGTAATGCTTACGGGTACTTTTACTGCATTTTTATTATGGGCTGCTTTGCTTTCAATTGCTTTTTTAGCTAAAAGTGGTTGGAAAATATGGGGTATCTATCTGGCAGGCATTCTAATTTGTTCATCAATCATTTACCTAATTCGCTAAAGCACAAATGAAGTTAAAAGGATTATCAAATAGAGCATTTAATATATTTTTCCATACACATACTGTTGCTGGTATCGTGATTAGCTTTGCCTTGTATATTATTTTCTTTGCTGGTGCATTTACCATTTTCAGAGGTGAGTTTTATCAGTGGGAAAACCCTAATGCAAGGATTCAATTGACCGAAAATAGTCTTGAATATGACCAAATAATACAAAAAGTAAAGCAGCAATATCCTGATGTAGATACCGAAAAAGACATTATTATCAAACCTGGCACAGCCAAAGAACCTTTAACGACTGTTTGGGTTTCGACGAAAGAGAAGGTAGAAAAAAATAAAAACTCAAAGAAGGAAGTTAAAAAGACAGGAGCCGAATTCTTAGAATTAGGATATCATCCTGTGAATAAAACCTTACAAGTTTATGAAGGGAAAAATCACGAAAACTCTCCAACAACCATCGGCGAGACATTATTTCGCTTGCATTATTTCAGTCAAATTCCCATCATAGGGATATACCTAGCTGGTTTCGTTGCTTTTTTCTTTCTATTTGCCAGTATCACTGGGGTATTAATCCACTGGCGAAATATCATTACAAAGTTTTATGGATTTTCTATCAAAGGCGCTTGGAAACAAATTTGGACAAATGCACACACAGTTTTCGGACTCATCGGATTACCCTTCCAAATGATGTACGCCGTTACAGGTGCCTTCTATTGTTTGTCTATTTTACTACTAGCTCCTGCTACGATTGTGTTTTTTAATGGTGATCAAAAAGCGGCATTTGCAGCATTCAGACCTGATAGAGTGATTGAAGTGAATGAGAAATCACTCATCAATAAAAACCTAAAGAGTGTTAATAGTGTAGTGAGTGAGTTCTATAAAACTATTCCTGATATTGAAGTGACTAGGGTAACAGTAAAGCATTTAGGCCGAGAAGATGCTATTTTAACAGCTTATGTACAAGACGAAACTATTTTTAATGGCTATGGAGTATTGGGCGTTACGTTAAAAGATGGCAAAAGAGTGATGGAAGTATTGCCAAGAGAAAAAACTTATACACAAGCTGTTTTAGGAGCGATAGGGGCAATACACTTTGCAGAATTCGGTGGAATTGCTCTAAAAGTCATGTTTTTTATACTAGCACTCATTACTTGTTTTATCATTATTAGTGGCGTATTAATATGGAAGGAAGCTAGGAACAAGAAAGAATATACCGACAAACAAAAAAGATTTCATCACCGCATTACAATGTGGTATTTGGCTATTTGCTTTGGATTGTTTCCAGCCACAGCTATTTTATTTATCTCTGAAAGAGTAATACCAATGGCTTTGAATAATCATAGTTCATTAGTGAATACCGTTTTCTTTGTATCATGGTTGATACTGATGATTTTGGGCATATTTAGCAAAAATGAATCGATTTTAACAAAGCGATATTTATACATTAATGGATTTTTGTCATTGATTGTCCCTATTGCTAATGGGGTTACGACAGGAGACTGGCTTTGGAAGTCACTCGCTAATCAACAATTTTATGTAGCCGCTGTAGATATTTTTTGGTTACTGATTGCCTCAATAAGTTTCTTTCTTGCAATAAGTATTTATGGGAGATCGGCTAAAGTAGAAAAGATTAAAAAGGGCAGTACTGTATTAGAAAAGTCTATTCTTAACTAAAGTCTAACAAGGAATTACACTATTCGATTGTTCTTTTTGTACTCACTAGGAGTTTGTTGGATAACTTGTTTGAATATCCTAGAAAAATAAGAAAGACTTTCAAATCCTGTTTTGACAGCAATATCATTCATCGAGAGCTCAGTTGTAATCATCAGCAACTGAGCTCTTTCTATTCGCTTGTATTGAATATAACTCAAAGGTCTTTCTCCTATATTTTCATTAAAAATTCTTGAAAAATAATCGGCACTTAAATTCGCTCTATCTGCCAAATGTTCTACGGTTAAGTTGTTATCAAGATGCGTTTGTATGTAATTGGTGGACTCTAATATTTTAGAGGGAATTACATTTTTTTCTTCAATATCGAAATATTCTTTGGTCATAAACCGAGAAAGTAACTGCATAATAATTCCCTGTGTTTCCATCAATGCCGAGGCATCTAAGGCTTCGTTCATTTGTTTGAAGGATTGTAGAATAGGATGTTTTTCATAGTCTTTCGGATCGTTAGATTGTGTCAATCCTCTGCCTTTATTCAACGCTAATATTCTTTTGAAATGCTCAACATCTATCGTTTGAGCAGGTACTTTGATGATTTTTTGATGGTTTGAAAATAGAGCATTCCCATCGATAGATTCTTCAATAAATTGAATATAATATTGACTCAGAAAACGGTCACATTGATAATTACAAACTGTAAAACTTGGTATTAAATACAAATAATGAGGCTCCAATACTTGCGACTCATGCGCATTAAAAAGTATGCCTTCTCCCTCGTCTATCAAATACATTCTGTAAAATGGACTAATTACATGTTTGAAATTCCAAGTTTTGTTCAATTGTACGTAATCTGCATTCAATAGCGAAAATGTGTTTTTCAATGATTTCCTAAGCATATTTAGTATTTTAAGAGAATGATAATAGCCATAAAGCTATTAATAAAAGTCGGCTTTGTGAAAATATTGGTCAGTTTTGTATAATATTAATAATATATTGTATTATACATTTGTAAGATTGTTTGCCCAATTTTATGATAATGACACGGATATTTATATTGTTGATTTTCTTAGCGAGTTTAGCGCTGTTTTCATGTTCGCCAACATTACCTGAAGAGGTTGAGGTAGCTATGCGTGAAGTCCCAGCAGCATTAGATTATAATATTCATGTAAAACCCATTCTTTCAGATAAATGCTTTGCTTGTCATGGACCAGACAAAGCCAAACAAAAAGCAGGCTTACGGTTAGATTTAGCTGAATTTGCCTATGCCGATTTGCCAGAAAACCCCAATAAAGTAGCGATTAATCCAGGGAATTTAGCAAAAAGCGAATTCTTTCATCGAATTATTTCTGATGACCCCAATTATGTAATGCCCACACCTTTATCGCATTTAAGTTTGACAGCCAAAGAAAAAGCGGTATTGATTAAATGGATTAAAGAGGGAGCTGAATATAAACCTCATTGGGCTTTTGTAAAACCAGCCATGCCTGATGTGCCAGCAGTAGAAAAGGAGGAATTGGTGAAAAATCCGATTGATAATTTTATCCAAGAAAAGCTGACAGAAGAGCAACTAAGCCCTTCAAAGGAAGCTTCCAAAGAAATTTTACTACGTCGCTTGTCTCTCGACTTAACGGGCTTGCCACCATCAGTGCAAGAGATGGATGCCTTTTTGAAAGATAATTCTCCGAATGCTTATGAAAAACAAGTGAATCGTTTGTTGAATTCGCCACATTATGGTGAAAAAATGGCGGTTGACTGGTTAGACTTAGCTCGTTTTGCTGACTCGCACGGCTATACGGTAGATAGATTGAGAGATATGTCACCTTATCGGGATTTTGTGATTAATGCATTTAATAAGAATCTGTCTTACGACAAATTTGTGCATTGGCAATTGGCAGGTGATTTGATGCCTAAACCAACCAAAGAAATGATGATTGCTACAGCCTTTAATCGTAATCATCAACAGAATATGGAAGGAGGTATTGTTGAAGAAGAATTTCAAACTGAATATGTAATTGATAGGACGAATACTTTTGGAGATGCTTTTTTAGGACTTTCGGTGGGGTGTGCCAAATGCCATGACCATAAGTATGACCCTATTTCGCAGAAAAACTATTATCAGTTGTTTAGCTTTTTTAATAATGTAAAAGAAGCTGGACAAATTTCGTGGGATGATGCCCTACCCACCCCAACCATGATGTTGCCAACGAAGCGACAGGAACAGATACTGCATTATATCAATACTAAAATTGCTCAGCAAGAAAAAACCATTGACAAGCAAAGTAAGCAAGCTGACGGTAGTTTTCAAAAATGGATAGCCGATAAGAGCTATCAAACATTAGCCAAAGAAAATATTCCCAAAATAGGCTTGCAAGCACTTTACACTTTTGAAGACGGCACATTGAAAAATACTGTTAACCCAAAACAAGTAGCTGTAATGAAAAGGGAGTCGGGGCAGACGGGAGATATACCAGTTTTTGAAAGTACACCAAAAGGAAAAACGATGCTAATGAATGGGGATGTTTTTCTGGACTTAAATGAAGTTGGTGTTTTTCGTAAAACACAAGCTTTTACAGTAGGTATTTGGGTCAATATTCCAAAGGAATTGAAAGAAGGAGTAATTCTACACAAAAGTCAAGCAGAACGTTTGTATAATTTCAGAGGGTATCATTTGTATCTGAAAGACAACAGATTAGAGCTAAATATGGCTCATACGGCACCATCCGATGCTATCACTAAAGTTAGCAAACAACCTGTGCTTCGTAATCAATGGATTCAGTTGACGATTACCTATGATGGGTCATCAAAAGCCAATGGTTTTAGGCTATACCAAAATGGGCAAGAAATGAGTATGGAGACTAAAACAGACCAATTGAAAAAAGATATTCTGTTTCGCACTGCCATACAACCTGGTTTGCAAATTGGGGGTTGGTGGCGTGGATTAGGATTTAAAAATGGAAAGGTAGATGATATTTCTGTCTATAATCGCGTCTTGAGTCCTTATGAAATAAGTGTGCTTGCTCAAAAAGCTAGTTGGACTAATATTGCTACTAAAAATAACAATCAGCTTTCAGCTCCAGAAGTATCGTCTTTAAAAGCATATTACTTATCGGCTGTTTATCCAGCATTACAGCATTCAAAAAAAGTACTCGAACAGTTGCGAACTACTTTGGCGGATTCTACTGAGAATATTGAAGAATTAATGGTAATGCAAGAGATGCCTAAACCTAAAAAAGCCCATATTTTACTACGAGGGAATTATGATGCTTTTGGCGAAGAGGTTTTTCCAAATACTCCCGAATCAGTATTGGCTTATCCTGATGATTTACCTAAAAATCGCTACGGTTTGGCGCAGTGGCTTACGCATGAAGACCATCCCCTGACAGCAAGAGTAGCGGTGAATCGTTTTTGGCAAAATTTCTTTGGTGTAGGTTTAGTGAAAACGACAGAAGATTTTGGTAACCAAGGTGAAATGCCAAGTCATCCAAAACTACTAGATTGGCTAGCCATTACTTTCAGAGAGTCGGGGTGGGATGTTAAGAAACTCAATAAGCTAATTGTAATGTCGGCAACGTATAGACAGGATTCTCGTGTTAACAAAGCAACACGAGAAAAAGACCCAGAGAATCGGTTGTTAGCACATGGTCCTGTTAATAGAATGACTGCCGAAATGATTCGTGACAATGCCCTGATGGCTAGTGGCTTACTGAATCCAATTATTGGCGGAAAGAGCGTGAAACCTTATCAACCAGAAGGGCTTTGGGAAATTAACAACACCACTTATAAAGCGGATTCTGGTAAATCTGTTTATCGCAGGAGCTTGTATGTTGTCGTAAAAAGAGCTGTTCCAAATCCAACTTTGGCTACTTTTGATGCCACTTCACGAAGTTCATGTGTGGTAAGAAGGCAAAAAACCAATACACCATTGCAAGCGTTAGTTACCCTCAATGACCCAACTTTTGTGGAAGCAAGCAAAGTAATGGGTGAGCAAATGGCTAGAATAGGAGATGTAAATAAGGGAATCGTTTACATTTATCGAAAACTGACAGGAAGAACCCCACAACCCCAAGAGGTAGCTTTATTAGCGCAGTTGCAACAAGTGTCGCGAGCTAAATTCCAACAGTATCCTCAAAAAGCAAAAGGAATATTGAAAGCGGGACAGTATGTAGTGGATAAGAAATTAGATACTTCGCTGATAGCCGCTAATACTGTAGTGGCAAATACTATTTTAAATTCAGATGCTACTTTAACTAAAAGATAGAAAATGGCACATCATCACGACGAAGAATTTAGGCTTCATACGCCTGAATTCAATCATTTACATGATAAATTAGACAGAAGAAGTTTTTTGACTAAAACATCTTTGGGTTTAGGTTCGCTGGCAGTAGGTTCTTTGTTGACTGGCGTAAGTGGTTTTTTTGATTCTCCTAAGAAAGTAGTCAAAGAAAATACTACCTCCAATTTGGAAGAAGAAATTCTAAAGGCTTTGCCTCATATTGCTCCTAAAGCCAAGAGAGTTGTGTATTTGTTCATGAGTGGTGGGCCTTCGCAATTTGAAACCTTTGATTATAAACCCAAACTGGTTAGTTTGGCAGGACAAAATTTGCCCGACTCCGTTAGAAAAGGACAGCGTCTGACAGGTATGAGTGCCAACCAAAGTGCTTTACCAATGGTGCCGTCTGCCTTCAAATTTAATCAGCATGGACAAAATCAAACTTGGGTGAGCGAACTATTACCACATACTGCCGCCGTGGTGGATGAGTTATGTATTATAAAATCTATTCATTCAGAAGCCATCAACCATGACCCTGCCATTACTTTTTTTCAGACAGGCAATCAACTTCCTGGGAGACCATCAATAGGATCCTGGGTAAGTTATGGACTTGGTTCTGACAATCAGAATTTACCAACATTTATTGTATTAGTGTCTAAAAATGGACAAAAAGACCAGCCACTTTATGCTCGTCTGTGGGGAAATGGTTTTTTGCCATCCAAACATCAGGGAGTACAATTTAGGTCGGGTAAAGACCCTGTTTTATTTTTAAATGACCCCGAAGGTTATGATGGAAAAGACAGAAAACAGATGTTGGATTATCTATCCAAACTCAATAAGTTACAAAATGATACCTATGCTGACCCAGAAGTTGAAGCGAGAATTGCACAATACGAAATGGCATATCGAATGCAAACCTCTGTGCCAGAAGTAATGAGTACTGCTGATGAACCCGATGAAGTATTTGATTTGTATGGACCAGATAGCCGAGATGCAGGAACGTATGCCGCCAATTGCCTTTTGGCAAGAAAACTATTGGAAAAAGATGTAAAGTTTGTACAATTATATCACCAAGGATGGGATCAACACGGTAGTCTTCCGCAAGGAATAGCACAGCAATGTAAAAGCACTGACCAAGCGACAGCGGGCTTAATTAAAGACTTGAAAAGACGAGGAATGTTAGAAGATACCCTCGTTATTTGGGGAGGAGAGTTTGGTAGAACAGTATATTCTCAGGGGAAATTGAGTGCCAATGATTATGGCAGAGACCATCATCCAAGGTGTTTTACCATGTGGATGGCAGGTGCAGGCGTAAAAGCAGGATTGAGCTATGGAGAAACAGATGATTTTAGTTATAATATCATAAAAGACCCAGTGCATGTGCATGATTTTCAAGCTACATTGATGCACTTGATGGGTGTTGACCATGAGCGACTGACGTATAAGTTTCAAGGAAGAAGGTTTCGCCTAACTGATGTTCATGGGAAAGTTGTAAAAGATATATTAGCTTAATTTGAATAATACAGTACCTAAAATACGATGACAACTAGAAGACATTTCCTTAAAAATACAGCTTTATTCTCAGCAACAGCGCTATCAAACTCAAGTTTTGGTTTTTCTATTCTTCATAATGACAAAAAAGCCGAAGAATTAATCATTGGTCATGGAGATTACCAATATAAAGTGGATAAAAGTTGGGCGAAAATTAGTACCAACTCCAATCCGCTTTTCAATTGCCATGAAATGGTGCAAGACAGCAAAGGGCGATTGATTATGTTGGGCGATGATATTAGAAATAATATCTTGATTTTTGATAAATCGGGTAAGCTCCTTGATTTCTGGGGAACGGCTTTTCCTGGGGGACATGGTTTGACGTTGACCAAAGAAGGTGGAGAAGATTTTTTGTTGATTGTAGACTGTGGGTGGTATCAAGACAAAACTGGTAAGTGGAATCCTCAGGCAGGGCAAGTGCTGAAAACAGATTTAAATGGTCGGCTAATTTTTACGATTGGTCACCCGCGCACGATAGGTATTTATAAAGATAATGAACCTTTTATGCCTACTGAAACGGCTGTTGCACCTAACGGTGATATTTATGTAGCCGATGGTTATGGTTCTGACTATATCATTCAATACAACAGCAAAGGGCAATACATCCGTCATTTTGGCGGACAGCATAATATTAATAAAGAACATAATTTGTATAATGCGCATGGTGTTGCCATTGACTTACGAGATAAAAATAATCCGGTGTTGATTTGTACTTCCAGAGAAGAAAATGCTTTTAAATTCTTTACGTTAGATGGTAAGTTTATTAAAAGAGTTGATTTGCCCGGTATGTATGTTTGTCGCCCCGTACTTGATGCAGAAAATATTTATGCAGGTGTATGTTGGTCGAAAGACGCTAATGGACAAAAATTAGGAGGGGATTCTGGTTTCGTAACAATTCTGGATAAGTATAATAAAGTAGTTTCTAGTCCGGGAGGAACGAGTCCAACTTATAAAAATAGTATCTTGCAACCTACGCTTCAACAAGCCAACGCTATTTTTCAGCATGGACATGATGTGTGTGTGGACGAAGATAAGAATCTTTATATCTGTCAATGGAATGCCAATCATACGCCACCCGTAAAATTGACTCGCGTATAAAATAAAAATTGGAATGTATTATATCATAAAAAGTATCCTTTTTCTGGTTTTGATAGGGTTGTTTTTTGGCAGTAAAGCACAAAACAAACAGCTAAAAGCCTACAATGTAGTTTGGAATAGCCAGAGTAAAAACTCCTCTGAATCAATGCCTTGTGGTGGTGGAGACATCGGGCTAAATGTGTGGGTGGAAAATGGAGATGTATTGGTGTATCTTTCCAGAAGTGGGACTTTTGATGAAAATAATGCATTCTTAAAACTAGGTCGAGTTCGTCTACAATTATCATCCAATCCTTTTAATGACTCTGATTTTAAACAAGAATTACATTTAGAAGAAGGCTTTGTCAGTATTAGTGCAGGCAAAACGTTTTTGAAAGTATGGGTAGATGTTTTTCGCCCAGTAGTACACTTTGATTTACAGAGCGAAAAAGCCATTAAAGTAAAAGCCTCTTTTGAATCGTGGCGAAATGAAGACCATGTTATTACAGATGCCAAAGAATTAAGAGCCAACTCTTATAAAAGCAAGCAAAAATTTGATGTCACCACCTTTAAAGATAATATTGATTTTCAAGGTAATAATATACTTTTCTACCACAGAAATAGAAGTGATATAGAAAACGTCTTCGATTATACTGTGAAGATGGAAGGAATGAACATGGTAAAAGACCAACTGTTTGACCCTATTAAAAATAATACTTTTGGGGGAATAATAACAGGAAAAAACCTGAAAGCTTCAAATACTTCCATAGGAAAATATGCAGATACAGATTTCAAGTCTTGGTTGCTCGAAAGTATCAAAGCTACTCGTTCACAACAAATAGATATTGCCTTGCATGTTGCCCAGACCAATACCTTAGAGGAATGGCAAAAAGGTTTAGATGATATTTTGAAAGATGCCACAATTAATAGCAAAACAGCTTTACCAAAAACGAATGCTTGGTGGAAGGATTTTTGGAACAGGAGCTACATTTATATCGAAGGTAACGACAGCACAGTTTCTCGCAATTATCAACTTTTCCGATATCAATTAGCTTGTAATGCATATGGGAAATGGCCTACTAAATTCAATGGTGGGCTATTTACTTTTGACCCTACTCATGTCGATAAAACCTATCCTTTTTCTGCTGACTTTAGGCTTTGGGGTGGCGGAACGATGACGGCACAAAACCAACGGTTGGTTTATTTTCCGATGATAAAAAGTGGAGATTTTGATATGATGAAACCCCAATTTGATTTTTACTTACATACATTGAAAAATGCAGAATTGCGCAGTAAAGTCTATTGGAATCATGCGGGAGCTTGTTTTACGGAACAAGTTGAGAACTTTGGGTTACCTAATATTTTTGAATATGGACTAAAGCGTCCCGAAGGATATGATGCAGGCATGGAATACAATGCTTGGCTTGAATATGAATGGGAAACGGTGTTGGAATTTTGTTTGATGATGCTAGAAACAGAGCGATATGAAGGAAGGGATATTTCGGAATATGTGCCTTTTATAGAAAGTTGCCTCAAATTTTATGATGAACATTATCAACTTTTGGCAAAAAAACGAGGTGTAAAAGCATTCGATGAACAAGGTCAGTATATTTTTTATCCAAGTTCTGCTGCCGAAACCTTTAAGATGACATACAATTCAACAACAGTGATTTCGGCATTGAAAGTGATTTTAACAAGAGTCGTTGAGTTACCTGAAAAATATTTAGATAGTACCAGAAAAGAAAAGTGGACAGTAATGTTAAAACGCATTCCACGTATTCCATTGCAGGAAATTGCAGGACATAAAACCCTTGCTCCTGCACAAACTTGGGCTAGGGTACAGAATTCAGAAGCCCCACAACTATATCCTGTGTTCCCTTGGGGAATTTATGGTGTTGGCAAACCTGATTTAGATGTTGCTGTCAATACCTATCAGTTAGACCCACATGTACAAAAATATAGAAGCCATATAGGTTGGCGTCAGTATAGCATTTTTGCCGCACGCCTCGGGCTAAAAGAAGAAGCTCAGGAACTTACTAGAGAAAAATTCAAAGACTCAAATCATCGTTTCCCGACTTTCTGGGGACCAGGGTTCGACTGGACACCCGACCATAATTGGGGCGGTTCGGCAATGATTGGGTTACAAGAAATGTTAATGCAAGTAGATGGTAAAAAAATATACCTATTACCTGCTTGGCCAAAGGATTGGAATGCGCAATTTAAACTACATGCTCCTTATAATACAACGGTTGAAGGGATTGTAAAAAATGGCAAGCTTGAGAAGCTGATAGTGACACCTGAGAATAGGGAAGGTGATTTGGTGGTGATGGAGTAAAGAGGTTGAAAATTTACTTTGTAAATGGTGATGAATTATTCTCTTATATTCATCCTCATTTGCAAAGCTTTTTATCTGTATGTTAGAATCTTTTATTCTCTAAAATGATTAATGCTGGAAAATGCTAATAGGAGTTCTCATCAATTTCAAACATCATTCTTCCTTTTCTAAGTGGTGCTTCTTTGGTACGCAAATTATTTACTGCCTCAGAGATAAGTTTATCATCGAATAAATGGCCATGTATTAAATTACGAATCATACAATATTCCGTAAAAAAAGTTTGGGAGCCATTTTCCCACGCATTACCATAACCTCCAAGCCAATTGTAAAATAATATAATTTGCTCGTGGTTGGATAATTGTGCTCTTAGTATATTTAAGTATCTCATTTTCTCTTCATAACTATCAATAGTATCACTGTTCACAATAGATTTTACAGTTAGATATAAATGCCTAAAATAATGTCCCAGTCTTTGCGAGTGCCCAGAAAATGGTTTATAATTAAACTTGAGCTCTACTGAAGAGGAAAACTTCTTTCTTTCTTTATTCGTAGTTATAAATTGGTCTGTTAGAGATAGATGCTTTTCCCTTGCTTTGCTTAATGTTTCAATGAATTCTTTTTCATTTGGATATTTTTTCTTATACTCATTTATACCTCCAAAAAATAGTTTATAACATCTCTCAAAACCCGATTTATCAAGAGTATTATTCAAATCTTTATATAATTGTAAAATACATTCAAATTCTGTTTGCATTACAATAAACACTTTTCTGCCTTCTGTTATCTTTTCAAATCTTTTTAATGTATCGCCACTTTCTTCAAAATCATATCCAATTATTTTCATTTCAGTAACATTGTCTCTATGAAGTTTTAACATTTCATAGAATTGAGATTCAAATTGTTGAAAACCTATTTGTTTTTGAAACTGCTCTTTAGTAGCTTTTTGTTCATTCTCAAAAAGCTCTCTTTGTTGAAGGTTAGCTTTATATTGCATATAAAATGCAAGACCAGTCACAATAACACCGCTAAGGGCGATAAAAGGGTTCATAAATCCTCCAATTGTATCTCCAATTTCTCCTTTATTATTAAAGATAAAAAATTCAGTTGCATAAAGTATAGAAAAAATAAATGGCACTATAAAAAAAGCTATAACGATAGAAATAATAGCAAGGATTAGTAAAAAATTAGCCTTCCAGCCAAGTTGGGGCTTTTTATTATCTTGATTTGATTTTGTTTGATTTATAGTCCTATTTTCCATGTGATGGTAAAGTAGATAAAAACAAAGAAAAAATGTAACGAATGAAATTAAGGAGATTATTAGAATTAATGCTATCATATACTTTTGGCGTTGGTAAATATGTGATGTATAACTTTCAAATGAGAAAAAGTTTATCATATTTTTAAATACAAGCTTCCTCTCAGCTCCTAAAATACTATTTTATTTTTCAATAAAAAACTCAACTTTTATGTAGTTGCTAAGAAGCAAGGTAGAGTTTAAAATTCAGCTTGCTAGATTAGATTGTATATAATATCTAAAATATAGTCAAGTAAGTCTTTCAATAGATGATTAAACTAATAAGAACAGACTTATGGTATTGGACAATCATATATTTAAATCAAAATAAATTTAATTAATTATTGTTTTACAATAATTAATTATTACGTTTGCACTATAAATTAAACTTCTAACAATGAATAATGTAAAAATTGTTTCTAAAATATTATTCTGGTTTACCAGACTTATTGCCATTGGCTATTTTGCTATGACCAGCCATGCTGCCATAGCTTTACTAAGTGGATGGTCATTAAAAATAAGGGAGGGAGGTAAATATTTTCAGGTAACCTTCCCCTTTAGTCAAACCCCATTTTTAAATGGCGTTAACAATTTACCTTATATCATTTTTGAATTCTTAATGCCCTTGAGTCTATATGGCCTTTTCTTTTTATGGTTGAGCAACGTCTTTAAAGTGTTTTTTCAACCTAAATTATTTACCGAAAATGGTATTATGCATTTAAAAAGATTTTATTTAGGCAACCTTTTCGTACCGGGAATCATGGTATTAGTTGTAAGTATGATTGATGACCCTGAAAATGATGCTATCGTAGTAACAGTATTACATGCCATAATAGGGGTGTTTGCTTATTTTTTAGCTGCTATTTTTAAACAAGGGTTGAACCTACAGAACGAACAAGATTTAATTATATAAACATGCCAATTATTGTAAATGTGGATGTGATGCTTGCTAAACGCAAGATGCAAAGCAAAGAATTGGCTGAAAAATTAGAGATAACACCAGCCAATTTATCTATTCTAAAAACTGGAAAGGCCAAAGGTATCCGTTTTGATACGCTTGAGGCCATTTGCAGAATATTAAACTGCCAACCAGGTGATGTATTAGAATATGTAGCCGAATAAGCTAAGATAAATCCCCAATATACAAAATCAAAAAAAAGCACTCGAAAGAGAGCCTGGAAATATATTGTCTAAACTTTAAGTATACGAACATGAACCATCTAAAAATTACAAATCTTAATAAAACATATGGCAATGGTACTAAAGCCATCAATAATATCAGTCTTGAATTAAAAAATGGAATGTTTGGTTTACTTGGGCCAAACGGTGCAGGTAAATCGTCATTGATGAAAACCATTGCAGGTTTACAAAATCCTGATAGTGGCACTATATTGTTTAATGAGGTAGATATACTTAATGACCCCACATTTATAAAAAAGCAGTTGGGCTTTTTACCGCAAGATTTTGGCGTATACCCTAAAATTTCAGCCTATGATTTACTGACTCATTTGGCTGTTTTAAAGGGACTTACTGATACTAAACAACGTGAAGAACAGGTATTAACCTTATTAAATAAAGTAAATCTATATTCATTTAGAAAGAAAGATGTCCATACTTTTTCGGGAGGTATGCGACAGCGATTTGGCATAGCCCAAGCTTTATTGGGGAATCCACAAATTGTAATTGTTGATGAACCCACTGCGGGTCTTGACCCTGAAGAACGCAATCGTTTTAATAGTTTACTAAGTGAAATAGGCGAAAATATTATCGTAATTCTTTCTACACATTTGGTCGAAGATGTAAAAACATTATGTACAGAAATGGCTGTAATAGACAAGGGCTCTGTTTTAGCTTATGGCAAACCCATTGATTTTATGAATGAATTGAAGGGCAAATTATGGCGAAAAGCCATTAGTAAAAATGATACTCCCGAATATGAAAAGAACTATCAGTTGATATCAACACAATTCAATATGGGCAAATTGAATATCCATATTCAATCAGAAACCAATCCCATGAATGATTTTGAAGCAATAGTGCCAAGTTTGGAAGATGCCTACTTTTCGATTTTAAACCGCCACCAATAATCCCATGAAAGTTTTATTACAATTTGAATGGAACCATTTTTTCAGAAAAGCATGGTTCTACGGTGTCTTGTTGCTTACTGTTTTGTTTGGAGTATTTTCTGGAGCCAATTTTTCAATATCGGTTAGTCCAGAGATATTCAAAAATTCATCCTATACAGTAGCTTATATGACAGGAATGATGAGTCTACTGTGCATATTTTTTTCGACGATACTTACTACCCAAGTACTATTTAAAGAAACCGATGCCAATTTTACGCTGATACTCTATGCCACTCCTATACGAAAGCGTGATTTCTTATTAAGTAGGTTTATTGCTGTTTTTTCAATGAATTTTTTCTGTTTTGCGTTGTTTGTATTAGGCTTTGCTGTTGGGCAAACCATGCCTAGTGATAGAGGACAATACACTGATCTTAGGTTAATGTTTTATTTGAATCCTCTGTTCGTATTTGGTTTGGTAAATAGCTTTTTTTGTTCAGCCATGCTTTGTAGTATCGCTTGGTTGAGTAAAAATAAATTAATGGTATATGTATCAGGTCTGTTGCTGTATATCTTATATATGGTGATGCTGATATTTTCGGGTTCGCCCTTGATGGCTAAAGGGATGCCACAGTCGCCAGAAACCATTTTGCTTTCAGCAAGGTTAGATCCATTCGGACTTTCGGCGTATTTTATGCAGACGAGTACATGGTCAGTTGTTCAACGAAATACAGCTTTAATTCCACTTTCTGGTACATTATTGTTCAATCGACTTGGCGTAATAGTTATCTCTTTACTTTCACTTATAGTCACTTTCAAAGCGTTTACATTTTCAATGAATGATAATGTTAAGCGAAAAGTATTATTACATAATCAAGAAGAAAGAACTTCTTTTTTGAATGCTACTCTTAAACCCGTACGACCATCACAAAGCTGGTTGAGGCATTGGTTAACCTTGATGTCATTTACAAAACTTGATTTAAAATATATCAGTAGAGGTATTCCCTTTGTATTAACATGTGTTGCTTTGTTATTTGCTTTGGGGATGGAAATATATGGTTCTATCGAAAAGGGTATCCGATTACCTCAGAAATATGCTACATCTGGTTTAATGGCAAAAACCATTATCGATAATTTTCATGGTTTGTGTTTAATCGTTCTGTTGTACTATGCCAACGAAATTGTTTGGCGCAGTAGGAATAGTAACTTTCAATTGATTGAAAATGCTACACCAGCCAGCAACACTGCTTTGTTTTTCTCAAAATGGGTTACACTCAGTCTCGTTATCGTTTTTTTTACAACGTTAATGATTATGTTGGGCATTGTTTTTCAAATATCATATAACTATCCATCTATCGACTGGCAGGCTTATGCAGGAGTATATATTTTTAACAGCTTACCCTTAATCGTCAGTGCTGGAATAATATTGATTGTTCAGAAGTTAATTAAATACAAACATGTTGGTTTAGTGATATCATCAGTCATTGTATTTTTTTCAGCAACCTCATTGAGCAGTAAACTTCTAAAACATCCATTGTTGAAGTTTCAGACGCCTTATAATGGTTTGTATAGCGATATGAATGGGTTTGGTACTTATCTTACTGTGTATTGTTGGAAACACCTATTCGGATTATCCATAGTCCTTATTTTTGCAATATTAATAACACAACTGAAAGGGTTTAAACTAAAAGTCGTGCCATCACTCTGTTTGCTCATATTGATGGGAACGGCCTATGTGTTAGCAGATAAAATAATAAAAGACTATCAACCTAAAAATGAAGAAGCTAATATATTAGCGCAAGTAGACTATGAAAAAAAGTATCGGGTCTTTCAGAAACAAGCACAGCCAACAATTACAGCAGTTAAAACAACGGTTGATTTATTCCCAGAAAAAAACAGCTATCAAGTTGCTTGTTTGTACACCCTACAGAATAAAACTTCGCAACCTATTAAAAGGATTCTGGTGAATTTTGCTGAAGGTATAACCATTCAAGAAGCGAATATAATTAAAGGGAATAAAGTATTTAAAATTCCTAATCAATACACAGTTGTTGAGTTGAATACCGCATTATTACCAAACGAGAAAGCCCAATTGAAAGCGAAATTTTCGTATCATTGGTCGGCAGTGAATGGGCATCAATCGTTTAATGCTATCCAAACTAATGGGTCATTTATGCGCATTAGTCGATATTTTCCAACGCTAGGTTATATTGCTGAGAAGGAAATAGAGCATAAAAAGGACAGAGATAGATTTAATTTGGGAGAAGTTACCCAATTGCGCTTAGTTGATGCTCCGATAGATTCGACGGATGATTTTATAAATTTAGATATGACGATATCTACCAATAAACAACAAACAGCAATTGGCGTGGGAGATTTAGTGAAACATTGGAAAGATAACGACAGGAACTATTTTCGTTATCAGACTTCTCGCCCAGTTCCTTTTCGGTTTGCAGTTTCCTCTGCTGAGTATGCAGTAAAAACATCTTTATACAAGGGACAAAAGATAGAAGTATACTATCATCCTACGCATTACCAAAATGTTGAACACTTGTTAAAGAACGCTCAGTTAACGATGGACTATTGTAATACAAATTTTAGCAAGTTGCCTTTTAAGACCATCCGCTTTGCAGAAGTATCAGCTTTTACAAAGGGTTTTGCCGCAACTGCGTATCCAGCTACAATTTATATGACGGAAGATATGATTTTTAATGCCAACATCGGAGCAGAAAAAAAACAAGATGTGATTAATGAATTGGCTGGTCATGAATTATCCCACTTGTGGTGGGGTAATAATACCATAGCACCCGATACTAGAGAAGGCGATGTAATGCTTACTGAAACCTTAGCTATGTACACAGAACTGATGTTGGTGAAACGAATGCATGGAAAAGCTAGGGTGATGGAAAATGTTAATATGCATTTAGGAATGTATTTGAATGAAAGAGGTTTTACAGATGAACAACCTTTATTTAAGATGCAAGCTCAGAATGTTCATTTAAGTTATTCGAAAGGTTTAGTAGTGATGTATCAACTTTCGGAGCTAATTGGGGAAGAAAAAATTAATTTGGCTTTGAAGCAACTACTAAAAAAGCACGCTTATCCAAACCTTAAGCCAGTTTCAACAGATTTTATCAAGGAACTATATGCTGTTACTGATAGAAAATTACATGATAAAATTGATGATTTATTTAAAAGAATTACGTTGTATGATTTTAAGATTAAAAGTGCATCAGTAAAGAAAATTAGAAAGCAATATGAGTTAAGAATCGATGTCGATGCACAGCAATACTATGAAGATGGCAAGGGGCATCAATCTCCCAAAGTTATGAATGACAGTATAGAAATATCCATTCATACTAAAAAAGGGAAAGAGAAAAAGTGGATGTGCCCAGTTATTAACAATAAGATATTGGGCAAAATGCTTTTAGATGAACAGCCTATAGAAATAGAAATTGACCCTGATGTTAAATTTATTAAGAAGGAATCGGTAAAGCAGACATTGAAAGTAAAACCTACTCTGTACGAGTATAATATCGGTAGAAATATAGTGAATAAACCAAGAATAAGTTCCGTAGGAACGTTATATTGCGTTCCTACGGAACTTGTTTAGGAGGGTATTTTGGTATTTCCTACCGATATATTATCCCTAACGGGACATTGAAGAAGTTTTATCTTTTCGCCCTTGGTGATGTTTTACGGGGACACCAGTCGGGCAAACCTAGTTAGCGACGCCTAGTCCACCAAGTTTTGTGCCGTTTTTATAAAGAAATTTGGTTTTGATTATTGGTGCGTTGCTTATTCCCGCTGTTAGCTATAGTTTGTTTACCACTCCTGAATAATAACCCCCAATTGTTTATCCATCAAAGCGAATTCCTTTGCACCCCAAGGGCGAAGCGTAATTACTTTCAGGTTTGGATGAAGGAATTGAGGATGAGACTTAGAGACTTTCTCATAAACTTCCTCAATATTCTTTGTGACTAACCTAAATTCAGGGTTATGTTCCTTGGCAAGTGCTGCATCTTGAAAGAGATTTATGCGTAAACCATCTTTTTCTAATACACAAAAAGGATTGAAGGATTTTATTTCACTGTAACCTATAGTAAAGCCTAAACAGTCAACAAATAATGTCAGTCCGTCATTAATGTCAACATAAAAAATATTAGGAACTAGTTTTTTGTCTTGTCCTAAAATAAGTTGACAGTTTCGGTTAAGTTATCGAAATTAGTTATAAACTTTAAAGTAATGGGACAAA
>NZ_JBWKOV010000005.1:240303-461913 GCF_059416265.1 Arcicella sp. GW821-FHT09D11 | reverse complement strand
CCCAGATAACTTTCTTGGAACAATTTGTAAAAACATTAACCAAAATACAAAGGAACGGTTATTTCATGAAAGCTAATAAGTCCCTCGCTAAGGATAATGGTTGTAAGTTATTGATAGTCAAAGTGTAATAGGCAATTTGTCGTCGTAGTGTATTAAGATTACTATTCTTTTTTATATGAAAGTAAAAAATAGATATTATTTCTATTTTGTCAACAAATTAGGAATATTTATACCAATTTGGATAATTTTTTATATCCTTAAAATAGAATTTATGATGGTGCTTATACCATTATATCTTCTTTTGAATAGTATTTATTATTATATCTTTTGTAAAGACTTTATCATTGAAAAAGATAAAATAGTCTTACTTTCAGCCAAAGCCGAAAACTATGATTTTGATAATATTGTAAATATTGTTTTTGTAGAAAAATCTTGTCTGGTTTATGTAAGTCAAAAGATTGAAATATTATTTTCTGATGGAAGTAAAAAAATAATTAATTGCGACGGATTAAATTCAGACGATGAGTATATCAATTCATTCTATAACAAATATGAGTATATAAAAAATGTGTTCGAAAAAACATACTTACAGGAATCCATTTTGAGTCCTTTAGTAGGTCATAGAGTTGATTAGCAAATTTTAGACACCTATTAATCTCTCTTTCCCCCTATGGCACAGTATTTTAGCTATTCTTGAAGAACATAAAACTAAATCAAAAGATGATGATGTTATTCAAGCTACCACCTTTGTGCCATAACTCCTTCAAAAGAACTTGTTTTTTATTGATAGGACTATCGCTGTTTATTAATTTATCAGCTTTGACTCAGACGCCTCAGCCTGCTACTTTACCTGCACCTTATGCAACCAAATCGACTATGAATTTTAGCAAGGTGTTAGGTTGGAAAAACGGACAAACGCCTAAAGCTCCCGAAGGCTTTATTGTTAGTCGCTTTGCAGATAAATTAGATAACCCTCGGTGGATGTATGTAACCCCGAACGGAGATATATTAGTAGCTGAAAGCAATACCAATCATACCTTAGTAGATAAAATAGGAGGGAAAGTAATAGGGGCAAGTAAGTCAAACAATCAAAGTAAAAGTGCCGATAGAATTACTTTATTGCGCGATACTAATCAAGATGGCATTCCCGATTTACGCACTATTTTTCTAGCGAACCTCAACCAACCTTTTGGAATGTTGATAATAGGAAACTGGCTGTATGTAGCCAATACAGATGCCGTAGTACGTTTCCCTTATCAAAAAGGACAGACCCAAATTATGGGGGAAGGGCAGAAAGTAATAGACCTACCTTCTGGCGACCATCCACGCCACTGGACACGCAATTTGATAGCCAATGCAGATAATACAAAAATCTATGTGTCAGTAGGCTCCAATACGAATGTAGCCGAAAAAGGCATTAAAGAAGAATTCAAACGTGCGGGCATTCTTGAGATTAATCCAGATGGCTCGGGCGAACGCATTTATGCAAGTGGTCTGAGAAACCCTATGGGAATGGGTTGGGCGGTGGGTACAAAAACACTTTGGACGGTAGTAAACGAAAGAGATGAACTAGGCGACGATTTAGTGCCTGATTATTTAACTAGCGTGAAAGACGGAGGATTTTATGGATGGCCTTATTCTTATTTCGGTCAGCATGTTGACCCACGAGTAGAAGAAAAAAGACCAGACTTAGTGGACAAAGCCATTGTGCCTGATGTTCCTTTGGGTGCTCATACGGCATCGTTGGGCTTGGCTTTTTATAATCAAAAAGCATTTCCTAAAAAGTACCATAATGGTGCATTCATCGCCCAACATGGTTCGTGGAACCGTTCTGTATTGTCGGGCTATCGGGTAGTATTTGTGCCATTTACAAACGGAAAACCAAGTGGAAAGCCACAGGATTTTTTGACGGGATTTATGGCTGATCAAACCAAAAACGTTTATGGAAGGCCGGTAGGCGTAATTGTATTACCCAATGGTTCGCTATTGGTGACGGATGATGCGTCTAATACTGTATGGCAAGTAAGCGTTAAAAAATAAGATATTATGGACTTCAAGAAGATTGTTGAACTATTAGGAGATGATGCTGATAAGTTGCTACAGCATGAGTGTACTACTTTTTCAAAGGAACTCTTATACCGCCCTTCACCCGACTATATAAGTCAGGTTTTAGTAGAGAGCAATCGTAGCCCACAGGTATTACGCAACCTTGCTACTATTTTTAACCACGGTCGCTTGGCAGGTACGGGATATGTCTCTATTTTACCGATTGACCAAGACATCGAACACACAGCTGGAGGTTCGTTTGCCAAAAATCCGATTTACTTTAATCCAGAAAATATCCTGGAATTAGCGATGGAAGGGTCTTCCAATGCAGTGGCTACCACCTTTGGGAATCTGGCATTGGTTGCTCGAAAATACGCCCATAAGATACCCTTTATTGTAAAGATAAACCATAATGAATTACTGACGTACCCTACCAAGTATAATCAAATCATGTTTGGGTCGGTTCGGGAAGCTTGGAACTTAGGGGCTACGGCCATTGGAGCTACCATTTATTTTGGTTCGGAAGAATCAAGCAGACAGATTATTGAAGTGTCGGAAGCCTTTGAGGAGGCCCATAGCTTAGGAATGCCCACTATTTTGTGGTGTTATACCCGTAATAATGGCTTTAAAAAAGAAGGTATTAATTATGAAACAGCCGCGGATATTACGGGACAGGCCAATCATATAGGCGTAACGATTCAGGCAGATATTATCAAACAAAAAATACCTGATACGAATGGCGGTTTTACTGCGATTGACTTTTCAAAAAGCGACCCTTTGATGTATTCAGCGTTGACAACAAAGCATCCGATAGACCTTTGTCGCTATCAGGTAGCCAATTGTTATATGGGCCGAATCGGACTAATTAATTCAGGAGGGGAATCTAAGGGAGCGTCTGATTTAGTAGATTCTATTAAGAATGCCATCATTAATAAAAGAGCAGGAGGGATGGGGATGATTTTAGGGCGAAAGGCCTTTCAGCGGACATTTACTGAAGGCGTAGACCTTTTGCATGCTGTGCAAGATGTGTATTTAGCCAAAGAAATTGGCTTGGCGTAGGATAGTTGTTACGTTTTTGTTTTGGTAAGATAATCCTCAAAATAATTTTCTATTAGCTGGTGACTTATGTCCTAACCATTATCCACATCTTTTAAAAAAGTTGAAATGAAGATGTAATTATTGATAAAATTGGTTCAAATAGGCTTAAATCGTCTTTCAAACTGAGGTTTGGTCGCCTCATGTCATAGCCTGACTACGTGAAGCTCTTATCCCTAGCGAGGGACTTAAGTCCCTCGCTAGGGATAAATTCTTTGATTATCAGTGATTTATTTGCTTATGGGTAATCGATAGAACTTAGGTCACCAACTAAGAGAAAGGGAATAAAAATTTGAATATAACGAGATACTTTATTTGTAAAATGTAATTGACACAATCATGAAAATCTCACAACAATTATTCGCATTTGCTTTTTGGACAATATTAGTATCATGCTCAATAAGTTTGTTTGCTCAAACACAAACAGAGCTAGAAGAAAAAGACTCTAAGCAAGTATCAGAACATTATACGATAGCTTTAGAACAAATTTCGTCTGTACAACTGGCAGAGTCTCTGACCAAAGCAGAGTTGTTGGAACACGTACAAAATGCAGGAAAAAATTTGAAAAAGGCAGAGGAGTTTTTTGCTTTAGTAGAAAAATACATAGGCAAAATAGATGCGAAAAGTTCTGCCTGTTTGGCTGTTAAACAATATAATAAAGCAGCAAACGGCTATTATTTAGCGATGGTGAAGGAACTGGAAAAAGAAAAATATAATATTGGGGTTATAAAAGCCCATGCAGTGAAGTTTCAAGATGCCATATCTAATGCTGAAACTGAGCATATAAAGGCTAGAATGATGTAGCAGACCTACTATTAAATGATAACTTTTTCTATTAGCAAGTGACTTAAGTCACCAGCTAATAGAAAAGGAATCTCTTTACTTACTCACATTTCTATAAGTAAAAGAATGAAAGATATGTCTTTTGGCAAATCTTGGCAATGATGGAGCATTAACAAGCTTCACATAAGTATTTTTAGGCACACCGAAATATTCATATACTACATTATCTTGAAAGATGATTTTTAATGTTTCATCTTTATAATCAAAATCTTCAATGATAGAAGTCGTCGTGATACGAGTATACTCTTCTGCATTAGCCAAATGTGTTTCTGGGGCAATACCTACCAAAAGATTATAGGCTTCTATGATTACCTTACTCTTCACCGCGGCTTGTGCCTGTAGGTCCTCGTTATCTTGAATTTTATCAGGATGCCACTCTTTTATTAGATTTCTATATGTTTTTTTTAATTCGGAAAGCTCAGTTGTTTTTGTTGCACCAAATAATGTTCTATAAGAATTGATCTTTTTCATGAATTTATCAAAATGTGAATAACGACATTAAACACCTGTTAATGCTTCTATTATTTTATTCGGGTGCAAAATTACGGATTTATATTTATCGAAGTATAAAAAAGCTTGTTACTCTCTGCATTTTGGGGAATTTTGGGGAATTTCTGTGAACCTCACCCCTTTATTCATAACCAATCATAGCCAAATCAGCTATAAACCAGCAATGGAATAGTATTTTGACACTCTTAAGCGTAATTAATTATCATTCAATTATTCCCTTTTTAAAGTTATGAAAAAGAAAACAAGTTTATTCGTTGTAGCTATCTTATTAGTTACTAGCTTATCGAAAGCTCAAAATTTATCTTTTGGACCAATGGCTGGGGTAAATTTCTCTAATTTATCTTCAACCAATAATACTACCTCTACAAAAACAGGACTCACTGCAGGAGCATTTTTTAACTATAGCAGTAAAAATTGGTTTGGCGTAGGCGTTCAAGTATTATATAATGAAATGGGAGCAAAACTGAAAAACTCGACAGCTTCAATTAATCTAAACTATCTACAAGTTCCAGTTTTATTTACGTACTATTTCCCTGGGGATAATACAGCAGGTTCATTTAGACCAAAGTTATTTGCAGGGCCACATGTTGATTTTTTATTAAGTGCCAAAAATCAAGATGGCAATGATTTGAATCCTGACGGAAAGTATTATTCGAGTGCCGATTTCGGGGTAACCTTAGGTGGAGGATTTAATTATGCACTATCAGACCAAATTTGGTTGAATGTAGATGCTCGTTATGGACTGGGTCTAACAGATGCTACAAAATCAACTACTACTAACAGCATGAACAGAAGTTTTGGTGTAAATGTAGGAGTAAGTTTCCCAATCGGAAATCTCTAATTGTTTAAAACAATATAACAAAAATTCCCATTTTACTCATATTGTGTAAAATGGGAATTTTTGTTTTTTAGGGAGTGATAAATTGTTTGATTAAGATTCAGTGTTAAATATTGTTTCGTAACTGATGGTATACTTAAAGTCATGCTATCAATATTAATTTGTAGAGGATTGCTAAAAGGAGTGGAGACAAAAATCAAATTGCCAAATAGCATACGTTCAATTAATCGCGTGTTTATGATAATATTGTTTAAATTAAGATAATTGGGATTTATAAATTTATAAGATTAATTTTAAACACTATTATCCAAACTAAATATCTTTCGTATATGGCGATTCCAAAGTGCTACAGGTGCTACTACTGTTGGAAGTCAAAAACAAGACTTAAAATATGACTTAGAAGTAAGTAATAATGGGGTAAGTCAGAAAATCAAAAAAACACTCACTTGGATTTTTAACGAAAATGGTTTTGGTACCCTCGCTTGGCGTAGTGTTTTTCACTACGTCAGTGTGATAAGCAATGTTATATTGCAAAAATGTGAAGCATTTATCGTTTTTTGAACTTCCATTACTAAGCGATGCCTTCTAAGAAGGCAATACACACTGACGTAGTAAAAAACACTACGCCAAGCGAGGGTATTTAATAATAAAGGCCGAAAGATAAAGCCACAGCTTTAAATTCGCAATTTGCAAATCGTGAATTTATTGTTGACTACTCACTCCTGTAGAATATTGAACGTTATCACTAGCGAGGGACTTAAGTCCCTCGCTAGTGATAAATAATTGTAAGGCAGTATTTTGTAATAAAAATATAACCATTCAATCCCTAACTCACTAAACAAAAAAAGACCCCACAAAGTGAAGCCTTTTTAAATACGAATCAAAAACCCGTTAGGGATAAAAATGATAATATTTAATGGTTAAGTGATTTTGTAATCTAAATACTAGCAATGACAAATGACAACTCCAAAACTAAAGCTCACATCTCATCGCTCAAAGCTTATAATGCACTTCTGATAAAGCACGCAATACTGTCGCACTTTTTTCAGCGGTGATGTCTCTCTGTGGATTGGCTAGCATTTCGTAGCCTACCATAAATTTCTTGACTGTTGCCGAACGTAAAAGCGGAGGATAAAATACAAAATGCCAATGCCATTCGTCATGCGCTTCGCCATCGGTTGGGGCTTGGTGTACACCAGCCGAGTAGGGGAAGGAGGTCTCAAAAAGATTGTCGTAACGTACAGTCAACCTTTTGTAGGCATTTGCAAAAGCGTCTCTTTCAGCACCAGTCATGTCCGAGATTCTTGCCATTTTACGCTTAGGTACAATCATGGTCTCAAACGGCCAAACTGCCCAATAAGGCACTAGGGCCACAAAATGTTCGTTTTCAAATAATACTCGCTCTTGCTTTATTAACTCTTTTTCCAGATAGTCTGCCAATAAAGAGCGTTGGTTTTTCTGCCAATATTTCAGTTGTGAGATTTGCTTTTTCATGGGTTCATCTGGAATCGACGACGATGCCCAGATTTGTCCATGTGGGTGTGGGTTCGAACAGCCCATTACAAAACCTTTGTTCTCGAAAATCTGAACGTAGTTAATAAAGTCTTTTCCGCCAAGGGTTAGGTATTCATCTACCCATGCATCCACTACTTTTCTGATAGCCGTTTCTTCCATTTCTGGAACGGTAAGGTCGTGGCGAGGGGAGAAACAAATTACTCTGCCCAATCCTCTTTCAGTCTCTGCTCTGAACAATTCGTCTTCTTCAAAACTATGCGGAGGGGTGTCTTCTAACAAAGCCGCAAAGTCGTTATTGAAAATATAAACGTCTTGATAATCAGGGTTTACTTCGCCATTCATCCGTGTGTTTGTCGGACACAGATAGCAGGTTTCGTCGTAAGCAGGGCGGTCGTCGCCCGCTAATTTTTCTACCTGCCCTTGCCACGGACGTTTGGCACGATGTGGCGATACTAATACCCAACTGTCTGTCAGGGGGTTATATCTTTTATGTGGATGTTCTTCAAAAATTGAGTTCATATTTATGCTTTGAGCTTTTTTGCTTTCGGATGTCGGCTTTCGGGTATCGTTTTTTTTATCTGCGTAAATCAGCGGATAAAATCTCTGTAAATCTGCGGGTAAAAGCTTTTTAAAATCTAGTTTCAATTGTTTTTTTACCCGCAGATTTTCGCTGATTTGATTCGCTGATTTTGGAGATTATTAATCTTATTTTAGCTTTGAGTCATCGGAAGTCAGCTTTCAGTTTTTTTACATCTTGTGTCTAATGTCTTGTGTCTAACATCTTACCTCTAAATCACTTCCGTTCCATTCGTCAAAGCCACCTCGCAAGTCACTAAATCTTTTTGGTATTTAGACTGATACACTCTTTTGATTCTTTGTAAAAATGCTGCTGCATTACTTTTCTCAACGATGTTTACTGTGCAACCACCAAAGCCTCCGCCCATCATTCTTGAACCTACTACCGCACTATCCTCACGAGTTTCGTCCACTAAAAAGTCTAGCTCCTCGCACGATACAGCATAATCATGTTGCAGACCGTCATGCGTTTCATACATTTTTTTGCCGAAAGTCGCCAAATCGTTTTGTTCCAAGGCTTCGCACGCCACTACTACGCGGTCTATTTCGCCCACCACATATACACAACGTTTATACACATTTTCAGAAAGACTATCTTTGGCATCTTCTACCATCGTAAGCGTCAGGTCTCTAAAGCTTTTTACGGCTGGATAAATTCCGCCTAAAATCCTCAGCCCTTCTTCGCATTCCAATCTACGGGTATTGTATTCCGAATCACCCAAAGAGTGTTTAACCCCAGAATTGCAAAGAATAATGGTATGGTTGGGTAACGACAACGGAAAATGTTGGTAATCAAGACTTTTACAATCCAATCGAATTACCGCATCTTTTTTACCAAACATCGAAGCAAACTGATCCATGATACCACAATTTACGCCTACAAAATTATTTTCGGCAGCCTTCCCGATTTTTACCATTTGCATGGTTGCTAAACCTAAACCATAGATTTCGTTCAAGGCAAAAGCCAAGCCCGTTTCTACCGCAGCCGACGACGATACGCCAGCCCCCAAAGGAATATCTCCACCAAAAACTAAATCAAAACCCTTGATAGTCTGTCCCGCTTTTTGGATTTCATCCACCACGCCAATTAAATAATTCGCCCAACTGTTAGTAGACTTTTGAATATCGCTGATGCTGAAAGAATCGCTACTTTCTAAATCGTAGGCATATACATTACAGGTGTCATCCTGACGAGGAGCAATGGCAAAATAAATGGCTTTATCGATAGCGGCAGGCAACACAAAGCCATCATTATAATCGGTATGTTCGCCGATAAGATTGATGCGTCCTGGCGCACGAACCACTAGGGAAGCTTGTTTTGAAAATTGTTCTTGAAATTTGGCAATAATATTTTCTGGGTACATCTCTGAGCGTAAAATTAAATTTTAAATCAAAGGACGATATTTTTTAGAAATACTCATTGCCATCATCTACGCTAGGCAATGAAATTAATTGAAAAAGTACCATAAAACCCATTGAAAAGGCATTACAAACATTTGCGCAAATTTTGCACAAACCTCAAAAATCTTCCTAATTTTACAAATCCAATCTCAAAGATGTATCATGCAGAAAAGTCAGGTTACTATTAAACATATCGCTCAAGAACTTGGCATTGCTATTTCTACGGTGTCGAGGGCATTGCAGAATCATCCAAGGATTGGACTTAAAACCAAAGAGCAGGTTTTTGAAGTAGCCAAACGGCTAAACTATGTGCCAAATCCAGCGGCAATATTATTAAGAAAAAACAAAACCTATACTGTCGGAGTAGTCTTTCCGCATTTGCAAGAAGAGTTTTTTTCGCAAGCCATTACAGGTATCGAGGATGTTATTAGCGAAAAGGGATATAACGTAGTAATCAGCCAGTCGAGGGATAAATTAGCACGCGAAAACAGGGCTATAAAGTCGTTTATCAGTAGCCGAGTAGATGGCGTAATAGCCTCCATTTCAGCCGAGACTACCCAATATTACTCTTTCAGGGAGCTAGAAAATTATGGTATCCCTTTGGTGTTTTTTGATAGAGTACCCAAAGATGTGGCCGTCAACAAAGTAAGGGGGAACATCCTTGAAGCCGCCTTTGAGGCTACCTCTTTTTTAGCCAACAAAGGCATCACCAAGATTGCCATTTTGAATGGTCCATCGAATCTGGAGATTTCAAACGAGCGCTTAGAGGGTTATTGGAAAGCCTTAAAATCTTTGGGACTGCCCATCGTTCAGCACTACATTAAATCTACAGATTTGAGCAAAGAAGATACTTTCAAGAAAATGGAAGAGTTGATGGCTTTGCAAGAAAAACCCGAGGCAGTTTTATGTTTCAACGACTACGTAGCCCTGTATGCTATGCAAAGCTGTCGGCAAAATGGCATTGTACCCAATAGCGATATTCACTTTGTAAGTTTTGCCAATTTGCCCATTACGGCATATTTAGATAACCCACCGTTGGCATCGGTAGAACAATTCGCCTACAAAATGGGCGAACAGGCGGCCTTGTTGCTTTTAAAGATAATAGATGCCAAACCCGCCGAAAAACTAATGCCTGAGGAGATTATTATTGATACGGAGTTGGTGGTGCATTAGGGGTTTTCGGCTGTCGGTCTTCGGCTTTCGGATTTCAGCTAGGCAGTCACTCGGCTAAAGCCAAGCGACTGTGAGAAGCGTTCTAATTTTTTTAAAAATCTCCATAAATCAGCGTATCAAATCAGTGAAAATCTGCGGGTAAAGTCAGCTTTCGGCTTTCGGTCTTCAGATGTCAGCATGTGTAGTCACTCGGCAAAAGCCAAGCGACTGC
This sequence comes from Arcicella sp. GW821-FHT09D11, assembly GCF_059416265.1. Taxonomy (NCBI): domain Bacteria; kingdom Pseudomonadati; phylum Bacteroidota; class Cytophagia; order Cytophagales; family Flectobacillaceae; genus Arcicella; species Arcicella sp. GW821-FHT09D11. Next base: position 451,705 of record NZ_JBWKOV010000005.1, on the reverse strand, counting down.
ACAGACTGAAAGCTGATTTTTACCCGCAGATTCACGCTGATAAAACCCCGCTGATTTTCGCTGATTAAAAAACCAAAAGCAAAACCCCAAAAAACCTACAGCTTACAGCCAAAAACTATCACCATTTCCGAAGCACAAACTGCGTAGGTTTTTGTCTTGATAACATCAGCAGAATACTTTCGTACGTAAGAGCCTCTAACAATTTGGTAGCCCTGTAGGCAGAAATATTCACCAGTTTAGCATATTCCTTAGCCGTAATTTTAGTGTTCTTTTTCAGGTAAGTAATTAAATACTTTACGTTGGGTTGTTCCAAGATTTGCTTGTTGATGTCCTTGTCCCCAGCCTTTATCATTACTTGTGTCATCTCCTTTGTTACGGGCGTAGTCTCATCATTTGCCCGAACATATACTGTACGATGCTCGTGTTCGTCTATGGCTTCATGCGGTTTATTGACAGCCTCAGTAATATTCACAATCATAATATTGTGTTTGTCTTCCACCTTTACCGATGAATAAACAATATTAATAGCAGGGACTACTAGCTCGCTAGCCGCATAGATTACTTTCGTCATTTCTTCTACTTCCGAACAGCCTTTTATCGACTTATCGTCGTTTACACCAATAATCAACTGTCCGCCAGAAGTATTGGCAAAGGCTGCCAAGGTGCGTGCTATTTTATAAGGACTATCAATTCTACTTTTAAATTCTAATGTGGTAGATTCTTTTTGTTTAAGGATTTCAAATAATTGTTTTTCTGTCATTCGTTTCGCTTATGAGTAAATAATGAACAATTTCGGTAATTTTGGATTATACTTCATACGTTATCAACAATATTTTGAAAACACAAGATTCCGACATTCCTTTAAAGGCTTATCTATACCTCCTGTTGGGCGTTTTTTGTATCGCTTGGTCTGCTATTTTTGTCAAAATGGCCGATGCCCCAGCCCTTACTTCTGGTTTTTATCGTTACTTTTTTTGCTTTATTGGTCTGGTGCCAATTTGGCTATACAAAGGCATCAAAATTCCAGATGCGAACACTGCCCTTTTAATCACTATAGCAGGCTTTTTGTTTGTAGCCGATATGAGTCTCTGGAATCTCTCTATCCTCCGCACTTCTGCGTCGGTGTCAACCCTGTTAGCTAACAATGCCTCGGTATTTGTTGGTTTAGGAACATTACTTTTTTTCAAACAAAAATTACCTAAAATCTATTGGTTTGGGCTGGCAGTGGCGATGGTAGGGGTTTTTCTGGTAGCGGGCAAAGATATTTTGCAAAATCCTAGTGTGGGTTTCGGGCATTTTATGGCTATAGGTGCCGCTGTATTTTATGCAGGGTATATGCTCATTACCCAACGTATCAGAGGGAAGGTCGATACCGTTAATTTTATGGCATGGTCGCTAATAGCCTGTTTGATTTTCTCATTTCTTACCTGTTGGCAACAGGATTTAAAAATGATACACTTCAATCAAACTACATGGATAGCCTTTGTGGGTTCGGGTTTAATCTGCCATTTGGCTGGTTGGCTTTCTATTAATTATGCCTTGGGCTTTATCCCAGCCGCCATCGTGTCGCCCACCTTACTAATTCAGCCAGTACTTACGTCGATTATCTCTTTTTTCTTGTTAAGCGAAATCCTAAGAACCGAACAAATTATTGGTGGACTGATTGTATTATGTGGTATTTATTTGGTTAATAAAAAGAGCTGACTTTAAGAGTTGTGAGGGTTGAAAAATGAGTGATTGAGTGATTTTATCCTAAACCTGTATTCTGTGGCACACAGAACATAAGTTTAGGATAACGCAGTCAGCGCTCTTCGGGATATTCCGAAGGACACCTCGAAGTACGGATAGAAAGGATTTTATACCTTATTTTACTAACAAATACGAGCGTGACGCTCTTCTTCATTTTGGGTCGTAGGAAAGCGTACGACCAGAGGGAACAACGCTTTAAGATTGGAGAAGTTTTAAATAACTCAGAAAAAAAATCTTTTATTTATGATGATAAAGGTAGGGTTGATTAGGATTTCACTACGTCAGAGTGTCAGGCGTTCTTAGAACGCAACGACAAAAGAGTGTGATTGGTCAAACTTATAAAATGCGTTGTATTTTTGCAATGTAACATTGCAGTTCACACTGACGTAGTAAAAAACACTACGCTAAGCGAGGGCTACCCATTTACCACTTTCAATCAATTTAATGAACACGGAACTTTCATAAGATGAAAAGCCGTCTGCTCTCATAGGGCTGCGTCTGTAGAACTTTCTTCTGTTAATCCAGTAACGAAGTCCCAAGCCTGTAATCAAAAATATTATCCCTATAACTAATGATGAAACTATATCCTCACATTTTTAATTTTACAAGTATAAATTTAAGAAATATTGATGAACCTATAAAATACACGTATGCTAAAACGCTATAAATAGAAAACGGCTTACCACAGAGATAAGCTGCTTTCTGCATCTTCTGCGCTTGGCGGTTCGTTGTTTTTGATTGCCTGTGCAGTGTAATTTCACCTCTACCGTCTTTTATTCTCCCATTTCTTTAAAAAGATTAATCAGTTTTTCTTGGGCATTTTCACTGTGCATCCATTCAATCATTTCAAATGATGTTTCGACTTCTTCTGCGGCTCGTTGACGCATTGAGGTTTCGTAGGTAGCAATGGCAGTTTGTAAATCGTCAAATTTATTATTGGTAAGACACTCACATAATTCAAGTGCATCAAGCATTGCCAAATTTACACCTTCACCAGACGGAGCCATAATATGAGCTGCATCGCCAAGTAATGTGATGTTGGATTGTGCTTCCCAAGTTTGGTTGATAGGAATACAATATTGCGGACGTATAAGCATAGGTACATCTACATTTTCAAATAACTCAAACCATATGCTGTTCCATTCTGCAAATCTATTTCTAAACCACTCATTTAGTTGTATTCTATCTGAAAAAATGACGCGGTTGTCTTTTGCCCAATTTTCGTCCATTTTGCTGCTGATATAAAAGTCAATGCTGCCATCGCCTTTAGCCGATATGTGCAAATATTTTCCTTCGCTATGCGTATAAATTTTTCCGCCTTTCAACAATTCACATATACGTGGTGCTTTTGCTTTGGCGTTTTCAACGTTTCCTTGCAGAATGGTAATGCCTGCATAAGAAGATTGAATTTTTGTTACAAAAGGGCGGATTTTAGAATTAGATCCGTCAGCACCAATCACAACATCTGCTAAAGCCGTTTTGCCGTTCTTAAATGTGATTTCCCATTGCCCCGCAACCTGTACCATACTCACAAAATGACTGTCCCATACAACTGTATTGGAAGTAAGGGAATTTAATAACATATCACGCAAATCGCTACGGTCAATTTCGGGTCGTGCATCGGGACTGTCAAAATTGATTTCTGAAACTCTTATTTCGTGTTCGTCAAAAAGGATATTTCCTGCTTTATCAATCACACGCCCTTTTTCTGCTCCGATTCTGTACCTGGTTTTGAATACGTCAAGCAAATTTGCCGATATAAGAGCTTTTAATCCCGAATTTTCGTGCAGGTCAAGCGTTGCGCCTTGTGTCCGCACGTTGCTGTTCAAATCCCGTTCATATACTTTTACATTCACTCCTTTTTGTTGAAGCAAACGAGCTAATGTTAGTCCGCCCGGACCACCGCCAACAATGGCTATTACTTTGCTTTTCAGTAGCATAATCTTGTATTTTAAATCCAGTACAAAATTATCTCTGTGTCAGCGTTGACAATAGTATAAATCGGTCGTTTTTATGTCTAAATAAATCTGTCGGTACAGCGCCAGAAAATTTCTTTACTTGCTTAATGAAATGGTTTTGGTCTGCGAAATCAAGTTCAGGGAAAAACTTTCCTTTTGCAATATGTTCCAAAGATGATCTGAAGCGCAGAATGCTACAATACGCCTTTAATGAAAGTCCGAACTGCTGATTAAAATAACGATTTATTTGACGACTACCCCAAAATACCTTTTCCGAAAGTTCTTTCACGGTTATTTCGCCTTTTGAAGCATAAATCAATTCAAATAATTTTCGTTTTCTGCTGTCCATTTCTTTCGGTAACAACGACTGAATCTTTTGTGAAACCTTTCGGCAAAACTCATTAAAATCGTTTAAGTCTTCCGCACTGAAATCCCAAAAATCATTTGGCAAAGGTTTTCCTTTATCCAATAAATCGGCAATGGAAAAATTAAAAATATACTCAATTGCGGGCAGTTTAAAACCAATAGCAAAAATCAAAGTTTTTGGAGCAACTTCCACCTTGTCGGGTTGCGTACCAATACCTAAAATACCAATAGTAATTGGTTCTGATGCAGATTTCGATAAAAACAAATCAATTCGTCCGTCAGGCAAAGCGATGGCTTCTTCTGGATATTCAGATGAGTTTTGTAATGCCCAAAAACCAGCGACAAAATCGGCAAGTGAATTGTCAGGATTAACGAATTTGTACTGCAAGCTGTTGTTCATTCTGTTTGTTATTTATTAGGACGCAGATTTATGGCTTCCTTTTAAAATTGCAATTAATTTCATTTAAAAGTTGAATTAAGTTACAGTTAACATCAGGGTGTTTGGGTAGATTATCTAAGATGGATTTAGTATTACTAATTTATACAATATTGATGTATTACAGCAATCTTAAAATGGAAAATCCAGCATAATTGTAGTTAAATCTTTAATAAAAAACAGCTTATCGTTATGGTAAGCTGCTTTCTCTCGCTTGGCGTAGTGTTTTTCACTACGTCAGGGTGTCAGGCGTTCTTAGAACGCAACGACAAAAGGGTGTAACTGGTCAAACTTATAAAATGCGTTGTATTTTTGCAATGTAACATTGCAGTACATCGTGACGTAATGAAAAACACTACGCCAAACGAGAGGGATAAACTTTGTTTAAATGATAAACTTAAATTGTAAGAAATTTTCTTCAAATTTCACCTCTATTATACTTTTCCAAATAATATTCTATTGGATATGCTGTTCCTGTTTCTATTATAGTCTCAGATATTCTATTAATAATTATTGGAGCATTCCCTGCCAAATATGCACTCATATTACTTGTCGCTAGATATTCTTTCGAATTGTAAAAGAAAACCCAACCGAATGTTTTTTCAATTGTTTCGCTTTCTATTATTTCATAAACTATCTCATCATCTTGTTCAAGTTTTTTATCTAAAAAAACTTGAACTCTATTTTTTGCGTCTTTATAGTTTATCATTTATTTCCTGTTGGTAAATGCTATACAACTATTATCAAATATAACTAACACTGGTCTTAGGCTCTCCTAAGACCCAAAAGGAAAAAGAGCGTCACGCTCGCATTATAGCAATTATTGGTATTATTATCACCATAAACAGCAGATAACTTATCATCAAAACTGCTTCAAATAAGAAAGCTTCGCTATCAAATGTAGCTCATGCTGACGTGCCAGTTCGTTTGTCGTGATTCTGGTTAGCCCATCGTTTGATAATTGGGTACGGTAGTCGTTGAAACCACGCTGATTGAACACCAAATACAAGAATGACAACGGTTGGTATTCCCATGAAAAACGGATATTCCAGACATCAAAATCATTCGTAGAATTGTGCTGGTAAAACCCAATTAATTGTACCCTCGGGTTTAACGCAAAACGCCCCGATAGGGTATATAATTGAGTACTCCCAGAAGCCTTTTCTGTCCCCAAATTGCTATAACTATTGTTGGTAAAGCGCGCTTCCATAGAAATATGCGGAATCGGGGCAAATCTAAATGTTGAGGAAAAAGTAGTTAATGAGCCATCGTAATATTTACCAATTTCCACATTCCCTGAAATTGATACTTTTTTAGACCCATCCGTTTCCCCAAATATCATGTAACGATTGTACCTAAATTTCCCACTTGGAATAGCTACTTTAAAAAACGATAGCGTATCGCTTCCATCGCTATAGTCAATCAACTGATAAAAGTGATTGCTGAAAAGACCAATACCTCCGCCATTTTGGAAGGTAAACCATACAGGGTTAGTACTCCATTGTTCTTCAACCAATTTGCCTGTCGTGGCCGAATAATAATTCAGGTAATATCCGCCCGGTTCAAATGCCCTGATAAAACTAGGCAGCCATTTCCCCCGATTCAGCCAGTAAAAACCTGCCGAATTTTCAACCACATCTGGACGAGCCACAAAACCCATCTCAGGGTTAAAGGCCTTGTTGTTAATGTTTTGCGTAAGCCAATATATCCACGATATTCCCTTGTGTACCAATTGATAATGCCCTGCCAAGCCTGTTTGACTTTCGTGGCTAGATTTAGACAACATCGCCATCGTATTCACGTTGGTACTTTCGTTGATACGGAAGAAACCATCTGCCGAAGCCGTGATATTAGCATGGTCGCTATCGTTTTTCAAAGTAGCAATACCCCCAATTCTATTTTGTTTGCCTATATTTTGCGAGTATCTCCCTACTACAAAATCCGTAGCAGAATAGGCATCATTCCCTTTCTGGCGAACATACATAAAACCCGTATTGCTTTTGGTAGAACGGTTTACCAACCTAGCACCTACCTCAATCGGCACAGGATTTCCATCATTATCTAACCCTATTCTTCTACTGAAAAAGGGCTGGATACGTTGCTGACCGCCATAAAACTCTTCGATAGGGCTAAGTCCCGCAGCAAAAAGAGAGGCATTTTCTAAGAAAAACTGTCGGCGTTCTGGAAAGAAAACCGAAAGCCTAGATAAATTATTTACCTGTCGGTCGGCATCAGCTTGGGCAAAATCGGTATTATAGGTCAAATCCAGTACGGTGTTGGGCGTAATGGCCCATTTTATTTCACCACCCAATTTTACTTTAGAGCCATTGCTTTGGTCATAAAACTCCGAGCCATTGTATCTATCTTCCGAAATCAATAAATAGGGCTGAAATCTAATGTTGGGCTTAGGTGGCGGAGGCAATATTCCCGATAATTTTCCTGCATACTGCATCCTAGCAGGCGAAAAAGCACGTGGCAGAGCCGACCAAATGGTTTGCTCGTTACTCATGCGTCGCATTCTAAAAAAGTTAATACCCCATGTATTCGCTTCAGTGGTACGCTGATAGCGTAAAGTTTGCCAAGGTATCGCAAACTCAGCAATCCACGCGGTATCATTTCGGGAAGTACGCACACGCCAAAGCCCGTCCCAGTCGTCGTCAAACACTTGATCGTCGAATGCCAGCAAGTCTTTTTGCGAACCATACGGATTGGTCATAAAAATCATCGCATTGCGTTCGTCATTAAACCCATCAATAGAAATACCTACTTGGTCGCTTCGACCAAAAGTAAAGTCACGCTGAAGGTTAGTCACACGTAATGCCTGTTTGCCCAGAGGCTCGTGCAGGATAGCCGCGACATATAAATAATCAGCATTGTACACAAGCTTGAAAACAGACTTTTGCGAAGCTGGTTGTTTCTGAAGAGGTTCTACTTGAACAAAGTCTGTGATAGATTGAGCATTTTTCCAGACAGATTCGTCTAGTTTGCCATCAACCTTGATAGGATAATTGATAAATGTAGCCTGAGTTTGTTTTTTGATAGAATCAGGTAAGAAAATCTCTTGGGCTTTTAGGAAGCAACTACCCCAAAAAAATAGTAATAAAGCGTAAAAATAGCGCATAAAAATGATTGAAAATAAAGAGGTTCGTAATTTTCTAGTAAAGGTGTAAGGTACACAAAAATTAGGGACACAGCAAAGCCACGTCCCTATACCCCTTAACCAAATTAATTATTATCTTACTTATAAAAAGTATCTTTTTGAGAAGAATATTGCAATAAAACTCCGCAAGAAAAACGTTTTTATAGCGTTTCTATACGGAGTTTTTTAAACTTTTCTACTATTTATAATGGGTTGATGAATTGTAATTCAAAAATTACATCCTGCAATTAAGTTGAAAATATGGTATAAATTTAGATAAATTCGCCAAAAAACCGTAAATATTCGACCAATAACGTGAAAAAAGCAGGATTCTGCATATCAATATTGTTATACTGTTTATCGAAAAGAATATCTTTTTACTAATTTTTTGTATAAATTTGATAAACCATCTTCTCAATCAATATCTAAAAACCGTGCAGACAACAGCTTCATTACCCCATAGAACCGCTTTTTTTACGGATCTTTCCGGAAGAGGAGTCCTTAGCCATCGTTGGGCTTATCATTCTCTTTTCTGGATAGTGCTGAGTTTATACAATATTTTGTATTTCGGCTTTTTGATGAACAACTATACTCAGGCTATTTTTGAGTATTCCATGAAGTTCCCGTTTTATTTTATATTGGTCTATGGTAATATTTATTATCTGATTCCCCGCTTTCTATTAACAGGTAAATACGTCCAATATTTTGTGTTTTTGGTGCTAGCAACCCTTGTGTCGGTGGCTATTATCCAGACGCTCATCAACCATTTGATACTGATTAATTACTGTCCAGTGGGCTATCGCCCCAATGCTTTATTCGACCCTAAGCCTACTGCCAAAAGAATGTTTGATACGTTTTCTGTGTTGGGAGTTACTAGCGGTATTAAATTGACGAAAGACTGGATTGATAATCAGGAAAAAATAAAGGAGTTGGAAGGGCAAAGTGTAAAAAATGAATTAGAGTTTTTGAAGTCGCAGATACAACCGCATTTCTTTTTTAATACGTTAAACAATTTGTATTCGCTTACGATTAAAAAATCTGATTTAGCACCAGAGGTAGTAGTAAAACTATCGGGATTGATGAGCTATATGTTGTATGAGTCTGACAGCCATGAAACAACTCTCAAAAAAGAAATAGAGCATATCCAGAATTATCTGGACTTAGAAAGTCTACGTTTCGGCAAACGCCTGAACCTTGAGTTTGAAATAGAGGGCAGTACCGAACAGCGAAAACTACCACCATTGTTGTTATTACCGTTTATTGAGAACGCCTTTAAACACGGTACGTCACACGAAACAGGGATTTTAGATTTAAAAATAACGCTAAAAATCATCAACGGAAAATTGCTTTTTGTAGTGGTCAATCCGCGATTTGATAATAACACTAATCGAAAAAAACACAAAGGATTAGGACTCAAGAATGTTCAGCGACGATTGGCCCTGCTTTATGGGAATAATTACGAGTTGAATATACAGCCTACTGAAAATCAATATGTTATTTCTTTGTTTATTCCTTTGAAATAAGACGTATCGGTATAGCTCAGTTCCATTCTTCTTTTATTAAAATATTAAAACCGTGGGCTGTGGCACACAGAACACAACCAGCATTCAACTCCTTTCTATTAGCGGGTGACTTAAGTCACCCGCTAATAGAAAATGATTTTTAGGATTATATTATCAAAAGAAGTTTAGCACATTGCATAAGAGGTTTTTACAGAATAATATTTGAGGATATTTTTATTTGAGATGACCACTTAGCTTTACAAAACATGAAACTAAAAACGCTAATAGTAGATGACGAGCCACTGGCTTTGGATGTCTTAGAAACATTTATCGAACGCATAGATAGCCTTGAACTAGTGGGGCGTTGTGAAAACGGTATTCAAGCATTTAATTACCTCAAAAAAGGTGATATAGATTTACTTTTTCTGGATATTGAAATGCCTACTTTAGACGGGATGGAGCTATTAAAAAGCCTTCAAAATCCCCCTAAGGTAATTATTACTACCGCCTATCGGGATTATGCCGTTGAAAGTTTTGAGCTTAGCGTGGTTGATTATTTACTAAAACCTATTCCTTTTCAGCGATTTGTAAAAGCCGTAAACAAAGTAGTTCCTCAGGAAAATGAAGGTAGTCAGCCAGTCACGACGGGTAGTACTCAGACTAGTGTCAGCGAACGCCCCGAGGCTATGTTTATTAAAGTAGACAAACGCATTGTAAAGATCAATTTTGCCGATATTCTATTTATAGAGTCGCTGAAAGATTATATCAGGATTCATACATTGGCAGGAACATTTGTAACCTATCAAACCATGAATGGGATAGGGGATATTTTACCTGTCGAGCAATTTGCTCGCATCCATAAGTCATTTATTGTATCTATTTCAAAGGTGACATCTATCGAAGCAGGCGATTTAATCGTTTGTGGCAAAAGCCTACCTGTTGGTAGAAGCTTTAGAGATGGTATCTTGGAGAAAATTTATAAAACAGGGGTTTTGGCGGTGAAGTAGAAGATTTGAGCTGTAAGCAATGAGCTTTTTTGTGCCCACATCTGGTCGTAGGCTCTCCTACGACTACAAAGATAAAAGAGCGTCACGTTCGAAATCTTATAAATAAATGCTCATTCTTATCCCTAGCGAGGGACTTAAGTCCCTCGCTAGGGATAAGAATGAGCATAGGACTTAATAGCCTTTTAGCCCTTGTTGGAATTATCTCCAACAAAATAGGCGTAAGCAACACGCCAGCTGAATAGTCTATTTTTGATTTTTGTTGCAGAGTTGCTTACGCTTGAATGTTGGTGATAAAACCAACAAAGGCTGAAAATTTCGAGCGAGACGCTCTTCCATGTTTTGGGTCTTAGGAGAACCTAAGACCAGTAAAGGTCCTCCTAAAATCCTCCCTACTACACCATTTTTGCCCTAACCTTAAATTCCTCTATATCAATTAAAGACTGGTATTTTCGGATTAATTCTTCGTCAAATTCATCTTTTAGGTTTAATGTATTTAGCAGTGTGCGTTGGTCTTCGAGCATCTCAAGGTAAATCGTCTGACTATTTGTTCCTGCAAAAACTTCATCACTTTCGCTATGTTCTATTCTTTGGGTCAAAAAACTTAGTTCAATCTTAAATTTTTCATACAAATTATTTAAATGTACATTTTGTAAACAGCCCTCACCGTACTTTTCTTCTAAAAATAATAAAGAGTTTTTAGCAATTTTCTTTTGAATAATTACTTCTTGATCATCTTCATTGATGTTGTGATCGCTGATATATACTTTTTTTATTATCCACGGGAGAGTAAGTCCTTGAAACACCAAGGTTACTAAAATAACAATAAAAGTTATGAATAGAATTAAGTTACGATGCGGAAAAGGCAGCTCTTCGTTAATAAGTAAAGGTATCGAAAGGGCAGATGCCAACGATACTACGCCTCGCATGCCAGCCCAGCCAAAAATAAAAGGTATCCTCCATCCAGGATTTGAGTCTGCTACGGTAATAAACCTACTCATAAAACGAGTAGTGAGTGCAGCCCCCATTGTACATATTAATCGAGTAAAAATTATCACTACCGAAATAATAATGCCATACCCAATCGCTTTACCTAGACTTACTTCGCCAAGTTGGTTAACGACAGTAGGTAACTGAAGACCGATCAATAAAAAAACAAAACAATTTAGTACAAATACTAAGTTTGTCCATACATTCTCGCCTTGAATCCTACTCATGTAAGTAAGCGTTTTTTGGCGTTTGCTAGATAAAAAAAGTCCACCGCTTACTACAGCAAGCACCCCTGAGTAATGAAAGCTTTCAGCAAAATAATACATGCAATAGGGTGTAACGAAAGTCATAACTATTTCGATATTGGATGTAGTGGGCAACCATTTGTAGATACCATAAAAGATAAGCCCTATCAACACACCAATTAGCAAGCCCATTACAACGACCATAAAGAAGCTTTGAGTAGCCTCCTTAATATGAAATTGTCCTGTGATAATAGTTGCCAAAGCAAAACGAAATACAATCAACGACGAGGCATCATTCATCAAGCTTTCGCCTTCACAAATGCTTATGAGCATTTTGGGAGCTTTTACTTGCCTTAGAATGGTTGATGCAGAAATAGCGTCGGGAGGAGAGATGATTCCTCCTAATAAGAAACCAAAGGCTAGACTAAATTCAGGAATGATGGCATTTGATACAACAGCAATTACACATGATGTGATGATGACTATCGGAAAAGCAAAACTTGTGATGACACGTCGCCATTTCCAAAACTCTTTCCATGATATTTGCCAAGCAGCATCATAAAGTAATGGTGGTAGGAAGATAAAAAAGACCAGGTCGGGCTCAATCGTTATAGTAGAAAATTCTGGAATAAAACTAAGTACCAGTCCACCCAATACTAGCACGATGGGATAGGCCAAACGAAGTTTATTCGCAATCATTACCAATGCTAAAATTATCAGGATAAGATAAATATAATCAAAGAATAAATGTTGCATACCAATGTTGGGTGAAAGTGAATCTATAGTAAAATATTCCTAGCGAGGGACTTAAGTCCCTCGCTAGGAATAAAGGATTGAATTTAACAGCTTTGCTTTAGAGAAAAGATAACTTATGACCAAAATGTCATTAAATACTAACCCATTCTATTAGCGTATGACGTAAGTCATACGCTAATAGAATGGGCTTTGAGGAGGCTCACACAAGCAAGAATTTACTCCAAAGTATGCTCTTTATGAATCACTTCCAAACGACGTCCTTTAATGATTTTACGGAATTTAGTTTGGGTCATTCTATGTTCTCTTTCGAAACCAGCATGATAAAATGCTCTTATGATAAGGATTAGTACCAGTAAAGTAATATCCCACGAGTATTGTACGGCAAAAAATAAACCCATTGCTAGGAGCAAGCCAATAAACATAAAATAATATCCATACCAGTAGCTACCATTACGCTCGTGAGTCAGTAAAATAATAGGAATATGGAGAGGGAAAGCCCACAAAAGGTTTCTGTTATCGTTAGTTACACCGTGGTCGGTACCAAACCACAAGAAAAGTAATAACCAACCGATGAGTCCTGCTATCGAAAAAAGTACTTTATCGAAAGCATATCCTTTTTGTCGACGTTGCCAATGCTGATATGTTTTATAGCCTGTAAATATCAATACCAACAATAACCAGAATCGAGGCGTTAGGATGAAAAGAGGCTCTTCATTGATAGGTGTGGTACTATACATGGGGTTCTCGGAACGAACTAAAAAACGCAAAACGTGGTGTGTCATCCTTTTGGCAGCACGCATACTTTTTTGCAAGTTTTCAGGCAAGTAACAAGATTTAAACTGTAATATTCTTTCGTCGGCAGGAGCCCCCAACGCAATGTTCATCCCTAAGGCAGACCAGTAATGATGTTTTCTAATTAAACACTTATTCATCCACTGACGATAAGTACTGTCGTTCATTTCGGGAATATTCTGTAAATGCACGCTATCAGTACAAGCCACCATCATGGCATCGCGGACACGGGTTGCACAGTTATCATAAAAGAATTTGTACATATAAGTCCGCGTTGCAGGATTATTGTAGGTTTCTTCGAGATTATTGTACACAGTTTGCTTTTGTGCAAGCGATAAGTCCAGTACCTGCTCAGTCATATTACGGTGCTGTTCCAGATAATACCGTTGGTAGGCTGGCATTGGCGCATACGACATCTTGTAAGGGAGCTGTCCTTTTACAAATTTCCAGTAGAAGTTCTCCGTTTCGAAATCATATATGCCAAAATTATAAGCCTTATCTATTTGATTAACGGGGTCGTAAATCCATAAAAGCGTATGCCCAAAAGCATCGTTTAGCTCATTTCCAGGCTCTACGGTAATCAAACTTACTTTACTGTTTTCAGATAATGTTTGAGCTTTTACCAACACAATTGTAGAAATGAGGATGGCAAAAACAAGTATTAAATGTTTAAAATAAGAGAGGTATTTCATTGATTAGTTTGGATTTGGGATGAATTTTCCCTCTAAAATAGTAATTTTTTTATGCTTTACCACCAACTACAATCACAATTTCACCTTTAATAGTATTTGGATTGGTCTGATAATGCAACAAAATTTCAGCCAAAGTTCCCCTGATGTTTTCCTCAAACACCTTAGTCAATTCACGAGAAACACATGCCTGACGCTCAGGATTGAGGTATTCTGCTAGTTGTTCAAGGGTTTTTAACAAGCGGTGTGGCGACTCATAAAAGATAATTGTTCGTTCTTCTTCTGCTAAATTTTTCAGTCTGGTTTGCCTTCCTTTTTTATGGGGTAGAAACCCTTCAAACGTAAAACGGTCGGCAGGTAAGCCCGAGTTTACCAAAGCAGGCACAAAAGCCGTAGCCCCTGGCAAACATTCAACCTCGATGCCTTGTTTTAAGCATTCTCTGACCAACAAAAAGCCAGGGTCAGAAATAGCAGGTGTTCCTGCATCTGATATCAAGGCTAGTACTTTGCCTTCCTTTAATAATTTAATAATGCCATTGGTGCCGTGATGCTCGTTATGGGCATGGTGTGCATACAAAGGCTTTGAGATATTCAAATGCTTTAGCAATATGCCAGAATTTCGGGTGTCCTCAGCCAATATAGCATCAACAGATTGTAAAACTTTTACTGCTCTGTAAGTAATATCATCCAGATTGCCAATGGGCGTTGGAACAAGGTACAATTTCATAATGTTTTTTTTTATTCAATCAGTCTTTAACAATCCTCAATCTCTAGCGAGGGACTTAAGTCCCTCGCTAGAGATTGAAGTGTTATTTATTTCTTATTTTGTTGACCATTTTAGATTATATAAACCTCAAAAAATCTTTTCTATTAGCAGGTGACTTAAGTCACCTGCTAATAGAAAAGATTAGTCCTTACCTTTTATTTCAGACCAATGAATCAATAGCCTTGGCTAATTTATGGTCTTTTTCAGTCACAATATCACCCTTATCGTGGGTATTCAATTCAATACTCACTTTATTATAAACATTCGTCCAAAAAGGGTGATGATTTTGTTTTTCAGCCAATAAAGCCACCCTAGTCATAAAGGCAAAAGCTGCTGAAAAGTCATCAAAAAGAAAACTTCTTTTCAATTTATTATCTTCTTCTATCCACATAACAAAGTTGTTTAAAAATGTGTGAAGCATTCAAAATACCTGAATACATTGTAAAAGTACAATAGTTTAGGCATTTTACCAGAATTGGGGAAGGAATAGGGAGATTTTGAGGGAGGAGGAGGGAGTGCTATTTGGAAAATCCCGAAAGTATGGTTTTGTCTTCGGACGCTTAGGACGAATGCAATTCGTCCCTACCTGAAATTTGTTGAAGATATAGCAAGCTAACATTTTGACCAACGTGGGTTGCAATCATAGCCGTTTAGCCAGTTGAGATACGTTAATAAGTGGTATTTTAGTATGATATCTCTCATTGATTTTTTTAATAGTTTCATTGGCAATTACCGCACTACCGATAGCGGTGGGATGTATTCCATCTTCCGAAAAAAAATTGCCATTCGGAAATGAAGGGTCAATAAATAAACCGTCCTCAGTATGGTATTTGCCTGCTAAAATAGTTTTATAAAGGCTGTACAAATCCACCATAGGTAGGTTATACAGCTTTGCGAAATATTCGGTTGTATTGGTGTTTAATACATCCTTTATTATGATACGGAATTGCTTGGCTTCATCGGCAGAAATTACATCTTCGTCCAATAAAGCACTTTTTTTATTACTTACAAATGCCTTTTTTATGCCATCGGTAGGGATTAATAGCGCGCTGTCGCTCAATGTCAATGCTTGCCCAGTTGTATTATTTTTCAGCCTTAATTGACTTGCCTGATATAAATGAAAGTATGGGAAATCAAGAAAATCAGGCATATTATATAACACCATTTTTAGCCCAACTTTTGTGTAGTCTCTAATAAATGTGTGTTTCGGGTAAAAGTATCCTTCATGTAATCTATTCTGAATAGTAAGATTTTGAGTATAGCATGCCCAGCCTATCCATGAATCTAGGTCTTCGAAGTGAAGTAGCAGGTGTGTTTTTTTGGGGATTGTGTAAGCGAAATAATGGAATGGTGTTTCGCTTGTTCCTTTATCAGGATAAAACCGAAATAGGTAACTGAAATACGGTTCTTTGCCTTTGGGATAGTAAAAATAGCTGTTTGATGGATCCGAATTGGTTCCAGGGCCTTCTGGCCATGATATATTATCTACATAGGTTCCCTTGAAGGGCGTGAATACGAGTGGCGTCTGAGAGACAATGGCGGTTTGGTTGGTCACTTTTTTCCAAGATAGCAGGCTAGCTTTTCGGTCATAGATTAAATAACCGCTTCCATTGCCTTGTTCCTTTTCAAACAAGGGAGAGATAAATGACTGAAGCTGCATCTGATGGGCGATTAGCTGTGGGATAGATGTCATTTGCCCTTCTCTGTACAATCCTCCATTTCGGCTACCAGACGGAAACGAGCCACCGAGTGCGACCATTCTAATTGCTGAGGTATCACCCTTTTCCCGAAGTGGCTCAATATCAGGTGCGAAAGCTACAAGAGGTAGTTCAATGTCGTCTTTGACGGGTAAAGATATCTCCTCAGTGATAATCGAAATGGGTGCTTCCTCTGTTATAACCGAATCAGGTTTGCATGCCGAAAGTATGAATATGATAAGTAATGAGTATAGAATATTATGTTTCATTGATGTCGCATTTTTTCTGGTCATACTCAGTAATATTAATGTAAACTTCGAGATGCCCTCTGAAATATCTAAAAGAGCCTTTTACTTTCGCTTTTTAATCTAAAGCTTATAATCTTCTCGAACAGGAGAAAATATATCAAAAAGCTTGCATTCAGAAAGTGCTTTTCCTCCATGTATTACATGAGAAGGAATAACCGCTATCTGTCCTTTTTCATATATCCGAGTTTCTTCGCCAACAGTCAATTCAAATTTACCTTCTAAAACTTGAGTGATTTGTTCATGAAAATGAGCGTGCATAGGTAAAACAGCCCCTTCTTCAACGTCCCAATAACCTAAGGTCAGGTTGTCGGTATGGACAAAGCGTGCGTTGAATCCTTTCACTATTTCTTTTTGTGGTAATGTTGCTATTTCTATCATTGATTGAATAAGGAAGGCTACTTTCTGTGTAAGAAACTAGAATTAATACAAGTAAAAAAGCTCATCGAGAGACCGGTTACAATATCTCGATGAGCTTTGTGTTATTCTTTACTCCACCGTCACACCATTCTTTTTCAACACCTTTTGAAAGAAAAGCAGGTGATAAGGCAAAGCGTTTTGCCAATAATCCCATGTATGTCCGCCTGGTCTTTCTATGTAATCATGTGGCATACCATTATATACCAATCGACGGTGTAATTCTCTGTTAGCCTCAATGAGAAAATCATCTACGCCACATTCAATCAATACTGCTAAATTATTCTTTTTGATGGCATCAGTCATGTTGATGATAGAATTATTAACGAATACCTCACTCGTAGGGTCTGAGCTACCCAATAATTTTTGAAAACGGTCTTTGAGAGATTTTAAAAAATCATCGTTCACACGGAATTTTGTGTAATTCATATCCATCGCACCGCTCATTGTACCTACTGCACAAAACATATCAGGGTGACGGTTAGAAAGATACATCGCACCATGTCCGCCCATCGAAAGCCCTGTGATTACCCTGCCATTTTTACTTTGTACAGTACGGTAACTATTATCAATTGTAGGAATAACCTCCTTGATAATATGCGTTTCAAACTTATTGGTTTGGTCATAAGGGCTATCCATATACCACCCAAAAGTTTCGCCCTCGGGCATTACGATGATAAGATTGTACTGGTCAGCTAAATTTTTCACTAGCATTTTGTCGGGAGTAGATGTTAGCCAATCTCTGAAATGTCCTGAACCACCATGCAGTAAATACAATACAGGGTATTTAGTAGTTTTGTTTTTGGCATACGAAGCAGGCAGTACTACAGCCGCTTTGTACGTTTTATTCATCGCCGGACTCTGTATGTCGAGGGTATCAACGGTAGCTGCTTTTGAATAGCAATAAGTTAGTGTTAAGATTGAAAAAATGAGGAGGCTTAATTTGGATAATTTCATAGTTATACATTTGGTTTTAATTATACACGTTTATTTAGTTATTAATAACTATTTGGTTCTATCATAGAAACGGACAAATCAACAATAGAGGACTAGGAAATCATTTTTTTTATAAATGATTCTTCCCAATTTTTGGCATCATAATTTTCCATTTCTATTACAGGCATCCGAGTAGTATTAATGAGCCCATCTGTAGTATTTGCAATACAAAAAGCAAATACTTTAAAAAAATGAAACTCTAACAAATCTTGCGTTTTGCATTTTATAGAAATCATTTCATCAGCTAATTCCAATGATTGACAAATTTCAAAATAAGATTTTTCAGAGCCTAATTGTAAATAATTAGTTTCTGAAAGTAAATCAGTAGGTTGGAAAAACTCATCAAAAGAGTATGGGGTCTTAAAATAAATACTTATCGATTCTTCATCTACGGCATTAATAACGCTGTAAAAAACCCCGTCATCCTCCCCTAAAAATGAAACTTTTTGTTTTTTATTAGAATTTATTATTTCGGAAAAAATATTTTGAGGAAAGTAATCATTTAAGTTTTCGTGATTATATTTAAAAAAATCTTCTCTTATTTTTTCACAAGAAACAACAACCTTTTTAGTGGAATGAATATTGAGTTCTCCGTAATATTTGATGGTTGTGGGAGGATGTTTTTTTTGTAATAATCGCAGTAGAAATCGTATTAGCCATCTCATATTTGTCAATAATTATATTTTGTTTGAAAAACTTAACTTTGAAGAGTGTTTATTTTAAAAACTTAACTTTGAAGAGTGTTTAGCTCCCCCAAGTTGGAAATTAGTATTGTAAAATAAAGAGACCTAATTTACAGGATTTTATAAGTTTATAGATAATTAATTTTTAATAACCTTTAAATCAGTAAAATATCCTTCTGTGCCAACGTCTACAAATAAGCCTAAGGCACCACTGATATTTCCGCCATGTTTTAAATCGTTTACTATCAACGAGGGTTGTTTGTTTTCGTTTAAAAACAGTTTTGCTTGCTTGCCTTTCACTATAATCTTGAGGGTTATCCATTCATTCAAGCCCATATCTGCATAGGATTCATACATTTCGGGACGCTCTTTTCTGAGCCGTGAAAACTTGAAGTCGGGAAAGGAAAAGTATTGGATGGAATGATTACGGCGTACTTGGTCGTCGGTTCTGCCATTGGTAGGACGTATATAGATACATTCAAATTTAGAGTTGTCTTCGCTGGCTCTGAATGCCACGCCGATGAATCCACGAGCAGTAGGAGTGGCATTCTTTGTTAATCGGCTCAATACCTTTACTTCAATGATGCCATCTTTAAAATCAACATCTTTGATTCGCACAAAAGTGGCTTCATCAGCTGCCAAGATGGTGGAATCTTTGATAACCTTGACAACATCTTTACCCTGAAATTTTTCCAGAGACATATATACTTGATTGGCAACAAGGTTGTTTGATGTTAGTTTAACTTTTTGTGCATAAAGTCCTTGTGGAATAATAAAAATACTGATGATTAAGAAAAATTGGAATATTTTCATTGGCTGAGAGTCAGTTTATAAAAAACGATGAGATACCAAGAAAAACTCGGTATCTCATCGTTTTCAATATCAAATATAACTTTTTTTTGATTTTATTTTGCTATTTATTGATATTTTTAAAGTCTTTGAAAGCGCTATAATTTTTCGGTAGCCTCCGCCAAAGTAACAGGTTTCCCCAACGCACCAAATTCATGTAAATCACCAAAAACTTCTATTCGGATAGACTGGTCTAAACCGCCCACACGCAAAGGTACAAAGCCATTATCAAGAATCAGTTGCTCAATCGCCACGTTGATACTGCTATCATCCGTAGCGTAAAATAATACTGAAGCAGGTTGTTGATGAGCAGTATTAGTTAACGAAGCTGCACCCAACGTGCCTAATGCTTTAGCTAATACCGCCCCTGTGGGTAAAATAGTTGCATTGATTTGTCCCGCCGACTCATTTTCGCCAATAATTTTATCAAAGCCTCCTTTATCATTGGGAGCAATTGGGTTTGAAGGGTCAACGATGATTTTTCCTGCCAGTATTGCTTCATGCTGACTGAACAATTCCTTGATAGTGCTAAACCAAACCGCCATAATGATGATGTCGGCTTCTTGAATAGCCTTGTCAATTTCCATGGCTTGTGCCAAACTGCCCAATTGTTCGGCAAGGCTTTCAGCCTTCGTGATGTCTTTGGTGGCTAATATCACAGGACGATTGCCCGCTACTAGGTTTTTCGCTACTACTTCGCCAATATTACCAAGTCCGATAATAGCTACTTTTGGTTTTGTTGTATTTTCCATTGCTTTCATTTGCTTTAGTTGAATAACAGTGCAAAGTTGCAGTCAATGGGCTATACCAGCCTATAAACTATCGTAAGAAATAACCTTAAGATAGTTTAAGAGTAGGGGCTATTTTGTAGTTAAATCTTTACGGATTTTACTGAGGAATTCGGGTGTAATGCCCAGATAAGAAGCGATTTGCGTGTTCGGTAAACGTAAGGCGAGGGTGGGGTATTGCTCCAAAAAGGTTAAGTAACGCTCCTGAGCGGTTGAACTAATATTTTGCAATACATGATTTTGTAATTCAACGTACTTGTTTTCGATGATAACCTTAAAGATTCTATCGAGCTTAGGAATGGAAAGGTACAAAAAGTATAAATCGTTTTTTTCGATTTGTATAATTACTGATGGTTCGATGGCTTCAAGAAATAATTTGCTTGGTTTGCTAGAGTGAAAGCTGCCAATGTCAGTAATCCAGTCGTTTTCAGCCGCAAATTGAATGTTGTGTTCAGTGCCTTTGTTATCTATTCCATACATTTTGAAACAGCCTTTTACCACAAAGGTATAATGCTTGCAGACGAAGCCTTCTTGCAAAATCATCTGCCTACGTTTGATGTTTCGTAAGATAGTTTTTGATATTACTAGCTGTTGTTCTTCTTCGGTAAAAGGAAGATAATTTAAAAAATAGTCAATCAATAATTGTGTTTCCAAACTTTTAAACGATTAGTCATAGATGTTACGAACTTACACATTTTACTTTGTTTTTTTGTCTACAGGCTTTTGTATTTCATTGAGACGTTGTTTTTGGACGTTTCGGACGAAAGCCATGTGGACGTATGCAATACGTCCCTACCGTGTTGCTACCACATGTTGCGAATAGTGATGACTTCATTAAAAGATTATTAAACACTTTTTCTATTAGCGGGTGACTTAAGTCCTACTGATTACCCACATCTTTTAAAAAGTTGAAATGGAAATGTTATTATTGATTAAATTAGCTTAAATGTACATAAATAGTCTTTAAAACCAACCGTTGAAGCGCTCATCTCTAGCGAGGGACTTAAGTCCCTCGCTAGAGATGAGGGATCGGGACTGAAAACCTTTCTTACGGTATTTTTGAAGAACTTAAGTCCCTCGCTAGAGATGAGAGATTGATTATTAGCTATTTATATACTTGTGGGTAATCAATAGGACTTAAGTCACCCGCTAATAGAAAAAAATCAATTCCTACTGTGTGCTCTTCAATTTATTCTTTAAAAAGAAATAGGTTAAAATGGGTAACAATACTATCTGTGTAATGAAAAACACTAAAGATATTATTCCTTCTAATTTCTTATCGCTCGTACTTATCAATAATTGAAGTCCTAATGGACCTTTTGAAAAAACAACATTGAATATCAAGTTCCAACCCAAATGGATACCAATGGGCAAATACAATGAGTTGGTTTTGGCATAAGCAAAGGCAAACATTAGTCCCCAAATACCCGTCATCCCAAAGATGATAAGCATTTGTACAGGATTTCCGAATGCTCCAAATGAAAACCAATGATAGATACCAAAAGCTATGGCTGATATCATACAAGCCTTGCTAATGCCTAATTTTTTAATGGCAATGTATAATAAAGCTCCTCTAAAAATCAACTCTTCAAATAAAACTGATTTCAATGTCCACCACGAACTTTTTAGAAATAGTGTAAAAGTGAAGTCTTTATTGATGATAAAATAATTCCCCGTCAAACTTGCTATACTTCCATAATATAAAGTACAAAAAGCGGATGCTACAACAAAGCCTAGTATGAAGTAATACACCCTGCTTTGTATTGGGGCAATGCCTAAAACTGACAAATTTGTTTTGTCAAAAAGCCAAAGCAAGAGCCACGAAATTATCAGTTCAATCAGTAGTCCAATCATAGGATTATTTAAATAGTTAAGATTCTTACTGGTGGGTTGCTTAATGGGCGTACTATAGTGGTATAGAAAGATAAGCGCAAGGGTTATTGGTATGATGGTTTTTTCAGTGATGCCTTGGTTTTTAATGTAATCAGCCTCATTTACATAGACGGTTAGGACGAATGCAATTTGTCCCTACATAGGTTATTACGTCAGAGAAGAAAAAGCAATTATGATTCAAAGATAGCTTTCTTCCTCATTTTTCCACATTAGTATATTGTTTGTAGAAAAATTTCTCAATAATCATCAAGCAAATAAAGGAATGCTTATTTAATTGATAGTAAATACTTTACCATATTATTAATCGCAAACCTTAAAATAAACCAAATACTACATGAATAATTATATTACATCTTTATCACAAGACTTTATCAGCCATACAAATCAGGATTTTAACAGTAATACAAAGACTAAAAAAAGAGACACCTTAGAAACACTATTGTGTTTTTCTCATCTCAGATGGGACTTTGTATTTCAGCGTCCGCAACACCTCATGACAAGGGCAGCCTTGGGATGGAGGGTTTTTTATATTGAAGAACCTATTTTTTCAGGGGATGTTACTGTCCCAGAAGTCCAGATAAAAAGGCCTTCTATCATACATCCTAACCTGATGGTTGTAACACCCTGTATGCCTTTCGGCTTTAATGATGCCGAGGTTAATCAGGCCATGAAAGAATTGCTCTCTGCACTTATTTCTAGCTATCAGATTGAAAATTATGGATTATGGTACTATACGCCTATGGCTTTAAAATTCACAAAGCATTTACTACCAAACGTCGTGATTTTTGACAGCATGGATGAGCTTTCAGCTTTTAAAGGAGCTCCTACAGAATTACTCAGTCTGGAGAAAGAATTGTATCAGAAAACCGACCTAGTTTTTACAGGTGGAAAAAGTCTTTTTGAGGCTAAATGTCATAAGCATCCTGAAGTTCATTTTTTCCCTAGCAGTATCGATGTAAATCACTTTATGGAGGCACGAGATGCTTTGCCAGAGCCGAAAGATCAGGAAGAAATTCCGTATCCTCGGATGGGTTTCTATGGCGTGATAGACGAAAGATTTGACGTAGAATTATTAAGAGAACTCTCTTTTAGTCGTCCTGACTGGCAATTCATCATTATCGGGCCAGTAGTCAAAATTGATCCTGCTACACTACCTCAAAGAAAAAATATCCATTATTTAGGCATGAAAAGCTATAAAGAACTTCCTACTTATCTGAGTGGTTGGAATGTGGCTCTACTTCTTTTTGCGCTTAATGAATCTACTCGTTTCATCAGCCCAACAAAAACGCCTGAGTACCTTGCTGCTCTCAAACCAGTTGTATCTACACCTATTCAGGATGTTGTCGACCCTTATGAAGCACTAGGGTTGGTATCTATAGCGCGGGATGCGGAAGCGTTTGAAGGGGCAATAGAGGAAGCACTTCAAATGGAAATCAATAATGACTGGAAAGAGAAAGTAGATGCTTATCTAAAAACAAATTCGTGGGACATTACATGGCAAAAAATGATGGTGCTTATCAATGAGAAAATTTTAATAAGCTAAATGTCCTCTCAAAGTTGCATCCAGTGCCAACAATAGAAAATACTAGAGCTTGGTCAGTATGCAGCAAAATACTGATCAAGCGCTTGAGATAATGGAGGTAAGAAGGTTCCTTTTTCACTGGTAAGCCCACTGAATCTGGGACTTTCTTCTTTCACATGACTAAAGTCATAAATCGGGTAGTCTGGTAATTTCACCGTATGCCCTGACCTTTGGAAAATTTCAGATACAAAAGAAGCCCACGTAGTTTTTCCCTGATTGGTCAGATGCCATATTCCACTTTCATTATCAATCAATAAGTCTAAGGACATATTTACCAAATCAGGCACATAGGTAGGAGAGATAAACACATTGTGTGGATAATATTGTGCATAAGCACCCGACATGACACTTTTGATAAAACAGAATGGCTCTTCCTTGTTAAACAAAAGGCTTGTTCTGATAATCAACGCATTACAGTCTGCTTCTAATACCAATTGTTCGGCTTTTGCTTTACTTCGTCCATAAGTGGTAAGTGGCGACACGCCGTCGCTTTCAATATACGCTGTATTTTTCAATCCGTTAAATACCCTATTTGACGAAAAAGTAAGTAATTTAACGCCCCCCATCTTACAAAACTGTATTAAGTCTTCTATGCCATTGACATACTCGTCGAAACATCTATGAGGTGCTGATTCAGCTTGGTCAAATGTTGAATAACTTGCTGCATTCACAATAGCCCAAGGATTAAAATGTTTGAATACCCTTTCAATTGATTGGGTATCGCAAAAATCCATGTCCTCATGGTCGAGGGCAACGTAAAGAATCCCTCTTTGCTCACAGAATTTACTAAAGCTTCTTCCTAATAAGCCATTTTTACCGATTATCAACAAAGGTTGTGAAGCGGGCAGTGTTTGAGAGATGATTGTTGGCATAGATTGATAGATAAATCTAGCAGGCTTTTCCCACCAACCTTTTTGGTTAAGAAGTGGGTGACTAAAATGCTTGCCTTCACTAAAAGACTTCATCATATCAGCTAGTGCCGTAGCGCGTGGGGTAGGAGAGCGGAGGTCAAAAACGCCTGATTCATAGTCACCATCTTTTTTGGTTAAAAGTTTGTTCCAACCATAAGCTCCTAACAATGCCCAAACTGTAACTGCTTTAATACTGACACCTTCTTGGATTAATGATAAGCTAATTTCCCAAGCATATTTTAGCCATCTGAGCTGTTCTTCTCTTGTACAGTGCAGATGAACTTCTGTTAACGCTATGTCACAGGAATATCGGTTTTGAAGTTCCTTTAAAAGTACTTTTAATCCCGTTTCAAACCCTAAGTTTATGCGAATGGCCTCAACGTCGGCATACGTATGCTTGCCATTTCCGCCGTGCGTGGATAGAGGATAAGCACCAATATTATCGTCGAGGAAACGTTCTGAGGTAACATAGTGATTAGCTCCTAGCAAATCAGGAGGACACGGGTTATCCTGAAAAAAATAAAGGGTTTCTTCCTCAATGCCCGACTGTATAAAATACTCCCAGAGCGGGTGATGATGATTCAACCTGCCATAAAGCACATCATAAGTAAGCCATCGTCTGTGGTTTTCAAAATCAGCCTGATATTGTATTAAAGGAGTACTGTATGTTTTTGCCAAATCTTCCGTTTGAATAAATTTAGCAGAAGGGTTTACCTTCCGTATTTCCTTCATCGATAATACAATGGCTTTTAGTTGATTTAAAAAAATCCTACAAAATGCCTCATCACTTTTCAGGTGCGGATGCCAAAAGCCATATAAACCTGAAAACCGCGCTGTAGTGAGGGGTTCGTTAACGGGCTTGTACCAAGTAATCCACGGGAATCTTTCAGCTACTTTTCTGGCAAAATTGCTAAGACCAACGGCAAAATCGTCGTCGAGCAAATTGGTGAATGATGGGCCACTTCCATGGTGTATTAGGCTCACAATAGGAGTCATATTATTTGCCCTAATTCTCTCCAGTCGTTCAGCGGTCCAGTCCCACTGAATAATACTTTCTTGATTGGGTTGATGGTATTCCCATAATACAGGATAATGCAAGGCTTTAATGCCCAATTGAGCAAAGCGGTCTATGTCTTCTATTCGCTCGTAGTGACCATTAAAAGACAATTGATCAAAGAATTCGTTTTCTACTCTGTTAAAACTACATTCTATACCACCCCATAGTTCGGGGATAGGGGAAAGTGTATTATTTTGAATCATCTATAGGCGGGTTAAGTTAATGGGATTACAAAAGATTTATCAAAAAATCATACCTTCTATTTTGGATAAAAATGTTCTGTTTGTGCGAATTAAATTGCTCATATTAAAGGCTTTCATAGCGCTAACTTCAGGCATTTCGTTGCGTTATATGGTCAGGAATAATTCTTTTCTCATGCATGAAAGACAATCACAGTAAATCCGCTCGTGATTTTGAACACTATAAAACACACTATTCTCATCGTCATGAAAGAAACTATCCATCTCGATAAATCTAGGATAAATCCGCCTACCAATGGCAAAATTCCTTGGGAAGATTTCTACCAATTGTATAGGCAACATATCGTAGATAATCACAATATTTTAAACCAAAGAACTATCTGGTTAGCCATATCTCAGTCGTTTTTCTTTGGAGGATATGCTACTATTGTCAATGCTCCGAAAGAATCCAAAAATTCTATCTTATCCAATCAGCAAGACCTTTTATTGTGGCTTATTCCGATAGCAGCATTATTAGGATGTATATGTATATTTTTTGGCATAATTGCCCGAAGTATTCATATTCAGACGCTGTATAAAAAGTTTTATTCATACGGAGAGATGGACGACAACTATCCTTCCATTGATGTAAGTATAACAGTTAAAAGAATGGAAATCTTTGCGGTATGGGTTTTACCACTTGTATTTATTGCGACATGGATTTTTATATTGGTGAATACATTTATACAGATTTGAATATCGGGGACGAATGCAATTCGTCCCTACCTAGTTCAGCCAGCAAGAAGAAAACTATCCTCTGTTCTCCATCACATTATCAATACTAAGCCAATAGGTATTACATTGGCTTAATAAAAAACTCGCTCCTGCCGACGTCCATACAGAATAATCCAAGGATGGTTTTATCCCAAAACTAATCGTCATCATCAAGCCAAATAGCAATAATAGCGTTCCTGAGGCTATTGATGCTAATTTAGTCTTGTAGCCAATCAATAAAAATAAGGGAATGATGATTTCCAGCGCAGTAGCTATCAGTGCCAAGATATTGCCTAACGGAGTAGGCACGAATGAATTAACGCTATTAGAATAATCGACAAAATTTTGCCAGTTGCCCCAATTTACATATTGAGTATTGGGAGTTCCCCACAGACCGAGACGGTCTGCTACAGCCGATAGAAATGAAAACGAAATGGCAATTCTTAAAAATAACTGTGAGTATAAAACCTTGTTTGATTCCATGGTATAATTTTTTAGGTTAAAGTAACGTATAAAACTAAGAGAAGTTAATTTTTAAAAACTTAAACAGGTTTAAGAAAAGCTGTATTTAAACAACGATTAATTATCTTTTAATCATCATAATGATTAACTATCAATTACTCAGTATATTTTGTCATTTATGATTACTCCACATACTAAAACTCTTCAAGAATTTAAAAAACATGAAAAACTCCATCTCAATATTAATAATAGCAATCAGTATTGCTTTTGTATCATGCAAGGATGATTTAAAGGAAAATCCTGATACTGGAATAAAAACGGATAGCCTTCCGCCAGTAGAAACAAGTTCGCCTAATTCAACTTACAAGCCTGCCTTTGCAGGGCAGACTAGAATAAAAGGAGTGAAGACAACTACTAGCTACGAAAGTAAGATATTAACAACAGCGCTCCAGAGTCCGTGGGGAATAACTAGCCTGCCCGACGGAAGATTATTAATCACCGAAAAGGCGGGTACCATGCGTATCGTTACGACAGATGGTCAGGTGAGTCAGACCATCACAGGTGTTCAAGCAGTAAATGCTAGCGGACAGGGTGGGTTATTGGGCGTTCGTGTTGACCCCGACTTTGCCACCAATAGAATGGTATATTGGGTGTTTTCGCAACCAAATGCCGATGGCAACCTGACGGCAGTGGGCAAAGGTAAATTATCTGCTAATGAAAGAACCATAGAATCGCCCACGGTTATTTATCGGGCCACGCCTGCCTATAATGGTACATTGCATTATGGAGGCAGAATCGTCTTTGATCAGGCGGGTAATTTATTAGTTAGTACGGGCGAGCGGTCGGATTTAGCTACTCGTCCACAAGCACAGGCCTTAAATTCAGGGCTGGGCAAGATTATCAGAATTACGAAAGATGGTACAGAGCCCTCAGGAAACCCCTTTGTTGGTCAAGTAGGTGCTAGAACCGAATTGTATGCTTATGGTTTTCGTAATCCACAAGGTTTGGCTATTCATCCTGTAACGGGAGAGTTGTGGGAAAGTGAGCATGGCCCTCGAGGTGGAGACGAAATCAATCGAGTTCGGGCTGGTGCTAACTATGGTTGGCCAACTATCACTTATGGCATTGAATATAGCGGAGAAAAAGTAGGAAGTGGTAGTCAACAACAAGCAGGACTTGAACAACCCGTTTATTATTGGGATCCAGTGGTGTCGCCAAGTGGTATTACTTTCTATAGTAGTGACCGCATTCCTGAATGGAAAAACAACCTATTTGCTGGCGCATTAAGTGGAATGCACATTGTAAGGCTAGTCATTGAAAACAATAAAGTAGTGGGCGAAGAGCGATTACTAGCTAGCGAATCACAACGTTTTAGAGATATAACACAAGGCAAAGACGGTGCTTTATATGCCATTACCGACCAAGGAAGGCTGTATCGTATTGATAAGAAATAGTTAGTTGTTTTTTATTTCTATTAGAGGTTGTCCAAAAAGTTTTTACAACCAAATATTATTCTGCGAAAGACCTCATCCCCAGCCCCTTCTCCTTCAGAGAAGGGGCTTTTTGAGCCCAAAAGTTCCCCTCTCAGAAGGAGAGGGACGGTCGGCCGCTGCCGTTAGGGGTGAGGTTGCAAACAAAATAATATTTGGCTATGGTTCCCTTTTTAGACAGCCTCTAAGAGAAAAGATGCTCTTCGCCTTACTTTTGCAACCGTGGTCTGCTTCACACAGAACACAGTTTAGGGAATAAATAGATAGTTGCTAACTATCAACTATTTGAAAATCGTAACTATTGGTTTGATGATTGTTATTTATACCTTTATGGTATATTTACTTTTGGCATTTAATTAATGGTTACTGGTTTTTGAAGCTTTATTTATATTTCGGAAATGGCAAATGTTGAAACATTAGAACAGTTATATCAACGCAAATTTGATTGGTTACCTGAAAATCTTAAAAATGAGGTCGGTCATTTTAATGTGTTTCCTTTAGAACCCATCCCGAAAGACAAAGTAGTACCTATTCCTTATAAAAGAAGAGATTATTATAAAATCATGCTGGTGATTGGTGATATAGAGATACATTATGCCGACAGGGTAATGCCTATCAGAAAACAGGCTTTAGTATTCTCCAACCCACAAATACCTTATCTGTGCGACTACCTCGAAAACATCAAAGGGGGCTTCTATTGTATTTTTAATCAATACTTTTTTCATCAGTTTGGTAACTTAAACCAGTACTCTGTTTTTGAGCCTACTGGTAATCATGTGTTTGATTTAGAAGATGAACAAGTAGAAAACATCAAAGGCATTTATCAAAAAATGTTTGATGAAATCAATTCAGAATACATCCATAAATATGATGTACTCCGCAATTTGGTGTTTGAATTATTGCATTTTGCCATGAAGATGCAACCTTCAGGTAAGTTAGATAAACAGCCTATCAATGCCTCTCAAAGAATTGCTACTTTGTTTTTAGAGTTGTTAGAACGACAGTTTCCCATTGACGAAAACCACCCCAATATTAGTTTACGGTCGGCATCAGATTTTGCCAATCAGTTGAATGTACACGTAAATCACCTCAATAGGGTTGTCAAAGAAACCACCCTGAAAACCACTACTCAGATTATTGCCGAGCGTGTCCTACAAGAGGCAAAAATTATGTTGAAGCATAGCAATTGGAATATTGCAGAGATAGCATTCTCACTAGGTTTTACTGAAGTAACACATTTTAATAATTTCTTCAAGAAGCATACCGACCTCAATCCTGTAAAGTTTAGAAATATTTGATTTTCGTAATCTATTGTTTGTTTTTCATTGTTTCGTTTCATTAGCCCCTCGTAATTTTGTTATTAGAAATTAGTCTTTATTACATAAGTAAAGCTTACATAATAATGTAGATAAATAGGATAATACTTTAGCAAAACAATCAACTTATAATAATATGAAAACACGTAAATTAGGTAATGCAGGCTTAGAAGTCTCAGCCTTAGGATTAGGTTGTATGGGAATGAATTTTGGGTATGGCCCCGTGGCAGATAAAAATGAAATGATTACGTTAATACACGCCGCCGTAGAACAAGGAATTACTTTCTTTGACACTGCGGAGGTATATGGTCCATATACTAACGAAGAATTGGTAGGAGAGGCTCTTGAGCCTTTTAAAGGAAAAGTGACGATTGCTACAAAGTTTGGTTTTAATATTCAAGATGGCAAAATGTTTGGGGTAAATAGTCGCCCAGAAAATATCAGAAAGGTAGCGGAAGCATCTTTGAAAAGATTAAGAGTGGACGTAATAGACCTTTTATATCAACACCGTGTAGATCCTAACGTGCCTATTGAGGAGGTAGCGGGAACGGTTAAAGATTTGATTCAAGAAGGGAAAGTGAAATATTTTGGTTTGTCTGAGGCAGGTGCCAGTACTATTCGTCGTGCCCATACTGTACAGCCTGTTACGGCATTGCAAAGTGAATATTCGTTGTGGACAAGACAGCACGAAGAAGAGATTATCCCTACAATCGAGGAATTGGGCATTGGGTTAGTAGCCTTTAGTCCGCTAGGAAAGGGGTTTTTGGCAGGTAAAATTGATGAAAATACCAAATTTGCAGAAGGCGATATTCGTAATATTCTACCACGATATACCGAAGAAGCCCGTGCTGTTAATAAAGTGTTATTGGATTTGCTGAATAAACTAGCAGCTAGTAGAGACGCTACGAGTGCACAAATAGCTTTAGCATGGGTTTTGGCACAAAAGCCTTGGATAGTACCGATTCCTGGCACGACAAAACTTCATCGTTTAGCTGAAAATAATGGTGCTGCATCGATAGAACTTACTGCTTCGGAACTTCAGGAAATAGGAGAGGCATCTAAGCAAATACAAATTGTAGGTTCGCGGTATACAGAGGCAATGGAGAAGTCTACAGGATTGTAAAAAAGACTCTAATACACTCGTATCAAGACTGTAGTACGAGTTTTCAACTCGTATATTATTTACGCACGAGTTGAAAACTCGTGCTACAGTCTTTCATTCCATTAGTACTAAAACTGAATAATAAATATGAGTTTTTCTAAAATAAGCTTATTGGTATTGATGACATGTACTGTTTTTTCGAGTTGCTTGCATGCTCAGTTAGCCAAGAAAGAAATATTGATTGTGTATTTATCCAGAACAAACAACACAAAAGCCATTGCTGAAATCATCCACAAAAATGTAGGAGGTACGTTGGTTGCCCTTGAATTAGCAACGCCGTATCCAGAGAATTATCAAGCAACGGTAGCACAGGTATCTAAAGAAAACGAAACGGGCTATTTGCCACCACTGAAAACCAAGATAGATAATATCAAAAAATATGATGTTGTCTTCGTGGGTTTTCCTACGTGGGGAATGCAATTGCCTCCGCCTATGAAGAGCTTTTTAAAGCAATATTCTTTAGAAGGTAAAACAGTCATCCCCTTTAATACCAACGCAGGCTATGGTGTTGGAAGTTGCTTTCAGACAGTAAAAAATCTATGTCCACAAAGTACAGTACTAGAAGGTTTTGAAATAAAAGGAGGAATAGAACGAGATGGACAGCTTCTAGTGATTAAAGAGAACAAAAGAATAGAAGCTGAAAAAGAAGTTAAAAAATGGTTAGCAAAAATAAAATTCAACTAACCACGCTAGACTAGGTATTTTGCCTTATTAAAAAGAATTTTTAGCCAATACCAAGTTGTCACAAAGGCTGTTGGTCGTGTATAAAAGCTGTTGGTCTAAATTAAGTTTGTTTTTCTTCATTATGCTTTGGCATTCTCTACTTTTACGTAAAATAATAAGAACTTAAGACTCCTTTTCTTTGAACTAAAGCAATAAGCATGGTCGAGATGGGTCAATAGAAAATAAAAGAAAGGTATTACATCCTTCATCAATATAATCAATTTAAAACACATGTAAAATTGTGTTTTTGATTGAAAAGAAGAAAGGTTTGCTGTTTTACGGCAAGCCTGTTCTATAAAGAAGGCTTTTGTTGATTTTGCCTATGCTAAAGGCGCTCTAAACGGAACTATTATTGCTGAATTATTTATCATTATTCTTATACTTTCTATACTTTTACATACCTATAATTGGTAATGATTGATGAACGAGCGATTTGATACAATCCGATTTAACCTTATTTTTTGGACACTCTATTTTTTATACGAGTGGCTAGGAATGGGTGCAGCCACAGATCAATATTATGTTTATTTTATCAAAGCTTGTACCTCCGTACCCATTGCCTTTGTGGTGTCTTGCTTATCTGTTCATTACCTGTTTAGTAACTTCTATTTATCGGATAAAAAAACAACTTTTTGGTTGGGGCAAATCGTAGTAGCTGTAGTGTTTGTGATGCTGAAAAGATACATCAATTATCACTATTTATACCAGATGTATTACCCTCAAGGGACATTAAAGCCTTTGATTTTCTTTCCAAAAATAATCATAGAATTTGTCAATCTTTACCTGATTGTTTTTCTATATGGAACGTTCTTCTTTATACGTAGCTGGTACCAACAGCGACAAACCTTGATTGAACTTAAACAAGAAAAAACAGCGGCTGAACTAGAGTTGCTAAAGTCGCAAGTACAGCCACATTTTATCTTCAATATGCTGAATAATATCTATTCAGGAGCTTTCAAGAAGAGTCCCGAAACGGCTCAGCAAATATTGAAGTTGTCAAATTTTATAGAATACAGCCTTTATGATTCTAAAAAAGAAAAGGTAACCTTGACCGAAGAGCTAGAATATATTCAGAACTATATCGCCTTACAAAAAATCAGATTTGGTGATAAACTGGATGTTTCCTTTAATGTGTATAATGCCATCGAGGGAATACAAATTCCCCCTTTGCTATTGTTACCAATCATCGAAAATTGTTTTAAACATGGCGTGAATAAATCTATCAATGCCTCATGGATACGCGTAGACATCGAGAACAAGAATAACGAACTTATCGTTAAAGTAGAGAACAGCATTGAAGAGGAGATTGAAGTAATTGCTAGTCAGAATGGAGGATTAGGGCTAAACAATGTGAAAAGACGTTTGGAAATTTTGTACCCGACTGTGCATGAATTTAAAACGTATCGAGAAAAAAACAGCTTTTTAGTCGTACTAAAACTACAAATCAATAGATGAATCGTTGTTTAATTATTGATGATGAGCTTCCTGCACGACAGCTAATTCAAACTTACCTTGAGGCATTGCCCGATTTTGAGGTAGTGAAAATGTTCGATAATGCGCTGGAAGGTTTTGTTTATTTACAAAATAATACGGTTGATTTATTGTTTTTAGATATTCAAATGCCTAGAATGACTGGCTTAGAATTACTAAAATCGTTACAGAAACATCCTAAGGTAATCCTGACAACGGCTTTTAGAGAATATGCCGCCGAAGGATTTGATTTAGATGTGTTTGATTATTTAGTAAAACCCATCAGCCAAGAAAGATTTTTAAAAGCCATTTCAAAATATTTATATTTCAGAGAGATTACTCAGCAAAATGTGCTAGATGTATCACCGTTTGAGGATGCTTATATTTTCTTGAAAGTAAATAAAGAACAGAAAAAAGTATATTTAAATGAAATACTTTATATCGAAGGACTGAAAGACTATATCAAAGTTTTTACGACACAAGGTAAATTCGTCGTTTATGAACGTTTGAGGTATATGGAAGCAAAACTGCCTGAATCAAAGTTTGTACGCTTGCATAAATCCTACATTGTGGCAATGGATAGAATAAGTGCTTTTTCAAGCGAGCTAGTGAAAGTACAAGATTATGAAATTCCCGTTGGAAGAATTTATAAGCAATCGTTTTTGAATAAGATTTCAACGGGCACATAATTGTGATTGAGCGAGTTAGTGATTGAGTGATTTTTTTTAATTATGTATTAGTGACTATTGTTAAAAATCACTCAATCACCACTCACTCAATCGCTCAATTACTCACTCAATCACTAACTCGCTCAATCACAAATATTATATGAGGTACGAATTAAGGAAAATAATAACAGCCTATCAACAAATTAATTTTGCTGAACGTCGACTAGCCCTTGCTACCGTTGTAAAACTACACGGGTCAGGGTATCGTCGTCCAGGAGCAAAAATGCTTATTGTAGATAATGGTACTTGGTTTGGGGCAGTCAGCGGAGGATGTTTAGAAGGCGATGTATTACGCAAAGCCCGTCAGGTAATGCAAGATGGCATACCCCGAATAGTAGTTTATGATACCATGGACGATTTCCAAAATGCCTTTGGCATTGGGCTAGGGTGCAACGGAATTATTGACATCTTGATAGAACCGCTCGTTCCTTCAGATTCATCGAACTTAGTGGAGATTTTAGCCAACTATGTGCATAACACTGAAACCATTAAGTATGCCACAGTAATAGCAACACAATCGCCCGAAGCCATGCCGATTGGCAAACGCTTTGCCGTTAATGACCAGCTAGCAGCTTATTTTCCTATGATACCTTTTGAGCTTTCGACACAAGAAGGCCTTGTCGAGCATCGCGACTGCACCTTATTTTATGAAACAATTAAGCCTGATATACAATTGTTAGTAGTTGGGGCAGGCTATGATGCCGTACCTTTGGTAAGTTTAGCTCAACAAGTAGGGCTGACAATTACGATAACCGACGACTGTGTCGCACATATCACCCCAAAACGTTTTCATGAAGCTAGCTGTTTGATCTATAGCAGAAGAACAGATTTTGTTGAAAAACTACCTGTCAATAAATACACTGCGGCAGTACTGCTATCGCATAATTATGGTTATGATAAAGACGCCCTTACTTACCTAATCGGTACGGACGTGGCGTATATTGGCATACTAGGTCCTAAAAAAAGAGGGCAAATGATGTTAGATGAATTAAATATTCAGGATGAAGATATCCTGAGTAAAATACATTATCCCGTAGGCTTAGACATCGGAGCAGAAACGCCTGAGGAGGTAGCACTCTCAATTATCGCCGAAATCAAAGCATTTTTTGCGCAAAGAGAAGGTGGTAAGCTAATCTATCGAATGCAGGGGATTCATTGATAAGACAGGCTATCGGTAGTCGGATTTCGGCTATAAATGTTCTTGCATTGGCATCCTGACTTATGAAGCGAGCGAGTTTTCATTCTTATCTCTACGAGGGACTTAAGTCCCTCACTAGAGATAAGAATATCAGACACTTATAGATATGTGGGTAATTAGAACGACTTAAGTTACCAACTAATAGAAATATATGCTTTGATTATCCTCTCGATAATAACCTACTTCCTATACTTCAACACTCTACCATCCTTAATAACTCCTTTCCAATTAAGTCCAAAGCCAAAATTGTAGGTATTTCCGTTGGCGTCTTTATAACAGGTTAAGTCATACGGTACGTCTTCGGCTTGTTTTTCTACTGTTTGCATATTGGCAGGCATTTGCATAGGCAATAACGCCGAGGGCTCAGATTTGCCAATAATGGTTTCAATAATGGCTTGGTCTTGTACACCAAAGCTCAATAAAATGGCCGATGCAGACGTCTCTATTTCAGAGAATATCATTGGGTTGGTAGTGCTTACTGATACTATCACGGGCTTATCTTGCATTAATATTTTGGTATTATTGACCAATGCCGCATCTGTAACGTTAGCAGTTTTGGCCATTTTACCTTTATAAGAACGGTTCGTGAAGTTTTCCATCGGGTCGCCACCAGCTATACTGGTTTCACGTGCTTCTGTAGCGGTATAGTCGAAGTATTGCAAACTAATCGGGATATAGCCATTGCCACCGTTTTTCAAGTCCTCTTTGTCATAGCCAATCGTAGCCTTTGGATTTTCGATGAAAACTAAGGCAAAATCTGCTTCTTTGGGATTGTCAGTTACATTAAAATGTTTCTTCACGATGTCCATATTTACTGGATAGTCTTCTGAAGAAGGCGTTTCCATACCTAAGAAATTACGACTAGCTGGTACATATCGTTTGGGTACATATACCGTTTTTCTAGTAGTAATAGGTAGTGTTTTAGCATGATTTTTAAGCATCACGATAGATTTCAACTGTGCTTCATATCCAGCTTTCATATAGGCAGGTTTTCCCACAATCGCTTTTGTTTCTGCTGGGTTCAAGTACGGATTTTCAAATACGCCTACTCTGAAAATATTCTTCAAAAGTCTCACTGCTGATTGTTCCATGCGGGCTCTCATTTTGGCTTCACCATGTTCTTTGATACCCATTTGATAGGCTTCCAATACAGGCTTCATGTCGTTATTACCCCCAAATTGGTCTACACCCGCCATCAATACTTTA
Source organism: Arcicella sp. GW821-FHT09D11 (assembly GCF_059416265.1). Lineage (NCBI taxonomy): Bacteria > Pseudomonadati > Bacteroidota > Cytophagia > Cytophagales > Flectobacillaceae > Arcicella > Arcicella sp. GW821-FHT09D11. Next base: position 415,427 of record NZ_JBWKOV010000005.1, on the reverse strand, counting down.
TAGTGTCTTTCGGCCAGACTAAGGTTTTCTACTCCCCACGACTTGCCATCAATAAATACGTCCATCGCCTTATGGTCACCAGTCACAAGCCAGTCGGTACATACCACACCATCGTATCCGTATTTTGTTCTTAATAAATCAGAGATAATATACTTATTATAATTGTTAGCTACATTCTCATGATTTTTCTTGTCCTGATTCCATGAAATGGTATAGTAGGGCATTACCGCCGAAGCCATCTTCGTTTGTCCTTTTAGCTTAAATGCTCCTTGTGTGAATGGAATAAAATGTTGTTCAAAATTCTTACCAGGATACACGGCAAATTTTCCATTGGCATAATGTGCATCACGACCAGCCTCACCAGCACCACCGCCAGGCCAGTGTTTTACCATCGCATTGACACTTTTCATGCCCCAAGCAGTCGACTGAAAGCCATCGCAATAGGCTTGTCCCATCGCTGCTGACAGCCAAGGACTTTCGCCAAAAGTACCATTAAAACGTGCCCAACGTGGCTCAGTAGCAATATCCACCTGCGGCGAAAGCGCCGTAGTGATGCCTAAAGCACGGTATTCTGCAGCGGCAATTTTACCAAAAGTTTCTATCAATGCAGGGTTGAAAGTAGCCGCCATGCCCAATGAACTTGGCCACATAGAAATCTCTCCGCCCGATGCCGCATCGTATTCTGCCTTAGCTGATGTGCCATGGCGAGGGTCAGTACTATTGTTAGCAGGAATCCCTAAACCAACGCTTTCACAAAACGCCTGCATTTTGTTGTTCCATTGAGCTGCAATCTCAGGTGATTTTACCGTCGTAATCAATACATGACGAAGGTTATCTTCGGCTAAAAACTTCTTTTGTTGGTCAGTTAAGTCTGTAGGGTCAGTTTCACCTTCTTTATAAGGTTTACCATTATAAGTACCTGCAAAGTAACCTCCTGCACGGGCAGGAATAGATTGATGCGAAGAATAAAGCATCAAGCCTGCAATCTGTTCAATGCTTAATTTAGATGCTAAGTCTTTTGCACGAACATCACTCGACAAACGCCAGTCTTCATACTTATCTAGCTTGCCATTTTTATTCAAATCCTTAAAGGCTAAGCCATTGACTGTTAATATTTTCGTACCCACCGATGGCGAATAGGCTATACTTTGCCCTCCTTGATTTTTAATGATATTGAAACCCTCCATTGGGCTTTCCGACCATTTTTTTTGTGCGGTTGCAGTTGAAATCAGCCCTAATACAAGCCCTCCTGCAAGTATTGTTTTTTTCATAGAATGTTTTGGAATAAATTGACAAGCATTATTTAATCATTTTGATACAATAATGCTTATTTTTTTTCTAACGTCCTATCATAAAGGTTTAAAATTTACTTTTTTGTTGATTAAATATGAAAAAAATACTTTTTATGGACTTTAATGATAAATTATAGCTGATTTAGCACCCCGAAGAACGAGATGCCGTTTGGACAAATTTATTACAACATTTAAAGCAAAAGCATTGAATGAGTAAGCATAGTAACGTCGGAGAGGTTTTAAACCTTGCGGGGGTAGGTGCTCCTATGTTAGTCGATGTTGTTTGCTATTTTAAAATGATTTAGCCATTCCTTTTCTTTTTGGAAATTCCCTGCTTTATCTTTTGTAATAAATATTGCTTTTTGACTTTTGTCTATTAATACGGTGTCTGGTATGAAGTCGTTGTCATAAGGTCTTTTCTCAAAAACAATTGTGTCTCCATAAAATTTATATTTCCCGTGAAAAACTTCATGGTAAAAAAATATTCCATTGACTTCATTTTCACAATTTCCATTTTCCCTGAATACTAAAGTATAATGATATTGGTCGTCTTTCAGTGTCGCTGTCAAAATCTTTTTTGATTTGAATAACTCAGATTCATATCCATTCAATAAAATAATCGAGAATATTAATAATCCGTGAGCAACCACTTTAATCTTATTGGCATTCATTCCTCGCCTGATGGTAGAAACAATTGTTTCAAAGAAGGAAAAAATATAAAGTATGATGATTGGAATAATGAGTAGTCCATACGATAGTAGATGAATAATCATACCTCCAAAGAATTCCGTTATCATCCAGCAGAAAATTCCTAAGGTAGATATTATTGCAATGGCATTAAAAACAATGTTTCGAATCACGTGTAGCGTAAGGTTTTACAAATAAATAATAAAAATGGAGATTATTATTTTACCAATCTGATAAAAGCAAAAATCATTATTAAATGAATCCTTCTAATTAACGTATTATCCTTGAAAACTTTTACTTAAATTCTATTTATTCACGCTTTTAAATGTCCTTTAGAATATCTAGGGAAGCTTTGTTATCGCAAACAAAACCCCTGCAAGGTCACTGACCTTACAGGGGTTGGTAGGATGGATAAATACATTAAAACAATATCCTATCTCTGAACAGACCTAGAGTTTCCCATTTCGCCTTCTTTTCCATCGTTTTCAATAATACTGATGGCATAAATATAGGTCTGACCTTGCTCTATTTTTTCATCAGTAAAGACAAATGAGTCAGAAGGCATCGTGTGTACTTTTACAAAATCACCACCCGTAGCGTTACGTCTGTAAATGGTATATCCCTTGCGATTCGAATAAACGATTTCTGGTATGCTAACTTCTACACCAGCAGTAATATTACGGACATAAAACTCGTTTACCGTTTCAATTTTAGATCTTTCAAGACTGAATTCTGTAGCAGGACTATAAGCACTAACATCACCTGAAGAAGACACCGACGCTACTCTGTACTGATAAGTTTCCCCTCTTTGGATGAGGCTATCCATCAAAAATGCGTTGCCTGCTTCTTTAGGCTTCAGGGTAATATATTCCGTATCACCTTTCTTTCTCCTTTGTATCAAGAAAGTTTCAATCATATTATCTTGTGTTCTGGTATCATCCCATTGCACCCTCAGTTTGCCATTGACATAATAAAAATCAATATTGGCTGGCGGATTGATCTCAAGTTTTTTAACAGGTATAATCACCACTACGTTGCTATAGATACTGGTATCTTGTCGTAGGTTTTGATTTCTCACTGTATAATAATACTGACTTCTACTGCTCAATGATTCAGACGTATCCGTATACTTTTTTTCTTTGATAGGACCAGCAATCAAGTACATTTTTTTAGGCGAAGTGCCTCTGTACACAAAATAGCCATAGAATCCCGGTTCATCAGCGGCTTGCCATGTTAATGAAACATTGCTTCCTTTTGCCGAAACTTCCAAGTTGTACGGAGGTAATGGTTTCGAGAACTTGGTGTACGTGCCAACTCCTTGTGCTGGTACGGTTTGCTCAATCCCAATCCCCGGTAAAAATAAGGTTTTTACCTGATAACGATAATGCTCACCTACCTTGATAGCATAGTCGATATAAGTGGTATCTGTAGCAGACAATGTTGCCAGTTTTACCAAGTTATCCTGACTGTCGTATCTCGAAATATTTATCCCTGTTAAGTAAGGTTTGGTCGTTGGTTTATTCCAAGCAAGACGAATTCCATTTTCAATTTCACTTACTTTAATTGAATAAATCAAAGGCATCGTTCTAGCTTCTACCCCAAATACTACAGCAGTATCTGAATGAGCTCCCTGATTATAGATTTCATCTTCAGCCATCAAGTATGCTGTAAACTGTTCATCTTTACTGACGCTCCCAAAATAATGATAGGTGAGGGTGTCTTGCGTGCGATTTAAATTAGGAATTATCTTGATGCCCGCGATAGGTTTACCTGCTCTGGTAGGTACCACTCTTCCGCTAAGTGCCGTAAGGTTGAAAGGCACTGTTAGCAAATCTCCTTTAGGGTCAAAAGATGCACGTGTACTCGGTTTAGGAAGCGTATTTATCATGGCATCCGAAACTTTTAATTTCCAAGTAATACTTACGGTAGAATCACTCGAACTAACAAATGATACCTTAGGTTTAAGAAAAGGCAAGGCATAATTGCCTATTTTGCTTTGAGCAAGTGCCACGCCCCAAGGATATTCCGTTTTGTTTTTATCTACCCTGATGATTTGGTAATACATTACTTCATCCTCTTTTACGTCAGTATCCAAGTAAATATGTCCTAACATCATACGGGTCTCGGTAATTGAATACAGAAAACTATAATCGTTTGCTTTTACATGCGTTGCTACGAAATCAAGTAATTCCTTGTTTGTATTCTTACCTAAAAACTTTCTAACGTCGGCTAGGTCTTCTTCGTTAAATAGTTCTTTTAGTTCTTTCTCACTACTCGCTCTTTTAGCCTTGCCAATTGTTTTAAAATTTTTCAAGGGCGACTTCGCTTTCGTTGAGTCGGTAATCAGCACAAAGGGCATTCTTTTGATGATAAAATGGTCTGTAGCCTGCAAAATAGCAGTGTCTTTTCCCGCTACTTCATCCCTACCAGCTAGGTAAATATAATTGCCCAGTTTAGACGACGCTACTTTTAGTACGCGTGGAGGCTGCATTGGCACTTGTTGGGCTTGCAAACTTACAGTTGCCCAACAAGTGATTAATAGCATAAACGTTAATATATTTTTCATAAGATTTTTCTATTCAAAAATTAGTATAAGCGAACGTTAACACTTGAACCATTGCTAGATACATTAAAGTCAGCTCCAACATTAAGACATATTTTAAACCCTGCACCACAAGGAACCCAGTTACTTCCGCACGAGCAATTGAAGCTACCGTTTGGATAAGGGATGCCGTAAAAATAACTAAAGCATGGGCAGACTGCTGGCGGAGAGCAATAAGTAATGTTGATTGAATTACAGCTTGCTCGCTCTTCTGAATAAAATTGAGTGGCTAAATTGGCACTACCTCTTGCATACCAAGAACCATCGAATCCTCCTTCCAAATTCATGCTAGCAGAACCCATAGCTCCCAACGTCATACCCAAAAGAGTAACCCTGAAATCGGATGCTGTACTGAATGCTGACTTGGCGAAAAATTTATTTTCAACGAACTTATAATACATCTCTACACCTCCTGAAGAAACATATTTATAATAGAAACCAAATGCTTTGAAACCAGCTATGTTGACATCTAATCGTGCATTGAAGTTTGGTACAATCAAGTCTCCTTTCAAATAAACAGCATTCATGGTGCCATTATTATCAAGTCCGTTCCGACCTACTAACGTTAGTAAAGTTTTAGCTATGATAGGAGCACCGGGAGTATTACTATTAAAATTATAGCCAAATGCCATAAATGCGTTCCCGTTTAAGATAGCACCAGCATAAGCATCAGCATTAACTGCTAAGAACAAAGCACCATCTCCCTGTGATGATGATGGCGCTAATGCATACAGCACACCATCTATTCTTGCATCTACACCTTCTATTAATCTTACATCATTTTTTGATTTAGAACTAACCGTAACTAGTAATGAATTTCTACAAAAATCTGCATTGAATTCCATCACACCCCAAAGTTTATCTTTCATCATGAGTGACCCACTACCGTATATCACTGGGTTGTCATTACAATTGGTGTTATCAAACATAATCCCAACGGTAGCATCTTTTACCATCGCTACTGTTTTTGGCACGCCAAGTGGACCAAAACTTCCTTTTAAGAATACGTCGTATTTTTGTGTTCTAGTATCAATATCAAATCCACCACCTATGTTATGCCACATGATAGGCCCTGTAGCAACACCTGCATTGGTCGTCAGACTGGCTGCAATTTGGAAGCCACCTGCCGTATAATTATAATATTTAAAGGCTGCATCAAAATCCTTCGTCGCCATTTTTAGCTTGACGGCGGCCTCAAAACCTTGTTTTACATCATCAATCTGCAACTTTACTTTCCCATTCAGTTTGAATGAAGGAGTTTTCATTTCCAACTCAAAATCATTCAACATTATTTCAGGGCCATTGCCAACATTACCCACTACAAATGAGGCAGAAGCAGTAGTGGTCATCCCTTCAAATGGAATAGTAATTCCGCCTGTCAGACCTATTGCCCATGTAGATTCTGCTGGTTTCATTTGCACATTGTTAACGACTTGCGCCGTAGCTGGCTTAGCTGCATCAGTGAGTGCTTGAGCCATGGCTTTCATCGAGATGCCGTTACCAATGTTCACTAAGATAGTCTTGATATTTATCCTAGCTACCTTCAAATCTACCACCGCATTGGGTGACGCAACGATGTATAAATCCCAATCTTTACTGCGTAACTGGAACTGGTTTACCACGATTGGGAATACACCTGTCAACGACGACTTGATACCTGCGGAGCCTCCAGTACCAGCATAATCTAACGTGCCAGAAGTTTTGAATTCAAAGCTTCCTGCATCAAAGTTATAGCTCAAACTGATGTTACTAGTAGGACTAGGGGTCTTGAATGTTAACCCATTCATCGTTAACCCTGATGCAGGCAGTTGTACTACGCCCGCAAGGGTAGTTCCTGTGCCTTCTTTGGTTGTTAATGAAAGCGATTTGATAGTAAGCGTTCCGTTTTCTTCATTGGCTGCATCAAAAACAGTAATCTTTCCAGACATTGTTAAATTAGGGTTTGTTGTCCCTAATCCCGACAAATTCATCTTGCTGATAACTAGTCTGAAGTGTTGCATGGTGGCAACAAATGGCTTACCGCTTACCGTCATGCTACCTTGTGCTGATATGGCCGGCTTCATCGTAAACTGTTCGTAACTAGAGGACGTATTGGCAGGAACTACCAGTCCGGGTATGCTAGGTAACTGGAAGTAAGAACTTAAACTATATCCCGTACTGCTAAGGCTTGGATTACTTTTATTGATTAATAAACTACCCATGATACCCGCTTTTAATTCCAAATTCCCCGTTGCTGCTGGTACGAACGAAATCGTTGACGAAAAGTTTTGACCTGTTTCTAGGAACTTCATCCTCAATTTTCTACTACTACTCAACTCAGGAATTTGAGATGAACTAAATACATAATTAAATGTTTGAGACAATGATAAACTATCCTTCACTACTACATCAGATAAATTAATCGGCATGTTATCAGTAGCACTAGATGAACTGAAACGAAGCACGAGCTGGTCACCGCCAATGATGAAATTTGAACCTACCGTTTTAAGCTTGATAAAAGGATTACCTTGTACCTCAATGGAAGCAAAGCTAAATGCCTTTACGTTCATGACAGCTTCTTTAAAGACAACATCGCCCAAAGGCACTGCATTAATATCTGTTGCCTTAGCCTTGATAGGCACATCACTAAACGTTAGGGTTGCGTTCCTTCCTTCTATGGTATATAGGCTATTAGATGCAACCGTTAATGAGCCAGTAATCTCAAAATTTCCTGCACTTATTTTCTTTATTTTAGTAATGGCTACAGGAAAACCTCCAAAAGTTTGTAGCCTCGGTGCGTCGGGGTCTATATACTGAAGAGGGAAATCTACTGTACTATTGACTCCCACTGGCACTTTAACTTCAGTCGGAGCAATAAACGTTGATTGTACTACACTAAGTACATATTCTCTATTATCCTTGGGAAGTGTGAGCGTATAATTTCCTTGAGCATCGGTTACGGCTTCATAAGGGAGACCATTAACATATACCTTGGCTCCTGCGACCGCTGTTCCAGTTTCTTTGTTACGTATTACACCCGTAATTACCATAGCAGGCGTTAATATTACTTTTAGGTCTAACCCACTAATTCCATTAACGATATTGAAAATTCCTGAAGCCTTCATGAATGATGCGCCTCCTACAATTGGCTCAATCGCAAAACTATGCGTTCCCGGTTTACCTGTGTAAAACCACGGAACACCATCTGTTGCAGTAAAAACTTCCTTACCATCTATGGTTACTTTTCCTCCAACTATCTCCTTGTTGCTTAAGCTAAAGAATAAAACAGCACTACCACTAGGTATAAGGGTAAGTTTTGTGTCAAGTTCAGATGTCACGTAAGAGCCCTTCACTTCTTCGCTTGCACTGAAATAAGTTGGAAAAATGTCCTTCACTTGTCCCGTACCAATTCCTAGAAGATCTGCAGTGATATTATTCTTACTCTGGTATTTCAACGGATCTAGACCCCATAGATAGGACTGCCAATTACTTGCAGTGTATCCACCCGATGGATATGTTGCCTGCAACATATAAAATGATATCTCTTTATCGACATATCCATCAGCATAGCAATCAAGTTTACTACCACGTGGAACTGGATAGGGAACCTTTAGGGTAAAATAGCCATCTTTTGTGGTACGCGCAGAGATATTAGTACCTCTTAGGGTTACTAGGGCATTTTCTATGCCATCACCAGTTGTCGACGCACTAAACTTTATTCGACCAATAATGGTTGCTACTAATTTTTTAAGGGCAATATTTTTGGTCTGAAGTTGTTGCCCGTCTTGTATCACTGCATCTACTTCCGTAGCGCTTTCCATAATACGAGTATCTGTAACGGATAATTTAACAATACCTCTCGGAAGAAGCCATGGTAACTCAGCGAACTTATAATAACCACTAGCATCAGTTATAGCCGTATATACAGTATTGACGTTCTTAGGTACGCCGGGTCTAAGATCATACGTTTGAATAGTGGCTGTAACTTTTGAACCGCTTTGAGGAATGCCTGAGAAGGTAACAATACCATCTATCTGGTTTTTACTTACGTTAAAAACAAAGTTTTTTGTTACACGTGTAACGATTTTGGCAGTGTCTGATGTACTTCGTACAGGCAACGTTCCTAACGGATAATAGACCGATTCTGTTGATGGATAGCTTACTTGTACCAAGTAGTCATCAGGTGCAGTACTTCTGAACAACCGTTTAAACGTGTTTCCATTGCTACGTTTAGCAAGTACTACATAACTAACGTTATTGTAGGTTACAGTCTCGGGAGAGTTACCAAATACTGCCTTCATTACTGGTGATGCATTGTACTTGGCTTGATTTAATAAGAAATTGAGCGTCAATCCAGGATAACCAGTAGTCACTAATACTAGTGGTTTTACTTGCATAGAGATAATCTGTAAGACAGTCGTTCCAAGGTTGGTATCGTAGGTATTAGTGCTAGTTTTTACCAATTTTACCGTTTGCGTAACAGGGTAAAGTTGGTTGTCGGTATGCTTAGCTATGATATAAACCCCCTGACACATATCAGCCGTAACGGTATTGAAGCTTATACTATAAGTACCATCCGAAGCCGTTTGGGCTGTACCGAGTACAATTGATTCTCCTGAAAACATTGTTCCGTACAATGTTACCTGACCATTATTTAAGTTGTATTTCGTTGTGCCTGGGGTAGGGTTATTAACAGGCAGACTCGTAATTGATTCTGCGGCAGCATTCGTTGCTAAGTCTGTTAATGTAGCCGTACCTGTTTCATCAGTTTGTTCTGAAGAAGCATACGCGAAGGTGACTTTCCCCTGTAATACGCTGTTTACAGGAACTACAGGAGTTGTAGTCTGGATTAGCGTTGATCCTGCTGATGATGTATTACCCATTCCTGAGGGTACACTAATACCTGTTACACCAGCGTTTATTACAACAGAGCTTTGTCCATATTTAAAATTAATAACTGTGCTTTGTCCATTATTCCTAAAATTGGTAAAACCATTAGGGTCAAAGGCAGTAACCATCATGGCATATCGTCTGCCAAGGGTTAATTGCGGATCAGCAGGACTATATATATACATATTTCCCATTACTTCTTTTTCAAAGAAATAAGGTTGAGTAGCACTCATAATCGCATCATTGGGATTACGATTTCCAATGATTTCTACGATACGGACTCTATACCATGTAGTAGGGGGTGCACCAGGAGGAGTTCCCCAGCTAAGTGATATTAGCTGAACGGAAGTATTTGTGATTTCCATCCCGTCCATGGGGGCAATTATCACAGGAGGCTCTAAGCTAGTTACACTAAAATTATTACTGCAACCAATGGGGTCTTCGGCGCTTACTGGAACATTTGTATCATAATTATAGGCACGGATACACAATCGATAATTAGCTTCAGGAAGACCGTTACCACGGATAGCTTCCGCAGAAGTGATTCCGACATAATCAAGATGATCAAGATCAAAGAATGAAGTGAAATCTCCACCATTCAACACTTTCATCTCCCCAGGTGACATCACAAGTGGTGAAGCGCTTCTAAAACTGGACTGTACTCGCATCTCGATTCCATTGTCGCCAGTTACAGTACCCCTAAGTTGAAGCCGTTGTTCACTAGTGGTAGTGTTTAAAACTGTAATAAGAATTTGTTCAGGATGCGAAGTATAGTCGGTAATGCGATACCGATATGGAGGAATAATTTGTATCGTTATTCTTATCTGTGCAAATGCACTATTAGTAAATGAGCATAGCAGTAAAAAAAACAGAAACCTCTTAATAAATACGCACTTAAGACCTGATTTAGGTAAGATTGAAATCATGTTAAAAACGGATTAGCTATTTAATACTCTTTCGGCTAGTCATCACCGAAACAATTAAAACAAATTTAAGCACATATTGCTGGCAATTTTAAAAAGGTATTCCAATGAGCTATATTTTGGATGTGAATAGTGTATTTATGTATGTAAGAAAAAGAATGGATTTTAGACCGAACTTTTCAAGCTCTGAAATAGCAATCCTCAGAAAACTTATAATATATTATGGAAAAATGCAGAAACCTTGCTGAACAAAGCTACAGTATCTTTTTTTAAATGACAAATTGCTTGAGAGCGTATCAGTGAATATCACAATGGTGACTCAAAGATTCTTTCAATTAGTATGAATACCCAAGTTGGAAAGTAAAAAGATAAGTATCTATAATAATGCTATATCGTAGATTTTCGGTCTGGGAAATGTTGTGTCTGTTGGGGATGGGAGAAAAAAGAGGAGGTTTTACCCTTACTATTAGCAGGTGACTTAAGTCATTTGTTAATAGTAAGGGTTTGAATAAGCTGAATTTATGATTTTGGCTGATCAGATGTAAAAGGCTGATTGTAATATCGTCTACCTGTTGTTTTATACAACGCATTCGCGACTGCTCCAAACACAGGAGGGAAGGGAGGCTCGCCAAGTCCAGTAGGGTCAAGGTCGTTCAGCACAAAATGTACATCCACTTTTTTAGGTGCCTCGTTATGACGAATAATACGGTAATTATTGAAATTGCTTTGTTCTGCTACGCCGTCTTTGTGGGTTAATGCTCCGTAAAAAGCATTCCCGATGCCATCAACCACAGCACCTTGCACCATATTGCTTGCAGCGTCTGGATTTACTACAATGCCACAGTCAATCGCACTGGTTACTTGTTCTACATAAGGTTCGCCATTGCGTTCTATCATATCCACCACGTGGGCGGCATACGAATTATGGCAAAAATAAGCAGCGACGCCACGTTTTTTATTTTTGTTTTCAGGTTTACCCCAATTAGATTTTTCTCTTACTAATTCCAAAACCCCTGCATATCTATCAGCGTCATATTCATTGTTTTTGCCTACTGGATTTTCCTTTGCTCGTTTTAATAATTCCAAACGGAAGGCAATAGGGTCTTTTCCCATAGCTTCTGCTACTTCATCTAAAAACGACTGCTCCGCTGCTGCATTAAAATTAGAACGAGGCGCACGGAATGCACCAATCGTAATATTAGAAGGAATCTCCCAACCTTCGGCTAAGTAATTATCAACTGCACCCGCAGGGAAACGATTCGCATGAACAGGATGCTCGGGAATGCCACCACCTTTTACATGAAAACCAATCAAGTTTTTATTGGCATCTAAAGCTGCACGATAAGTAGCCGTGTACATTGGGCGATAGATTCCATAAGTCATATCATCCTCACGGGTATAAATTAATTTGATAGGCGCTTTTATTTTCTGAGAAATACGAGCCGCTTCATATACATATTGACCATACGCTCTACGACCAAAGCCTCCGCCCATGCGGGTCATTTGAATCTCAATCTTGTCGGCAGGGAGATTCAAAATCTTTGAAAGTGTAGGCTCTACCCAACCCGGTGCTTGTAGAGGACCAGCCACTACGGCTTTATCTGCTGAAACATGGGCAAAGAAATTCATAGGTTCCATACAGTTATGTGCCAAAAACGGCGCATTGTAAGTACGTTCGATAATCTGAGTGGCGTTTTTGAAAGCAGTTTCGGGGTCGCCATCTTTCCTTAATTGCTGGGCTGGTTTTTTAGCATATTCAGCCATTAATTCCATTTGACCACTGGTGGTTTCCAATCTACCTGGCACAGTCACTTCTCGTTTTCCACCGCGCCCCATCATCGTATCTTTCACGTCGCCAGTAGGCTCCCACTGTATCTTTAGTTTCTTGCGAGCATTCATTACTTCCCAAGTAGAATTGCCCACAACAACCAACAAATCATTGAATGTACGGGTATCAAAACCACCTTGCTCGAAACCATCATCATATAATTTAAAGCTAAAAACATGTTTGATACCCGGCATTTTTAGGGCTTGAGTAGCATCAAAAGATTTTAATTTCATGCCAAATGCTGGCGGATGCTGAATCATGGCAATCAGCATACCTTCAACACGGTAATCCATTCCGAAAAGTGGTTTGCCTGTAACTACTTTTAAGCCTTCTGTATTTTTCTTTGAATTTCTTACAATCGAAAAATCTTTAGGGGCTTTCAACTTCACATCTTTCGGTACAGGTATGGTAGCAGCTTTACTGGCTATTTCACCATATTTCGCTGATTTTCCGCTTGAATGAGATAGAATACCTGCTTTTGTCGTGATTTCAGTAGCAGGAACGCCCCACGTTTGAGCCGCCGCTTCGATAAGCATTTGTCTAGCTGATGCCCCTGCATTTCTCAAGGGTTTCCAGTAAATTCTAACCGAATTACTGCCCCCTGTAAATTGTGGTCCTAGTTTTACGTTATCGTGTGGCCCCATTTCTACGACCACATTCTTCCAATCGACATCCAATTCCTCCGCCACCATCATCGGTAATGAAGTCATTACATTCTGTCCGAATTCGGGATTCGGACACATGATTTTGATAATGTTGTCGGGCGTAATCTTGATATATCCATTGAGTTCACTCCATTGTTCTGGCAAGTTTATTAGAGCCATTTTGTCTGCCGACTTGAAGCTCGACAGCCAAGTAAAGCTCAGCATTAATCCACCACCTGTGAGAGCGGAAGACTTTAAAAATGAACGACGGCTTTGTGTGTTATTATTTTCCATGTTGATATTTTTTTGCTATTGCTTTACAGATTTAATAGCTTCCTTAATACGTAAATAAGTTCCACAACGACAAATATTACCACTCATGGAAGCATCTATCTCTTCATCTGAAGGGTTAGGGTTCTCTTTTAATAAAGCTGCCGCACTCATCATTTGTCCTGCCTGACAGTAGCCACATTGAGCCACGTCGTGTTCAATCCATGCTTTTTGTACAGGGTGAGTACCATTCGCAGACAAGCCTTCGATAGTAGTGATGGCTTGCTTGCCCACTGCTGACACTGGCATACTACAAGAACGAATGGCAGTACCATTCAAATGAACTGTACACGCTCCACACATAGCCATGCCACAACCAAATTTGGTGCCAGGCAGATTAAGGTGGTCTCGTAAAACCCAAAGCATTGGAGTTGAGGGATCAACATCTACCTGTTGTATTTTCCCGTTTATTTTTAGTGAGTATTTTGCCATAGCGTTATATCTACTTTATTGAGAATTAAGCGAATTTATATAAATAAAACAATAAGAAATAATGTTTTTCAAACAGAATCTTACGAATTTTAAACATTGTATCCTTTGTAACCTACAAATTATCGGTAAAGGGCTGATTGTAAAAACGCTTACCCGTAGCCTTATACAAGGCATTTGCCAAAGCTGCATATACTGGCGGGTAGGCAGGTTCTCCCATGCCCGAAGGGTCGAGTGTATTTTGTATGAAATGCACTTCAATATGTTTGGGTGCTTCGTTATGGCGAATCATGCGGTAATTATGAAAATTACTGGCATCTGCAACGCCCTTTGTTAAAGTCATTTTTCCATACATGGCAGCCCCAACGGCATCTACAATACCACCTTCTGCCATATTTTTGGCAGCATCAGGATTGATGACAATCCCACAGTCAATCGCACACCATACTTTATTGATAACAGGCACACCGTCTTTCATTTCCAAGTCGAGTACATGAGCCGCATACGAATCATGACAGAAATAGGCAGAAAACCCTAGCTTTTTGCTGGTTTTGATATTTTCCCAATTAGCTTTCTCTTTGACTAACTCTAGTACTTTGGCATATCGTTCGGGTTCATATTCGTTGTTTTTTCCTACTGGTTTTTCTTGGGCACGTTTTAATAATTCCAAACGAAAAGCTATTGGGTCTTTTCCTGCTGCTTCTGCCACTTCATCCAGAAATGATTGTTCGGCAGCAGCCATAAAATTAGAACGTGGCGCACGATATGAGCCAACCGTTATGTTCGAATCAATCGTAAAATCTTCTGCTAAATAATTATCAACCGCTCCCGCAGGAAAACGATTGGGGTATAAAGGCGATTCTGGTACGCCACCAGTTTTTACATGGAAACCTATTACATTATTGTCGGCATCAAGTGCCGCCCGATAGTGTGCGGAATAAGTAGAGCGATAAATACCCGAAGTCATATCATCTTCACGGGTATAAATTAACTTGACAGGTGCTTTTACTTGTTGTGAAATTAGCGCCGCTTCAATCAACCAATGGGCATAAGAGCGACGACCAAAGCCACCACCCAAGCGAGTCATTTTAATGTCAATTTTCTCCAGAGGCATTCCCAAACGTGCTGATAGTGCCTGTTCGGTAAATTCTGGCTTTTGAAGTGGTCCTGATAATTCGGCTTTATCAGCTGTTACATCCGCAAAGAAATTCATGGGTTCCATACAATTATGCGCCAAATATGGAGCCGAATAAGTACGCTCAATGACTTTAGTAGCACTTTTAAAGGCCATTTCTATGTCTCCATCTTTTCGGCGAACAGTAGCAGGTTGAGCCATTCGTTCTGCCAATTTAGCAGTGTGTTCTTTCGAGTCTTCTAGACCAGCAGGAATCTTTTCAGTTAGTTTCCTACCCAACATATTGCGGTTTTGAGTATATCCCTCAAAAGGTTGCCAGTCAATTTTCAAGGCTTTTTTTGCTTGCATCACTTCCCACGTAGTATTGCCAACAATGGCAACTACTTCATTGAAAGTAGTAGTATCAAAAAATGTTTTTTCATAACCATCATTGAAGATTTTGATAGGGAAAATGTCTTTTATGCCTTTCATCTTCTTCACGGCCACCTTGTTGATAACCGACTTGAACTTTAGTCCAAAGGCAGGAGGGTGTACTATCATCGCAATAAGCATTCCTTCCTTTTTGGTATCAATGCCAAATAGCGGTTTACCCGTAATGATTTTTTGTAAATCAACATTGCGTTGGCTTCTACCAATAATCTTAAAGTCTTTGATGTTTTTTAGTTTTACATCTTTTGGAACAGACATTTGTGCAGCCATAGTGGCCATATCGCCATATTTGGCTGATTTTCCAGTACTTTTATGATACAAAACCCCCGATTCAGTAGTTATTTCTTCTAAGGGTACATTCCATGTTTTGGCAGCTGCTTCTCTGAGCATTTGACGGGCGGTAGCACCAGCCATGCGGAGCGGTTGCCAACTTAGGTGAATTGCCTGACTACCTCCGATAAACTGTCGGGTGAAATGCTTGGTATCTAAATCGGCTTGTTCGATAATAATTTTAGAGAAGTCAACGTCCAGTTCTTCTGCCACAATCATTGGCATAGAAGTTTTTACACCTTGTCCGCCTTCAGGGTTTGGCGACATAATTTTGATGACATTATCAGCCGTAATTTTTACAAACCCGTTGAGTTCATTCCAATTCGCAGGTAATAATGTATTCTTCTCTGTATCAGTAACTTTAGCACTTGAAAAACCACTAATACTTAGCATCAATCCACCTCCTGCAAGGGCAGATACTTTTAGAAATGAACGACGACTATGAGTTGTTTGTGATGCTTCCATATTGATATATTAACTATACTTGAGTGTTGTAAAACTAATTATCATCAAAAATATCTTTTTGTTTGAACAAGCAGATGCATTGAGGATAATTTTAGACCAACGCCTGTGTATTCCCACGAACGACAATTATGATAGTTTTGCCTTTGTTTGTGTTTTTTACCAACAAATCAATCCAATCCTTTTTCTTTCAACCATTTAGAAAGTAAATCAGCAATCTCCACATTATTCAAATCAGAAAAAGGAAAATGGGTATTGCCTTTTATGCCAATTTCAGGCAAGTGAATAATCGTAACATCACCGCCATGACGATTCACTGTATCTCTCCAAAGCTTTGCCATTTCCAAACGAGCCCTCCAACCATCTTGCCCCGGATTATCAATAGGCTTGTCAGGAATAAAATCACCGTAGTAAATAATGATAGGTATTTTTGTAAGTTTCAAAAAGTCAGCCATCGGAACAGCAACCGCTGAAACAGGGCCTGCAGAACTTGCAATAGGAGGAGGCACCTGACCTTCGGGAAAAAGAAAGCCACTACCCGGTTCATAAGAAGCAATTGCTTTAATATGGCTATTTTTTACGGCAGTTGCCCAACCAAATCCTCCTGAATGAGAATGTGTGACAAGTATACCCTCACCAATTTTATCAAAAAGCTTCGATATAGCATCAGTAATTACTGCTGTATCAAATCCCCCGATATTAGGAGTCATCTGTCGGAAATACTGATTTAATGTTTCTTTATCTTTTGCAAACTGTACACCTTGAAAATATTCAGTTCCGATACCCACTCTGAATGTCCCAAACCACATTTGTTCGTCAGGAGTAGGAGTGATGGTTGCTGTTTCTGTACTTCTACTAGCATTTCCTCGGCGAGGTTGGTCGATGAGATACACTCCGAATCTTCGTCTCAAGAAGATATTATTAAACCCTTCACGACCATCTGGCGTTGTTTCCCATGTTTTAGAAAACTGTCCGACACCATGCCAAAAGACCAATGGTAATTTTCGAGCTTTTGTAGGAAGTTGATAAGTAATATAGGCATGGTCACCATGAAAAGTCTGTCCTTCGGGTGTACGTTTGATAGGGTCAAAGGTACCAGCATTTGTAATGACAGTTCCTCCAACGGCAAAGCTACCTTGCTCTTTAATGACTAAAAGCCCCTTTTGAGAAGGAATACAGGCAGTAAAAAGTAGAGGAATTAGTACTACAACTAATCGAGAATAATATCTTGTAAGTTTTATCATTTTTTGATTGTTTTTATGCCGTTTTACTACAAAACTACACATGGAGTGACTTTGTTAATTTTATCGTAGTTTGCTTCACGCTGTATTTCAATAGTTCTTATGGTGTCATAAGTTTTGAAAATGAAAGTGAACCCATTTTCCATTCATTCCCGACTTTAACATAAACTTCCGTAACCATAAATGGATTGCTTACCTCATTTCCGCCAACTACTGCCAGTAGTGTAATCCTATTTAATAGAATGACAGTATTATCGATAATTATTGGTGATAAAACCTCATGAATATCGGCTTTTTTATAATGAATAAATCCTGATTTAATAATGTCTAATTCACGTTCTTTTCCCCATGAGCCACCCATGTGTACAAACATTGATTTATCGTCAAACAATTTGGCTAATTTATCGACATTTTTATCCGACATCCATTGCCATTTGTTTTTTGAAAGTGTTTTGATTTCTTCTTCAACTGTATTTTGAGCAAAAGTGTTTATTGACATCAAAATAAAAGATACGATTCCGAGAATTATTTTTTTCATTATTTTAATATGTTTATATCCCCTCTCTCAAGGAAAGTGAGACTTATTTTAATACACTATTTCTTTATCTGATGTGTATCTCGAACACTGCTGAATGTTAAGGCTAATAGTTTCCACGCCTTACCTTGTTTTTGATAGACCTCTGTTACTGTAAATTCAGTCTTGGCTTCCGTTCCTCGCACAATAGCCTCAAGCGTAATTCTGTTCCACACGATAGCAGTTTTACCAGAAACTTCTATAGCTGAATCATGCACTATGGCATTTTTATACCAAATACTTCCTGTTTTAATGATTTCAAGCTCTTCGTCTTTCTTCCAAGTACCACTCATGTGTACAAATTTTGCTTTGTCATCGAAAAGAAGTGCAAGTTTGTCCACGTTCTTATCAGCCATCCATTGCCATTTGTCTTTGGAAAGCTGCATGATTTCTTGTTTTGTCTTGTCGGAAGATTGGGTAAATCCAACTTGCCCAAAAGCTAAAAGAATCGAAACTACTAATATTATTGCTTTCATATTATTAAGTATGTTGTTTAATGTTATTGATAAAAGATACTACTGATGTTAATGTAAATTGCCTGACGTAACAGCCTTTTCAATTACATCAAGTCTTGCTTTTTTAGGGTCAGGTTTTCCTACTGCTTTTCCATCAGGTTGAAAATCAATCAATTTATTGCTTTTTACATTATATATGGGCCATTCTGGGAGTCCTATTCCATTTGGATTACCTGTTTTTGCAAAATTTGCCCAATAGATATTCATCATTTTAGCAACTGCTTCATCTTCAGGCATTGTTTTGGGATTACCCCAACGGGCATTTAAGTTATTAAACACATAGGCAATTTCAGATGCATGTGGTGCTCCATATCTTGCACGCGCTTTCATGGCTTCTGGCACATAAGAGAACAAATAAATATACGCACTGTTGGCTTTTTTAGTAACTGCATTCGCTGTAAAACGAGCTGGTTCTGCCCAAACTTTGTCTGTATTTACCATCGTGAGCATTTCTGCGAGAGTTCTGGTAGTATCTGGAGCAAATACTTTTTGTGCCTCTTCTTTCATGTTACCAAATAAAGAAAAAAGCTCTTCTTTATTTAGGGCATTGACAAACCCTGCGGGTACTTCGGCACTATTTGAGCCAATAATGATTGGTACATTGTTTTGTCTGCCTGCCTTATAAGCACTCTCTGCTGTTTCTATCACAAGTTTTCCATCAAGAATTGGTCCCGAATAAATAGGCGTATTTCCTACGGTTTCTTCACCACTATCGATAATATCAGCTACAGGAAGCTCACGTAGTTTGGCAAGTGCGGCTGCATCTGTACCTTCGATGCCATGTTTTTTGGCGAAATTCAATCCAATTGTTTCGGCAGAAATAGGATAATATTTATCAGCATTTTCTTGATTGATAGGTCTGCCAGTCAATACACCATCACGCCCACCACCCGATTCAATAATTGCTTTATGGAATAAGCCTTTCGCAGATGGGATAGTAAGTAATGATTGTACAGAAACACCCCCTGCTGACTCCCCAAAAATAGTCACGTTTTTAGGGTCTCCACCAAATGCAGCAATATTTTCTTTTACCCATCTGAGCGCTGCTATTTGATCCATGTAGGCATAGTTCCCTTTGGGTTCATTTGGGAATTCTTTACTCAAAGCAGGATGAGCAAAGAAACCCATTCTACCCAGTCGATAGTTAAAAGTGATTAAAATAACACCTTGTTTGGCAAAAGAAATACCTGAGTTTTCAGGACTTGAACCGCTACCAAACACAAAAGCACCGCCGTGAATCCAAACCATTACGGGCAGTTTGTCATTATTTTTAACTTCTGCGGGTTTCCATATATTCAACGACAAGCAGTCTTCGGCTGAATTAGGCGATATTTTTTGTCTTCCTGCCTGAGAAAAACCAGCCTGTCCACAGTCTTTACAAAACTGAGTAGCATCACGTTCTCCTTCCCACGGCTTCACTGCTTGGGGTGGTCTCCAGCGATATTCGCCTACGGGCGGAGCAGCATAAGGAATTCCTTTAAAGATAGCAACATCTCTCTCCGTTACTCCGCGTACTATTCCTGATGCGGTACGAACTTTTGGAGCATTACTATCAGCATGCTGTGCTTTCAAAGAATACGTAATTATTAGTAAAAGAAAGATTAAGACTTCAGTCGATTTTTTCATAGTTGCTGTAAAGGTTTCAAATTTGACTTCGTAATGTGAAGATTACCGATTACAAAGTTCATCTTATTTTGATAGATGAATAGTATAAAAAACACTGCTTTTTCTACCATTTTCACTGATTGAAATTCGTGCTTTGATATAGTTATGATAGAATTACTACTTTTGTTTCAAACAAGACGAACATGGAAATTTTATATCCGATAAATAATATCAGTAATTACAATGCTGATAATAATCATAAGACACTTCACCCTTTAGTAAGTGTCATCGACTTTTCAAAAGCTGATGAAAGAAATTGGGGTACTGAGGCTAAAACCATTAAGTTTCAGTATGGGATGTACTGTATTTATCTGAAAGATGTAAAATGTGGCGATATACGTTATGGGCGTGATTATTACGATTATCAGGCAGGTACATTGGTGTTTTTTGCTCCAGGACAAGTGATGGAAGTAGATAATCATGGAATAGCTTATCAGCCTGTAGGGTATGGATTGATTTTTCATCCTGACCTAATCCATGGAACTATTCTTTCAAAGACAATCAATGATTATAACTTTTTTAGTTATAAAACAAACGAGGCATTACACATATCCGAGGATGAACGGCAGTTGGTGTTAGACCTTTTTACAAAAATTGAATCAGAACTTAAACAGCCAGTTGATAAGCATAGCAAGAAGCTTATTGCATCCACGCTTGAATTGTTCCTTAATTATTGTGACCGTTTTTATGACCGTCAATTCATCACACGCGATAACGTTAATAGAGGGATTCTCTTAAAATTTGAAGACCTGTTGAATAACTATTTTTTATCAGAAAAACCTCAAAGTATTGGGTTACCTTCTGTCGCTTATTTTGCAGACCAACTTCATTTATCCGCCAATTATTTTGGCGATTTATTTAAAAAAGAAACAGGCAAATCAGCCAAGGAATACATTCAAGAAAAGATTATAGACATAGCCAAAGACAAGGTTGTTGAAAAAGATAAAACAGTCAATGAAATTGCCTATGAATTAGGCTTTAAATATCCGCAACACTTTACGAGACTCTTTAAACAACGGGTGGGGTGTACGCCAAATGAGTATAAAAATTTAAACTAACAAATTTCTATTTCTTAACAGTATGCAAACTGTAAAACTAAACAACGGCATCGAAATGCCCATTTTAGGCTTTGGCGTTTTTCAAATTCCAGATGCTAATGAATGTGAAAAATCGGTAATTGATGCCATAGAAACAGGCTACCGCCTTATTGATACTGCTGCCTCTTATATGAATGAGCAAGCTGTAGGGAAGGCTATCAAAAATAGTGGCGTAGCGAGAGAAGAACTATTTATTACTACGAAACTTTGGGTACAAGACACAGGATATGAAAATACGAAAAAAGCATTTCAAAAATCTTTGGAACGCTTGCAATTGGATTATTTAGATTTATACCTGATTCATCAGCCCTATGGCGACATATTTGGTTCTTGGCGAGCGATGGAAGAACTTTACGAGGCTGGAAAAGTAAGGGCTATTGGCGTTTCTAATTTTCAACCAGATCGTGTGATGGATTTATTGATGTTCGGAGCAAAAACGCCTCCTGCAGTAAATCAGGTTGAAACACACCCATTCTGCCAGCAAATTGAAAATCAAGCTTTTCTTCAACAAAATAATATTCAAATCGAATCATGGGGACCATTTGCAGAAGGGAAAAACAACATTTTTCAAAATGAATTGCTTCTTTCGATAGCAAATAAGTATCATAAAAGCGTGGCTCAAATCATCCTAAGGTGGCTTACACAACGAGGAGTAGTAGTTATTCCAAAATCTGTGCGTAAAGAAAGAATGGCTCAGAACTTTGATATTTTTGATTTTGAATTGGAGGGAGCAGAAATGGAAAATATTAAAAAATTAGATACAAAAACCAGTCTATTTTTTGACCACCGAAACCCTGAAATCATTCAATGGATGGGAAGTAGGAAATTGGATATTTGAGGGAAAAGAAGGTTAGCGAAAAATCCTTTCTTCTTATTGGTATAATTGTCAAAAGATTATAATACAAACCTCCCATTTTACTTTCATTTAGTAAAATGGGAGGTTTGTATTATAATAGAGGTATTTTTACATGAGGAGGAGTGATATTAATAAGAAAAATATGTATTGATAAACCAATCTCTTTGTTGTTTATATTCTTCAGAATTTTCATATCCCTCATCCCTTTGATTTGCCAATACGAGTGTTTTGACCGTTCTGCCTAAATGAGTATTTTTTAGTTTTTCTATCTGTTGTTCAGTTAATTTAAGTTCTATTAAACTTAGCACTTCTAATTCTGGGAAGTTTTTCGATTCCATGAATTTCTCAATAACTTCAAACGTTAAAACTGAGTCTTCTGTAGATTGATGAAATGCTATATTAATATCTTGATAGCTAAAATGTTTTAATTTGGGGAAACAATTAGCCCCTGAAAGTCTTTCAAGAAAGTTATTATTGTCATAGCCTGCTCGCACTTCTAATGCTTCAATAGGATGAAATTCCCTTTGGAAGAAATTTTCATTAGGTGCAGATACTAAATTTAAAGTTCTTAACTGTGGCATTGAATCTAAAATTTTTCCACCGAGCCCACCTTCATCGAACCCTCCATCCATCGAAGCAATTAAAGAACCATCTTTTGAATAATGTTGTGTATAAAAAAAGTCTAAGTTCGGAAATGAATTGTATGATAATAATTCAACAAAATAAAGCTCGACAGTCCCATTTGCATGCCCGCCTTTATGAAAAAAACGTAGCTTTTTAATGATTTGTGTATATTCGGAGGTAGCAATTATTTTAAGAATAGTAGCAGCATCGTCAGCATCATTCACATAGATATGTAATTGTATGAAGTTTTCATTGGCAGGTTTTATTTCGACAAAATATCCAGCACAACCTGTTGAAAAACTTGCTAAGTCTTTTAGAAATTCATCTTTTTGTAGGTCTATATACTCTTCTTCATCTTTTTTTATTGCTGAAATTCTTTGAGCGTAGAAGGCATTTTCAATGTCAATAAATAGTTGTGAAATCATATTTCATGATTGTTTAATGGGTTGAAGAAATACTGAATGTTTGAAATTATTACTGATGTTTTATCCTATAAAATAAAAATCAATCATTTTGTTTTTTACTATTCTTAAAACTATGTAATTATTCTAATATGTCCAATCCATCTAATGGACTTTTATTTGATTAAAAGGTTAATTCCTTCAACACAAATTCTTTTCAAATTTGTCGATTGTTTTTATATTTGTTGTATGAGGATGACCGTAATGCTTTAATATTCTTTTCCCGCTTTGTTTCAAAGGCAATGCACTAAATATTTGATAGTGCTAGGCTTTTTATTGTTCAATGATTATAAATAAAAGCAAAAGAATATTATGGCAACCGTATTAAATAAAAATGAAATAGAACAATTTATTTCAGAAGGTTTCATTCGAATTGATAATGCATTTTCTTCAGAAACTGCGAAAGAAGTAGTAGATATTTTATGGAAGGACATCCCTTTTGAACGTTCTAATCCCCAAACTTGGACACAACCCGTAGTTCGTCTAGGAATGTATTCCCAACAGCCCTTTATAGATTCTGTTAATACCCCAACATTGCAAAGCATTTTTAATCAATTGGTTGGTGTAGACAAATGGATTCCCTGTCAGAGTGTAGGCACATTTCCAGTCAGATTCCCCTGTGAGAAACAACCAAATGACACAGGTAAACACGTTGATGCAAGCTTTCCGGGCAATGACCCAGCCAATTATTTTGAGTGGCGTGTCAACGTCAAATCAAAAGGCAGAGCCTTATTGATGTTGGTTTTGTATTCGGATGTCAGTAAAAATGAAGCGCCGACTATCATTTACAAAAAGTCACATATCGACGTGGCAAAGTTGTTATCTCAAAAAGGAGAGTCAGGACTTTCTTTTATGGAACTGGCAGGCAAATTAGATGAATTGCCTAAAAGAGAAGAAGCTTTTGCTGTAGGAAAGGCTGGTACAGTTTATTTATGCCATCCGTTTTTGGTGCATTCAGCACAAGCCCATAATGGCAAGACACCTAAATTTATGGCTCAACCTCCTTTATTGTTGCGAAATGAATTAACGATTGCAGGTTCAGATATGCGCTATACCCCCGTTGAAGAAGCCATTCGTTTAGCGTTTGATTAGGTAAGTAATATTTATTAAGTCTAGAGGTTGCGATTTGACGACCTCTGGATTTATACTAAAGACTCTGTTACCTGCTAAAAACTAGCAAATATTATTAAGACTTCGTTTTTCTACATTTAATTAAAAAGAACGGCTGACTTTCATTAATTGCTAAGATTTCAAATAATCCAGCCTTGTAACTTGAATAGAGCGTAAAAACATTATTTGGTTAATTGATAATCACTGCATTCGGATTTGCTTCGATGTTTGCCAACCTTTCACGCCATTGAGCGAGTTCCTCAGGTGTTAGTCTTACCCAATCTGTTACTTCACCAATGACTTTCAATGGTGCTTGGCTGCGATATGAGCGAGTAGGATTACCCGGAAATTTTTTGTCGGTAACATTTGGGTCATTTTCAAAACTTCCTATTGGTTCAACGATATAAACACGTTCAGAACCATCACCTTTGGCTAAGGTTGCAGCAAGCCCCGCTCCATTCACTAAAGCTGTAAAATAAATATGATTCATGATGATTTCGGGTTTATAATTCGACCTAAACCCTGCTGTCAGCAAATCGCCAATTTGCAAATCCGCTTTCGTTCCGTGATAAAAGGGACCATTGTCTAGAACTTCCGTCTTATCAAGTATGCTTGTTTTAATTTCTATCATTTTTGCGTTTTGAGGGACGTTTTAGAATGACTATTAACGAATATATAACCACCATACGGTGTTAGTAGTTAGTAGGGATTTATTTCAAGTTTCGCTCTTTTAAAAGATTTTCTAATTCTTTATTGTCATATTTGGAGTTATTAGCCAGTTTATACGCAAAAAACAAAGGGATTAATATGAAAAATCCTAAACCGTTTTTCGCAATGCTGTAAAATACAATTCCTATTAGCAATCCAATTAATAGCGCATTAATGATAGCAGTTGATTTCACTTTTTTTGCTACTTGCAATAATTCCTCATCTGTTAATTCTGTTAGTTCTTTTTGTTTCATTTCGGTTATTATATTTTTTTAGTTATCAAATCAATAGTTATCCCTATTAGTATTGCTAGGATTTGAAATGAGCCAACCCCTAACAAATAGGCAAAAAGAGCCTTTGAGTAATTTTTGAAGCCTCCACCAAAAAACTGTCCAATAGCCCAAGACAGATATATCAATATAATACTAAAAATGACTGTATCAAGAATAGCGTTTGTAACAAATTTGCCAACAATGGGGTGTACCGAAAGCCATAACATACCTTCGCCCATGATAAAACACAGCAAAACGCCAATTTCATAAATATTGTACGCATACTTTTTGAAAAAAATCCTTGTCCAGAACACAATGAATATTAACATCAAGATATTGGCATATCCATAATTGTTTTGAATCCAAAGCATAACGTTATTTACACTTGAAGCTCCATATTGTTTTTGAAGTTGTTCTTCACTGAGTACATCAATCTCTAAATAGCTCGTAATCAAGCTATAAATCACTGAACATAGAAACAAAAAAGTGACAGGTTTGGTACAAGCATTTCTATCAGTACTGAGATAATGGTGAATTAGTTTGCTAGGCCGTAGCAACAATTCACGAACAGTAAACAAAAAGCCTTTCTCATAGCCAATCAGGTTTAGAAATTCCTCTGCGGCATATTTTCTATCAACTCTTTTCAATAAAGGTTCTTGTTCGTTGGTATTGATAGCCTGACTAGGATAGTCTAAATGTTCATTCTTCATGCTCACCTAATGATAGTTTTTAAAAATTTGTACATAGCAACTTACGATATTGTTGATAAAAATACAAATGCTTTTGTGGAGAAAATTCGCATGAAGGATTGAGAGATTTGGACTGTGGTTTATAAAACTATGGTTATTGTAGTCTAGCAACTTATATGCGGACTAACTAGTATTAAATCCCAAAGGGATGTTATGATTATAGCAATCCCAGATAAAGCCAAGTATATAAACTCCGAAGGAGTGACAGATTTTTCCTACTATTGTATCACCCCTTCGGGGTTAGGTAGGTATTGGAAATTATCTTTTCTATAATCATAATATCCCTTCGGGATTGAGATACTTTAATTATACTACACTCTCGTTTGACGTAGTTTTTCACTATGTCAGTGCGTATTGCAATATTACATCGTCATTTTATGTTTTTTCAATTTACGTACTTTGCGTGCCATTAGACGTTGCGGACTGGGAGTCGCCTTTTAAGAATGCCTGACACTCTGACGTAGTAAAAATACGCCAAACGAGAGTGATTTTTAGCGGACTAGAAGTCCTTTTTATCAATAGTTCGAGATACCCTTCGGAACATCTCGAACAGCAGAATTCTAAGAACGCCTCACACTCTGACGTAGTAAAAAAGTACCCCGAGCAAGGGATAATTCTTCTGAATAGCCTAATTTTTTAATTGAAAATCAAAACTAGGTTTTCGAAATTTTTTATTGATTTATGTACTTTTTGATAATCTATTTGAATATTTATTTTGCCATGAATTATATCGTTTCTAGACTCTCTTATTTTTGTAATGATACTTTTCAGTTGATTATATTTTATTTGAAAAGGCTTTATTTCATGACATTTTTTTAACATTTGATATGTAGAAGGCGGAAATGTTTTAATAATATTTTTTGAAACAGCTTTGTTAAAATCAATTTCCGAGATATATTCATTTAAATAAAATTCAGTATATAATGGAATCCCATTCATAAAGTTATCAACTTCTTCTTTTGTTAATTTAGTTAATAGCCTTTCAGGAATTTTGGTATTCAATAGATTTTCAAGGGCACTGTTAATAGAAATGATTGATTCTCTATATTTATTTAATAGCAAAAAATCCCTCGCATCGCAGTATAATAATCGCCACAATTCAATATCATTTTGCTTGAGGTTTTCAATTAACTTTTGTTTTTGTTTATTATCAATATAACTTGATTGAGATATCCTTTTATATTGTCCAAGAGGGCTATGAATTATTGATTTTATTTTAATATCACCTGCTAAAATATCACAAGTGAAGTTGTAAAGCATTTTATAAGAAAGGTTATTTAGCCAATACTTATCAGTAGTAATTCTATATCTTTCTATAAAATAATTCATTATATCAACAGACTCTAAAATTAAAGAGTATGATTTATTATCATTCAAAAGATCATTTGAAACCACTCTAATTGTTGGATTTATATATTTCCCTATTTTTAATTTAACTTTAGTTTTATTTGCTATTCCAAATTTATCTTCAATTCCTTCTATTTGATGTTCCCCTACAGGTTTCCATGGACAGCTATCATTTGGAATTATTTCTGTATTTATATGACAGTCTATTCCCTTGTATTGAAATGAAAATTCTTCATTCTCCATAACAAATATTGGGAATGGAATCTCAAATTCAATCAAAGTTTTAACTTTATTCTCTTTAATAGCTTTAAGAATTAAAGAATCTTCTGTGATTTGATCTAAAAGAGATTTTATATTTATCCTTCCAATATTTTTTTGTAATTCATCAATTAGGTTTTCGGCTTGCTTTAATTCTTCTTGAGAATTGTTAATTAGGCTTAACATTAGTTTATGCCTTGCAATCATTCGTTTAGTGTTATAGATATTGTTTTCGCTATCTAAATCTGAAGGGTTAAATCTACCTAAAATTTCTAAAGACTTATTTAAATGAAAAACAGATTTCTCATAGTTATTTGCTGTGAAATATATACCACCTAAATTTCTATTTGGTAAATATGTAGTAGATTGATATTTTAATTTGTAATTATCAGGAAGTTTTTTATAAATCTCTAAGTATTCAATTAATTTGTTTTCAAGCGTAGTGTTATTTTTATTTTTTTCAAATATGTCTATTTCATTTTGAATTTCGATTAATTTTTTTAGTTTTTTATTTACATCCATATTTAATTATGTTGATTAGAGTTAAATAAAATATAATGGTGAGGTTAGAATGCATAAGGTAGCGTTCAAGTATGTCATTAGCAAGTATACAACGACAATATAACCAACTATTTGAAAAAAACTTCTATTCAATTTATCCTAATCTAAGACAAATAACCAAAAAAAAGTACCACAAAACCCAATCAAAATACGATTAAAGATTTTATGGTACTCTTAAATATTTCAGCCTAAAGCCTAAAGCCTACCGCTTACAGCCTAAAGCTACTTATTTCACTTCCTCAAAAGGAACATCTTCTGCTGATGAGTTTCCAGCTCCTGAGTCAGCAGTTTGACCTGCGTCTCCTGTTGGTTGAGCTCCCTCTGGGCTACCTTGTGCATACATTTCTTGCGAAGCTGCTGCCCAAGCGTTGTTCAATTTTTCAAGTGATGAATCGATAGACGCTACATCACGTGAACCGTGTGCTGTTCTTAATTCTCCTAAAGCATCTTCAATCGCTGATTTATTACCTGCTGATAATTTATCACCGTACTCTTTCAATTGTTTTTCTGTTTGGAAAATCAATGAATCAGCTTGGTTGATTTTTTCAATTTTTTCACGCTCAGCTTTATCTTCTGCTTCGTTAGCTTTTGCTTCCTGACGCATTTTTTCGATTTCAGCATCAGTTAAACCGCTTGATGCTTCGATACGGATATTGCTTTCTTTGCCTGTTCCTTTGTCTTTTGCAGATACGTGAAGGATACCGTTGGCATCAATATCAAACGTAACTTCTACCTGAGGAACGCCACGTGGTGCTGGTGGAATACCGTCTAAGTGGAAACGTCCTAACGAACGGTTCTGAGTAGCTAACGGGCGTTCTCCTTGCAATACGTTCAACTCTACTGAAGGTTGGTTGTCTGAAGCTGTCGAGAATGTTTCAGATTTCTTAGTAGGAATTGTAGTGTTGGCTTCGATTAATTTAGTGAACACGCCACCCATTGTTTCGATACCTAACGACAAAGGAATAACGTCTAATAATAATACGTCTTTTACTTCACCTGTCAATACACCACCCTGAACTGCTGCACCAATTGCTACGGCTTCATCTGGGTTAACACCTTTAGATGGTTTTTTACCGAAGAATTTCTCAACTTCTTCTACTACTCTTGGAATACGTGTTGAACCACCTACCAAGATTACTTCGTCGATATCAGCGTTTGAAAAGCTTGAGTTTTTCATCGCACGCTTACATGGCTCAAGCATTCTTTGGATTAAAGAATCTGCCAATTGCTCAAATTTAGCACGTGATAATGTACGTACTAAGTGTTTAGGCATACCGTCCACAGGGAAGATATATGGCAAGTTGATTTCAGTAGATGCACTAGATGATAATTCTACTTTAGCTTTTTCAGCTGCTTCTTTCAAACGTTGAAGTGCCATTGCATCTTTACGCAAATCAACACCTTCGTCGTTCTTAAATTCGTTTGCCAACCATTCGATAATTACTTGGTCGAAGTCGTCACCACCTAAGTGTGTATCACCGTCAGTAGATTTTACTTCAAATACGCCATCACCTAATTCTAATACTGATATATCGAAAGTACCACCGCCCAAATCGAATACAGCGATTTTCATATCTTTACCGCCTTTGTCAAGACCGTAAGCTAAGGCTGCTGCCGTTGGCTCGTTGATGATACGTTTAACTTCTAAACCTGCAATTTGTCCAGCTTCTTTAGTTGCCTGACGTTCTGCATCATTAAAATAAGCAGGTACTGTAATTACTGCTTCTGTAACTGTCTGCCCTAAATAATCTTCGGCAGTTTGTTTCATTTTAGTCAGAATCTGAGCAGAAATTTCTTGAGGTGTGTACAAACGGTCACCGATGCGTACACGTGGAGTATCGTTTGAACCTTGTTCTACAGTGTATGCAATCGTTTTTAATTCACTACCAACTTCTGAATAACGTTTACCCATG
This sequence comes from Arcicella sp. GW821-FHT09D11, assembly GCF_059416265.1. Classification (NCBI taxonomy): domain Bacteria; kingdom Pseudomonadati; phylum Bacteroidota; class Cytophagia; order Cytophagales; family Flectobacillaceae; genus Arcicella; species Arcicella sp. GW821-FHT09D11. Next base: position 385,516 of record NZ_JBWKOV010000005.1, on the reverse strand, counting down.
AAACGTTTGATAGAAGAAACTGTGTTTTTAGGATTAGTGATAGCCTGACGTTTGGCAGCGTCTCCGACTTTACGTTCACCGTTACCATTATCTAAGAAGGCAACGATTGAAGGTGTAGTGCGACGACCTTCTGAGTTAGCGATTACGACTGGCTCGTTACCTTCCATTACAGCTACGCAAGAGTTGGTTGTTCCTAAGTCAATACCGATAATTTTTCCCATTGTTAATATTAATTAAGTATATGAATAAGATTTTTATTTTTACTATAAAGAGGCTTACAAGAATGTTTGCCTATTTTTGTTACTCTAAATATGTTTTGCGCTATTCAATCATTACATAAACAGATAGAGATTTCCTTACTTTCAACAATCTTGATGCCAGTACTTTTTTAACCCTTTTTTTGTGCCATAATGGCAGGACACCCTTTTTGATTTGCCATACTAGCAGTTTTTCCAAAAAAAACTGACAGAATACCATAAAATAACAAAGCCATACACAATGACCATTATTTAACGTTTTATTTCTAGCGAGGGACTTAAGTCCTATTGATTACCCACATATTTTAAAAAAATTGACATGAAGATGTAATTATTGATAAAATTGGCTCAAATAGCCTTTCAAACCAAGCGTTGAAGACCTTATCCCTAGCGAGGGACTTAAGTCCCTCGCTAGGGATAAAAGCATATTATTAAATCAATGCCAACAAAATAACTTCGTAAGATTTGACAACTTTTGAAAGTTGTCAAATCTCGCTGAACAAAATTAGTATTTAAAAAACTGTTCCAGAGAATAGTTAAGACGATTCCCACCACATACGAGATTTTCTTAAAAACAATCAATTCAACATGAAAATATATATTCATACCAAATTTGAAGAAAACGAAGCTTTGCTTATCAAAGAGCAATTATCAGACAAATATAAAATTATCATAGGTGAGGAGGTTCCCGCTGAAAAAAGAGAGGAGGAATTTCTGAGTGCTAGTATTTGTTTTGGCAATGTGCCGCTGGCGTGGGCTCAGAAAGCAACTCGTTTGAAATGGTTACAACTGCATTCTGCGGGACTAGACCCTTATCAGCAATTAACTGGCCATACCTTTAAAATAACTAACCTGAAAGGCTTCTTTGGGCAGTCGGTAGCAGAAACGGCGGTAGCTGGTATTTTGGCGATGTACCGTGGTGTCAACCATTTAACCCAACTGCAAATGCAGACGAAGTGGGTCGGGACGCCTTTGCGTTCTACCTTACATCTATTGAATAATGCCAAAGTATTAGTACTTGGGGCAGGGGCAATCGGACTAAAAGTAAGAGATTTACTGACAGGTTTCAATTGTAAAACCACCGTGTTGGATTCTAAAACGATTACACAATTAGAAGAACATTTGCCCACGACTGATATTGTAGTAGCCACTTTGCCCGAAACGCCCGAAACCATTGGTTTATTTAACAAAGAGCGTTTGCACCTACTAAAATGCACTGCTTTGTTTGTAAATGTAGGCAGGGGTTCGGCAGTGGATGAGCAAGCTTTGATAGAAATGTTATTGAATAATCAGCTCTACGGAGCTGTGTTGGATGTAACAGCTACAGAGCCACTTCCAGATGGCCACCTACTTTGGCAAATGCCGAATGTGTTATTAACCCAGCATACCTCTGGCGGATGGGCGAATGAAAATATTGACAAGATTAAGTTCTTTATCGAGAACTTAACAAGATTTGAAAGTGGCGAAGCCTTGGTAAATGTAGCGAATCTGGCACGAGGCTATTGATATACTACAGTTACTTAATATTAGTAGAAGTATTGGGAGAATAATCAAAAAAAAGTGTCCCAATTCTTCTTTCTATATTTTTGATAGGAGCCGCCACTACCCAAATCTTATTAGTTTTTTGTAAAACAACGATGGAATCTTGTACAAACAACGGCGAGGCATACAATGCCAACGCCGAAGTGTTTTCATTGTTTTTATTGCTAGCCACCAGAATTTTCCCTTCAGTATCCACGATGTTGATATTAGAGAAATGATTCATTTGAACGATATTTCCGACAAAGCCATTAATCCTTTTTAAGTCCTTTTTCATCAGATTGGTTTGGATAGACCAAAGCAAGGGCTTACAAAGCGTTTTTAATATTTGCTGTTCTTTCTGATTAATGTCTTTGTTAGTATCAAACACCAATATCTCCTGAGCTACTTGGTTTTGGTAATCTTTCCAATAATAAATGCTGATAGTACTTACCAAAGCAATTATGGTGGTGGAAAACCAAAACCAAGCCCAAGAGTACCCGTGAGGGGAATTTGTAATGACTTTTTGATGAAAGTCCTGAGTTGCTTGCATGAGATTGTTTTCAAAGAGGTATTACAAAAATCTAACTACTACTCACGGTTTCATCAGTTAATGTTTTTTCAGCTTTCACAGGTTCCTCTTGTGGTCTGACAGACAACACTGGAATTTTGGCATGATTCAACACCTGTTGCGCAAAAGGGCCAACGAAATAATCTTCAATTGAATAGCTAAAATCGGCTGTAATAATGAGCAAATCGATATCTAATTCATCTGATTTTCGCAAGGCCGCATGGGCTACGGAATCAGTATAAGTAAAGATAGAATAGCCTTTGATATTATCTTCAACCAGTTTTTCATTCAAGGCCTTCAACTCTTGGTCTAAATAATTAGATTTCTTAGCGGTGTCGTCGTCCAGTAAAGCTAAAATAATGAGTTCAGACTGATATTTTGAAATAATTTTTCTAGCGAATTCATATTTATGCAAGGCATTCGGGATGGTTCTTACAGGGAACAACACTTTCTCGAAATTCTTCCATTTCTTCTCATTCGGTATCGTAAGGACAGGGCAAGAGGCTTTTTTGCTTACATCAAAAGCATTTGTACCCATAAAAAACGATTTAAAGCCCGAAATACCATGTGTGCCCATTACAATCATATCTACAGCATGGTATTCAGCGATTTTAATAATCTCGCTTACTACACTCCCCACAATACACAACGGAATCACCGTGATGGGGTGTTTTGCTGTAACAGACTCCGCCAATTTAGCTAGTTTTCTGTTTTCTCTTTGGATAACGTTTTCTCTAGTCAAATCCAGCTCTACACCATGTTCGGAAATAGTTAAATACGTATCAGGATCAATGATGTGTAGTAGATGGATAGTCGATTCATAAGCTTGACTCATGTGAACAGCATAATCTAAGGCATTTAACGATAGTTGGCTGTAATCAATAGGTACTAGGATTTTTTTGATTGTTAGATTTTCCATGATTTAAAAAAATAAGTGGTGAAAAAATAAACCCATTAATTGAATAATTTGACGATATGGTTCTTGTGTTTGTTTTGTTAAATTATCCCTAACATTTGCACAGGGTAGGGGTATTCGCTGTTTTCTTCATTTTCATTGACCGACTTTACCACAAAGGCATCGGCAGGTTTGGGTCTGATAGATAAAACTGGTACTCTGGCATAATGGACTATCTGTTGAACAAAAGGACCAACGTAATAATCCTGGATGTGGTGGTCTATCGATGCGGTAATAATCAGTAAGTCAGCCATAAAATCGGTGGTTTTTTCAAGCACTTTCGCTGCTACTGAATCACAGTAATAAAAACCAGTTTGTGATTTTAAGTTATCTTCCTTTAATTTTTTATCAAGTTTAGAAGTTTCCTGACTTAACATTTCAAAACTTGCTTTCTCGCCATCTTCCAAAAGTCCTACTACTACCAACTCTGCATCATTTTCTCTTAAAAAATTTCGTGCCATGCTATATTTTTGGATGGCTCCCTCTACGGGTCTGATGGGATAAACGATGGTTTTAAAGGCTTCAAACTGACGATGAGATGGTACTATCAATACGGGGCAATAGGCATTTTTTAAAACATTGAAGGCATTTGAGCCCATCATGAATTCTTTAGTGCCTGATACACCGTGTTTCCCCATTACAATCAAATCGGCATAAAAATCAACAGTGGCTCTTACTATTTCTGGACAAACCCATCCCGTTCTGATAATGGCTCGGCAATCGATAAACGCTTCATTAGTAATTTTATCAGCAAGTTTTCTAAGATTGGTTTGATGAGTATCAAGAAGTGTTTGTAAGCTTGAATCACTAATCATGGTATTGTCGTCCTTATTACTAACCAAGGGGCTAATATTGACTACATGCAGTAAAATCAATTGTGCATGCTGACGTTTGGCCATTCTAATAGCGGTATGAAGCGCATTCATTGAAGATTCACTAAAGTCAATTGGAACAAGTATTTTCTGAACTGCTTGTGTATCCATAATATATGAGTTTTAGGTTGAAAAATCATCAAAACAGCGGTAACGAACGGTTTGATGATTCAAAATTGAAACTCATAACTTAACCATAGCTTAATCTAATATTAGAATTTACTTAGAAAATACTGCGAGTTAAGTTAATGACCACTTGGAAAAATGTAACATTTGCTAGGTTTAAATGCTTGTTATTTTATTGATAAGTTGTGATTAGTAAATAGTGATTGGTGAATAGTCTGCCGTTACGGTTGTATTTCAAATAATTAGTTATCAGTTGTTTACAATAAATGAAAGCGTTGATTAAATTATATTGATGACCCACTATTGATAATTGTCATCTAATTAACTGTTTTTATTTCAACTTTATTATTTTTTGAGATAAGATTAAACCTTTGTAGAATCAGATAGTCGAAATGATAAAATAGGATAAAGTAGATTATTATTTTATAATGCGCGTCGCACAAACGTCATGTTACTAAAAAGATTCATATTGTCATTATTACTGTTCAGTAGTGTATGGTTAATCTTAGCAAAGATGCCTACCCACCACCACAGCTTGGCATTGAAATCTGCAAAAAGTAATCATGTGGCTGGTGCAAGTCGTTTACAAACTCAAAATACTTTATTTAAATCAATTCCTTATGATGGTTTAGAGGATGGAGATAAAGTTTCTCAAGACCACACAAATCATCTTGATAGCGGTTTGCTTTGGAGTAGAACTGATAAATTATTATTGTTTGTTCAAAATAAAGCTACTTTAACATCCGTTTTAGATGTAAACAATCACAAATTCCCTCATTTATTTATTCTCTTTCATTCTTGGAAATACTTGTCCTTTTAAATTAAAATTTAACACTCTTTTTTCTGTAAGACATCCCTGAATCAGCCGTATTTCATACGTTTGTGATGATGCGTTTTCTCAGGGTTGGGAAAAGAGTTCTCAGTTTCAATTTAAAGCAAATATTTTAATCACTGAAGAAATGAAAACTAACATGATTGTTGAGGGCACTGCCACAAAAAGAATCACAAAAACTAGCTGGATTCTTTCTACAATTTTATTGATGACTACTTTACTTTTTGTAAACATCAACGCTTTTAGCCAAACCAACCAATTGGAAACAGATAAGGGATTGCAAAATTCAATAGCATCCTATAATGCAGATGTTCGTCAGGCTATTTTATTAGTTAGCCAATATCCACAAACGCTTACGCAATTACAGCAAGAGAAAAATCAAACACAGGGTGCTTTTCAAGCCCTTATTGGGGATTTTAGCCAGAAAAAACAAGGTTGGTTCTATGAATTAACCCGTTTCCCTGAATTGACCCACACGTTGGCAACATTGCCATCAGGACAAAGTCAGGATGATATTAAAAAACTGTTGCCCAACAATGATGAAAACCTACAAACAGCCGCTTGGCGTTTGTATCGTCACCATCATGATGATCTAGTTCAAGCTGATAATCTGAACCAACAAGCACAAAATAGTTTTGCCAAAGCCATTCAACCTTTGGATGTGCCAACACAAGATGCTTTTAAAAAATTGGCGCAGTATCCAGACGTATTGTTATTATTGACAGATAATATTGACTTGACTACTAGACTAGGACAGCAATATATTGCTGACAAGGATGGTTTAACTACACAATTAGCTAGCTGGCACGATAGTTTAATGATACAAAATCAGGCACAGATAGCGGCCTATAAAAAAGAGTTGGGCAACAGTCCACAAGCCCAACAAGAGTTGAATCAGGCTGCTAAAGATTTTGCTAAAACCAACGGTTATATTTTGCCAAACGGACAAGTCGCTTACGGCAATAACTATAATTATGGTTATGCCAATCCTTATTCATATTGGTTTGGTTATCCTTATTGGTACAGTTCACCACTTTGGTATCCTAGTGCTTATTGGGGCAGTTTCGGCTTGTCTTACGGTTTTGGTGGTTTTGGCTTTAGTGCTTTTCCTGCCTACGGTTTTTCAAATTGGTTTTATAACGGAGGATATTATATGAACTATCCTTATTTGTATAATCATTTTAGCAATTATTATCGTTCTATGGCGATTAATCGCCCACATTATAATAATGGTATGATGGCTGGTAATCGTAGTAACTATTACCGCTCATACAATGGCAATAATGGGGGATACAACCGTGGAGGTGCAAGCTACAGACCAAACTATGGCGGAAATGGCGGTTTCCAAAATAGAGGTTTTAGCGGGGGAGGAGTGAGAAGCTTCGGAGGCGGAGGCGGTGGAAGACGCCGTTAATCGCAAAAGGGTGGTGCAGAGTTTCGCATCACCTTTTTTGTTTTTAGGCACTATTTTACTTTTAATACAATGTGTTTGATGTTCTTGCGGTTGGCAGTATAGGTAATATGAAATCTTTATTGAAGAAATATCCTATAAGTTCTCAATTTCTTCAATAGATAAGTTGGTTACTTTAGCAATTTGTTCGATGCTTAGAATGCCTAACGCTTTTAGATTCTTAGCAGTATCTTTTTTTAGCTGTTCAGTTTTTAGCTGTTCCTCTTCTTTCCCTTTTTGATAACCCTCTATTCTGGCAGTATCCAATAAACTGATTGCTAAGCGGTCGTTTTCTAAATGTTTATAGTAATCTCTCTGTTCAGTTTCATTGAGTGATTGGATACGAAGAAATTCAGTCACTTCTCTTAGACCTTTCGCTTTTGCTCCTTGAGGTACTTCATTATTTTTTAAATAATATATCCACTCGTCTAAATTATCATTTGCTACATTATCAAAATTGTTGATTTTCAAAACATAGTACTCAGGGAATAATTGAAAAATTTCAATTTTATCAAATAGTTCTTTTTGCTTTTCTGAAAGTCCTAATGTATCGCCTTGATGAATACCTACAAATTGTGTTTTACCATGATAAACATAATCTTTGCCTTGTCCTAAATCAAAATAGACTATATTAACTGAATACACTTTTTTGATTTTGCTATAAGGTTCTCCTAAGTTCAAATACTCTGAAGTTACTTTAGAAACACCATAAAGCATACGTTGAAAATAATCTAGTTGTTTGCTGTTTTGTACTTCAATTATAATTAATTCTTGTGCTTCATTTAATGCTAAAATATCTACTTTATTGAATTTGTCCTCTTGTGATTCTTGATTTGATTCACTTTCAAGAATTTGTTCAATAGAGATAGTATCGTTAAGTAAGACTGATAAAAGTCCTTCCAATATTACAAAGTTTGATTTTTGTCGAAGTAGGCGTTTCATAGCCCAGTCGAAACGAATAAGAGTATCTTTCATAAAAACTTTATTTTCACAAAGATAGTTTCTTTTAAAATACAATCTACTTCACTTTCAATACAATATGTTTGATGTTCTTGCGGTTGGCAGTGTAGGTAATATGCACCAATCCGTCGCTACTTTGAATAATGGCAGGATAACTAAATTCTCCTTCTTTGTGGTCTTCCAAGGTATAGACATCTTGCCAGTCTGTACCATTTTTTGAAACTGCTACATTGAGTTTATACCGACCATTGAACCAATTTGCTCCTTTTTTTAAAGGATTATACACTAGTACTTGCAAACCATTTTTTAGCGTTGTGGCATCTGTGCCAGAGTTAGGATTAGGGATTGTCGTCAAACTAAGGCGTGACCATGTTTTGCCGTTATCCTCCGACCACGTTTGAACCACTGCATTTTGGCGAGAACGACAAAGCAATTGGAGTCTGTTGCCTGAATATTGTAAAATGCTTGGTTGAATTACCCCAAATGTATCGCAATCAATGCTAATTTTCTGGAACTTACTAGCATACTTATCCGACTTTTCAAGATGGATATTCCATACTTTTTCATCAAGACTTTCAGTACTTGATGGATATAGAATTTCGCCATTGGCTAATTGAAAAGGTTTGTTTTTAATAGGCCCTAGCATTCCGTCGGCTAGTTTTTCGGGTTTACTCCAATGTTTTCCATCATCATCAGAAGACATTTTCATTCCCCACCATTCGCGTGGATTTTTACCGACTTTATAAAAAAGCAAGAGTTTACCAGCTTTTGTTTTGAACAAAACAGGATTCCAACATGGAAACCTGAGGGTATCATTGACAACGCCATCTACGAGCATCTTGGGTTGTTTCCACTGTCCTTTTTCATTCACAGCTATCCAAATACCAACATCTGGGCTACTTTCGTACTTACCACCAAACCACGATGCCATAAAGGTATTGTTCGATAATTCAACAATCGTAGAGGCATGACAAGCAGGCGTAGGGGGCGTGTTAAATACAAACTCACTTTTTATCAATTCGGCTTTGAAAGCTGATTGAGCGAAAATATTGAAGGATATAAAAAGTAAAAATATAAAAAGGTATTTCATGGGTTTAGTATTGAATTAAAATCTGTAAAAAGACCTTTTCTTTCTATTAGTTGGTGAGTTAAGTCACCAACTAATAGAAAGAGTTAGCAGAAGCGTGAATTTAAAACCGTGATTTATGAGCCACATAATGCGGTTTAGTTTACATTGCTAAGCTCCTTACCTACTTATCTTATTCCTAGCGAGGGACTTAAGTCCCTCGCTAGGAATAAGTACTTGTTTTTAATTTTTTTTAATAATATATGATTTAAGACAATCTCGCCTAAAGCCTATAGCTAAAATCAATAAACACCAATATTCGAAATCACAGGGCAAGCCTTGGCATCTTTGATATTGATTCTTACTTTGCTAGTTTCCACGCCATCCAGCTTCAATATTCTTTTATAGCCAATCGTAGTAGCCGACGCTACCTCTTTCCATGCGTTATCTTTCCAAACCTCCACATTAAAGCTTTTTACTCTTTGTCCTAATTTGATGTATTCTTGCAAAAGCACATACTTTACAGGCTTACTAGCCCCTAAATTAATTTCAAGGCTTCCTGATTTTTGTTCATCATTGGTTGTCCAATAGGTTTCCTTGTTGCCGTCAGTTACGTTTTTAGCCTTAAACGTTACATCATTTCCGCGAACCTCACTAGCTTTTACAGAGGCGTTAAGTGCCAAATTAGTTTTAAATTCCTTATCCAAAATTGCCTTGAAACCCTTCAATGACTTTACATCATTTTCATGAAAAAGCCCACGACGGTCAGGAGGAATGTTCAATAATAGGTTTGAACCTCTGCCTACTGAACTCAAATAAATTTCAAATAATCTTTCTGGCGATTTTACCTCAGCATCTTCTTTGGCATGATAAAACCACCCTGGACGAATAGACACATCTATTTCGCTCGGAATCCAAGCTGTTCCGTTTTCAGAACCCGTATTCAATAAGTGTTCGATACCACCTTTGCCAGCATACAAAGTATCAGGCGTAATATTATTCCAATTGGTTTCGCCAGCGATACCTCTTTCATTACCACACCAACGTACTTCTGGACCAGCATCACTGAAAAAGATAACATCAGGTTGCATTTTTCTCACCATCGGAATGGTCGTTTTCCAGTCGTAATATGTTTTAGCATCAATTTTACGCTTCTCGTTTGCACCACCATAATACCCCGTTCCGCCATTAGCACCGTCGAACCAAAGTTCAAAAACAGGTTTGTATGTACTAAACAATTCCTTTAATTGATTTCTGTAATAAGTAATGTATTCAGGCTTGCCATAGTCGGCATGATTTCTATCCCATGGCGATAAGTAAACGCCAAATTTCACCCCAAATTTCTTACAAGCCTCTGCCGTTTCTTTGACAACATCGCCTTTCCCATCTTTATAAGGACTGTTTTTAATAGAATGCTCCGTGAATTTACTTGGCCATAGCGTAAATCCATCATGGTGCTTGCAAGTAAGAATTGCACCTTTAAAGCCAGTAGCTTTCAAGGTACTAATCCACTGGTTAGCATCCAGTGCCGTAGGGTTAAAAATAGCGGGACTTTCATCACCATTTCCCCACTCCAAATCTGTAAAAGTGTTGGTCGTAAAATGGATAAAAGCATTAGTCTCCATTTCCTGATAAGCCAATTGCTCTTTCGTAGGAATCGGATATACAGGTTTTGGCGCAGTAACAACTTTTTTACTTATCTTTTTTACAATCGGCTCATGCATTTTGGATAACGTTTCAGCATGATTGAGTTGAGAAAAAAGCAAAAAAGGAATGGATAATAATAGCGTGTTTTTCATGAAATTATTAAAGTATGTTTAAATTTTGAAAAGATTTATTACTCAAAATTTTATGCTATTTACGCGTCAGCATTTAGTGAAATTCCACTGTTTGAGCGATAGCGAGTTTGGAATTTCTTGACTTTCTTTTGTTACTTTTCTTGTGTCAAGACAAGAAAAGTAAGGTCTTGCGAAAGGAAATATTGTTTTTGAGATATAAACAAAATATAATTTTTAAACATATTCTTAGTATTTAAAAGCTAAACTCGGATAGTTCTTATATTTTTTTAGGAAATTAGTTGGCAACGTCACCGTTACTTTGTCGCCTTCCGCTTTCCATTTTACGGTTGTTTTCTCGCTTAACAATTGCACTTTTGCTCCTTTAGCAGGTACATTACCAGTCCATGTGATGGTCGTAGCAATTGGTTGATTTTCAGGTAATCTTACTAGGGCATAAATAGCGTTGTCTTTGCCTTTGGTAAAAAACGTTTCGCCGTCTCTGTAAACATCCGTTGTTCTGGTATTATAAATAGCTTCGCCATTAGCATTCAACCAAGTACCGATTTCTTTCAAACGTGATACCTGTGTGTCGTTCAATGTTCCGTCGGCTTGTGGTCCAACCCCTAGTAATAAGCTACCGCCTTTGGCTACTACTTCAATCAAACTATGGATAACTTTAGTAGCCGATTTGAAATTATCATTCGGTACATAACCCCATGCACCGCCTAAAGTAATACAGCTTTCCCACGGCGTGTCTGATTTATTGACTGGAATACTTTGTTCGGGTGTTCTGTAGTTTTCATATTCACCATGAACCGTCCTATCAACTACTAAAAGGCCAGGCTGTGCTTTACGAGCCATCGAAGCAATTTTGGGCATATCTATTTCCTGACTAAACGCTGGAATAGCAGCACCCCACGCGCGTACTTCGTCAGTAACGGTATCCAACGGACGAACCCAACCGCCATCAAGCCAAAGAATATCCATTTTGCCATAGCCCGTCATCAATTCTTGAATTTGGTTGTAGCTAAACTCTTTGAATTTATTCCAACGCCAAGGATTCTTACGGATGTCATAATTCACATTGCGGTCGGGCGTAGCATAACGATTCCACCAAAAGTACTCTGAATGCCAGTCTGGTTTTGAAAAGTAAGCTCCAATCATAAAATTCTGTTTTCTGAAAGCCTCAAAAACATATTTGGCTACATCGGCTTTTGGATGTTGAGCAAACGGCCCATTTGAAATTTTGAAATCCGAATACTTGGTATCGAACATCGAAAACCCATCATGGTGTTTTGTCGTAAAAACTACGTATTTCATTCCAGCGTCTTTGGCAGCACTAGCCCATTGGTCTGGATTGAAATTGGTAGGATTAAACTTTTTGTTCAAACCCCAATACCATTTTTTATAATCATCATAGGTTTGGGTACTGTCGCGACTAATCCAATCTTCAGAACATAATTCCCATGATTCTATAATGCCTGGCACGGCATACAAACCCCAGTGGATAATCATCCCAAATTTTTGGTCACGCCAAGTTTCTAACTTTTCTTTTACCAAGGGATCAGTAGGGTATTGATATTCCGTTGAAGCTTGATGAATATTTCCCTGTGCTGATGAGTGAAAATGTGAAAAGATAAAAAGACCAAGTAATGCAATTATTTTGTTGAGCATAATAATAGTTTTTGTGAAGGATAATATGACAAACGATTGTTGTTGAAAATCGTTTTGTTTGTTAAATCGACTCTTTTTACAAAAGAGATTTCAAGGATACTTATACCTCTTTATATTTACTAAATTACAAAAATATTTGATTTATTTTTAATAATCGGAAATATATTACAGTTTTAATAAAATAAATGTATATTTTTTAGGGGCTACATACCGCTTAATAATTATTGAGGTCAGAAACAAGTTGAAGAATTAATTTTAGCTAATTTTAAACAGCAAACTATGAACTTTAACTATGACAAAATGACACACACTGTACAACCAAAGGAAACCCTTTATAGTATCTCAAAAAAATACGGACTTTCTGTAGACCAACTCACCGAAATGAATAGTTTGCAGTCTAGCAATTTGTCGATAGGACAAGTTTTAGTTGTTAGTGCTTCCGCTTTTTCTAATGCTACTACCACCACAACCATTTTTAGTTCTTCCAATGTCTATAATGATAATACAGCTTACAGCACCTTCAATCAGCCAAATACGATCAATAACAGTTTTGCCAATCCTGTAGATTATGGAAGTTCAGTTTTTGAACGACGACAAGTATTTCAAATTCAACAACAAAGCAAAGGATCATATAGTATTTATGTAATTAATTTTCCGAGTTCAGAAGGCTTTATGCAGACTGGCCCCATGCGTGACGTTTATCCTTCGCCTAATCAGGTAAATCCTAAAGGAGTAAGCTATGCAGGGCAGTCGGGTTTTGATGAAAACAAGAGTATGTTTTTAGATTTATGCCAAGAGGCTTATTATGCCGATATCCTGAAATATATTTCAAAAAACGAGGGATGTTTTGATGCTGTAAATAGCTATGACAAAGCCATTTTTTCTTTTGGATTTATTCAGTTTACAGGAGCTATAGCTAGCGGTTCGATGTTGACTAGGGTATTAGCAAGGCTAAAAGATAGAGACGAAGATGTATTTAATGAATGTTTTGGGCAATACGGCATGAATGTTCAAAATTATGGAACGCCTGTTTTTCAGATAGACACTAGTTATGGTACCAAAGAAGGCGATGCTGCGTATTTAGAAGTGGCCAACGATTTGAGGTTAACAGGAGCCTTTATTGCCAGCGGTTTTAAACCAAGCATGATTTGCGTACAGGTAGAAATAGCCTTAGAAGAATATGTAGTCAAGGCGGTTTCGTCTGCGGTGATGATTAATATTTATGGCAATGCATATCCATTAAACCAGCTTATCAATACACAAGGAGGAATCGCTTTCAGAGTAGATTTAGCTGTAAATCGAGGATTGAGCGGTTCATTGGCAGTACTAAAAAAGGCGATAGAACAAGTAGTGTCAGAATCGGGAAGCGGAGATATTGCTAGTTTAGATGAAAGAAGTATCATCGAAAAAGTAGCCATGAACGATGTAGAAACTTGGAAAAAACAACGCGTATTGAAAGTGTTGGATAGTGGCTTTAGTTTTGCGAAGTGAAAAAATAAGAATGTAGGTTTCTACTAAAGATATATAACTTCCTTTTTACTGATTAAACCTGTAAAATGGGAGTTTTTATTGAAAAAAGCTTACAAAATGCTTTAATTTGACATAAAATAATAGAGAATAGTTTTACACATTAAATTAAACAAGCAGGGCAATCAATACGATAAGATATTCAAAGAAAATATAGAAGCTGTTATACCAAGTTTAATGGAAAATATACTTGGTATATCTGCGGTTTTATCAGAAGAACTTCCCGATGATATTCAGCATACTAAAGAACGGAAAACTGATGTTTTAAAGAAAATAACTGATATACAAGGTAATACGTTTATTCTTCAAATAGAATTTCAAGTCGTAGATGAGCCAGATATGATTTATAGAATGGCGGAATACAACATTATGTTGGCAAGAAAATATAGATTGCCAATCGAGCAATTTGTGATTTACCTTGGCTCAACGAAACCAAAACTTTCGACTCTAATAGAAAGTAAACTATTAAAATATAATTTTCCTTTAATTACATTTTCAGAACTTGATTATCATATTTTTGTAAAATCAGATAAACCTGAAGAAATAATATTGAGTATTTTAGCCAATTTCAGAGAAGAAGACCCAGAAAGTGTATTAAAGGAAATTATTCATCGTATCGAAGAAACCACCGAAGGAGATTTTTCGTTAAGAAGATACATACAGCAGTTGCGAGTATTGTCACAATTGCGTAATTTAGAGATAGAAATCGAAAAAAATATGATAAGCATCGCAGAATATATTGATGAAGAAAGGGATGTCCTTTATATCAGAGGAAGAAAAAAAGAACAGACAAGGATTGTTACCAACTTGTTAAATAAAAGCGACTTTTCTATTGAGAAGATTGCTGAAATCACAGATGTCTCATTAGACTTCGTAAAAAACATTCAGCAACAACTCAAGCTTTTACCTTAATAATATCTGCCAATCTCGTGGTATATCTCTGTGAAAGCTTCTCTTGTTTCATTTTCCAAGTACGTTGTAAATCTTGGGTAGCTAGTTTTACTACCGTAGTTCCTGTTTTTCTATTGATGTTGTCTACAGCTTCCATCAATTTTTTATGCTTGGGATTACTATTCTGAAAGAGGCTGATTTGTTGAGCATCTTCGGGACTTAAATCTGTTACAATTACACCTGCTTTTTTGTATTCAAAGCCCTCTCTGAAAATCTTATCTAATGCCTCCGTCGCAAATTTTGCTAATTCTATGTTTGAATTAGTCGGATAGGGTAGCGCCAATACTTGACTTTTGCCGTATTGTTCTAATTCTTTTCGATGCGCGTTAGTACGCAGAAAAACCACGATGGCATTGCAACAAGATTTTTGCTTTCTTAACTTCTCAGCACAACTCACCGTAAAAGTGATAATCCTTTCTTTAACAAGCTCATAGTCTTTATAATTTGTTTCAAAACTTCGGGTGGTAGCAATGTTTCTTTTATCAGCGACTTCGTCTAAATCTAAGCAACTAATTCCTTGGAGTTCTTTGTATAGACGTAAACCTACTACGCCCATTTGTTTCTTTACCCATTCTTCTTTGCAATTAATAAAGTCAAAAGCAGTGTGAATTTCTGCTGCTTTCAAACGTTTGGATAGTCTGTAGCCTATTCCCCAGACGCCCTCTATCGCCAGCCATTTTAAAGCTTTGATGCGTTTCTCATCGCTATCAATTACATATACGTTACCTGTTTTTTCGGGGAATTTTTTAGCAATATTGTTAGCTACTTTTGAAAGGGCTTTAGTAGGAGCAATGCCCACACTGATAGGAATACCCGTGCCTTTGGTTACTCGATAGCGAATCTGATTGCCATACTTTTGAAAATCGAAGTATTTTTTAAAGCCATCAAACTTCAAAAAGGCTTCGTCGATACTGTACAATTCTATATCTGGTGTAAATTCGGCTAATAAATTCATCACTCTGTTGCTCATATCGCCATACAAAGCATAGTTGGATGAAACCACATGGATTTTATTCTTGTAAAAAAAATCCTCAAACTTATAGGCAGGAGCGCCCATCGGTACGCCAGCCTTTTTAGCTTCGTTACTTCTAGAAATCACACAGCCGTCGTTATTAGATAGCACAGCAATAGGTTGGTTTCTCAGTTTGGGCTGAAAAACTCTTTCGCAGGATGCGTAAAAATTATTACAATCAACTAGTGCAAACATATTTTAGTGCTTTTGAATGGAAAAAGTAACCATACCCCAAATTTCAAAATCGTAATATTCTGTCACTTTCGTTGGCTTATAATTATCATTAGCAGGCATCAGCCAAATACCCTCTTGGTCAACTTTCAGGCGTTTTAATACAAACTCTCCGTTCAGGATACATACAGCAATTTTGCCATCTGTAGGCTCAATAGATTTGTCGATAATCAATAAATCTTTGTCGGCAATGCCTGCGTCAGTCATCGAAACGCCGTCTGTTAGGGCAATAAAAGTAGTGGAGGGATGCTTGATTAAGTATTTGTTAAGGTCGATAGCGGAATCTAAAAAATCGGCGGCTGGCGAAGGAAATCCCGCACTGATGCCCCCTTCGATGAGCGGTAACTCTAACGAAGTTTCATCTGAAAATGCGTAAATCTTTAATGTTCCCTTTATATTAACAGCCTTAAGATTCATAGGTTTAGTTTTGTCAGGTTTTAAACGATTTTATGCATGACATAATCATTCATCCAGTAATCATTCCCTATATTAATATCTATTTCTTTGACCACCTCAAACCCCAGTTTTTCATAAAAACTTTTTGCTTTGTTGGTTCTGTTTACATTCAGTTCTATATAATCACAATTTTCTGCTTGGGCTATTGCTACTATTTCCTGAATCATCATTTTGCCAAAGCCTTTTCCCTGTGTTTCAGGCAAAAAATAAATCTTATGTAATTTGATCATTTTTTCCTTTTTTTCAAAGCCCGAAAACCCTACTGGCTTATCATTATCAGAAAAAATCAGGAAATGGTTTGTTTCAAACTGTTTTGAAAGGGATGCATCACTATACATCATCTCTAGCATAAACAATGTTTGTTCCTCCGTCAAGATGCTTCCATAGGTTGGTCTCCAAGTTTCATTAGCAATTTGTTGAATAATGGGTAAATCCTGTAAACTAGCTTTTGCTATTTTGTAATCACTCATGATAATCTATTTTTTGTCTTTTAATGAAAATAAAGCAGGATATTTAGGCGTAACATTTAGATAATAGGCTTGGATACTAGCTAAATCAGCTTCGTAATTGCCCGTGGGGTAAAATACATCTAAAAAGCCACCTTCTTTTTTCTTATAATCTAAAAACCCCAAAATGATAGGCACTTCTGCTTTTAAGGAAATATGATAAAATCCTGATTTCCATTCGCTTGTATAAGAACGTGTGCCTTCTGCAGGAACAATCAATTGAATGGGCTCAGGAGAGGTTTTTAGTAATTGAGCCATCTCTTCCACTAAATTATTTTTTTTCTCTCTGTTTACAGGAATCCCGCCCAATCCTCGCATTAATATTCCTAGTGGAAATTTAAACAGGGAAGCTTTTGCCAAATAGCGAATCTGTAGTTTGACAGAATAAATGGTTGCCATGCAAAAGAGGTAGTCCCAATTAGAGGTATGTGGAGCGGCAATCATCACAGCACGGTGGTATGAGTTTACGCCATTGGGTGTATTATCGATGACTTTCCAACCTGAAAATTGCAGGATTAGTTGACCTATGATTTTTAACATGAAAGATTTCTGTAATTTCGTCGCCACAACAAAACTACCTATATTTGATTTTAGATTCAAAAGTAAAGATATTTTGGTATTATTATCAGATATTTAATAATAATAATTAGGGCTAAAAGAAGCTAAAACATTAAATTTGATACAACAAACGTAGATTTTTAAAATACTGATTACAAACAATGCAAAAACCACTCATATTGATTGCTAATGATGATTCAATAGCGGCGAAAGGGATAAAAACATTAGCAGAGATTATGTCTAAGATTGGCGAGGTATACGTAGTAGCACCCGACAGCCATCAGTCTGGAATGGGGCATGCCATTACCTTAGACAGACCGCTCAGAGTGAATCTGGTAAAAGATTTTTTACCTAATGTAGAGGCTTACCAATGCAGTGGAACACCTGCTGATTGTATAAAATTTGGGAAACACTTTTTATTAAAAGGTAGAAAAATAGATTTAGTGGTTTCGGGTATCAATCATGGCTCAAACTCTTCTATTTCAGTGATTTACAGTGGTACCATGTCGGCAGCAATAGAAGCTGCTATAGAAGGCATACCAGCGATTGGGTTTTCGTTGTGTGATTTTGGAGCTGAAGCCGACTTTTCGCATACAGAAGAATACATCATTCAGATTGCTAACAAAGTATTGGCAAATGGTTTACCTAAAGGCATTGCCTTAAATGTAAACTTTCCTAAAAAATCTGATGAACCCCTTAAAGGCATTAAAGTGTGTCGCCAAACGGATGCTTTGTACCGCGAGACCTTTCAAGAAAGACAAGACCCGTATGGAAAGGCATATTATTGGATGGACGGGTTTCTTCAAAATAAAGATACGGCAGGTGGAAATGACGAAGATGCTTTGGCAGAAAACTATGTTTCAATTGTTCCTGCAAAGTTTGATTTAACAGACTATCAAGCACTTGATACCATCAAAGAATGGTTTTAATAGGTAAAAACTTTAAACTTTTTCTTACGAATTAATTCCTATGGCAATAGTTGGCAATATTTTAAAAAGAGGTATCGGATTGACAGGCTTGATAAAACGCCCAAAATCTAATCTAGCGAAGATTCAGCGTAAGACCTTGGTGAAGTTGTTGAACAAAGGACGCTTTACGCAATTTGGAGAGAAGTATCATTTTGAGGAAATTATGAATGCTGCATTGTTTTCGGACGATAAAGAATTCTACACAAAATATAAGAAGCTTGTTCCTGTGTATGACTACAACAAGATGTTTGCAGAATGGTGGCACAAGACCTTGGCAGGAGAAAAGAATGTTTCGTGGGTAGGAAATGTAAAATACTTTGCTTTGAGTTCAGGTACTTCAGAGGCCGCCTCCAAGCATATTCCTGTTACGAAAGACATGGTGAAAGCCATTCACAGGACTTCAATCCGCCAAATTTTGGCATTATCTGCCTATAAAAATCTACCTTCGCAATTATACGAAAAAGGCTATTTAATGCTTGGAGGGAGTACAAAATTACAGGATAAAGGTGATTATTTTGAAGGAGATTTGAGTGGTATTACCGCTGGAAAAATTCCGTTTTGGTTCGAACGTTTTTATAAACCTGGAAAAAAGATTGCTGAAACTGCCGACTGGAGTGAAAAGTTGGATAAAATAACGAAGAAAGCAAAAGATTGGGACATTGGTTTTATTGTAGGGGTGCCAGCGTGGATTCAGATTTTGATGGAAAAAATCATCAAAGAATATAACGTAAAAAATATCCATGAAATATGGCCAAACCTAGAAATATACTGTCATGGAGGGGTAAGTTTTGAGCCTTATAAACAAGGTTTTAGCAAGCTACTTGGTCGCCCAATTACTTATATTGAAACATATTTGGCTTCAGAGGGCTTTTTGGCGTATCAAACCCACCCCAATAGCGATATGCAGTTGGTGCTAAACAATGGGATTTTCTTTGAGTTTATTCCTTTTAACGACCGCAATTTTGATGAAGATGGCAGTATGGTTCAATACCCAGAGACATTGATGATAGATGAGGTAGAGGAGGGAAAGGAGTACGCCCTGTTGATTTCTACCGTATCGGGTGCATGGCGTTATCTGATTGGAGATACGATTAAGTTTACCAATAAAAAACAAGCTGAGATTATTATTACAGGCAGGACAAAGCACTTCCTGAGCCTTTGTGGCGAACACCTTTCTGTGGATAATATGAATAAAGCCATTGAGTTGGCTTGCAAGCAATTTAATATCGATATCAGAGAGTTTACGGTAGTAGGCAAAAGGCTGGAAGATACCTTCGGGCATCATTGGTATGTGGGAACAGATGATCAAGTAGATGCTGAGGAATTGCTAAAATTCATAGACGAAACCCTTTGTAGAATCAATGATGATTATCCCGTAGAGCGTAAACATGCTTTAAGAGGGTTGGAAATCAGTGTGTTGCCAGTGAAAGCTTTTTATGATTTTATGGCATCAAAAGGCAAAACTGGGGGGCAACATAAATTCCCGAGAGTATTGAAGAAAAAAGACTTAATCGCTGAATGGGAAGCGTATATTAAATAGAGAGGAGATTTTTTACCCGCTGATTTTGCAGATTAAACCCGCTGATTTTCGCTGATATAATATGTCTGCGAAAATCAGCGAAAAAATCTCTATAAATCTGCGGGTAAAAAATATTTATATCAGCAACAAAAATGACAGTTAAAAACTGATTGCTCATTGCTTATATCTCAATGCTCATAGCCTACAAAAACTGCTTCCAAAGAATCAACAGCCCCGAAATAATAAAAATAATCCCTGCTACTTGATTGATTCTCCTTAAAATTGTAGGTGTTAATACCTTCTTCATTTTCTGCGCATAAAAAGCAATGAGCGACTCGGCCAACATCGTGGCACACAAACTAGCTACAAAAAAAATGATGGTTTCGTTGATACTAAACCCTTCTACACCAGTTAAGTAAGTAGAAGTCGTGAAAACGGCAATGTAATTTGAAGGATTCAATAAATTCAATAATATCCCTGAAATAAAGTAGTAAAGAAAAGAACCAAACTTCGATTTAGGATATACCAATTGGGTTTGCTGTTTAAACAAACTATTGAACCCAAGAATAAACAGAATAGATGCCCCAACGATGGCAATAATAATATTGAAATATTGAAACTTTGGTAGAAAACTAGTGCCAAATACTGCAAAAAACATCAAAATAGCGTCCGCAGCTGTTACACCTCCAGCAATCAACACTCCTCTTCTAAACCCAATATCAATACTGGTTTGTATCAATCTAAAAAACGCTGGCCCAAAAGTAAAGCACAATAAGAATCCATAAAGGAATCCAAAAACAATCGCATTAATTATCATAAACTTAAATTCCTTTCAAACGTGCCACTTTCAGAATTGTTGCAATGCTTAATGAATCCGTAATTTCCGAATCCATGACCATTCTGATTGCTTCAACTAAACTCACTTTCTTCAACACCAAAATTTCTGTATCATCTGGTTCCGACTCTCCATAGGTTAAGCCTTCTGCCAAAAACATAAAACCAACCTCGTCGGTTACCGAATTTGAGGTATGAAGTTTTCCTAATTCCGTCCAGTTTTGGGCTTCTATGCCTGTTTCTTCTTTTAATTCTCGTCGTGCAGATTCCAGAATGTCTACCTCAAAAGAACCTCCACCCATCGGAATTTCCCAAGTATATTCGTTTAAAGTATATCGATACTGGCCAACTAACCACGTATTGTTTTCTTCATCGAGTGGTAAAATTGCGGCTGCCCTTGTTTTAAAATGAGCCACACCATAGATACCTGCTTCGCCATTGGGCTTAATTACTTCTTCGTGGCGAATATTTACCCACGGATTATCATAAACTTCACGAGACGATACCGTCTTCCAAGGATTATCAAAAGTTGTCATATTACAAAGGTATAATAGTCTGTTCTAAAATTAAAATATGAATTTCGTACCTTTGTAATTAAATACTTGAAGAATGTCCCCTAAATATAAATTAATACTTACATCATTTGTAGTGAGTACACTATTGATGATTGTAAAATTCATTGCTTATTATTTAACTTATTCTAGTGCTATTCTAACGGATGCACTCGAATCAATTATTAATGTAGTAGCCAGTGGTTTTGCTTTTTATGCGGTTTATTTAGCATCGCTCCCCAAAGATTTGAACCACCCTTATGGACATGGCAAAATCGAGTTTTTTTCAGCTGGATTAGAAGGTGTACTTATCACGCTGGCTAGTATATTCATCATTTTTCACTCGGTACAGGGATTTGTTAACCCCTTGCCTTTGAACGACCTAAACGTTGGTCTCTTGATTATTTCTGGTGGAGCTATTATTAATTATTATTTAGGCTATGTAATAGAGAAAGAAGGTGTTAAACAAAATTCACCAACTCTCATTGCAGATGGAAAACACTTGAAATTAGATGCCATGAGTGGTATTATTTTGATTGTTGCTATTGGTTTAATCATTCTCTCAGGAGCCTTATGGATAGATGGTGTTGCTTCTATCATTTTTGCTGTTTTTATGGGCATTAGTGGTATCAAAATTATCAGGAAATCGATTGGGGGATTAATGGACGAAACCAATGATAATATCCTACATAGTATCGTAGAAATCCTGAAAAATAATCAAAAGAAAGAATGGATAGATGTTCATAACCTAAGGATACAAGAGTACGGTTCCGACCTCCACATAGATTGTCACTTGACTTTGCCCAACTATTGGGTATTAGATAAAGTACATGATACTGTGCATGAATTTGAAGAAATTTTAGGCAAAGAATTTGACTCAAACGTAGAGTTTTTTATTCATGCTGACCCATGTTTGCCAGATTGTTGTCATCATTGCAAAATTGAAAATTGCCCTATCAGGCAGCATGAGCAGACTAAAAATATAGAGTGGAATAAAATAAATTTATCATTAAATCAGAAACATTTTCTTGAAGACATTTCATAAAGTTGGCATCGTTATAATCATAATAAGTTGTTTTTCATGTTTGAAGAGCTTAAGGATGAACGAGGCAGCCGTTAATAAATATTACAGCCAACATCCACCTAAGCCTCAGTTTTCATACTTTAACTATGCAGGTAAAAAGTTTTTTTATGCTTCGTCGGGCGATAGTACTAAACCAATGCTTTTTTTGATTCATGGTGCCCCCGGAGCATGGCCTGGGTATAAAGAGTTTCTATCGGATAGTCTGTTGTTGGTAAAATATCAAATCGTAGTGCCCGACCGTGCAGGCTATGATAAATCAGACAAAGCTGTAGTTTCTATTGAAGAACAAGCCAAAATACTGTACGAAATCATTAAAATAAAAAAACCATTAGAAGTCGTTTTATTTGGACGTTCGTATGGGGCAGCTATCGCAGCTAGAATGGCCGCCGATTTCCCAAGGATAATCAAGCAATTAATTTTGGTTTCACCAGCCTGCGACCCATCTACTGAAAAATTCTGGTGGTTTTCTAGACCCGTAAATACAAAGTTTGTACGGTTCTTTCTGCCAACATATATTAATACTGCCACCGACGAAAAATTTAGCCATGTGGCTGAATTAAAAAAACTATTACCCTACTGGCAAAAAATTACTTGTCCCGTTACGATTATGCAAGGAGGGAAAGATTGGGTTATTGAAACAACCAATGGGCAATTTGTGGCTGATGCCTTAAAAAATGCCCCTCATCGCTTGATTTATTTACCCGAAAATGGACATGGAATAACTACAGACCGCTATGGACTTGTAAAAGATATTTTGCTGGAAAAGTAGCGAGTAAATGCTTTTGAGTCCTTAAAAATCTTCATTAAACATTAAAATTCCCTTAAAATACGCCTTTTCCAATTTTCATTATTGTTCTTTCTGCCTAATATTCCTTAATTTTGATTAAAGCAAACGAACATCGTATGAGAATATTAGTAATAGAAGACGAAATAAAGACGGTGCAACTCATCAAACAAGGGCTTGAAGAACAGCAATGTGAAGTGGATGTAGCCTATGATGGTAATATGGGGTTTCAGCTAGCTTCTCGCAATCATTATAATTTAATTATCTCTGATATCATCTTACCCGGCATTAATGGTCTAGAGCTTTGTAAGAAGCTACGGGCAAATGGCATTTCTTTTCCAATACTCCTCCTCACAGCCCTTGGTACTACTGATGATAAAATCATTGGGCTTGATAGCGGTGCCGACGATTATCTGGTAAAACCCTTTGAATTCAAAGAGTTAATGGCCAGAATCCGTGCTTTAACCCGCAGAAGCATAGGCGCTATTCAAACAGCTAATACCTTGAAAATAGCTGATTTAGAAATGGATTTAGAAAGTAAAAGCGTGTCAAGAGGAGGCAAAGAAATCGTATTGACGGCCAAAGAGTTTTTGTTGCTCGAATATTTTATTAGGCATCAAGGACGCGTAATTTCTAAAGCTGAACTGGCCGAAAAAATCTGGGATGTAACCTTTGATACGGGTACTAACGTCATAGAAGTATATGTAAACTTTGTCCGCAAAAAAATTGACAAAGATTTTGACACTAAACTATTGCATACGCAGATTGGGATGGGTTATGTACTGAAAATGCCAAATTGATGATTAATATTCGCTCCAGACTTACTTACCAATTCATCGCATTGGTAACGGCCATCTTACTGCTTTTTTCAGTAGGGGTATATTTCTTTAGTAAGCTATATCTTGAAAAACGTTTTTATAAGCGCCTGCAAGACCGTGCCATTACTACCACTACTTTGCTCTTCGATTTACAGGCAACTGATTCTACAGTGCTGAGATTGGTCAATATTTCGGATAAAGAATTATTGATTGATGAAAATATTTTTGTGTATGATGAAATCAGTAAGATGATTGTATTTTCATCCAACAATGGCAATCTGCTTTCACGCCAACAGTTATTGCCCTTGATGAAATCTGATCAGATTACTACCTACGCCCGTGTCGGCGACTATCAGGTATTGGGGATACACCTGAGAAAGGGAGAGTCTGACAACTGGGTAGTAGTAAGTGCGATTGATAAAAACGGCATAGAAGCCTTAGACGACCTAAGGCGAATCTTGATGATTATGATACTGGCAGGTATTTTATTACTAGGACTCTCAGGCTGGTTTTTTGCTGATAGGGCACTGGCGCCGATGTCTAGCATTATAAAACAGGTAAACGGTATTTTTCCTGAATATGTCGCCAAAAGGGTAGAACATCCCAACCGCTCAGATGAAATAGGGCTGTTAGTCGCTACTTTTAATCAACTGTTAGATAGGATTGAGGACGCGCTAATTATGCAAAAAATGTTTATTGCCAATGTCTCGCATGAATTAAAGAATCCCCTTACCAAAATATATTCGCAGATAGACGTAGCCTTAATGCAAAAAAGGAGTCCCGAGGTTTATGAAAAAAGCTTAAATTCTTTAAAAGAAGATACTACTACCTTAATTCAGTTAACCAATACCCTTTTAAATTTGGCAAATACCATTGTCAGTTCAGAAAGCGTACAAAAAACACCTATCCGAATGGATGAGCTACTTTGGGAAACCAAAGGACAACTTCAAAAATGGCATGAAGATTATCAGGTACAAATTAATTTCTTAGACTTTCCCGAAGACGAAGAATTTTTAATCCTCCAAGGCAATGAAGCATCTCTAAAGGTAGTATTAATGAATTTAATGGACAATGCCTGTAAGTTTTCAAACGATAATACAGTAATTGTCAGCTTCTTAGCCAATGAAGAGGGCATTAGAATATCCTTCATGAACAAAGGCTCAATTATTCCAGCGTCGGACTTACCCTTCATCTTCCATCCATTTTATCGGAGCAATGCCACCGCCCAAGCCACCAAAGGACATGGTGTTGGCTTGGCGATAGTCTCACAAGTTACTCGCCTACACAAAGGCGATGTCACAGTGGTTTCCGATAAAAACGGAACCATCTTCACGTTATCATTCCCCAAAACCACTGAGCAATTTTAAGGTAAATTTAATGTGAGTTTAATTCTTGTTTAAGTTAAGGGTTGTTAGTTTGTATCATCAAAACAACAACAATTACTTAAACAGGAACAATCATGGAATCAAACAACAATCAAGGAGTATTCAAAATTACTATAGGTGTATTGATTGGTATTGTAGCTTTATTAAGTTACTTATTCATGGGAGCAAGAAACGAAACGTTTGAGCTTCAACATTCACTTACAACCAAAGTTGAACAGTTATCAAGTACTCAAATTAAACTAGACTCTATTGCTTTTGTATTAAATGATAAAATAGCTGAAATTAAAAAATTGGGCGGAAATGTTACTGAATTAGAAAATGTAAAAGCTCAGTTAGAAAATGATAAAAAGAGATTAAAATCTGATTTTAATTTCTCTGTTCAAAAATACGATACCAAAATCAAAGAATACGAAAATTTCTTGACTGTTAAAGATGACGACATTCGCAAATTGCAAGAAGAAAATGGCAACTTGATAGCTCGTACCAAAACACTTGAAGAAGAAAAACAACAAGTGGTTACTGAAAACACTGGCTTGAAAACTGAAAAAGCTTCGTTGGTTCAAACTGTTTCTGATTATTCTTCACAAAATGATGATTTGAAACGCAAAGTAACGATGGCAAGTGCTATGAAGGCTATCAATGTTCAAGTAGCAGCGTTGGCATCTAATGGTAAAGTACGTGAGGGGGGCTTATACAAAGCATCAAAAATCAATAAATTAAAGATTTCATTTATCATGCCTTCGAATCCTGTGGCTGAGAAAAATAGCAAAGAAATTTTTGTTAGAATTCTAGATCAAAACGGAGCTGTAATAAGCGAAGATGGCTCGGCAGGAGCAGTAAATTATGATGGAAAAGAACTAGGGTACAGCTTCAAACAAAGTGTTCCATTTGAAAATAATGACCAAAAAGTGGACATCATTTACGGTAAAAGTTCTTCTTATCAATCAGGGAAATATAACATCGAGTTGTATTCCGAAGGGTTCAAAATCGGAAATGGTTCATTTCAAGTTAAGTAATGATGGAATGAATAAAATGCAAAGACGATGTTGAACAAACATCGTCTTTAGTTTTTAAAAGGAGCAATGTCATTTTTTGTTCGGCACAATTATTTAATAACATACCCTAAACACACTAATGATATGATACTATACATCAAATTTTTTCAAATCTTATTCGTTTTTCCAAGCTTATTACTTTCAAGCACTATCGATGGACTACGAATTGCTTATCAGAAATTCAAAGAATTTCCTCTAGCTTATACCGCACTTTCTTATCTGTTCATTACAATGTCTTTTTGTCATTATCCAATTTTTGACCATTGGATAGCAGGTTTCATCATGATGAGCTCGCCCATTGCCTTTGTAGTAGGACTAATAGCAAGCGGTTATTTATTATACAAAAAACAGAAAGTAATGGCCACTATTGGCTTTATCTGGGTATTGATGGCCTTCCCCATCATGAAGCGTTTTGTAAGCATCAATAATACTAATACCGAAGAAATTACCTCTTTAAATACCTTAAAAGTATTGAGTTTTAACGGAGAATGTTTTGCTGAAAATGCAGAAGGAAATTCAAAATGGGGCGCGTTAAAGTCGGATATTGCTTGTTTTCAGGAATACTCGCCCAATCAGCATCTTGAAGGGCAATACTCAAACAAGATTGAAAAACTAACAGATTTTGGTAAAGATCGTTCTGTAGGACTGGCTTTGTTCTCTCAGTACCCAATCGTCAATCAATACAGTAAAATTTGGGATAAGGCTTATGGCCCTAAAATCAATGGTTTTATCTGTGCAGATATTGCTTATGGTAATGATACCGTTAGGGTTGTAAATGCACATTTATGGTCGATGGGTGTAAGAATCAACCAGAGCATAGATGCCTTGAAGAATGGGGAGTTTAAACAATTTGCATTGGAACTCATGGATACTTTTGATAAGATGAAACAAGGATTTGAGTTTAGAAACGAACAGTTGAAAGAGGTAGAGTCGTATGTAGCAGGTAGTAAATATCCTGTAATCATTTGTGGTGATTTCAACGAAACTCCCTTTGGCTATGCTTATGGAAAATTAAGTTTAAGCTTTAAAAATGCCTTTGAGGAGGTAGGTAAAGGTCTGGGATTTACCTTGAACAGACAACCGTACTGTGTGAGAATAGACCAGCAATTCTTTAGTGCAGAATGGCAAGTGCAGTCGTGTCATACTATTTCAGATTTTAATATCTCAGACCATTTCCCTGTGATGGCAGAATATGTATTAAAAAGCCCGAATAAGATTTCAAATAATTCGAACAATGTTTTTGTTTCAATTTTTTAAAAGCTACAATTTTATGGCAGGCTCTTGGTCATCAAAGAAAATATAGTTCAAAAAGTCTAGGTATGGTTTCAGTGTAAAGCATGCTTCAGTAACTTTTTGAACAAAATTATCCGCCGATACTTCTTCGTTTGAAAATTGATGCCAGAAAAATAATTGTTTTTTACGAAGCAATTCAATCTCTGGATGCTCTTTTGAATATCCTTTTGGAGCCGACTTTACTGATTCTCCTTCGGCCTCACCAAAAGTCTTTATAAAGTCAGGCTTGTAAATAATTGATTTTAATTCGGCAGCGTTATAATCAATTTCTTGTCGGAGTTTTGCCAATTGTTCGGGTGTAGGCGAATACATACCGCCCCCTATAAACGATTTGCCGTCTTCAATATGAAGGTAATAGTCCATTCTGCCAGCTTTTCTACCACCAGCCGAAAAACTAGCAGACAACCACGTTTTGTAAGGTGCTTTATCTTTACTGAACCGAACATCGCGTGCTATTCTGTAATTACAGTCTTTTACTTCAACGCCAGTCATATCTTCAAAAGCCCCTATAGCACCAATGAGTTCTTTGATAGTAACTTCAAAATAGGCCTTTACGCCATCATACGTTTTTTTGTTGGCATGAAACCATTCTCGGGTATTGTTTTCTTTGAGTAAATTTAGGTAATCGAAAGTTGAAGTAGGAATAGCCATTCTTGACAATTTTAAGGGGATAAAAAAAACGATAATTTATTAGGTTGAAAATACTTAATTCGTGAAGTTACGTAAAATCAGGTAACTCGATTTGATGGATTCATGGATTTTACTCAATTTTGCAAAATATTAACATCCGTTATATTTTATTTTACGATTATACCCTTTTTTTAAAATGCGCATTCTAACAGGCATACAAGCATCAGGCAGACCCCATTTAGGCAATGTTTTGGGTGCAATTCGTCCAGCCATCGAATTATCAAAAAATCCAGCTAACGAATCTTTTTTGTTCATAGCCGATTTGCATACACTTATTTCATTAAAAGACGGCAAGCAACTTCGTGAAAATACGCATGCCATTGCCGCCGCTTGGTTAGCTTGTGGTTTTGATGCAGACAAAAATTTTTTCTATCGCCAATCTAAATTAGCGGGCTATCATACTGAATTATTGTGGTATTTAAGTTGCTTTGCACCTTTCCCAATGTTGGCGAATGGACATAGTTTTAAAGAAAAATCTGAAAGATTAGCTACTGTCAATGCTGGATTATTCACTTATCCAGTACTACAAGCTGCTGATATAATGCTATATGATGCCAATTTAGTTCCAGTAGGGAAAGACCAACGTCAACATCTTGAAATGACAAGAGACTTGGGTGGGGCATTTAATAAGCAATATGGTGACGATACTTTGGTAATACCTGAAGCCATCATAGATGAAACCGTCATGGTAATTCCAGGGACTGATGGACAAAAAATGTCAAAATCTTATGGAAACTATATTGATGTTTTCTTGGGTGAAAAAGATTTATTGAAGGCCGTAAAGAAGATTGTTACAGATGCTACACCACTGGAAGAGCCAAAGAACCCTGAAACAGACAATGTTTTCAAACTATATTCTTTGGTAGCAACAAACGACGAAGTAGAGGAAATGAGGGCTAATTACTTAGCTGGTGGTTATGGCTATGGTCATGCCAAACAAGCCTTACACCAAGTATTAGTACGTGAATTTGCCAAAGAAAGAGAATTATTTAATTATTACATGAATAATATCCCTGAACTAGAGCAAAAATTAGAAGAAGGCGAAGCGAAGGCAGAAGTTATTGCTAAAGCGACTATCGAGAGGGTTCGTGAAAAACTGAATTTCTAAATCTTACAACAACAATTCTGATGAATCAACTTGATACGGAAGTATTCTTATGGCTTAATTCACTGCATAATAATACTTTAGACCCAATTATGGCGTGGATTTCGGCCAGAAACTCTTGGATTCCCCTTTACGTACTTATCATTGGATTATTAGTATGGCGTTATAAAAAGCAATCAGTTGTTATGATACTAACCATTATAGTAAGCGTAGCATTGGCTGATCAAATTTGTTCATCATTTTTTAAACCATTAGTAGAACGACTCAGACCTTGTCACGAACCAGCTATTCAACATTTAGTCCATGTAGTAGGCAATTGCGGAGGTCAATTTGGCTTTTGTTCTTCACATGCCGCCAACTCGTTTACCTTGGTAGTATGCTTAATATTATTAGTGGGCAAACAATATGGTTGGGTTAAATACCTACTTTTATGGGCAATAATTGTTTCGTATAGTCGTATTTATATAGGAGTTCATTATCCACTTGATGTACTGGCAGGTGCTGGAATAGGCGTATTTACTGCCTTTATATCATTCAAACTATATCAATTCTATGTTTCAAAATATGTTCATGAAGTGTCCTAAGTTGTTATCATTGCTTTTTATATGGTGTTTGTTGAGTGCTTTTATCAGTAACGAAGAATCAGATGGAATTGTAGGAGTGTGGTTTACAGAAGATAGAGCATCTAAAATTCAGATTTTCAAACAAGACAATCACTATTTTGGAAAAATAGTTTGGTTAAAGTCTCCAACGGTGAATGGCAAGCCCATTTTAGACGCTAAAAATCCAGAAGAGAAATTGCGAACCAGACACGTCCTTGGACTTGTTTTTCTTAACAGGTTTGTGTTTGAAGGCAATAATAGCTGGGCACAAGGAGAAATTTATGATGCCCGCTCGGGAAGAACTGTATCAGGTAAAATGTCTCTTAAAAATAAAAATACGTTAGATTTGAGAGGGTTTATTGGTAAACCTATTTTTGGCAAAACAGTAACTTTAGTCAGAGCAGAGTAAAAACCTATTACTATCCAAATCCTTAGCGAGGGACTTAAGTCCCTCGCTAAGGATAAAATTGGAATAAGACAAAAAAGCGGTCAGAAAACTAATTTCTGACCGCTTTTTTGTGATTCAACAATTCAGAAATTTTATGTTTAGTCATTTAATGACAATAAAAACAACATCGTATCTACACCATCAGCATAATCCCACAACTTAGGCATTTGTGTTTCTCCGAAAAGAATACTTCCCTCAAACCAAGCATCTTTTGAAACAATACATTGAATTTTATCAGTTTTATCTGCTATTTTTTGTTTTAAATCTTCTTCATTTTGATAGGTTTCATAGAAGATAACAGAAATAGGAGAGACCAACGACTCATTTTTTGTCAGTATCAAAAAGCCATTATCATAATGATGTACTTGATTTACTAAATAAATAGACTTATTATAGTCGTAGTTGTTCTTATATTTATTATGGTAAAAAACATCACCCAGTGGTTCGATAGTATCATAAAAATTTACAAAGTCATAATCCTCAGGAACATAAAACTTTGAGATATTTCTGCACCCTAAGCCGTAATAATCTGTAATATCTTTTCCTAGTGCAAAGAAATCATCTTCTGTTTCACTACCATTTAGAATAGCGACGGAACTTCTATTCTGGCGAATGATATGCGCTTTATTTCTGAAATAATATTCAAAATAACGAGCCGAATTATCAGAACCAGTAGCGATTAAAGCATCCACTTCGTTCATTCTTTCGCTAATTCTAATGCCCAGAGTCGGGCTGATTTCTAACAACTTTTCAATCAAAGCTAACATTAATACCGAATCCTGCGAACTAACCTTTGCTACACATTCATGCCCCGCAATGACAACCGTCAATAAATCATGGAAACCTACAGCAGGAATATTTCCAGCCATTATCACACCAATACTTTTTATAATTGGAGGTCTATCCGGTATTTCATATAAACCTACCCATCTTTCCAAGGTATCTCTATCTAAATAAAAATCAGCGATTGATTTGATAGCATTCTTAGTATTTTGGGGTGTAAACCAGTTGTTTTGATGCGAAGCCCTATCTGCCCATTCCTCAATGATTGATTGATTTTCTTCGTCTCTTAAGAAATTTCCTAAGGTAACGAATGTTTCAATTCTTGCTTGTAAATCCATTTTCTGTACTTTTTTTACAAATTTACACAAATACAACGAAATATTTTTTTCAATAGTCTTCAAACTTTATAGGCTATTCAATGTTTAACTGTTAATTTTGTGAATGATTTAAATAAATAGAATGTTTTAAATTCTGACAGAGGTATTAAATCAATTTAAGAAAGCATATACAATTAAAACGAAGTTTTTATGGCAATTATCATAACCGAAGAATGCATCAACTGCGGTGCTTGCGAGCCAGAATGCCCTAATACAGCAATTTATGAAGGTGGAGTAGAATGGACTTGGTCGGGTGGAACCAAATTAGTAGACGTTGAACTAGAAGACGGTAGTGTTATTGGAGGTAAAGACCCAATGACTCCTATTTCAGATGAATTTTATTACATCGTTTCCGATAAATGTACTGAATGTATGGGTTTCCACGAAGAGCCACAGTGTGCAGCTGTTTGCCCAGTAGACTGTTGTGTTCCTGATCCAGACCACGAAGAAGACGAAGAAACCCTTTATGCTAAAAAGGCATGGTTACACGCTGAATAGTTATTTTTTATTTTAGTTGAAAGCCCTGATTTAGAGATAAATCAGGGCTTTTTTATTTGAATAATTATATTTTTTCTTGATATTTTACTTTAAGAATATTTGGTTTTTTGCCAATATTACAGAATATGTTAAAAATGAACTTGTAGGATAAAAATATTGACTTTTTTCCCCAATATGTGGTTAAAATTATACCTGTTTTGGATTATTTTTTGAAAAAAAGCCTAAAATAGGTTAAAAATTTGCACATAAAATTTGGAATAGTAAATTTTACCTATAATATTTGCACTGTAATCAAGCATTAATATTTAAACATTCAACCAAATATTATTATGAAAAAAACCTTAATCACGTTATTTTCTTTGTTTTTAGCAGTTCCTGCATTTTCTCAAGAAAAAGAGGAAGATAAAGGTAAGTTTACCTTCTCTGGCTACATTGATTCTTACTATTTAGCTAACTTCAATAACCCAAGAGATATGAAGAACACAGGTGCATCTGGAACAGCTAGAGCATTTGATCAAAAAACTGGTTTTTCATTAGGTCTTGTTCAAACTAAAATTGGATATTCTACTAGTAAATCAGATGTAGTTGTTGATTTAGCATTCGGTCCAAACGCAGACTTAGGTAACTATGGTAATGCATTAGGTCCATTAGGAAATGGTTCTTCATTAGTTATCAAACAAGCTTATTTCAACTGGAAGGCTACAGATAAATTTACTTTGACAGCTGGTCAGTTTGGTACGCACATCGGTTATGAAGTAATTGATGCTCCAGTAAATTATCACTACTCGCTTTCTAACTTATTCAACAATGGTCCATTCTACCATGTTGGTGTTAAAGCAGCTTATACATTCTCTGATAAGTTTTCTTTGATGGGTGGTATTGTAAATGGTGTTGACCAACTTTACAGCAACAATGACAAACCAGGTTTAATTGCACAAGTATTCGTACAGCCAGTTAGCGGATGGAACGTTTATATAAACGGAATCACTGCCAACCGTAATAGCAAAGACCCAGCTACAGGAGTTACTGGTTCAGGTACATACAACTTGTTGGATGTAGCAACTACTTACCAAGTAACTGAAAAATTCTTATTAGGCTTAAATGCTGCTACTGGTAAGCAAAATTATGCTACTGGAGATGGTAAGACATGGGGTGGATATGCTGTTTATCCTAAATATGATTTCTCAAGCACATTTAGTTTAGGTGCAAGATATGAGTCTTTCTCTAATACAAATGGTGTAACTGCTCTTGTAGATGCAAATGGTGATGGAGTAACAGTAAACTCATTCACTATCACGCCAACTTTCACAGTAGCTGATGGTCACTTATTGTTGAAGCCTGAATTCAGAGTTGATTCTTATGACAAAAATTTCTTCGTAGATGGTGATGGTAAAGATACAAAATCTCAATCTACTTTTACTTGGGCAATGATTTATAAGTTTTAATGATAAATAATCACATAATCAGCTAGAATATAGCTGGTTATGTGTAATTTAGTTTCTGTAAACAATTCCATAATAAACCCCTAAAACACTAATCACAATGACACAAAAACCAACATTTATTCCAATTCTCATTTTGCTTATTATTGCAATTGCAGCGGCGTTTGTTCCGGCTCCAGGTGCTGCAGTAACAGAAGGCATTGATACAGGTGATACCGCTTGGATGCTAGTCTCTTCTGGTTTAGTATTATTAATGACTCCTGGTTTAGCTTACTTTTATGGTGGTATGGTAAACCACAAAAACGTAATTTCTACAATGTTGCAATCTTTCATTGCAATGGGTGTAATTACAGTTATTTGGGTAGTATTTGGTTTCAGTTTAGCTTTCGGTGAAACAATCGGAGGTTTTGTTGGTAATCCATCTACTTACTTTATGTTCCAAGGAGTATTTGATGGTAAGCCTTGGCCATTAGCAGGTACTATCCCATTTGCTTTGTTTGCATTTTTCCAAATGAAATTCGCGGTAATTACTCCAGCACTTATCTCAGGTGCTTTGGCAGAACGTATTAATTTCCGTGCATTTGTGTTGTTCATGGTTCTTTTCTGTGTAATTGTTTATGCTCCATTAGCACACTGGACATGGCATCCAGAAGGTTGGTTGTTTAAATACGGTGTTCTTGACTTCGCTGGTGGTACTGTTGTACACATGAGTGCAGGTTGGGCTGCTTTAGCAGGTGCATTATATTTAAAACGTCGTAAATCACACGTTGAAGCGAACATTCTTCCTCCAGCAAACATTCCTTACGTATTATTAGGTACTGGTTTACTTTGGTTCGGTTGGTTCGGTTTCAATGCTGGTTCAGCAGTAGGAGCTAGTCCATTAGCAGTATCTGCATTTGCAACTACTCACGTAGCAGCTGCTTCTGCTGGTCTTTCTTGGATTTTATTTGATGTAACACGTGGTCGTAAAGTTTCTGCCTTAGGTTTTTCTATCGGTGCTGTAGTAGGTTTAGTTGCTATTACGCCTGCTTCTGGTTTTGTTTCAGTAACAGCTGCTATCACAATTGGTACAATTGCTGCTATCATTTCAAACATCGCTGCACACTGGAGAGCTAATTCTAAATTAGATGATACTTTAGACGTATTCCCTTGCCATGGTGTAGGTGGTATGGTAGGTATGGTAATGACTGGTTTATTTGCTTCTAAAGCAGTTAACGGTGCAGTTGTTGAAACAGAACAAGGTTTCTTCATCACTGGTGACCCAGCATTATTTATCAAACACTTAGTAGCGCTTGTAGTTGTTTCAGCTTTCGCATTTGGTCTTTCATATTTCTTATTATTCATTACAGATAAAATCATTCCTTTACGTGTAACTGAAGAAGAAGAAAGAGTAGGTTTAGATATCTCTCAACACGATGAGTTCCTTGCAGAAGCATAAAATATTAAAACTTTACCACAAGTAATGGTTCTTGTGGTTTTGTTTCAGAAGGAAAGCCCTCAGACTATGTCAGAGGGCTTTTTATGCTTTTAATATGCCAAATACTAAAAGTGATGGCAGTAAAATGGCACTTTTGAGACAAAAGGATAGTTTTTGCAAATCATCTTTTATTCCGATTTTGAAAACCAACTTTTAGAAACATCGCCCAATACATTTTTATCACCCCAACGTTCAAAGTCAGCCTTGGGAAACGGTTTCAAAAATTCGTCGATAACGCTGTTTTTATCCATCCATGCCAAAGCGTCCAGCTTGGCATCTTTCCACATCTTGCCAATTTCCAGCGGATTAATTGAATTTTCAAACAAATACACATCCACCAAATCAGGGGTCATATATTCATTGATTTCAGTGCTTAGGTAGCTAAGATGAGAAATACTGTAGATATTCATTTTCGCACAAATCAATTTATCTAAGGTATTGATGTGCATTTGTCGGCCTACTTGTGTAGCCCAGGCATTGTAGTCCGCTTCGCTCTTACCCGTTAGTTGGATATAGCGTTCCATGTTCTTACGAACCTTCGATTGTTCCTTTACTGCTGCCGTTTGGATGTTCATTATTGTATTGATTTACAGTTGATTAATTGTTTTATTGTACTGTAAATTTCTCCCAACAGAACGGATAACAGAAAAAAAAATCCTGCTGATATGGCAGGATTAGGCAGTTGTTTTGGCAATGAGTTCTAGATTTCTGATTCGTTCTCTATATCATTAATACCGTCTTCTATTATCGATTTTCTTATTTTTTTGTAAAGTGTTTTCCCTTTCTCAGTTAAGGTCCAGTACTGGTCACTAACACTATTTGAAGTATGATTTCTTTCAGATGGTTTTATTAAATCAAATATTTCTAAATCTGATAAAATTGAACTAAGAATATTTACAGGAATTGCACCACTTTGATGAACCAACCTCCCTTTGTTAGGATTAAAGATTGTGCCTAAATATTTTATTAAATATTTAGAGGAATTCTCTATAAATAATTCCGTAGAAATGTAATGAAATAACTCAATGAAGGTA
Organism: Arcicella sp. GW821-FHT09D11; assembly: GCF_059416265.1. Taxonomy (NCBI): domain Bacteria; kingdom Pseudomonadati; phylum Bacteroidota; class Cytophagia; order Cytophagales; family Flectobacillaceae; genus Arcicella; species Arcicella sp. GW821-FHT09D11. Next base: position 349,469 of record NZ_JBWKOV010000005.1, on the reverse strand, counting down.
ACTTCAATAGGATTTTCCCAATTTCTCCCTCCTTCGTATAAAAATGAGAGTAAAATTTTATGATTCGATAAAGTTTCAATCATTTTTATTTCCTCTTCTCTAATACCTTCTTCTTTTTGTTTTAATAATTCTTTATTCTTTTCACGAAGAATATCATTTTCTATACTCAATCTCGTTAATTCAGAAAGTACCTTTGGGTCTGCTGTTATTTCATTAGCTTTAATCCAACCGACTCTAGGATTAAAAAGAAATTGTTTCGTTAAAGCAATTATAACTTTTGAAGTTAATTCGTCTTTGTTCTTCCAATAATTAATAATTTTACTTTTTACTTTGGATTTAAAATTTGCTAATTTCTGCCTTCTTATAATGTCATCTTCATATTTTGAAAGATTTAAGTCTAAAGACTCATCAATGATAAAACCTAAAGTTGGAATCCCCAACGTAACAGCATAATCATACTCTTTTTCAGTATAACTAATATCTCCATCCATAGAACCATATTTATTGCCCATAATAATTACATAATAATCACAATCTTCAATAGTTCTTTGTATAAGCTTCCATTGTTCCTCATCACCTGCACTAAACATTTCCATTCCCACAGGTATATGAGCTAGTTCTAAAATAGATTTGATAACAATGTCTCTTTCTTCTTTTAAATCCTGATATGTTGAACTTACAAAAATTTGATATTTGGGATTTTTCATATTTAATATTTTTTGAACTACTTAAAACGGCAATCTCAAGCTTTTTTGAAACTCATGAGCCTTGCCTTGATTTTTTCTCAAGGTAATAATTTCTTTCCCAAAAATTTGCTGTAAATACTCAAAATCTTTTTGCTCAGCTTCAATATTTCTAAACTCAGCCAATCCACCACGATTAACAAACGTATCTTTCTGGGCAAAGTAAAAGCGAGTATCTTTCCAACCACCTCGGTGGTGATGGGCGTTTAAACACGAAATCCAATAATCTTCGTTACAGATAATTTCAGGATTATACCAAAGCTTTGAACCTTTCAGTACCCCATGCGCACACCCAGTGAAGTACCCCGAGAGTTGGATAGGATTAAGAGAGTTAAAGGCAATAGGGTTAGGAGCCGAAGAGAAACCAAACAAAAACAACCCCGAATCCTTACAGGCCTGAGCCGTTATCCTGATAATTTCCGAAGCAGTTTCTGCATCCACTGTCGTTTCTTCGCCTTTTTCGGTATAAACTCGCTTCATAGCGCTGATATCATCATCCAACATAAATACATCCCCAAAATGCTTAATTATCCAGTCACGCTTTAACGCCAAACCTTTAATGCTATCAGGATGAGTAACAATTTCGATATCAGGATTGCACGCACGGTACAATTTAGCCTGAGATTACTCTACACACAAAATAGCACCTGCCACAGCACTGGTGGTAAGTACCCTATCAAACCGCTTATGCGAAGGAATTACAATTTTTAAGTCCATCTTTCTATCACTTGTTTAGCGTTCAATACATGTGTTGAGCCAACTTTGCTACTTTTATAGCACTTCATCGTATCAATCCCTAGCTTTTCAGCCAAATGATTTTCGTCAATCTCGTTCGTACACACTATTACAATAGTGGTGTACTTCTCAGACATTTTCTGAACAATCGGCAATTCTGGTTCATCCTTTACCAAAGCTTCCTTAGTATGAGCTTTGTCCAATTCATCCAGATTCAAACCGTATTCATCCAGCTCCACCACACTAGCAAAGTGTTCAGCCAACAGCTCCCCAACAAAATCACCTTTCAAGGCGTTGGAAATAATGTTGTACTCTTTATACTCCTACTCAGTAAGTTTTCGATTAGGTTTACGGACATCGGCCAGCTCATCGCCACAGCCACTAGCCATTTTAACCGATTGGCGTTGATGGCCAGCGATAATCATATTATCAAAATCCAGTACAGGTATTTCCACATCGCCAAATTTTTGGTAGGACTCACGAAGTTTTTTCTTCGTCTGTGCATTCATCTTTCTAGGATTATGCTCAAAGGGAATCATGTCACGCCAAGCAATCCGCTCAACGTGCCATTCTAGGGGTTGGTTCATAGGGGTAGTTTTAATTATTTATCATTATCAATTTTCTATATATGATTTATTGACACTAAACATTCATTTATTACAACTAACATATTTATAATAGATGTGTTGATACTCAGATGATCCATTATTCTTTTACATACAGCAATTTTTTCTTTTTCACTATTTTGTATTTCTAAAAGAACTTCTTTTGAAAAATTTGCTACTAAATAGTCAGATACATTAGTTCTATTTATCCCGTATACAGGTAGGTCTGTGGAGCTTTCATTTATCATATCGCTCACAGAATATCGCATTTTAAATGATGGTTTTTTTTCGGATATCTCAAGTCTTTGATTTAATTTATTTAATTGTTCAATAATATATTTACTTTCTGGGATTTCTAATTTTTCTATTGTTTTGGCTACAATACGGTTTTTGAAATTTTTCAAATAGGGAGAGGAATCAGGGTCTTCAATAGATTTTTTATGAGTTTCTACTACATATCCACATAAGTCAGATTTAAATTTTTCAATAAGATTATGTCTTAGTGACGATGGATAATTTAAATGCAATATTCCAGCTATATCAAAACAATAATTAGTCTTTTCATCTTTAATTAGAATTGTTGGTTTATCAAAAGCAAGCCTCATTCCTAACTCAAACAGTACGTTTGGATTATTTGCACTTACATCACAGATAACAATTTCATTATCATAAATGTTATTGATGATTTTTTCATGAATTGAGCCAATATCTGCTCTTTCACTTACTAATTTTGCTTCAAACTGTGTATCATTTAAAGCATCTTTTAGTATATTAAGTACATCATTCCAATGTCCATTATCATAACCTAGAGTATCAGCAATAGGCATAATAATCCCACACATTTTTTTTACAGGTACTAAAGCTTTACTTTCTTCATTTTCTTTATTCTGGTCACTTGTAGATTGTTTTGACATAGTTATGTTGTTTAGTTTTCTTAAAGATAAAAATTAATACTTATAATTTTAAATCAACTCTACTTATTAAGTTTCATCTTATTTCAGGATTAAAATGATATTTTCTTAAAATTCCATGTAATTCTGCTGGATTTATGTCAATCTCTAAATCTTCCTTAATAAATCCAATCAGAACGTTTGTTATGCTTCCTCCATACTTTATGGTGTTCATGCTGAACCCTTGGGGAAATTTAAGCTTAATATATTGAGTTAGTATTTTTTCTTGGTTTGAGAGGTCTTTTTCGAGCTGAAGTTTGAGTTTTGTGATTTTCTGAGTTTCGACAGATTTTGGCATGTGTTGCCAATTTAAATGTAGGCAAAGTCCTTCCAAATCCTGATAAATTGTTCTATTATTAATATCCATTGTAGAAAGAGATTGAATTAATAGCTGTTTAATCTTTGATGGAATTGTAATAGTACTAATCAAATTTTTCATCTCTCCACTTTCGTCTAAAGGCACAAATTTCTTGGAAGTTTCAGAATAATTATGAGCGGTAAACCAACCGTTTTGAGCAATTATCCGACTATTATTAAGTGTGGGTCTTAAAATTTTTGTTTTTTCAATTTTAAAAGGTCCGTTTGAAATATCGGTATCATCTAAAAGATAACTTTCGTCTGTATGAAGGAAATATACTATACCATCTTTTTTGACATTATAAGGATTTGAAATGGCGAACTACAATGCAATTAAAGGGTTGCTAGTCCAATCTAAAAGTCTTGTCTTCATTTTGAAATGCTGTGCCATTACTAAAAAATCCCAATCCGACTCAGGACGAGGATTGAGTAATGGATTTCCACTCCTCTTAAAATCCGACAACATTTGCTCTTCAAAACCTGTACTGTCATAGTAATTATTATTATCCCTTGCTATTCCAGGGAATAGAGATAGTTTTTCACCTTGTCCTCTAAATAATCTAATATGATGTTCCGTATTATCTAATAAATTCTCAGTTATTTTTAAATAATCTGAAATAGATTCAACTGTTTCCATAGCTAATAATAAATTTGATTAGTTTTCATTCTTAAATCTGCAATTTCAAATTAATCTCACTAAGCTCCTCCTGATATATCATCAACTGTTTCCGCCACTCATTCACTTTCTCCTCAGCCTTATGAAACTTTACGTGCTTGGTTGGGTCAGCAATCTTTTTATCCAACTTACCAATTTGGTCTTTTATCAGCTTACGTTCCTGCTGTAAACTCATCCGCTTTAAACGGGTTTCTTCGCTCTCGACCTGCTCGCTTTCCTCTGCCGAGCTGGTCTCAATTGGTAATGAGCCGTTCCGTTGTAAATACTTTTTTTTGTCCCAAATCTTTTCAACCTGATTCCTTAAGGTAATGGCCTGTTGCATCAATCCACCAGCCTATTGTACCCCAACAGAACGGATAGAAAAATCCTGCTAATATGGCAGGATTAGGCAGTTATTGTGGCAAAGCCAGCCGTTTCGTTTGGGCTTATAAGCTAAAAAAATAGCAAAGCAAAAAGCCTCTGAGTATTCGGAGGCTTTTTACTTTATTAAGACTATTATATACGACTATTTTTCAATCATATTAATCTGCATTAAGAATAGGAATAAGAAGTGAAGCATCAATCTCAATGCTTTGATATCCATGTTGCTCAGTATATAACAAGCAAATTACATTGTCGTCAGAGGTTGAATATGCAATAACAGTAACGATAAGGTCTTCTGGTTGATTTATAATGTGAGCAGTAGTCCCGAGTTCTAATTTATGTGCCATATAATATAGGGATTAATGGTGATTTTGTTGTACTATTTATTTAAAGATAGTGCAAAATCTTTAAATAATAAAATCAAGGACTGTTTTTTAGTTATTACGATACAAAATGAAGAGCATTTGAAAGAATAAATGCAATTCTTAAAGAAAGGCTAGAAACGCAAATTCTACCAATAATACAGGTGCTGGCAGTTATTTTGGCAAAGTTCTTAATCAATAAATATTAATCTGTAATTTTCTAATGAGGGGTATTATTAACGCTGTTGCTATATTTGCGTATGAATGAAATAAATCCTTGGAATAATATCCCATTGTCCGACTATGAGCTTCATATGCAACATGAAGATGTCAGTCAGGCTCAATTACTCAATTATTTAACTAGTAAATACTTAAAAAGCTACAACCCTAAAAACATCTTGTTTTTAGGCATAAGTGGAGGCAATGGATTAGAGCATATAGATATCGACTATGTAGAAAGAGTATGTGCCATAGATATAAATAGTTCCTATCTTGAAAAAACTCAGCAAAGATTTGGTGATAAAATCAAGCAATTAGACCTTGTGAAGGTAGATATTGGTTCATCAAATGATGCTTACATTAAAGCAAATTTTGTTTGGGCAGCTTTAATTTTCGAATATATTGATATGCATAGAGGCTTTGAATTTATCAAGAACAATACAAATCAGTATTCCAAGATAATTGTTACTATACAATCAAATAATGGCGTTCAGGCTGTCAGTAAAACAGGAGTTGAATCAATAAAATCTGTTGCAAGTATTTTTAAAACTGTTGACAAAGAAGAATTACAACACAAAGCAATGTCGTTTGGATTTGAATGTGTTGGTTCAGAGGAAAATTTTCTACCTAACGGGAAGTCTTTATTAACCTATATATTTTCTAAAATAAGCTAACAGGATTTTACTTATTCACTACATTGAGCTGTGAAACTATCCTCATATCCTGTTTAGATTTCAAATTTGGGCTTGTTTTTTGAAATATAAGTATTTAATCCTCTTGAAGCCTTTGCAAGATTTTTCATCTCTTCTATCGCCTCTATACCAGCACTTTTATATGAATATTGGTATATTGTCCCTTTCTTGAATTTTACCTTGATAAAAGTATCCTCTATTTCATAACCAATTACACCGGATGGTTTAGGACCTGTGGTAATATACTGTTGCATAACCTATAGATTGTTTAATTTTGAATAAATCATATTATCTTATTAACAACGTATATTGCGGTTTAAATTAGATATGAATTATCTATTTTTATTGAAATAAAGATTATTAGAACTTACTTCGAGAAACTGTATTTAATAGACTATTTACCTTCTCTTAAATTTTTTAGAGTAATCATTAACCTCATTATATTTTATAAGGTACTATACTGCTTCTTTTCTCCATAATAATGGAACTAGGTTCTTTATCTCCCTTTTATAAGAAATATTCAATATCTTTGTGGACCACAAGTTTGGTTTCTTGTGGTTTTGTTTTGTTATAAGAAAGCCCTCAGATGTTATTTGGGGGCTTTTTATAGTTTTTTGAGCCATTATCGGCTCAGTCAATGGCAGTAAACAGTGAGTAATATGATTTGCTGATACGCTTGTACTTACAAAAAGGCTTTCTAGCGTAAAAGGTTTTCCTTTATCTGGACTATTTGACTCAATTCATTTACGATATTATACTCATTATTTAACTCCACAATTATTCGCTCAACCAAGCCCGTTAATAGACCCAAATGGTGAGCTTTGTTTTCATCACTTTCAGTTTGGTTTGTAATCAACAATTGCAATTCGTCCAAATAGTCTTCCATATCTTTAATATACAAAGCCAGTACATACAATCTATGGCTAGTCGGAAGGTTCTGACTAGTATAACTATCGTTTGAAATATATTTTCTTAAAAGAACTTCCAACTCCATAATTTTAAATCGTTTAATGGATGATATATGCCTCTACTGCATTCTCAAAAGTCATCCACTTCTATTCCAAGCCGTACTGTGTCATCTTTAGTACTTTTAATAGGTAAATATGTTGCTCAACCTGTGCTAATTGCTTCTCAAAGTGTGGTCTTTCATGAGCATTTGGCAACATATAATATTATGGGTCTTTTTACGTAATGTTAATTCTAATAAATTTGATAAAATATTAAGTGCGTTTGGGTATTGTCAATAATCCAATATATTACCACTCAACCATAAAAATTATCAAGATGAATTTTGTTGCAATTGATTTTGAAACCGCTAATAATTTTAAAGGAAGTGCTTGTGCTTTGGGACTTGTAAGGGTTGAAGATGGAGATATTGTCGAGAGAAAAGAATGGTTGATAAAACCTACTCCATTTGAAATGGGGTTTTATCAAAACCAAGTCCACAAAATTGAATTGAAGGATTTAGTGGATAAGCCGACTTTTAAGGAGATTTGGCATGAACTTAAACCTCTTTTAGATAATCAGATAGTGATAGCCCATAATGCCAGCTTTGACATGGGTGTATTAAATAGCGTTTGTGCACATTATAATCTCCAAACTGCTCAATTTACGCCTATGTGTTCTATTGCGTTATCAAGAATGGCATGGCAAGGAGAAATGGGCTATGGATTAAGCTATTTGGTAGCCTCAAAACTTGAAAATTATACATTCAATCATCACAATGCTTTAGAGGATGCTGAAGCGTGTGCTCATTTAGTGCTTAAAGTGTTGGAGAAGCTATCGTTAGCAAGTATCGAAGAAATACACCAGTATAGGGCTAGTAATCAGCATAGAAAACGTTCTACTGGATTAGTCAAAAAAAAGAAAACCCTTGAAATAACCATCAATGAGAGCCGCAGCAATGCTTTTAATGGCAAAGAAGTAGTATTTACTGGAACATTAGTGTATTTTGTAAGAAAAGATGCCCAAGCGTTGATACGAAAATTAGGAGGGAGCGCCGTAAGTGGTGTAGGTATTAGAACAAATTATCTTGTAATAGGGCAATCTGATGTTTTTAGAGTGAGCCAAGGGTATAAGTCTTCAAAAATTAGCATGGCAGAACAATTAGCTTCTATGGGATATAAAATTAAAATAATCACCGAGAATGAATTTATAGAAATGCTGTCAGTTTAACGAGGAAAGACAAAAGAAAACTTTAGGACAAAAAAAGCCCCTTCTCTGAAGGAGAAGGGGTTGGGGATGAGGTTGATATATCGATAACTAATAAATTACTTAGCTACGTTAGCACGGATGATATTTAATGCACCACCTGCTTTAAACCATTCAATTTGTTGCTCATTATAAGAGTGGTTTACTATAATCGTATCAGTTGAACCGTCACTATGGTTTAAAACTACTTGTAATGGTTTACCCGGAGCAAATGAAGTTAGACCAAGCACATTTACTGTATCATCTTCTTGAATCAAATCGTAGTCAGCTTCATTAGCAAATGTAATTGCCAACATACCTTGTTTCTTCAAGTTAGTTTCGTGAATACGGGCAAAAGATTTTACTAATACCACACGAACACCTAAGTGACGAGGTTCCATTGCAGCGTGTTCACGTGAAGATCCTTCACCATAGTTGGAGTCACCAACGACGATTGTTCCGATACCCGCCGCTTTATAAGCACGTTGTGTAGCAGGAACTGGTCCGTATACGCCTGTTAATTGGTTTTTAACATTATCTGTCTTCTCGTTAGCGAAGTTCAATGCACCAATCAACATATTGTTTGAGATATTATCTAGGTGTCCACGGTATTTCAACCAAGGACCAGCCATAGAAATATGGTCGGTAGTACACTTTCCTTTTGCTTTAATCAATAATTTCAAGCCAAATAAGTCAGTACCTTCCCAAGCTGCAAATGGGTCTAATAATTGAAGACGATCAGATGTTGGAGAAACTTTCACTTGTACAGCAGAACCATCTTCAGCAGGAGCTTGGTAACCTGCATCTTCAACGGCAAATCCTTTTGTTGGTAATTCATCACCTGAAGGTGCATCTAATTTTACTAGCTCTCCAGCTTCGTTTGTTAAAAAATCTGTGAGAGGGTTGAAAGTCAAATCACCAGCAATTGCCAAAGCTGTTACTAATTCAGGAGAACCAACGAAAGCATACGTGTTAGGGTTACCATCAGCACGTTTAGCGAAGTTACGGTTGAACGAGTGAACAATGGTGTTTTTCTCCGCCTTTTCAGCACCTGCACGAGCCCACTGACCAATACATGGTCCACAAGCATTAGAGAACACTTTGCCACCGATTTCATTGAAAGTATCGATGAATCCATCACGTTCGATAGTATAACGTACTAATTCAGAACCTGGTGTAATAGTATATTCAGCTTTCGTTTTTAAGCCTTTAGCTGCTACTTGTTTCGCTAAAGAAGCCGCACGTGAGATATCTTCGTAAGATGAGTTGGTACATGAACCAATCAAACCTACTTCGATTTTAGTTGGCCAGCCGTTTTTCTCTGCTAATTCTTTCATTTTAGAGATAGGCGTTGCTAAATCTGGCGTGAAAGGACCATTCAAGTGGGGTTCTAAAGTATCTAAATCGATTTCGATTAATTGGTCAAAATAAGTAGCTGGGTCAGCATATACTTCTGGGTCAGCTGTCAAATGCTCTTTGATAGTATCAGCCAAAGCAGCTACCTCAGCACGACCCGTAGAAGATAAATAACGAGCCATCGATTCATCATAACCGAAAGTAGAAGTAGTAGCACCAATTTCAGCACCCATATTAGCGATAGTACCTTTTCCTGTACATGACATTGAAGTAACACCTTCGCCAAAATATTCAACGATACAGCCAGTACCACCTTTTACAGTAAGGATACCTGCTACTTTTAAGATAACATCTTTTGGAGCGGTCCAACCGTTTAACTTACCAGTCAATTTAACACCGATAAGTTTAGGGAATTTCAATTCCCAAGCTAAACCAGCCATTACGTCGCAAGCATCAGCACCACCCACACCGATTGCAATCATACCTAACCCACCAGCATTTACTGTGTGAGAGTCAGTACCAATCATCATACCTCCTGGGAAAGCGTAGTTTTCTAATACTACTTGGTGAATAATACCTGCCCCTGGTTTCCAGAAACCTAAACCATATTTATCTGAAACTGATGAAAGGAAATCATAAACCTCTTTGTTTTTATCAACTGCAACCGAAAGGTCAATTTTCGATTCTACTTTAGCTTCAATTAAGTGATCGCAGTGAACAGTAGAAGGAACTGCTACTTTCGGACGACCAGCCTGCATAAATTGTAAAAGAGCCATTTGAGCTGTAGCATCCTGCATCGCTACACGGTCTGGTGCAAAATCAACGTAAGAAGCACCTCTCTCAAACGTGCTCGTTGGAGTACCCTCCCACAAATGAGAATAGAGAATTTTTTCTGTTAAGGTAAGCGGTCTGCCGACAAGTTTACGAGCTGCCTCCACGCGGGCTGGCATACGATCGTAAACTGCTTTAATCATTTCAATGTCAAAAGCCATAATACGTTTTTTAGTTAAGAGTTCACGAAATTTTAAGATTTAAAGAATAAGGATTTATTTATAAATCTAAAATACTATTTTCAAATATGTATATAAAACTAACAAATTTCCAATATTTTAAGTTCTTAGCAGTCTGTGGGCATATTGACAATGGCAAAAATTGTACCTTGATAATATTAACAGGGTTTTATTATTGATTACGATTTAGACAAAATCTCATGCCAACCTTCTCAATGATAGAATAACACAATTAAAAATAACACAAAACAAAGAAAATATATGCTAAAAACGCCTATTCGATAAAAAATTTTTAAATCGAAGTTGCTTTTCATAAATTTGTAAGACAACTAATTCACAGAAAAATTTAATTTTAATTCTAAGAAGAAGTTTGCTGATATAAAAATATACACATAAAAATACCATAATAACTGTAAATAATACAATATGAATTTTTATAACGATTACCTTAAAGAAATCGAAGAAAGAAAAACGCAAGGACTTCATCCAAAGCCAATTGATAGTGCTGAATTGGTAAGCGAAATCATTGAACAAATTAAAGATTTGGGCAACGAACACCGTCCTTATTCACTTCAGTTTTTTATTTATAACACTTTGCCAGGAACTACTCCTGCGGCTGGTGTAAAGGCTAAGTTTTTAAAAGAGATTATACTTGGTGAGTCTGTTGTAAAAGAAATAGCGCCTGAATTTGCTTTCGAATTGTTGTCACACATGAAAGGTGGTACCTCAATTGAAGTATTATTGGATTTGGCTTTAGGAGATGATGTTGCTATTGCAAAACAAGCAGGTGACGTATTGAAAACGCAAGTTTATTTATATGACTTAGACTTGAAACGTTTGAAAAGTGCCTTTCTAAGTGGTAATACAACGGCAAAAGACATCCTTGAGAGTTATGCCAAAGCAGAGTTCTTTACCAAACTTCCAGAAATACCTGAAGAAATTAAAGTAGTTACGTTTATCGCAGGTGAAGGTGATATTTCAACAGATTTACTTTCTCCAGGAAACCAAGCTCACTCACGTTCTGACCGTGAATTGCACGGGAAATGTATGATTTCTCCTGCTGCTCAAGCTGAAATCGAAGCATTGAAAGCGCAACACCCAGATAAATCTGTTATGTTAATTGCAGAGAAGGGTACAATGGGCGTAGGTTCATCAAGAATGTCGGGAGTAAACAACGTGGCACTTTGGACAGGCAAGCAAGCAAGCCCTTACGTTCCTTTCGTAAACTTTGCTCCAATTGTAGGGGGTACGAATGGTATTTCTCCAATTTTCCTTACTACAGTTGATGTAACTGGAGGTATTGGAATCGACCTTAAAAACTGGGTTAAAAAAGTAGATGAAGCTGGTAAAATTGTTCGTGATGAAAATAATGAGCCGATATTAGAGCAGGTATATTCTGTAGAAACAGGTACTGTACTTACGATTAATACAAAAACGAAAAAATTATACAATGGCGATATAGAGTTGATTGATATTTCTAAGGCTTTCACTCCTCAAAAAATAGAATTTATCAAAGCTGGAGGTTCTTATGCCATCGTATTTGGTAAAAAAATCCAAACGTTCGCTTCTGAACTTTTAGGCATTGCTATTGCTCCAGTATTTGCTCCTTCAAAAGAAGTTTCTAATGAAGGACAAGGTCTTACAGCGGTAGAAAAAATCTTTAACAGAAATGCAGTAGGTGCTACGCCAGGCAAAGTTTTACATGCAGGCTCAGATGTTCGTGTGCTAGTAAATATCGTAGGCTCGCAAGATACTACTGGTTTGATGACAGCCCAAGAATTAGAATCAATGGCTGCAACTACTATTTCTACGACAGTTGATGGTGCTTATCAATCAGGTTGTCATACGGCTTCTGTATGGGATAAAAAAGCTCAGGCAAACATTCCAAAATTGATGAGGTTCATGAACGACTTTGGTTTGATTACTGCTCGTGACCCTAAAGGTGTTTATCACTCAATGACCGATGTAATTCACAAAGTATTGAATGACATCACAATAGACGACTGGGCAATCATCATCGGTGGTGACTCGCATACTCGTATGTCTAAAGGGGTAGCTTTTGGTGCTGACTCTGGTACAGTGGCGTTGGCTCTTGCTACGGGTGAGGCTTCTATGCCAATTCCTGATTCTGTAAAAGTTACTTTTAAAGGTGACATGAAGGAATATATGGATTTCCGTGATGTAGTACATGCTACTCAAGCACAAATGCTTCAACAATTTGGTGGAGAAAACGTATTCCAAGGTAGAATTATTGAGGTGCATATTGGTACACTTACTGCTGACCAAGCCTTTACCTTTACAGACTGGTCTGCGGAAATGAAAGCAAAAGCTTCTATCTGTATTTCTGAAGATGCTACTTTAATCGAGTCATTGGAGATTGCAAAAAGCAGAATCCAAATCATGATTGATAAGGGCATGGACAACAAAAGCCAAGTGCTTCAGGGATTGATTGATAAGGCTAATAAGAGAATTGCTGAAATCCAATCGGGCGAAAAACCAGCACTTAGACCTGATGCTAACGCTAAATATTACGCTGAGGTAGTAGTTGATTTAGACTTAATTGCTGAACCAATGATTGCTGACCCAGACGTAAACAATGCCGATGTTTCAAAAAGATATACCCACGATACTATCAGACCATTGTCTTACTATGGTGGAGATAAAAAAGTAGATCTTGGATTTATTGGTTCTTGTATGGTTCACAAAGGTGACATGAAAATTTTAGCACAAATGCTTAAAAATATTGAAGCACAAAATGGTAAAGTTGAATTTAAAGCACCACTTGTAGTAGCACCGCCAACTTATAACATCGTTGATGAATTGAAAGCAGAAGGCGACTGGGAAGTATTACAGAAATACTCTGGTTTTGAGTTTGATGATAATGCACCTAAAGGAGCCGCACGTACAGCATACGAAAAAATGTTATACTTAGAGCGTCCAGGTTGTAACCTTTGTATGGGTAACCAAGAAAAGGCAGCAAAAGGCGATACTGTAATGGCAACTTCTACTCGTTTGTTCCAAGGGCGTGTAGTGGAAGATACAGATGCTAAAAAAGGTGAATCTTTACTTTCATCAACGCCAGTGGTAGTTCTTTCTACCGTTCTTGGTAGAACGCCTACTATCGAAGAATATGTAAAAGCTGTAAAAGGTATCAATTTGACTAAATTTGCTCCATCACACATCAAATTGGTGAAATAAGAGCATAACATATATACAAAAAGCCTGAGTATACGCTCAGGCTTTTTTGTTGTTTATATAAAGGATATAGCATTTTGAAGCTCTCTGAAACTTATTTCATACAATCTTTCAAATTAATGTAGTCTGTTGGCTAATTTCATTTCGAATAAATAATAGAATTACACAAATTTATTATTGTTATCAAGAAAAATGGACTACATTTTGGAATGAAGTTTATATATTTGGCAAAATATAAAATTTAGTGGTGTTTTATCAGGCATTTTATACCTCAAAAGGCATTAAATTAAAGGATTTAGCCCCTAAAGAATAAATATTTTGTAAATAATTTCGATTGTTTACTCCACCAATCAAAATAATTAATGTCGAAAAACTTAGTAATAGTAGAGTCTCCAGCAAAGGCAAAGACCATTGAGGGATATTTAGGAAAAGATTTTACGGTAAAATCCTCGTTCGGTCATGTTAGAGATTTACCGAAAGAAAACGACGCCATCGATATTAAAAATGGTTTCAAGCCTACCTACATAATCTCTCCTGAGAAAATAAAAGTTGTTAACGAACTTAAATCTGCCGCTAAAGCTGCTGATATAGTATGGCTAGCAACTGATGATGACCGCGAGGGAGAATCCATTTCATGGCATTTAAAAGAAGCATTAGGGCTAGCAGATAACACTAATAGAATTGTTTTCAGAGAAATTACGAAAAAGGCTATTCAAAATGCCATTCAGAATCCGAGAACAATTGATGTAGATTTAGTAAATGCTCAGCAAGCACGCCGTGTACTCGACCGTCTGATAGGCTTCGAACTTTCGCCCGTGCTGTGGTCTAAAGTAAAAAAAGGACTTTCCGCAGGTAGAGTGCAATCTGTAGCGGTTAGAATTATTGTAGAGCGTGAAAGAGATATTGAAACTTTTGATTCAAAATCTTCTTATAAAATTATCGCACAGTTTCCATTAACAGGCGGAAGAGTTTTACAAGCAGAACTACCCAAAAATTTTGAAACTGAAGAACAAGCAAGGGCATTTTTAACAAAATGCATAGGAGCAGAGTTCAAGATTAAGAACTTAGAAACAAAACCTGCTAAAAAATCTCCAACGGCACCCTTTACCACTTCTACTTTACAACAGGAGGCTTCTCGTAAATTAGGATATTCTGTAGCATCAACGATGATGTATGCACAGAAGCTGTATGAAGCAGGTAAAATTTCCTATATGAGAACAGACTCAACTAGTCTGTCTGAAGAAGCAATTGGCAAAGCTAAAGAAGCCATTACAAATGCCTATGGTGTAGATTATGTACAAACCAGACAGTATAAAACCAAGGATGAATCTGCTCAGGAAGCTCACGAAGCCATTCGTCCGACAGATTTTGCTGAAGCTACGATTACTGGTGATGCCAAAGAAAGACGCTTATACGAACTTATTTGGAAGCGTGCAATTGCCTCACAAATGTCAGATGCCCAATTAGAAAGAACAACTGCTACCGTTGGAATTTCTACCACATCTGAGGAATTAATAGCACAAGGAGAAGTTATTAAATTTGATGGATTCTTGAAGGTATATTTAGAAGGGAAAGATGATGAGGACGATGAAGAAAACTCAAAAATGTTACCTCCTTTAAATATCGGGCAAATCCTGAATTTAGATACGCTGAAGGCTACTGAGCGTTTTTCACGCCCACCAGCACGTTATACGGAAGCTAGTTTGGTAAAAGCCTTAGAAGATAAAGGTGTGGGGCGTCCTTCTACCTATGCTCCGACGATTTCAACGATTATTAAACGTGAATACGTTGTAAAAGAAGATAGAGAAGGCAAGGAGCGAAACTTTAAAGAGATTATTCTGAAAAATGATAAAATTTCTGAAAAAGTAAGCAAAGAAACTTTTGGAACAGAAAAAGCTAAGCTATTCCCTACCTCGGTAGGTATGGTAGTAAATGACTTTCTAGTCGAAAATTTCAAAGAAGTAGTAGATTTCAAATTTACTGCCGATATGGAAGATGAGTTTGATGAGATTGCCAAAGGAAAAGTAGAGTGGTCGAAAATGATTGATAACTTTTACCAAGGCTTTCACCAAACCATTGAAGATAGTAAAGGTGTTGATAGGAATACAGTAGGGTCAACACGTGATTTAGGTATTGACCCAAAAACTGGAAAACCCGTTTCAGTAAGATTAGGTAAGTTTGGACCTTATGTACAATTGGGCGAAGCTAAAACCAAAGATGACGAAAAGCCTGTTTATTTCAACCTTAAGAAAGACCAATTAGTAACCACTATTACTTTAGAGGAGGCTTTAGCTTTGATGGAATTGCCAAAACTACCAAGAGAGGTAGGTTTCTTTGAAGATAAACCTATGGTAATTGGAGCAGGCAAAATGGGGCCTTATATTCGTCATGATGATAAATATACGAGTCTTCCGCCTACCGAAGACCCATTTACGGTAACAGAAGAAAGAGCCATCGAATTGATTCTGGAAAAGCGTCAAGCAGATGTTGGAAGTGCTATCGGAAGTTTTGAAGGAGAACCTATCACTACAGGCAAAGGTAGATTTGGTCCTTATGTAAAACATAATGGCAAATTCTATTCATTAGGAAGAGGGGAGAGCATCGACACAATTACTGGCGAAAGAGCGATTGAAATTATCATCAAAAAACGTGATAGCGAAGCCAATAAATACTTAAAAGAATTCCCTGAAAATGATTCAATCAAAGTAGTAAATGGTATGTATGGTCCCTATATTCAGATTGGGAAACGAAATATCAAAATTCCAAAAGATACAAAGCCCGAAGATTTAACTTTGGAAGACTGTATCAAACTAGGCGAAGAAGCACCTGCGCCTACGACTAGAGGGAAGAAGAAGTGATGAATTATGAGTTTTGAGCAATGAGTTGTCATTGCGTAAATAGAAGAGTTTAAAACCATGGTCTGTGGCACACAGAACACAATACTTGACTATTTTGGTTTTAAATATAATTCCTTATCCCTAGGGAGGGACTTAAGTCCCTCCCTAGGGATAAGTTGAAAAAACTTTATTATTAGTTTGAATTTTAAAGAAAAGGTTGTCGATTTTTGATTGGCGACCTTTTTTGATTTAAAAAATTTAGAATCAAAATAAATCATTTATATAGAAATGAACCCTACAAAAAAGAAATTAGTAGTCCTTACTGGTGCTGGTGTTTCAGCAGAAAGTGGTATTCCTACTTTTAGAGCATCGGATGGACTGTGGGAAAACCACGCCATTGAAGATGTAGCCACGCCACAAGGCTTTAAAAAAGACCCTGAACTAGTATTACGTTTTTATAATGAACGAAGGACTAAGTTAGACCATGTTGAGCCCAACGAAGGACATAAAATTTTAGCACGACTAGAAAAATATTACGACGTCCAAATCATTACGCAGAATGTTGATAACCTGCATGAACGAGCAGGTTCTACCAATGTACTCCACCTTCATGGCGAGTTAACCAAGGCTCGCTCGACAGTTGATGAACATTTGGTATATGAAATCGGTACAAAGCCCATCAATTTGGGTGATAAATGCGAAAAAGGCTCGCAACTTCGCCCGCATATCGTGTGGTTTCATGAAGATGTTCCTCTCATACACGAAGCCATGGAAATAGCAGAAAGTGCTGATATTTTCGTCGTAGTAGGAACGTCCTTACAGGTATATCCAGCAGCAGGACTAGTTAATTATGTGCTAAGTTTTGTGCCTATTTACGTCATTGACCCTAAAAAGCCAGAATCTGCCACTAGAAAGAATATGTCTTTTATCGAGCATATCGGCAGTGTGGGCTTGGCTAAGTTGTGGGATATTTTAGTAAATGACTAGGATATAGCCAGAGATAACCCAATTTGTTTTGCTTAACAAAAAACTAGCCGTAATTTTGCAACTTCAAATTACAAAAAAACAAACCATGCAAATTATAGACGGGAAAGCAGTTGCTGACGAAATCAAGAAGGAAATCGCATTGGAAGTAGCTGAAATCAAAGCATCTGGTGGTAAAACACCTCATTTAGTAGCCATTTTGGTGGGAAATAATGGAGCTTCTGAAACGTATGTTGCCAACAAAGTAAAATCTTGTGAAGAGTTAGGATTTAATTCAACTTTACTTCGTTTTGACCCAAGTATTACTGAAGCTGAACTGTTAGCGGAGGTTCAAAAAGTAAATGATAATGAAGATATGGATGGATTGATTGTTCAACTACCCCTTCCAAACCATATCAATCCCGATAAAGTAATGGAGACAATTGCACCAAGTAAAGATGTGGATGGTTTTCATCCAATCAATATTGGTAGAATGGCGAAAGGTCTTCCTGCGTATATTTCTGCTACTCCTCAAGGGGTATTAGATTTATTAGAATATTATAACATAGAGACTTCTGGCAAACATTGTGTAGTAGTAGGTCGTAGCCAGATTGTAGGCTTGCCGATGTCTATTTTGATGCAACGTAATCATAAAATTGGTAACTGCACGGTTACGCTTACGCACTCTAAAACGAAAGATTTACCAGCAGTTTGTGCAAGTGCAGATATTTTGATTGCCGCGTTGGGACGTCCAGAGTTTATCACGGCTGAATACGTAAAAGATGGTGCTGTTGTTATTGATGTAGGCTTGACAAGGGTAGAAGATGCTACTAAGAAATCGGGCTTTGCTTTGAAGGGCGATGTTAAGTTTGACGAGGTAGCACCGAAATGTTCTTTCATTACGCCTGTGCCTAAAGGAGTAGGCCCGATGACGATAGTTTCGTTGATGAAAAACACTTTACTTTCAGCTAAAAAGGTGATATACCAATAAATAGTTGTACTATGTAATGCCGTTTTTTGTAAAAAAAACAATTACATGAAAAAACGTTGTTTTGATGCTATTTTACTAAATGATTTTTGTACTTTTGCGGTAAATTTCAGAAAAGGTATTTCCAAGATAATTTTGAATTAAGAGAGATTTACAAAACTCTCCAAAAAAATGGCTGCTATCAATCAAGTTAAGATTTTTACTGGATCATCTTCCGAATATTTAGCAAAAGAAATTGCTCGCTTTTACGGAAAAGATTTAGGATTGTCTTCTGTTCAACGTTTCTCAGATGGTGAGATGTCACCAAGTTTTAATGAGTCTATTAGAGGATGTGATGTTTTCATCATTCAGTCGACTTTCCCACCAGCCGATAATATGCTGGAGCTTTTGTTAATGATTGATGGCGCTCGTCGTGCTTCTGCTCACTATGTTACGGTTGTTATGCCTTATTTTGGCTATTCTCGTCAGGATAGAAAAGACAAACCAAGGGTAGGTATTGGAGCAAAACTGATAGCTAATTTATTAACTGCTGCTGGAGCTGATAGATTAATGACTTTAGATTTACACGCTGGACAAATTCAAGGTTTCTTTGATTTCCCTGTAGATCACTTAGAA
The DNA here is from genome assembly GCF_059416265.1 of Arcicella sp. GW821-FHT09D11. Classification (NCBI taxonomy): domain Bacteria; kingdom Pseudomonadati; phylum Bacteroidota; class Cytophagia; order Cytophagales; family Flectobacillaceae; genus Arcicella; species Arcicella sp. GW821-FHT09D11. The sequence continues at coordinate 330,613 of NZ_JBWKOV010000005.1, read as the reverse complement.
GGAACAGCGATTTTCGTTCCTTATTTAAAATCACTAGGATTAGATAATATACTTTTTGCTTCTCCTGACGTTGGTGGTGTGGTTCGTACGCGTAATGTTGCTAAGTTCTTTAATGCTGAAATGGTGATTTGCGATAAGCAACGTAAGCGTGCTAACGAAGTAGCAACTATGCAATTAATTGGTGATGTAACAGGTGCAGACGTAGTATTAGTCGATGACTTAATTGATACAGGGGGAACGATGTGTAAAGCCGCTCAATTAATCATGGATAAAGGGGCTAAGTCGGTAAGAGCTATCGTAACACACCCAGTGCTTTCTGGAAAAGCCTATGATAATATCAATAACTCCGTGCTTACTGAATTGGTTGTTACTGATACTATCCCATTAAAAGAAGCTAGTGATAAAATTAAAGTATTATCAGTAGCAGAATTATTCGCCAAAGCTATTGGCAGAATTCGTGACCATGAGTCTATCAGTTCATTATTTATAAAAAATTAATTTAAACGGTTGATTGAAGATAGTGCTTGAGGAATTATTTCCTTGAAATCGACAGGCTTTCAACACAAATCACTCAAAAATGAGAAAGATTGAAATCGTAGGGTATAACAGAGAAACCCTTGGAACAAAGTCATCTAAAGATCTTCGTAACGAATCTTTAGCTCCATGTGTATTGTATGGTGGTGAAAAACAAATTCACTTTGCTGTACCAATGATTCTTTTCCGTGAATTATTATATACTCCTGAAGTATCAGAAGTAATTTTAAATATCGAAGGTGAAATTCACCACGCTATCGTTCAAGATTCACAATTCCACCCAGTGTCAGAAGTTCTTCTTCATGTCGATTTCTTAGAAATCGTAGAAGGTAAAGAAATCAAAATTGACGTACCTGTGAAAGTTATTGGTGATGCACCAGGCGTTCGTAAGGGGGGTAAAATGGTTCAAAAATTACGTAAAGTATCTTTGAAAGGTTTATCTGATAACATTCCTGACTTTATCGAAGCTGATATTACAGGTTTAGACTTAGGACAAACATTGAAAGTTGCTAAATTGAAAGCTGAAAACGTTGCGATTTTAAATAATCCTTCTGCTCCAGTGGCTACAATTGACATCCCACGTGCTTTAAGAGGAAAAATTAACTCATAATAGTTAATTTCCAATTACACTGATAGATTTTATAAAGGCTGTTTCTTCAATATTTTGATAGAAACAGCCTTTTCTATTATTACTATTATTTGGCTAGCTTTTCTAAGGCTTGCTGAATTAAATTATCAACTGTTTTTTCTGCATTTGGGGCAAATTCGTTCGTCATTCTACTGGCTACAATAGCACTCATTGACAATACCTCATGACCTAATACCTTACCCATCAAATAATAACCCGCTGTTTCCATTTCAAGGTTTGTCAATACAAGATTATCTTGCTTGAAGGAATTGAACTTTGCTAAAAGATTTTCAATCTTAGGATGATACCTCAATACTCTGCCTTGAGGAGCGTAAAAGCCCGGGCAGGTAACAGTGTTACCCTCAACCCAATTATTGGGGCTATTATCCATCAACAAAGTGTATAAAGACTGGCTTCCTGTATTGGCATAAGGCAGAAAATCTAACTCAAAATATTGTTTTATTGATTCCGCAATGGCACTGTCTGGTGAATGATAGAAGAATCCTAGCGAATCAAAACCAATGCCTAATTTAGATACTACGATGCTTTCAAGAGGAATCTCTTTTTGTAAACTTCCAGAAGTGCCTAAGCGTATAATATTCAAAGACTTATGCTTGGCGTATGGCGTTCTGGTAACTAAGTCTATATTGACCAGAGCATCGAGTTCGTTCATTAAAATTTCTATGTTATCAGTCCCGATGCCACTTGAAATTACACTCAGTCTTTTTTTTCCTACATAGCCAGTATGCGTAACGAATTCTCTTTTATTGATTTTAAATTCTATGCTATCAAAATATTTAGATACCTTTTCTACTCTTTCAGGGTCACCTACAGTAATGATGGTATCAGCGATATCGTCTGGACGAAGATTTAAATGATAAATGCTTCCATCAGCATTTGTAATCAAATCAGTTGGTGAAATAGTCATTGTTAAATGAAGTTAAATGAAAAAAACTAGAGGTATTGTAAGTAGCTACAATACCTCTAGTTGAATATAGTCGTCAAATATATTAATTACGCGTTTTGTTCCAAAGGACTTTTGGTTAATTTTCTACTTTTGAAGCCAAACTCTGGAGTATAGTTATCCGATTGCTTCGAATAATATCCTTTAACATTATAAGGACGTTTGCGTGGATGATTTTTACATTCATCAGAACAAGCTCCATCCATTTCTAATAAGCAGGTAGCACAAATTGGCAAATGCTCATTACATTCTGGATTGGCACAGTTCACCATATCTTCTGTATCAGTTTTACAGATATGGCATTTTGAGATAATAACAGGGTTTATTGTATTTACTTCAGTTTTTACTCTGTTATCAAACACATAACATTTCCCTTCAAAATCTTCACCTCCTTCTTCTAAACCATATTTGATGATACCGCCATGTAGCTGATATACATTTTCAAACCCTTGATCAAGCAAATAAGCAGAAGCCTTTTCACATTTGATACCACCAGTACAATAGGTAATGATTTTTTTATCTTTAAGATGTTCTATTTCTTGAACGTGCTCAGGGAGTTCTCTAAGCGTCTCCATGTCGAAAGTAACTGCTCCTTTGAATTTACCAATACTGTGTTCGTAATTAGAACGCATATCTACCAACACAACGTCAGGGTCATTCTTCAACATTGCTTTAAAATCGGCTGGTTCTAAATGCTTTCCTGTTCTTACTCGTGGGTTAACTGGTAAGTCAGAGTTAACGATTTCTTCTTTGACACGTACATGAAGTTTTGCAAAAGCGTGTACCTCGTGTTCTTCAACTTTAAAGTCGAAATCAGAGCATGCAAAAATTGGGTCGTTTTCTAACCAATTCATGTATCGTTCACAGTCTTCGGCTAGGCCTGAAACGGTTCCATTTAAGCCCTCTGGGGCTACAATGATGCGTCCTAACAAACGATTTTCAAGGCAAAATAAGTGATGTTTTTCTCGGTAAGTATCCACATCGGGGATAGGCGTGTAATTATAATAAAGAATTACTCTGTATGGCTTCATCTTCAACATGAGATTACAGGGTGAATGTATTTCTTATCAAAAAGAGCTTATTCGTAACCCATAAAATATTTGATAAGAGATACTAAAACGAATAAGCACTGCAAAGATACGAAAAAGGGGAGTTTAGCCGTATAAATTTGTCATTTACAAAAATGCTTTTTGTCATATTTTATAAAATTACTCATGGCATGACTTTGTTAGTTTTATGACAATTGCCAATTGATTGGAAGTCATGCCATGAGTGAGAAAACAAATGCAATCGCTCGCATCATGCGAGTGATGAAAATTATAATGCTTCCAACCAAACTGTAGTTTATAAACTATATCCGTAGCGACAATCCCTTGCGGTTGCCGTTCTGTATTCCCCGAGCCCATAAACGGTAACCGCAAAGGTTACTGCTACTTTATAAGAAATTAAAAAAGCGGTCGAAAAACTAATTTCGACTGCTTTTTTAATTTCTTTCTTTCTAATGCATTTCATAGACCTCTGCTTCTTCTACTTCCACCACCATGTTATCATTGATAGTAGTGAGCTTTATCTTTTTTGTTTCATTAATCAACAGCGGGTCATATTTAGCCGTTACTCTGATGTAGTTTTCAGTGAAACCCTGCATTTGCCCATTTTCAACATCTTCTTCAAAAAGCACCGTGAAGTCATTTTGCAAATGTTGCTCATAAAAATACCTTCTTTTTTTATCAGATAGAATATGAAGCATTTTTGACCTTTCAGACCTTTTGCTCATAGGTACTACTGGCTTGATGGCCAAAGCAGTCGTATTTTCACGTTCAGAATAGGTAAAAACGTGCAAATAGCTGATAGGTAACCCATTCAAGAAATTATAAGTTTCTAAAAACGCCTCATCAGTTTCACCTGGATATCCTACAATCACATCAACACCAATACAGCAATGAGGCATCAACTCCTTTATCTTGTTCACTCTATCTACATAAAGCTCTCTTTTATAGCGTCTTTTCATCAAGGCTAATACTTTATTTGAGCCTGATTGTAAAGGAATATGGAAATGTGGAACAAAGCGTTTTGAGTTTGCTACAAATGTAATAATTTCATCTGTAAGCAAATTTGGTTCTATCGACGAAATTCTAAAACGGTCAATGCCTTCTACTTCGTCTAATGCTTTGACTAAATCCAGAAAAGTATTTACTCTTTTGCCATTTTGTAAACCGAAGTCACCGATATTTACGCCTGTCAATACAATTTCTTTTACACCACTTTCAGCAATTTCACGAGCTGCCTTTACTACATTTTGAATGGTATCAGAACGGCTAGCTCCTCGGGCAAGGGGAATAGTACAGTAAGCACATGGATAATCACAACCATCTTGTACCTTCAAGAAAGTACGTGTTCTGTCGTTTAATGAATAAGAAGTATGATATTCTACGGCCTCTTCAATATTTTGATTATAGATTTTGGCTTTATTACCACTCGGTTCTTTTACAAAACCATCTAATAAATCAATCAATTGAAATTTTTCGGCTGCTCCTAATACCGCATCTACTCCGTCGATGTCAGCAATTTCTTTTGGCTTTAATTGGGCGTAACATCCAATGATGGTCACATAACCATCAGGATTAATCTTATTTGCTTCTTTTACAATTTTCTTACACTTCTTGTCCGCATTTTCAGTAACTGAACAAGTATTGATGATAAATATGTCTGGCTTTTGATTAAATTCTACCTTTTGATAGCCCTTTTGCTCAAACATTCTTGAGATGGTTGAAGTCTCGGAATAGTTGAGTTTACAGCCTAATGTATAAAATGCTACTTTTTTCATACTGCAAAGATAGTTATCAAGATTGAAATTTATAACTAAAAAATCAAAACTAGCTTTACATTGTATTCATTATTAGTTGATTATCTGGGATATAAACAAAAAAGCTCGACTATTAGCCGAGCTTTTTTGTTTATATATGTTGTATCAAAACTATAGAACAGCAGTTTTTACAGTTTTAATGATACGAGCAGCTACTTTGTATGGATCAGCAGCAGAGTTTGGACGACGGTCTTCTAACCATCCTTTCCATCCTTTTTGAACTGCAGCGATTGGAATACGGATTGATGCGCCACGGTCAGAAACTCCATAAGAGAACTGATCGATAGATTGAGTTTCGTGTTTACCAGTTAAGCGTAAGTGGTTATCAGCACCATATACTTCAATGTGTTCTTTCACGTAAGGAGCAAATGCTTGACAGATAACATCATAAGTTTCTTTCTTACCAGCTGTTCTAAGAGCAGTGTTAGAGAAATTAGCGTGCATACCTGAACCATTCCAGTCAGTATCACCAAGTGGCTTACAGTGGTAGTTAACCCAAACACCGTATTTCTCACAAGTTCTTTCTAACAAATAACGAGCAACCCAGATTTCATCACCAGCTTGTTTTGCACCTTTAGAGAAACATTGGAATTCCCATTGACCAGCAGCAACTTCAGCATTGATACCTTCAACGTTCAAACCAGCTTGAAGACAATATTCTAAGTGTTCTTCAACGATGTTACGTCCGTAAGCATTTTTAGCACCTACTGAACAATAATAAGGTCCTTGTGGACGAGGATAACCGTTTGCAGGGAAACCTAAAGGAAGGTTTGTAGCTAAGTCATACAAGAAATACTCTTGTTCAAAACCAAACCAGAAATCATTGTCATCATCTTCAATTGTAGCACGACCGTTAGACTCATGTGGATTACCTTCTGAATCTAAAACTTCGCACATAACTAAATACGAAGGAGTACCTAATAGAGAACGTTCAGGGTCAGCACAGATAAAAACAGGCTTTAATTGACAGTCAGAAGAACCACCAGGTGCTTGTTCTGTAGATGAACCATCAAATGACCACATGCCACAATCCTCTAATTTACCACTAAAATCACTTTCAATTTTAGTTTTACTACGAAGGCTCTGAGTTGGTTTGTAACCGTCCAACCAAATGTACTCAAGTTTAGCTTTTGCCATGATTTTGTTATTGGATTTTTTAATATTTGGTTAATTTCCTTATTTCTTGGTACAAATTTATACTTCTAAAATTGAATTTCACAAGAAAAAAATGATTTTTATGAAATTTTTAAACCTGCACCTGTTTTTTTGCTTGATTTGAACTATTCTAATGTCTTAAACAATAGTAAACTTTTGTTTAAAGAAATTATATTTTGTTATTATCAAATTTACAATACTTTATTTCGTAAATCAAAATTTTCACAGAATTAAATGTAAAGTTCTTAAAATAGTCAAATTTTTTCTTTGGTTATTTTAATATTGATAAAATTGTGATATTTGAAGGTTTTTAATTTTTGTATTAAAAGCCCAATTTTGGCTATTTTTTTAAATTTTATCTCCGAATAATTAATAAAAAATAAATTTCAATTACATTTATAAGTGAGTTTAAAATTTGGTGGTATTAATGAGGATATGATTGAAGTAAAAGAGAGTTTTTCTGATTTTTAATTAATATCCAAATAGATTATCCAATAACATTCAAAAAATAATCTGAATTAATTTATATGGCAATTGCAAGATTTAAAGCACTTGAGTTAGCTCAATCTCGCCCGACGGTAGCAGTGAAAATACCGACAGAGAAAGTAACAGACTATTATGGAAGCAATACTTTTAATGATGAAGTGATGCGTTCTTTGTTGAGTCCGGAAGCTTATCTGAAAATTACAAACGCGATTGAAGATGGTAAGAAAATTGATAGAGAAGCTGCCGACGAGGTAGCCGCTGCAATGAAATCTTGGGCTTTATCGAAAGGCGTAACACATTATACTCACTGGTTTCAACCGCTGACAGGTACTACTGCTGAAAAGCACGATGCTTTTTTTGATATTACAGGCAAGGGTAAAGCAGTTGAAAAATTCAAGGGGTCGGCATTGGTTCAACAAGAGCCTGATGCATCTTCTTTCCCTAATGGTGGAATTCGCTCTACTTTTGAGGCCCGTGGTTATACCGCTTGGGATCCTTCTTCTCCTGCGTTCATCATGGAAAACGTAGCAGGTACTGCTACTTTATGTATTCCATCTGTATTTGTTTCTTATACGGGCGAAGCACTAGACTATAAAACACCTTTGTTGAAATCAGGTGAATTGATTGATAAGGCAGCTACTAAAGTAATGAATGAATACTTCAATCGTGAGGTTTCAAAAGTAACAGCTTCGGTAGGTGTTGAACAAGAATACTTCTTGGTGGATGAAGCATTGTATAATGCTCGTCCAGATTTAATGATGTCTGGTAGAACTGTTTTCGGACACTCGCCAGCGAAAGGGCAACAGTTGGAAGACCATTACTTTGGCTCTATTCCTTCAAGAGTAAATGCCTTCATGGTAGATTTTGAACTTGAAGCTTTGAAACTAGGTATGCCAGTGCGTACACGTCACAACGAAGTAGCACCTGCACAGTTTGAAGTTGCTCCGACTTTTGAAGAAGCAAACTTAGCCTGCGACCACAACGCCCTTTTGATGGACTTAATGAATAAAGTAGCCGCAAAACATAAAATGCGTGTACTTTTCCATGAAAAACCATTTGCAGGCATCAACGGTTCTGGTAAACACAATAACTGGTCGTTGGCAACTGATACGGGCGTAAACCTTTTAGGCCCATCTACGAAACCAAAAGAAAATCTTCGTTTCCTTACTTTCTTTGTAAATACGATTAAGGCTGTTCACGACTATGCAGATTTGTTGCGTGCCTCTATCGCAACAGCGGGTAACGAACATCGTTTAGGAGCAAACGAAGCACCTCCGGCTATTGTTTCTATTTTTATCGGTACAGAAATGACCCGTGTATTGAATGATTTAGAGAATCTTTCAGAAATGCACGATATTAAATTAGAAAAAGGCGATAACGTTTATCTAAGACTAGGCATTAATAAAATCCCTGCGCTTCTATTAGATAATACTGATAGAAACAGAACTTCTCCTTTTGCTTTTACAGGTAATAAATTTGAATTCAGAGCCGTTGGTTCATCTGCCAATTCGGCTGCCCCAATGACGATTCTAAACACGATTGTTGCCAACCAATTATTCCAATTCAGAGAAGAAGTAGACGTATACCTCGAAAAAGGTATCAAGAAAGAATTAGCGATTGTTGAAGTATTGAAAAAATATGTAAAACAATCAAGAAAGATTCTTTTTGAAGGAAACGGATATTCAGAAGAGTGGACTCAAGAGGCTGAAAAAAGAGGATTGTCTAATCTAAAGACAACGCCCGAAGCATTATTGAAATACTTAGATAAGTCTGCAGCAGACTTGTTTTCTAAGCATGGTATCTTCAATGAAATTGAAATGCATGCTCGCTACGAAATAGAAGTTGAAAATTATATCAAGAAAATCCAGATTGAATCGAGAGTAGTAGGCGATTTAGCCATTAACCACATCGTTTCAACTTCTTTGAAATACCAAACGCAATTGGTTGATAATGTTCGTGGACAAAAAGAAATCGGTATCGACCCACAATATTATGCTCCGACGATTGAAATCATCAAGAAAATATCTATCTATACTTCTAAAATCAACAACTTGGTTGATGAGATGACTGAGGCTAGAAAAGAAGCCAATAATGTAGAAGATACCGCTGAAAGAGCTAGACTTTATAGTACTAAAGTGAAGAATTATTTTGAAGAAATTCGTTACTGCGTAGATAAATTAGAGCTTATCGTTGACGACGACGAATGGCCTTTACCAAAATACAGAGAATTGTTACTTATCAGATAAGTGAATATAAAGCCTGAAAATGCCCACAACACTTTTGTGTTAGTGGGCATTTTTGCTATCTTTGACACATAAATTAATCTATTGTAATATGTCATTAAAATCAAATCCGGGACTTGACCCAAAAGAAATTGAACAGTTAAAAAAGGAATGCAAGGAAGCAGGAAAAAAGTTTGTTTACTTTGAAGACGAACTGAATGACGAACCTGATAACGTTGAAGAATTTGTTCACGTTCAGTTTGTTGGTGAATACAATGGACAAGAAGCAATTTTTGATGCCGTTATTTATTCTTTGCGTTTGCACTATAATAGTATCGTTTACGAAACAGCCGAACGCCAAGCAATGAAATCATTTCCTTTGTATGTGCCTGTTGAAAATCGTGATGAGACGTATACTGCCAATGAAGCAATGGATGAGGAAGTAGAGTTGTTCATCACCGAATTGATTGAAGAAATAGAAGAAAATGAAGAAATAAAGCTTTCTGAACACTTAGAGATTGATGAAGATTTTGAATTCGGAATCGGTCTTGAAGTATGTTTGAATGTAGAAGAAGTAAATGATAGAGTGGTAACTAAATTTGTTGATGATTATTTATCAGGCAACTTCAAATTAGACCCAACTTTATATTCTTTTAAAACAGAAGCAGAAGACTAAGTAAGTGTTGTGAGCGGTCCGACGCCGCAGTGATGGGTAATTTGTTGAATTTTAAAGTATTAATCACTCATTCATTAAATCGCTCAATTACTTAACAAATATACATGTTTAACGCTGTACCCATTTGGTTGAAGGCACTGATTAATGTTGCTGGGTTTCTTTTGTTTTTTATTTTCTTTGCTGGACTTGGTAGAATTTTATTTGCCTACTTATTAGCAAATATTTATGGGATTAGTTTAAATCAACTGTATGAATTGAGTAGTCAGCCTAAGCATCATGATAAACTATTGTTGCAGGAATTAGGCGGAGTAGTCGTTGAAATATTAGCAGTCTGGCTTTTTCCAGTACTCTTAGGAAATAAACTTACCTTTAAGCAGTTCGGTCTCGACTGGAGAGGAAAAACAAAAGATTTTGCCAGTGGATGTTTGTTAGGCATTATTTTAATTACTGCGGGATTTATAATCATGAAAATTATGGGATTTGTTCAAGTAGTTAAGCTTGAGTTTCATCCCATAATCTTCATGTCATACATCATCTTTTTTGTATGTGTTGCCATTTCAGAGGAACTCATGGCTCGTGGGTATGTACTAAGTACCTTAATGAAAGGCATGAATAAATATGTGGCCCTCAGCACGTCTGCATTAATCTTTTCAGGGTTACATCTGATGAACAATCATATTGCCCTCGTTCCGCTATTCAATCTGGTTTTGGCGGGTTATTTACTCGGTATATATTTCATCTTTCACAAAAACTTGATGTTTCCTATCGGGCTACATTTTACTTGGAATTTCTTTCAAGGAGCCGTTTTTGGCTTTGAAGTGTCAGGACATAATATACAAGGCGTTATCACCCAAAATGTAATGGGTAATATCCTATGGACTGGTGGAGAATTTGGCTTTGAAGGCTCAATAATCGCTGTTCCAGTAGTAATGGCTGGTATCTTATTTATTTACTTTTGTTATAGCAAAAAATCTTCTTTGGAAAAAGAATCACTTTCTAAGCTTCAGGAAGACTAATTACATGAATATATTTTACGAACCCAATATCAAGCAAACCCATTTATTGAACGAAGAGGAGTCTCGTCATGCTATCAGAGTTTTACGCCTTACGGTGGGAAGTAAAATCTATGTAGTGGATGGCAACGGAGGATTCTATAGTTGTGATATAAAAGTGGCACATGAAAAAAAATGTGAAGTACGGATTTTGGAAGAGCAACAAAATTACGAGCGTCAGGATTTTTACATTCATTTGATAATTGCCCCTACCAAAAATATGGATAGGATAGAGTGGATGGTAGAAAAATGTGTAGAAATGGGGATTCATGAAATTTCTTTCATTCAAAGTCGTTATTCTGAACGGAAGGAAATTAAGATAGCAAGGGTTGAAAAAATAGCTATTGGAGCAATGAAACAATCGCTCAAAGCATTTCTACCTAAGATTAATGAGATGATTAGCTGGAAAGCGTTTTTACAAAAAGAGATTGCTGAAGACCAAAAAATGATTGCTCACTTAGAAGAAGGGGATAGAAAATTAATTCAGGAGTTAGCAACTAAAAAAGGGAATTATGCCGTAATGATAGGGCCAGAAGGCGACTTTACTCCCGAAGAAATACAACAAGCCTTAGGTAAAGGATTTAAGCCCGTTACGCTAGGTAAGAGCAGGTTAAGAACCGAAACGGCTGGATTGGCAGCCTGTTTTGCTTTAAATTTAATTAATCAATAGTAAACCAAGCAAACAAAAATGAAGAATACCGCTAAAAGCATTGCCTATATTTTGCTGTTGACTTTTTTGTTGGTTGTTAATCATCAAAGCTTTGCTCAGTATTCGTTCAAAATTGCTAAAATGAAATATGGGGGCGGGGGCGACTGGTATTGTAACAAAACGTCTTTGTCAAACCTTATTAAATTTTGCAATAGTAATCTTAGAACCAACATTGCTCCAGAAGAGGATATCGTAGAGCCATCAAGCCCTGAATTGTTTACTTATCCATTTGTGCATTTAACAGGACATGGTAATGTGGTTTTTAGCGAAGCTGATGTAATAAACCTTAGGAAGTATTTAGTAGGCGGAGGTTTTTTACACATTGATGACAACTATGGTTTGGATAAATTCATTAGAAGAGAAATGAAAAAGGTTTTTCCAGAACTAAGTTTTGTTGAATTGCCATTTAACCATCCTATTTATAGCCAGAAATTCAAATTCCCGAATGGTTTACCCAAAATACACGAACATGATAATAAACCTCCACAAGGATTCGGCTTGATTTATGAGGGAAGATTGGTCTGTTATTATACGTACGAGTGCGATTTGGGCAATGGCTGGGAAGACCAAAGTGTGTATAACGACCCCGAAGGTATCAGGATGAAAGCCTTGCAAATGGGGGCAAATCTCCTTTCATACTCGCTAACATCGTTTTAAACCTTGCAAATGTCAGAATATGAAAATATTTAAACCTTTTCACCAAACATTCGGTAACTTTGTTGAAGGTTTAGTGTTATTCTTTTAATGAGAAATAACTAAGGACTTTCTTTTTAATGCTCAATCACAGAACAAATTAAAATAACAAAATATAATCATGCAATTGGTATTGCCCGCTTTCATCTTTCATTGGTATTTATCTTTATTTAGTCAAACGTTTTTCTTACATCGTTATTCAGCACATAAGATGTTTACGATGAATAAATTTTGGGAAAAGTTTTTCTATTTCCTTACTTACGTTTCTCAGGGTTCATCTTATTTAAGTCCACGTGCTTACGCAATTTTACACCGTATGCACCATGCTTTTAGCGATACCGAAAAAGACCCACATTCACCGCATTTTTCAGATAATGTATTTGCTATGATGTGGAAGACAAAAGATATTTACAACGCTTTGTTGAATAATCAATCTAAAATTGAGGAGCGTTTTGACCACAACTATCCATTTTCAAAAACGATTGAAAAAGTGGGAGATCACTGGATGTCAAGGATAGGCTGGGGCGTTGCTTACGTATTGATGTACGTAGTAGCCTTTGTTTATTTTGATATGCACTGGGCATTTTTCTTTTTGTTACCAATCCACTTTTTAATGGGACCTGTCCATGGTGCTATCGTAAACTGGTCTGGTCATAAATATGGCTATCAAAACCATGATAATAAGGACAAATCAAGAAATTCATTAGTATTTGATTTCCTAATGATGGGCGAGTTATTCCAGAATAATCACCATAAATTGCCAAATAGTATGAATTTTGCTTCAAAATGGTATGAATTTGACCCTACTTACCCAATGATTAAACTATTAATCTGGCTAAGAATTATCAAACCAAACTTGAGCAAACCAGCTAATGCTGAGTTTTAGGTGATTCGTATTTGTTATTATCCTGTCCTTACTTTTCTTGTCTTGATACAAGAAAAGTAACAAAAGAAAATCAAGAATTCCTAAACTCGCTTCGCTCAAACAGTAGGAATTCAAGGGTCATTAATCAAAAAAAGCGGTCAAAATTAGTTTTTGACCGCTTTTTTTGATTCTAAAATTTGGAATAACTCATGTTTGAATGATTTGGATTAGTAATTATAGTTCGGCTAGAAACGTAATATTAGTAGAAGTATCCTGTTAAATCCTGTCAGCGCCATCGAGGAAAAATATCTCGACTTAATTATGCTATTATTTAAGGGTATGTTTAACTCACATGGTATTAGATAAATTGGATATTTAGAAATATATGCATAGTTTTAGAAACAGGACTAAAACCACCATACAACAAACAATTAAATAACTAAACTTACAAAAATGAAATTTTCTGAGGGCGTACAAAAAGCAATTCCATTTGGCTATCTGTTCCTGATAGTGTTGGGCATATTTAAAGAAGGGGTAATGTTTTATCAAGTTGGGATAAATATTTTAAAATATTCAACCATTACCGACATACTAATAAGTCCGATAGTCGATTTAGCTTCCTTTCCAATTATATTAATTTTATTATTAATGCTTATAGCCTTTTCATATTATTTCCCAGCTTACCTATCAAAAAAAAGGGATAAAGAGTGGGTGAAAAGATTATCGGGATTAAAAGGTAAGGGCGAATTAGAAAATGAAAGACTTGAGAACCATTTTACCAACCTTTTTGTAAAATTTATGGCCTTAACGCTATTTTCATTCTTCGTTGGGATAGGTTGGGGAAAAGGATTGGGCTTATCAAAAAGAATAAAGGAAGACACTCTTGAATATAAAACTACGCTTAATTTTAGCAGTGGTGAAGCAGAACAGGTTTACCTCATAAACTCAAACAGCTTGTATTACTTTTATATGAAAAAAGGTAATAAAAATATAAAAATAGCTCCTATTGGTGCGATAAAGAGCGTTGAACTACCAACTAGTAAGGAGTTTAAATAAGAAAGGAACGTTATGAAAATATTTATCACTAGGGAGGGACTTAAGTCCCTCCCTAGTGATAAATACACAGCAATCTACCTACAATTTTCTATCAATTTCAAAGGCTTCTAAGTAATCAGATACTCTTTTTACAAATTGTCCACCTAATGAACCATCCACAATTCTATGGTCATAAGAATGAGAAATAAACATCTTTTGACGAATACCTAACAAATCACCTTGTGGCGTTTCAATCACAGCAGGCTTTTTCTGGATAGCTCCAAATGCCATAATGGCTACTTGTGGCTGAACAATAATAGGCGTACCCATGATGTTTCCGAAAGTACCAATGTTTGAGAAAGTATAAGTGCCACCCTCTAAATCTTCAGGTTTAAGCTTATTTTCTCTAGCTCTTTTTGTTAAATCATTAATTTTCTTGGTCAGGCCAATTAGATTATAAGAATCGGCATTATGGATAACAGGCACAATTAAATTACCATTAGGCAACGCAACTGCCATTCCTACATTGATATTCTTTTTATAGATAATTCTGTCACCATCTACCGACGCATTAATTTGAGGAAAATCTTTGATGGCCTTAACGATAGCTTCTAACAAAATAGGCGTATAAGTAATGTTTTCGCCATATTGCTTTTTGAAAGAATCTTTGATATTATTTCTCCAGATGGCTACATTCGTCATATCTGTTTCTACAAAAGATGTAACGTGAGGAGCAACCCTTTTAGAATCCACCATTCTTTCAGCAATCATTTTACGCATCCTGTCCATCTGAATAATCTCATCAGTGCCAGATATGAAAACAGGAGAAGCATTTGAAACCACTTTTTCAGGAGCTTTGGCTTGTGGTGTTGCCTTAGATGTTTTACGTTGTTCTAAATAACTAAGAATATCGTGTTTTGTAACTCTTTGGTCTGCACCCGTCCCCACAATAGCATCAAGCTCAGTCTTAGAAATGTTTTCCTCTTTAGAAATACTCAATACCAATGGAGAATAGAACCTTGAGCCATTATTGGATGAAACGACAGCCTCTTGTGTAATTGGGTCAAGATTAATGCCTGTCAATATTTTTATTTCTTCAATTTCTTGTGCCAGTTGCTCCGAAATTACTTCTGCTTTTGCATTGTCTTTAACCTCTTCCTCTTCGGTGTTGATAATACAAATTGGCTTGCCAATTTCAGCGATTTCACCCTCTTGAACCAAAATCTCCATTAAAACGCCTGATTGAGAGCAAGGTACTTCAGTATCAATTTTATCAGTAGCTACTTCCAACAAATACTCATCAGCATCAATTTTTTCGCCTACACTTTTAAGCCACTTCAAAATAGTAGCCTCCATGATACTTTCGCCCATTTTGGGCATAATTACTTCGATTAAAGCCATGTTGTTCTTAATAAATTCAGAATGTTGATTGCTGTAAGATGAATGTTTTGTTCGCGAAACCCACCCAATTGCAATTTTTTTGTGATTGTTTTACTTTCAGTAGCGATGGCAATCCAGATAGTACCTACGGGTTTGTCGGGTGTTCCGCCGTCTGGTCCAGCAATTCCGCTCGTTGCTAATCCAAAAGTTGTATGGCATAATTTGCGAATATTTTCTGACATTTCGATAACTGTTTCCTCTGAAACTGCCCCGAATTGTGCTAAAGTCTCAGGTTTTACGCCCAACTGATTAATTTTAACACTATTGTCATAAGAGAGTATTCCTCCCATAAAATAGGCTGAAGAGCCAGCCACTTTAGTGAATTGATGCCCCAAATATCCACCCGTACAACTTTCTGCTACTGACACGGTCAAACCTTTTTCTTTCAATAAACGCCCAATTGCCTCTTCTAGTTCTTCGTTGCCATAGCCATATACATAACTTTGAATAGTAGGTAGTACTTTCTCAAATTCCTCTTCTACTTGTTTTTCTAGCAAAGCAATGTCTTCTCCAAAGCCCGTCAGACGGAGCTTTACACTGCCCATTGAAGGCAAATAGGCCAGTCTGATGTGCGGAGGCAAGGCATCTTCCCAAGCGTCAATCATTTCGGCTAACAAAGATTCTCCAATACCTACTGTCCGAATTACTTTATGGAAAATAACAGGCGTTTTAAAGTACGCTTGTATTTTTGGTAACAACGACAATGTCATTAACCCTTTCATTTCATAAGGCACCCCTGGCATAGAGATATATACTACACCGTTTTGTTCAAACCACATACCAGGTGCTGTTCCCATGGTATTTTTGATATAGTTAGCATTGGCAGGTAATTCTGCTTGACCAAGGTTTAAGCCTGTTACTTCTCGTCCTCTTTTTCTGAAAAACTCTTGTAAATCAATTAATGCTTCTGGATGTACTTCAAGGGTTGTGTTAAAATATTTACAAAATGTCTTTTTGGTAATATCATCTTTGGTAGGTCCTAAGCCTCCTGTTACAATTACTAAATCTGCTCGTTGGGTGGCTTCATTAAAGATTTGTAAAATAGCCTCCTCTGTGTCACCTATCGAAGATTTCCTAACGGTACGAATGCCTATTTTATCAAGTTCAGCACTAATCCATTGTGTATTAGTATCAGTAATTTGCCCATACAATATCTCGTCACCAATAGTAATTATCTCTGCTCGAATCATTTTTATTTTTACCTTTTAGCTAAAGGCTTAGTCCTAATTGATTATTTTTGTTCAAAATTACACAAATTCAAGTGTTTTGGCGTTTAAATGACGATGACTTTACATAAAAATTTGTCAGTTTTTAATATTGTTAAATCTTGAAATTAAAAAAAATGAAAAGAATATTCTTAGGCCTATCCTTAATGTTTTCAGTGAGTAGCTGTAATTCACAGAATCTTGGAAATATCCTCAAGCAAGCGAATGATGTTTTGAGCAGTACTTCTGGCCCTTTAACCACGGCTGAAATTGGTAAAGGTTTAAAAGAAGCCTTAACCGTAGGTATCAAAAATAGTTCAGCTCAGGCTTCGGCTACAGATGGTTTTCTTGGAAACCAAGCTATTAAACTTTTGTTCCCACCTGAAGCACAAAATGTAGAACAAAAACTTCGTCAGATTGGCTTGGGTGCTCAATGTGATAAGTTTATTACTGCATTGAACAGAGGAGCAGAAAAAGCAGCAGAAAAAGCAGTGCCTATCTTCGTTGATGCCATCACACAAATGACGATACAAGATGCTGTGAGTATTCTAAAAGGAGACAAAGATGCGGCTACCAATTATTTAAAAAGAACTTCTTCGGTAGCATTAACCAATGCGTTTGCTCCTGTGATGGAAGAATCTATTAACTCGACGGGTGCGACAAAATTATACGGAGAAATTGCTACAACGTACAATAAAATTCCATTTGCGAAAAAAGTTAACCCAGATTTGAAACAATATGCAACTCAAAAAGCAATTGATGGGTTATTCCTTTTAGTTGCTCAAGAAGAACTCAAAATCAGAGAAAATCCTGCTGCTCGTGTAACGGATTTAT
The DNA here is from genome assembly GCF_059416265.1 of Arcicella sp. GW821-FHT09D11. Lineage (NCBI taxonomy): Bacteria > Pseudomonadati > Bacteroidota > Cytophagia > Cytophagales > Flectobacillaceae > Arcicella > Arcicella sp. GW821-FHT09D11. Next base: position 313,252 of record NZ_JBWKOV010000005.1, on the reverse strand, counting down.
TGAAAAAAGTCTTTGCAAATCAGTAGTATTAGCTATCAGCGCTGAGTTATGAGCTATTAGTTTTTTGGGCTACTTATTTCAAAAAACCATAATATAAAAAAGTACTAATTATTTATAATGAAACATTCTGAAATTAATTTTAAAGTACAATTAGACGACCAGAGTATTCCTGAACAAATACAATGGTCGGCCACAGACAACCCTAATGAAGGTATTGAAGAAACAAAATCTATTTTTGTAGGTGTTTGGGACCACTACCATAAAGGAACTTTAGCGTTACCACTTTGGACAAAAGACATGGACGTTTTAGAAATGAAACGTTTTTATATTGAAATCATCGGAAGTGTAGGAAATACTTTAGTAGATGCTACAGGTGATGAAAAAATGGCTAGTTTAATTGATAACCTTTGTAGAACACTTACTAAAAATCTGCAAGAAGAAATCAAGGCTGCTGAAAAAGGACAATAATTGATTGTTAATGAGTATTAAGTTCTAATCCTTTCTATTAGCAGGTGACTTAAGTCACCTGCTAATAGAAAGGATTTTGAGAATTATCTTATCAAAAGAATCTTTTTAAAAAGATATTATTTCGTTTTTACATCTTGTTTTATTAAAAATCCAATAACATAAGAACTGAACAATCTTATTCTCTGAAGAGAGTGAGACGTATAATCGGGTCAAAGATTTAGCAATCATCCAATTTTAACCATGAAAAAAATATTAATGCTCGCTGTTTCCATACTGCTAAGCAATTTATCTTTCGCTCAGAAAGGAACAGCTTTTTTACAGGGAGGTAATCTTAAAACAGTTTTTGATTTAGCCAAAGCCCAAAACAAACCTGTACACTTAGAAGTATATGCACCTACCTGTCATGTTTGTAACGCTTTCAAACCTACTTTTGAAAATGCACAAGTAGGGAATATCTTCAACCAAAACTTTGTAAATTATAAGTTGGATATTACTTCGCCAGAAGGAGCGGCATTTTTGAATAAACAAGGCATTTGGATTCCCTCTACGCCCACACTTTTGTTTTTTGATAAAGACGTAAAGCTACAGCACATTACAGTATTAGGCGAGAATTATAATACTCCTCAAGCATTGATTGAAGCTGCTACGAAGGCAATTGACCCTAAGCAACGTACTAGTAATTATAAAACAAGTTACCGTTCAGGCAATCGTGATGCCAATTTCTTGATTGAATATGGATTTATGACCAGAATTATGCGGGATACGGTGGATAACATCAATGCGATGAATAATTATGCGAAAATCATCCCAGCGTCGCAATACAGCAATAATACCAGCTTTTTATTGTTGCAAAAAGTAATCATGGATGACGACAATGATATTTTTGAATACATGATTAACCATTTAGGCGAATTCAATGCCAAATATGATAAAACCCTAGTAAAACAAACTGCTGAAAACATCATTATGTATTCCTTATACAGTAGTCGCGGAATGCGTTATTCTGTTGCCAAAATCAATCAGGTAAGAGCCAACCTTGCTAAATTAGGCGTGGATAAAAAATCAATTAATGGAAGAGTTTGGAGAGAAGAATCAACGGCCTACTTCCGAGAAGGACAAGTGCCTAAAGCCCTTGCCGTATTAGATAGCTTGGTAGATGCAAAGACAGATAAAAAATCATATAAATTCTTAAGCGACTGGATTAAAGCCAGAAGTGCTGACAAAACAGCTTTAGCCAAAGCAGCCATTTGGGATGCTAAAAGCAAATAATTTTAGAGAAAAATCAATAAAAAAAGCGTCTTGAAACTTAATTTCAAGACGCTTTTTTTGTGTAACAATACATTAGTCCTAAAATAACTGATAGGTTAGCCCAAAACGTACAAACCTTGCAACACATTCGGTAGAGCCACCAACGTAACCAGCCTTATAACTTAAAAAACCATAAGAATAACCTGCATAAATACCCATTTTATTATAATTGGCTGAAACTTGAATTCTTGGTCTAACATCTGTACTAATGGTTTTTCTATCAACATCTGTTGTAAATACTGTTCCGTCAACGGCTGTTGCTTTTCCGCTTTCTTGCATCTTTAAATTTGCTCCAATATCAAAACCACCCGTTAAATCAATAGCTACTTTATTGGTATTAAAGCGATGTCCGAGAGAGGGAAAGATATTGATAAAGTCTGAACTTAAAATCGTTTTACCCGTAGCTTCTAGTTGATAAGTTGAATTTCCTGTATAACCATTGACGGTATTGATGATCACTTTACTTCTTAGGCTTTCATAGCCAAGGTCGAGCCCAAGAATAAAATTCCTTTTAGTGATTCTCTTTAAATTCCCTGAAAAACCATAAGAAATAGCTGACTTAGCACCAAATGGATTGTTGGTATGCCCACTTTGATTGTCATCATTGTAACTTATATATGAAACAGCATTGGCAGCTTTGCCAGAGAAAGAAAAAAGACCAGAATTTAATGCAAAATGTAGTTCTGTTTTCTGTGCAAAAGCACTTGTGAAAGCAATACATGTAAAAAAGGAGAGTAGATACTTTTTCATAAGATGGTTTAGTATTTTGAAAGATTAGCAACTGAGCTTTTAACGGCACAAAAGAAATAAAATTGAGAGATTAATCAAAGTTAAATGATTTGTGAAAAGTCAATATTTCGGTTTGAGTAGCTGTAACCCTTGCGGTTACCGTTTTAACTTACTTGACACGAGAATATTCGTTGGGCTTATGATTTATTTTATAGTTATTTCGACTGGAAGTCTTTTAATAGTCATCACTCGCATGGATGCGGGCGATTGTATTTGCGACATCTTGCCATTTTTTCTTGAAAAAGTCTTATGTTAGGTATTTTTTTTACTAAGTTTATGCCATAAAACAATCAAGCATTAAGAATATACGATTTGTTGTAAAATAGAATGGCACAAAATTATACTTTTAAAGATAAGTCGAAGCTTGAATTATTAAGGTTTCTGGAGGCTTATCAGATGGCGATAAATGAAAGTGTTATTTGCTCCGTAACTGATATAAACGGAATAATTATTTATGTTAATAATAAGTTTTGCGAGGCAAGTAAATACTTAGAAGAAGAATTAATAGGACAAAATCACCGCCTTTTAAAGGCTGATTATCATTCTTCTGTTTTTTTTAGAAAGATGTGGGAAACGATTTCGAGTGGTGAAATGTGGCGTAGCGAAGTAAAAAGTAGGGCTAAAGATGGCTCTTATTTTTGGCAAGATAGCATTATCCTTCCCGTATTTGATGAAAATCATGCCATTATTCAATACTTTTCCATTAGGATTCCTATCGATGAACGCAAAAAAGCAGAGGAGGAAAAGGAGCAACGTATTAAAGATTTAGAAGAGGTGCTTTTTAAGATTTCGCACGAGGTACGTCATCCTGTTACGTTGATGTTGGGTATCTGTAATATGTTTGATGAAGCGATGCTGTCACAGGAAGATATAGGCTCTTTTATCAATGCCATTAAACATGCTGCCGAAAAATTAGATGTTTATACCAGAGAAATAACGGAAGTTGTCAGCAAACTGAGAGATAAGGAAGATGGGCTTTAGGGATAGTTTAATGTTTATGAGTTTAAAGTTTAGGGTTTATGAGTTTTAAATCTACTTTAAACTCATAAACCCTAAACTATTATTGGATATTGAAATACTTTAAAGCATAATTCCAGCCTTCAATAGATACTTGTGGTTTTGTTTGAGTGGGAATATTGTCGATAATAATGGTTTTTTCAGCTCCTGGAGCAATAGAAACGTAGTTATCATTATAGAATACAGGTAAAATACGTTCTTTCGTTTTTTCATCTACTACGGAAACCCTATTAAAGAAAGCAACAGGATTATTCGCAGGGTTGGTCAAGGTTACTTGTACTTTACCTGTTCCGATACTCTTTAGAGCTACTTTTAGATTTTCTACCGATTTCATTTTTTGCAAACCCGAATACATACCCTTGCTGTTAGGGTACCAGTACATATTATCGCTTACAATTTGTTTGTTTTCATCTAATAATTGTAATGATAGAAACGAACCTTCTTCCGCACCAATTTCTTCTAAAACCTTTTTGACAGAAAGAATTTTCTTGACAGAACTTGCTTCAATATAAGTAAACACCTGAGTGATTTCTTTTACTTTGCCATTGATGTCGTATGCTTTAGCGACCAACATCAAGTTTCTACGAGGCTTAAAGTCGTTATTAACCATCATTAACATACCATCTACAGGATTTGCCATAATGTGTACCAACTCGCTACCACTTTTTAAGCCATACAAACAAGCATTAGGGTCTAGGTAATAATCATACATTTGTCCACGCATGGCTGTCCACGGATTTTGAGTTTTCCAGATAATCACCCCAGTGTACCATTCCCAAATGTGTGAAGAAAACCCCTCAATCAAACCACGGTATTGGTCATAATTCACTAATTGGGCTTTCAATCCAAAATCTTTGATGTCTTTTGGCTTTCCGTAAGGGTCTATAAATTGATTATAACCTACGCCCGTATAAGTATGGTATGTCCAGACAGAATCAGGCTTTTGGTTGCTATCATGATATGGAACATTTAAGTTCTCTTTCGGAATAAAACGTTTTAATGATTCATAATCTCCCGTACCTACCGAACCAACTTCTGAATTAAAAGGAAAAGTACGTTGATTCCAGAATACATCTAGCGGTTGAATGCCATAAGGTCCATCGCCGTTTCCACCCAATGAATTAAAGGACATTTCGTCAGAGTTTGAATAATCAATAAACCAACGAGTACCGTCTAATTTTGGCAAGATTTCATCTCTTAAAGGGACTAAAATGTCTTCTGGAGGGGTGATTTCGTTACCTCCACACCAGATGGCTAAAGAAGGATGGTTTCTTACCATTTTAATCATATCAGCTGCTGATGATAAAAATAGCTGATGATTATCAGGATAATTTCTTCGTGTCCACTGGTCTTCTTTTTTCATAGGGTCAACCCAACGACCGTTACAATCGCCTGACATCCAGAAATCTTGGAATACTAATAAACCGTAGCGGTCGCAAGCTTCGTAAAATTCTGGACGTTCTACCAATGCTCCTCCCCAAATACGAATAAGGTTCAGGTTCATATCACGGTGAAAACGGATTTCAGCATCATATCGCTCGTCTGAGAAACGCAACATAGCATCCGAAATAATCCAATTACCCCCTTTGATAAATACTTTTTGTCCATTGACATAAATCTGGCGACTTGCTGTTAAGGCATTCCAATCTGTTTGTATTTCGCGTACCCCAACTTTTACAGCCTCTTGGTCAGAAACTTGTCCGTTTACGATAAATTCAAATTTTGTATCATACAATTCTTGCTTACCATAACCCGCTGGCCACCATAAACGAGGATTTTTTAAACTATAATTATCAAGGTTAACAGTGGTAATGCTGTTAGGGGCAAGGCTAACTTTTTTTGAAACTTTATTGCCATCGATGGTATATACCAATGTTCCTTCAACTTTTACAGCAGAAGTGTTCTCTAAGTCAGCAGAAGCTTTGATAATGGCTGGTTTTTGTAGAGCATCGGGCAATCTTTTTTCTGGAACGAGCGTAATTACATGAGGGTCTTTCAAGTTTACTTTACCCGTTTTTTCAATATATACTTTATCCCAAATACCCGTATTTCTATCACGAATCGGACGAATCCAGTCCCACCCAGCCGTATATTGTAGCGAAACGTTTTTGGCAATAGTGCCATCGCCACCTTGTCCGCCATTAGCATTGCCAACAGTATAAGGTGGATATACAATGACGGCTAAACGATTGTTGCCATCTTTAGCCAAAAGCTTAGTGATATTAAAAGATTGACGCAGAAACATTCCCTCAAATACTTTCTCGTTTACTTTTTTGCCATTCAAAAAAACATCACAGGCATAATTGATTCCTCTGAATTTCAACCAAACTTCAGACCCATTAGTTGGCGAAACTTCTTTAAAGTCTTTAGCAAACCAATAAGTATAATAGTCTCTGCCAGTATTATAAATGTCTGGTATTTTCTCATTGTTCAATCCATAAAAAGGATCAGGAATTTCTTTGTTTGCCAACATACTTGTTAGCACTGTTCCCGGAACAACGGCAGGTTTCCAAGCCGAAAGCAAAAAATGAGGAGATGAAATCACCTCCCCATTTTCTTTCACGCTTTTGATGGGTGCACATTTCCAAGCACCGTTCAGCTCATATTGATTTTGAGCTTGTGAGTGAGTGGCCAATAGCAACATCAAAAACACATGAATTTGTTTCAACATTAATTTAAAAAAATTGGACATAGTAGGGATTAAAATTATTAATATTTTTAGAAGTACACAGTAGACTAGCATAAAGCAACGTGCTAATCCTCATTTTAAATGATTGGCTAAATTTAATACATAATTTCTGTCATAATTATACTTATTTGTAAGTTTTAAGTTAAAAATGAGCAATTACACTTAAATAAAAAAGTAAAATCGGAAATATATGTTATTTTTTAATTTATCATATACTGAATTTACAAGTGATATTTCCCTAAAATGGTATTAAATAACCTTTCTGAAAATTGTATATTTTAATGAAAATATTATTTCTTTCTACTAGAATCCCTTTAAGTTGTATTCTTGATAAATGTTCAATCAAGAATACTATTGACTAGCTTAATGGCTAAATCTTTTTTGGAAAGAAAAGTCGGATTGATGCATTGCTATTTCATTATTACTAGTTTCAAGTTGTGCTTCTTGGGCATAAACCAACATTTTTTGCTCATAATCGCTGATAGCCGTTTCGATGGTTTCAAATTTTCCGTTGGTCAGGTTATCAGCTAATATTAATGCATCCATTAGTCCCGTATTCACGCCCTTTCCTGCAAAAGGAGGCATTAAATGGGTGGCATCTCCAATAAGGGTTATAGGCAAAGGACGATTATTAGTCCAAGGTTTATCTAAAGATATTTTTTTGGTTGGTAATCCAACAAAAAATGAAGTTGAGTGGAATAATTTTTTGTAACATTCGTGCCAATCCGAAAACATTATTGAAAGAAACGTAACAATGCTGTCTGTATGTTGAAAGTCTAATCCATTTTCATGAAGCCATTCTTCAGGCTTTCTAAAAGTTACGTTATAGGTCAATGCACCGTTGTTATTAGGGTTGGCAACTAAATTAATGCCTTTGTCTGCAGTCATAAGGATATTATTCTCGCATAATTGGTAAAACTCTGCACATTTTATGGCTGGTTGAATTACTTCGCCTTGTATGATAACAGTACCTGTATATTCAACTTCGGTATCTGTAAGATATTTTCTCACTTTGGACATTCCGCCATTGGCTCCTATAACAACATCTGCGGTGACATTAATATTATTTTCAAAATGTAAAATCCATTTACCATCGTATTCTTCCAGTCTCGTAAATTTCCTATCCCAAACAACGGTATCGCTTGTTAAGCTATTCAATAATATATTTCTTAAATCGTTTCTGTTGATTTCAGGAGTATCATATTGAGGTTTTGCAGTAAACAAGACGTTACCTTGTTCATCCGCTACGGTTCTGCCCATAGGTCTTGCTAGGGCATAATAGCTTTCCAGCAATCCTGCTTTTTGCAAGGCTACTTGCCCCGATTCTTTGTGCAAATCAAGCGTACCGCCCCAAATTCTTGTTTGTGCGTCTTTATCCCTTTCGTAAACAGTTATATCTATTCCTTCTTGTTGGAGTAATTTTGCGATTGTCAGACCAACTGGTCCCGCACCGATAATGGCTACTTTTTTATTTTGTAGTAACATGATTTTGTATTGTTTAAATTAAGCAACGCAAAATTCTACAATACTTTTTCTTTAGGCTTGTACAAAAGCGACAAAATCGTTGCCTAGCAACTGCTGCTCTTTCTTTGCTTTTTTGGCAAATGCTGATGGCGTAGTGCCAGTGTAGCGTTTAAATTCTCTGCTAAGGTGAGATTGGTCGGTATAGCCCAGCTCATAAGCTAAGCCTGCAAGGTTGCAATCTGGATAAAGCCATAGATGATTTCGTACCTGCTCAAAGCGCATCAATCCAGACACATCCTTAACAGTATAGCCAGCAGATTGCTTAAAATTTCTTTCCAAGGTACGAACCGTTGCATGAGCAGCCTCCGCTACTTGGCTTACTGGCATCGTGCCGTTTGTTTCACTCATAGCCAATCCTGCTTTAAACAGCATACTATCAATCGCAATCTGCGACCGAGCATTCAATAAATATTGTTTTATATGAGTAATTGCTTCCTCTATCTTACCATTGTTAATAAACACCTTCAAGGTAGCTTGAAGTTGAGCAATTGGATGTTCAAATATGCGTATTCCGTCTTTACTGGGTGGTAATCCGAGCAAATCGAAAACCGTCCAAGGAAAGCACCTGATGGCAATGATTTCTAAACAATCTTCCGTGTGAAAAACAATAGGTTGATTGAGCAAGCCTATCATAAATGGTGACGGTAAGGGCGGTAAACCTCCATTATGAGCAATGCTACAGGTAGTTCCGAAGTAAAAAATGATTTCAGCGTAGCCATCAGGTACTACCTCAAAACTTGATGGTAGCTCTCCAAATGCTATTTTGTCATACCAAAAGCATTTTATCGTGTCCCGAAGCTCTTCGGGTGGGTCAAATTCTTGATGGTGTGTATTTAGCATATTGGGAAAGTAAGATATACGAAGATGAAGGAAAACAACGATAGATTATTTCAAAAACGTCTTATTTTATGTCTGTAAAAGTAATTTAAATCAGAATTTATACCTAATCCTCAATGGGGGCTGTTATGATATTTTATCTCAATTTTAAAGTTCAATAACGTGTTTGGTGTCATTCAGCGAATTAATTTTATTACTTCTCTGAAATCAATTATTTTCCTGTTTTAGTATTGTTAATGTTTTCAGTTAATTTCACGTAGAACTATAAAATTTCTCAAATGAATATCAAATCGGACAAAACCATTATTCTATTATTAATACTCCTCGGTACCCTGTTCAGCACCCAAGCCCAGCCTATAAAACCCATGCCTGCTGGAGAACTTTTGTTGAATTTGAAAAAACTCAATGTGCTTGGTACAGCGATGTATATTGCAGCTCACCCAGATGATGAAAATACCGTAATGCTTTCGTGGCTAGCCAAAGAACGTAAAGTAAGAACTGCTTATTTATCAATTACACGTGGTGATGGCGGACAAAACTTGATTGGCTCAGAACTTGGCGATTTATTAGGATTGATTCGTACACAAGAACTACTAGCGGCTCGTGCCATTGATGGTCCAGAGCAATATTTTACCCGCGCAAACGATTTTGGGTTTTCTAAAAATACCGAAGAAACCCTACAAATTTGGGGAAAAGATGCTGTATTGGCAGACGTAGTTTGGCGTATTAGAAGCCTTCGTCCGGATGTAATTATTTGCCGTTTTCCGCCTGATGCTCGTGCAGGACATGGCAATCACTCTGCTTCGGCTGCTTTGGCAGAAGAGGCTTTCAAACTGTCGGGCGACCCTACCAAATTTCCTGAACAATTAAAATATGTAAAACCTTGGCAAGCCAAAAGAGTCGTTTGGAATACGTTTAATTTTGGCGCTGTTTCTCAGAAACCATCAGAAGGAACTTTTATACCAGTTGAAATAGGGGGGTATAACCCACTATTAGGAAAAGCATATTCTGAAATTGCAGCAGAAAGTCGTTCTCAACATAAATCACAAGGTTTTGGTGTACCTCGCACACGTGGTTTAAGACCAGAATATTTTGTACATAAGTTTGGAGATTTAGCTCAGAAAGATATTTTTGATGGCGTTGATTTAACGTGGAGCAAAGTAAAAGGAGGAAAAGAAGGAAAAGAAGTAGAAGCTTGGATTAACCTTGCCATCAATAGTTTTAATCCAGAAAATCCTTCTACGATTGTTCCTTCTTTGTTAGAGGCCTACAAAACATTGTTAAAAGTTGACGATGAATATTGGAGGACTCAGAAGAAAAAGGAATTAGAAAACATTATTATTGCTTGTACAGGATTATACTTTGAAGCAAACCCTACTGAATATTCAGCATCGGCAGGTGAAAAAATTAGCGTATGGGCTACTGCTGTAAAGCGTTCAGACTTTGCAGTGACCTTACAGAAAATACGCTTAGTTGGTTTAGGTAAAGACAGCACTTTTAATGTTAGTTTGGGTAATAATGAATTACAACGAATTGCATTCTCGGTAGAAATTCCTAAAAATCAGCCTTTGACACAACCATTTTGGTTAGCAGAAAAGAAAATGGGTAAAGGAATGTATCGTGTAGATGACCAAACACTGATTGGCTTACCCGAAAAGCCAGCAGATTTACAAGCAGAATTTACGTTTTTGATTGATAATCAGCCTTTCACTTTTAGCTCACCTGTTATCTATAAATATACCGACGAGACCCGTGGAGAGTTATATCGTACTTTCGAGATTCGCCCAGAAGTAACGGCTAATATTTCAGATAAAGTATATGTTTTTGCCAATGACCAAGCTAAAGAGGTAGAAGTAACATTGAAATCAGGTAAAAACAAAACCTCAGGAAGCGTTAGTTTAGCATTGCCAACTGGCTGGAAGTCAAGCCCAACAAGTATTGATTTTAGCTTAGATAATAAATATCAAGAAGCAAAACTTGTGTTTAAAGTGACGCCTTCTAGTACTACTCCCGAAGGCACTGTGAAAGCTATTATCAAAACAGCGAATGGTACTTATGACAGAGGAATCATAACGGTAGCTTATGACCATATTCCACCACAAACACTTTTCCCATTGGCAGAAGCTAAAGTGGTAAAATTAGACATCAAAACAAAAGGTAAAAATATTGGCTATATCGTAGGTGCTGGCGACGATGTGCCGATGGCTTTGCGTCAGATTGGATATAATGTAACGATTTTGACTGAGAAAGAATTAAATGAAGATTTATCCAAATTTGATGCTATTGTAGTAGGAGTAAGGGCTTACAATACGGAAGAACGCATTACTTATTATCAGAAAAAACTGATGGAATACGTAGAAAATGGCGGTAACATGGTGGTGCAGTATCAGGTGAATAGCAACTTACAGAAATTAGAAACGGGTATTGGACCTTATCCGTTTAAATTATCAAGAGATAGAGTAACGGTTGAAGAAGCAGAGGTACGTTTCTTGAAACCTGAAAGTATTTTGTTGAATACACCGAATAAGATTACCGCAAAAGATTTTGATGGCTGGATTCAAGAAAGAGGATTGTATTTCTCAAATGATTGGGATGCAAAGTATGATGCGATTTTGTCATCTAATGACCCGAATGAGCCACCTTCCAACGGAGGATTGTTGTATACAAAATATGGTAAAGGGAATTATATCTTTACAGGATATGCCTTCTTCCGCCAATTGCCCGCGGGAGTTTCAGGGGCTTATAGATTATTCGCCAATTTGATTTCGGCAGGAAAATAATTTTTCCGACGCAACTAATGTAGAGAAAGAGCCGTAAGTGTAAATAAGACGCAAGTCTTCGATTCACTTAAACGAAAATTAACATGAAAAAAACACTCTTTGCTTTCTTAATCTCTACGTTGTTGTTTGCCATTTCTTGTAAAAAAGATGATGAAGTTTCACCAGAAGTGAAATTTAATGTTGCACTAAATGGCTCTGTTGAAGTACCCGCCAATACTTCAACTGCTACTGGTTCTTTTGTTGGAACTTATAACAAAACAACAAAAGTAATTTCATATACTATTAGTTATAATGGTGTTACTCCTACGGCTTGGCATATTCATAAAGGAGCTGTGGGCGTAAGTGGTGGTATTATTTTTGGTTTAGGAACCACTTTTAATACTGCTTACTCTAGCACAACGGCTGCTTTGACAACCGAGCAAGAAACGGATTTGATGGCAGGTAATTATTATGTAAACATTCACAGTGCCTCAAAACCGGGAGGAGAAATCCGTGGACAATTGATTTTACAGTAATTTTAGCTGTAAGCTATAAGCTTTGAGCAATGAGATTTTTGCTTCTTTTAGCATTTAAAAAAGCGGTCAGAAAATTAATTTTCTGACCGCTTTTTTGTGACGTTTACTGAGATGGCATGACTTCAAGTCATGTCATCAGTGTTATTTATATAATACAATCCTAAAAATCATTTCCTATTAGCTGGTGACTTAAGTCACCAGCTAATAGGAAGGGCTAGACTTAAAATTTACTAAAAATAAAAAACCTCATGGCTCAAAGCTTATAGCTCACAGCTAAAAACTACCTATTAAACTTAATCCTCAATACAGTAGCATCATATTTGCCATTCACAAAATTGCCTACTACTTCTAAACCGAACAATTTACCGATGCCAGATAAGCCATAACCGACTTCTACATATTCAAATTGTTGATTAGGCACTTTCAAATAATTGGCAAAAATAGATTCTTTCAATCCATAAATTCTAAGCGGAGTAATTTGAGTTAATAGAAAGTGATTAAAATCATGTTGTGCAAATACTTCTAAATAATTACCCGTAGTACTATGTAAATAATAATCTAAGTTTCTAAAAGCATCAAATCTGAAAGAGCGGAGAATAGTCTGATTACCATTGAAATGGCGGTAATCAATAAAGTAATTCGGTTTTTGTATAAATCCACCGTAATTAGTCAAAACGTGCAAATTTCCCAACTTTTCTAAATCAAAGAATTGCTCATAAGAACCTTGTAGGCGCGAAAACTGACTTTCAGCTAATAATCCATTGGTAGATTTAAGTCTAAAAATAGGATTACCCGTATTGATGGTATATTCACGGTCGTTGAATTTGCGTTTTTTGGCAAAAGGTCTCCAAATGATTTCGCCTTCGGTCAAAAACGTTTTATGTTTATCAAAATCAGTATTGGCTAATTCGGTATTTTCTGGCGTATTTGAACTAAAACTTCTGTCTTTTACATCAATCCAAGGCTTAAAAGTCTCCAAATTTTTTAGGGACATTCTTTCAGCATATTCTAGATTCACCCTAATCGTTACTTTCTCTGATAATCGATTTCTATATTCAACATTAGCATAATCTTTCTGGTAAATTTTCAGATAATTGCGTTCAGCCAACATCGTGTAGATGGTGTTAGCTGGCGTAGAAATAGGTCTGTCGTCATTAAATTGCTGAATGTATCGTCCTGTTCTTACTTCAACCGATTGCTGATTCTTTAAATAATAATACCCAAGGTTCCAGTTAAGGGCTTTTCTTCCTAATGCATACCTTAAATCACCATAAATAGATTCCCTTTTAGTGAGTTTCTCACGAATATCATATCTTAAAGAAGCCTTTAAAAAATATCCATCTACAGTATTCACAAAATCTAACGAAGGAATTTGATCTAAAGGAGACGTATAGCTAAGAGATTTATTAAAGAAACCGAACAAATCATCTCTTTTTCCATAGTTATACGTTTTGCCGAAAATCAAATGTGAAAACTTAAAGGCAGGCAAATTCCTGATGGAATCTTTCTGGTATTGCTGTTCATTCGTTTTAGCGATACTATCAGCTTGGGCATAACCTTTTATCTCCAAATCTGTCAATGGCACTTGTCTTTCATCATTCCAGAAATCAGCACTACGTTTACTGTGGAGGCTATCAATTTCAATATTATACGACCGTACCAAATCTACATCTTCCCCTTTTTTCTTTCTCTCTTTCTTGTCTTCTTTTTCAGCTTCTTTCAAAAACTTGTTGAGCTGCTTACGCGTAACCTGTTTCTGATTAAGGGCTATTTTACTATTTACTTTCTCACTTTTCAATTCTTTTGCCTCTGCTTTATCAATTTTCTCATCGATTACCACAGGTCGTTGATGATACTTTTCATTGACAGCAACGGTGTAGTTTCTAACGTTGGTAACATAATTAAAGAACCCTTTGAAACCAAAAGCATCGAAATCAGAACGGAAAGTATAATTGATTGGCAACCAGATTTCTTTGTTAGGAGCAAAAATCATTTTAATCCTGTTTGAAATATTATCACTACTAAAGTGCAAATCCAGACTATGGATATACCAAGTATCTTCTATGATGTTGATAATACCATCAAATACATTATCATTTTTTGATTTAGGTATCACGCGTATTTTGTTTACCGTCTGCCCATTTTCGGTAAAAAAACCTTCATACTTAAATTTATAATAAGCCAAAGCTGTGGGTGACAATGGAGATACCATATCGCCAAACGGCTTAGGATTATAAAAGTTAGTGCGTGACACAGGAATAAAGTTTGTTCCTTGGCTTTGTAATTGTTTGGGCAGGTTGTTGCGTGTTGAAACTACTTTTTCTTTTACGGCAGATGGCTGTTTAAAAACAACATCATTGATAGATTCTAAGACATATACTTGTCCGATTTTTAATCCAGATTCCTTTTCAATTTTTTTACCTGCCAACATCTTTATCAAACCCGAAACCTCGCTTACTTGTCCAGTACCTTTCACATAGGTTCTGGCAGAATATTCATTGAGTTCTAAGATTTTGAAGCGAGCCATCGAAATAGCCTTGCGCATGATAGTATAGGCGGGGTCTTCACTTTTGGCAGAAAACTCTACTTCTTTCAAGCTGATTGCTTGCTCTTCCAATACTATTTGAAGGGGTAAATAATCATTGTTAACGAGAACCTGTTTTTCTAAGGTTTTATGTCCTAAATATTGAAAGATGATGGTATAGCTCCCAGGTTCTAAGGAAAGTTCGTATTTACCATCTTCGTTAGCCATCGTTCCTTTTGGGCTACCTTTTACGATGATAGAGGCAAAAGAAAGGTATTCGCCGTGCGTATTTTTAATAGTTCCTTTTATTCCACCAGCAAATGTTGAAAAGCCAAAACAAATAGTGATAATAGTAGTAATAAGGATTTTGTTGATAAATGAATTCATAATAACTCAGTTTAAAGATTAATAGCTTTAATGTGATTAATAAAATACAGATGCAAGTTAAACGAAAAGGTTGCCTATATTAGACAACCTTTTGTTAAAAAACCCTAAATGTGATAGCTAGTAAAGTTTTGGGATAATTGGTAAACAAGAAAAAGAGTTAGTAAAATAAAAAAATTATTGCCCAAAAGCCCATGTAAGGAACTCGGGCATTACTTTGCTCCAAGTTTGTTGATTATGTTCTCCGCCTTCTACTTGTCTGTAAACGATGTCTTTATTCTTTTGATAACCATGTTTTTCTAATTCCTTCATCAAGTCGAGGGTATCATCAATGGCATCAATAATGCCATTATGGTTTCTATCAGAGGTTTCATCGTTGGTGCCTGCCTCAAACCAGAATTGTTGGTTTTTGTGATATTCCCCTTTTCTGACGATGTTGTGCATTATCCTATCATTTTCATCCGTATAGCCGTCTTCTTCAGCTTTTTGTCGCCACCATAATGCCCCAGAGAAAACACCCACTTTAGCAAATACCTTAGGATGATTCCAAGCAATGTCCATTGCGGATAATCCTCCTAAAGAAAAACCTGCCATTACTCTATTTTTTGATGATAATGAATAAGAATTTTCTAAAAATGGTAACAATTCTTTCAAAACAAAGTTAGCATGATGATGAGCCTTGTTTCCTCTGTTTTTATAGTCAGCTTGCGATGCCGTTCCGTATTCTTGTAAGCGTTCGTTATTGGCGTGAATACCTACGCACAAAATAGGAGATATTTTGTTGTCATCCATCAAGGACGAAATCCATTGTTTGATTTTCAAAGACTCAAAGTCTTGACCATCATTAAAAATAATCAAGTTGAGTGAATTATTTTTTTTTGGATATATTAAAGTGATATGAACAGTTCTATTTAGGTAGGCTGAATAAATATTATCCTCAATTTGAAGGATTTCTGAGGAAGAATTTTGTGAATATATAGTCATACGTGAATTAGCAATTTTTGGATTATTCCCGAAAATAAACAAATTGTTAAATATTTCACAGATAAATTATTCCAATGTTTTGTTTTGAAAGTTAAAAACAGTTTCTATTTTAGAGTAAAGATTCTATGTAAAACAGAAATCTGAGTAAAACACCTACTTTTATCCGAAAGTATTGTCAAGTGGTAATTTTATCGTAATTTAAATAGTCTAAATCTAGCTGTGAATAAATTTTTGAAATAATGTAAAACCCTCACCAACAAAATGCAAGAACGTTATATCAAGTATTATTCTCATCATCTCGGAGCAGATAATGAATTGTTGATTTTTGGAAATTGGGGCTATCCAGTCATTGTTTTTCCTACTACAATGGGGAGATATTACGAGGCAAAGGATTTTAAGCTAATTGAATCAGCAAAAAAGCAAATTGAAAGCAGCAAAATAAAAATTTATTGCCCCGATAGTATCGATAAATATTCTTGGTATGGCAAACACTTGCATCCCTCAGAGCGTATACAGAACCATATTTATTATGACCAATATTTAAATGAAGAATTGATTCCCGCCATCATGCGTGAATGCAATACCTCTAAAGTAGCTGTAGCAGGTTGTAGCTTTGGCGGTTTTCATGCCGCAAACTTTGCTTTTCGTCATCCTGATAAAGTATCACATTTGTTTACAATGGGTGCTGCTTTTGATATCCGCTCATTTTTGAATGGGTACTATAGCGAGAGCGTTTATTTCAACAATCCTCCTGATTATCTCCCTAATGCCATGCATCCAGATTTATGGCAAATGAATATCGTATTAGGTACGTGTAATGCTGATTTTTGTAAACCCGAAACGGAACGGTTATCTAAAATTTTGGCTAATAAAAAAATTAATCATTGGCTTGATGTCCGTTGGCATGGCACGCACGACTGGGATATTTGGCGAGAAATGTTCCCTGAATATTTAAATAGAATTTAATCGAAAAATACTTCAAGAATGAATTAATCATTCATTAAACCTGTAAAATTGAATTTGAGCATTATGAAAAAAATAGGTATCCTTCACGGAATGGAATCCTCTTTTCCAGAGGCATTTGTAGAAAGAGTAAATCAAATAGCACCATCGGGCATCGTAGCCGAGCGAATGATTGTTGAGAAAGTAATACAAGGGGAATCTAGCGGTTATGATGTCATTATCGATCGCATTTCTCAGGATGTACCATTCTATAGAGCAATGCTCAAAAATACTGCAATGGCTGGTACGGCCGTTATCAACAACCCTTTTTGGTGGTCGGCAGATGAGAAATTTTTTAATAATGCCTTAGCGTTAAATGTGGGCGTACCCGTACCCAAAACTGTATTGTTGCCCTCAAAAGAACGCCCGACAGATACGTCTGAGACTTCATTCAGAAACCTGAAATTCCCATTACCTTGGGGAGATATTTTTGATTACATCGGTTTTCCTGCCTATATGAAACCTCACGCGGGTGGTGGCTGGAAAAGTGTTTATAAAGTAAGAAACCCCGACGAATTGTTCTCTGCTTATGATGAAACTGACCAATTGGTGATGCTTTTGCAGGAGGAAATTACGTTTACAGATTACTTCCGTTGCTATTGTATCGGAGGCAAAGAAGTAAGGATAATGCCTTATGAACCAAGAAATCCACATCATTTACGCTATGTAGCCGAGATGCCTACAGGGCCAGCAGCCAAGAAACTATTAGCAACGGTGAAAGACTATGTGCTTAGGCTGAATAAAGCGTTAGGCTATGATTTCAACACTGTTGAGTTCGCTATAAAAGACGGAATTCCTTATGCGATAGATTTTTGTAACCCTGCACCAGATGCAGATATTAATTCTGTTGGTCAGGAAAACTTTGAATGGGTAGTAGAAACTGCTGCTAAAGTGGCGATTGACCGTGCTAAAAAACATAAACCTGGTAAAGACAACCTCACTTGGGGTACTTTCCTTACATCGTCGGTAGCAGGGAATGCAAGAGATACCATTTTTGAAAGTAAAAAATAATGATGTTGTAAAAGGGAATCAGTATCGGACATTGATACTGATTTCTTTTTCAGCCCTTAAACCTTCCAAACTTATGCCTTTATTTACCATTGGAATTGAAGAAGAGTTTCAGACTATCGACCCCGTAACGCGGGAGTTACGCTCGCACATGAGTAAAATTGTTGAAGGCGGGCAGATTATTTTACAAGAACGAGTAAAAGCCGAAATGCACCAAGCTGTTGTGGAGGTTGGGACGAATATCTGTTATAATATTCAAGAAGCAAGAGAGGAGGTAACCGACCTTAGACGAAATATTATCCAACTTGCCGAACAAAATAACCTTCTTTTAGCAGCAGCAGGTACCCATCCGTTCTCAGATTGGCAAGACCAACTGATAACGCCGAGTCCGCATTATGATTCTTTGATTGATGAAATGCGTGATGTTGCCAGAGGTAACTTGATTTTTGGGTTACACGTGCATGTGGGCATCCAAAGTAGAAATGAAGGCATACAAATATTGAATGCTGTTCGTTATTTCTTACCCCATATTTATGCGCTTTCTACCAATTCACCTTTTTGGTGTGGAAGAAACACAGGTTTTAAATCATATCGTTCAAAAGTATTCGATAAATTTCCACGTACTGGTATTCCCGAATTTTTTGCTTCTGCTAGTGAATATGACGAATACATCAATTTGCTTGTAAAAACAAAATGTATCGATAGTGGAAAGAAAATCTGGTGGGATATTCGCTTGCATCCTTATTATGACACCATTGAATTTAGAATTTGTGATATTCCGATGCGAGTTGACGAAACCATTTGTTTAGCAGCATTAATGCAGGCTTTGGTGGCGAAAATCCATAAGTTGTTAAAACAAAATCTGAATTTTAGGTCGTACAGAAAAGTATTAATCAATGAAAATAAGTGGCGAGCAGCCAGATATGGTATTCAAGCAAAATTGATTGATTTTGGGAAACAAGAAGAAGTACCTTATAGTGATTTATGTGACGAACTACTAGATTTTGTAGATGATGTATTGGATGAATTAGGAAGTCGTAATGAAGTAGCTTATATCAAAGAAATCCTTAAAAATGGTACTGGCGCAGACCGTCAGTTAGCAGTATTTGAAGAAACTAACGATTTGAAAAGTGTAGTAGATTATATCGTTCAAGAAACAAGATTTGGTATTTAAAAGGGTGATAAAGCTATGTTAAATTTTATTTTGTATTCCGTAACAAATTGATTTTAAGGCTATTTTTAGTAAATTGCGTCGATTTAATAAGTTAAGTAGAGATTAAATATTTGATAAAATATTTGATAAAAATTCATATCAACAAATTTACGATGCAAAATATTTCGACAGAAAAACCACTAAAAATAGCAGTTTTAGATATGTATGACAACGTAGCTGGTGAAGGCATGCGTTGCATTATTAATTTGGTTAACGAATTCAGAATACAAAAAAATATTGAAGTAAATACACAGGTTTTCAACGTTCGAGCGAATACTGAGCTTCCTGATTTGGCATACGATATTTACATTTCTTCAGGTGGACCTGGAAGTCCATTACCTTCTGATGAAGCTTGGGAAAAGCCATATTTCGCCTTAATTGATTCAATATTGGCACATAATAAATCTGAGGAAGTATTAAATGGAGAAATCGCTCCCAAATTCTTATTTTTGATTTGTCATTCTTTTCAGTTGGTAGCACGTCACTTAGAAATTGGAAAAGTGACCAAAAGAAAAAGTACATCCTTTGGTGTATTTCCTGTGAACCCAATTGACAAAACAATTAAAGAAGCATTATTTGAAGGTTTGCCCGAACCGTTTTTTGTGGTAGACTCTCGTGATTATCAATTAGTAAGTCCCAACTTGAAGATTATCAAAGAATTAGGTGTTCAGATTTTACGCATGGAAAAAGAACGACCTCATGTAAATCTAGAGCGTGCTATTATGGCTATCAGGTTTTCTAACGAAGTATTTGGTACACAGTTTCACCCCGAGGCTGATGCACAAGGTATGCTAAAATTACTGATGTCGGATGAAAAAAAGAAAGCTGTGATAAAAACGCATGGAGTTGAAAAGTACAACGATATGATTGCGAAGCTGGACGACCCTGATAAAATCATGCTGACAGAATCCATCATTATTCCAAAATTTCTTGAAAAAGCCTATTCAACCATCAGTCAAAAAGAACTTTTTGGAGAAATGGCATAATTTGTTTTGAAAATATCCTTGTTATGCAAAAAGAAATCAGAGCTTCATTTAATCAATCCTTTTCTGAAGTAAAGTATCAAGAATTTTTGGCAGATTTAAACAATGCTACGCAAGACTCTCTTGAGTTTAGAGTAGCAGAAACACCTGTTTTTGTCCCCAAATCTTTGAAAGATAAACTCATAAGTACTTGTGAAAGTATTATTGATGTAATAGCAGGGGATGATTTTAAGGCGAAGACTGATAACGCTATACCAGCGGAACAAAATGTGCCTAATGAAAATGTACATACATCTTTCTTAGCCATTGATTTTGCAGTTTGTCAGGATAATCAAGGAGAGTTTGTGCCACAGTTGATAGAACTACAAGGTTTTCCTTCATTGTTTGGGTTTCAGTATTTATTGTCTGAAACTTTTCAAAAGCATTATAATATTCCTGACGATTATGATTTTTTGTTTAATGATTTTGATAGAAAATCATACGTTGAGGCTTTTAAAAAACTAGTAGTTGGCAATGAACAACTTGAAAATGTTATCCTTTTAGAGATTTATCCTGAGAAACAAAAAACAAGGGTTGATTTTGAAGTAACTGAAAAATTGATTGGTGTTAAAGCTGTGTGTCTTACCAAAATCATTAAAGAAGGACGTAAACTATTTTATATTAACGATGGTGTAAAAACACCTATTCATAGAATATACAATCGTTTGATTTTTGATGATTTAACAAACTTTCCTGATTTACAAACAGCATTTAGTTTAACAGATGATGTTGATGTTGAATGGATTGGACATCCAAACTGGTTTTTCAGAATCAGTAAATACACCATGCCATTTTTAAATAATCCTTATATTCCTGAATGTAGATTTTTGAGTGATTATGGAGGCAAGTTTCCTGAAAATTTATCAAACTACGTATTAAAGCCACTTTTCTCTTTTGCAGGAACAGGGGTGAAAATCAATATTACTGAAAGTGATTTAACTGCCATTACCGACCCTGAAAATTATATTTTACAAAGGAAAGTAAAATATGAACCTGTCATACAAACTACTGATGGCAGTGCAGTGAAATGCGAAATCAGGATGCTTTATATTTGGCAAAAAGATGAAGCAAGACCAATACTATTAAGCAATTTAGCCCGACTTTCAAGAGGAGAAATGATTGGAGTACGCTTCAATAAAGATTTTGATTGGGTAGGGGGTAGTGTTTGTTTTATGGAAAGGTGATACTTACCTAAGTTTATTACCTTTAACTTCGCTTCAAAACTTCATCAAAAAATATGAAAATTTTTTATTCGATATTCGTTATTTCAACATTATGTCTTTTTTCAAACTTAAAGATTAACTCAATTGAAAAAGATAACTTCTCGTTTGTAGCTAAACTCAAACCAATCCTAACAGCCGCTGAGCAAACAGATAAGTATTTGCCCTATTTAAAAGGTAAGCGTATCGGTATACTAGCTAATCCAACCAGTATTATTGGTAAAAAGCATTTGGTTGATAGCTTAGTAGCGTTAGGCATTAATGTAGTAAAGGTTTTTGGACCTGAACATGGCTTTAGAGGAAATGCTAGTGCTGGGGTAATCATCAGTGATGAAAAAGACCCAAGTACAGGGATTAAAATAATTTCATTGTATGGTTCAAAAAGAAAGCCATCTGTTGAAGACCTCAAAGATGTTGATTTAATGATTTTTGACATTCAAGATGTGGGCTGTCGTTTTTATACTTACATCAACGTATTGCGTGATGTAATGGAAGCTTGTGCAGAGAATAACAAAGAATTGTTGATTCTGGATAGACCGAACCCGAATGGATATTTAGTAGATGGCCCTATCTTAGATATGACTTTAAGGTCTGGTGTGGGTAGATTTCCAATTCCCATTGCCCACGGAATGACGATTGGAGAATTTGCGCAGATGATAAATGGTCAGGGTTGGTTAGCGAATAAAATGATTTGTAAATTAAAAATCATTCCAGTAAAAAACTATACGCATGACGATGCTTATACCTTGCCTGTAAAACCATCGCCGAATCTTAATACTCAACAAAGTGTAATGCTTTATCCAATTATGTGTTTGTTTGAAGGCACTATTATTAGTCAGGGGAGGGGTACGTATTTCCCTTTTACAGTGTTAGGAAGTCCAGCTTTGAAAGGTACTTATAGTTTTTCTTTTAAGCCCGTGAGTATTAAAGGCATGAGCGAAAAACCTTTGCACATGGATAATGAATGCTACGGGATAGACTTTAGAAACTATGATATTGAGCTACTCAGAAAAAGTAAAAGAATCAATATTCAATGGATGATAGATTTTTATCAGGCGTATCCATTCAAAGATAAGTTTTTTGATAGGTCTCAGAGTGACCAAATGCTGAATGTTGATGTATTGGTAGGTAATTATGAATTCAGAAAACAGATTATTGAAGGAAAAAGCGTTAAAGAAATTCAAGATTCTTGGGAACCTCAATTATCGGAATATAAAACGATGAGAAAGAAGTATTTGATTTACAAATAATGAGTGAGTTAGCGAATGAGTGATTTAGTGAGTATCTTTTTTTAACTACTTGACTCATTTTAATACTTTTATCCTCTTTTTTTGATATACTCAAACTTGGTTCTTAGGATATAGGCGGCATCTTCGTCGCCTAATAGTACTGCTTTGTTGAAATCATTAATGGCATTTTCTACTTGACCAATACAATACCTAGCCATACCTCGCCAACGTAAGGTTTCGGGATTTTCGCTTCTAAAGAACCAATCGGCTTTATCAAATTCTAGAAATGCTCTATCGTATTCTTTTAATTTATAAAGCACTTTGCCTTTAATGATATAAGCTTCACCTACAGTGTTATCAAAAGAAATGGATTGTTCAATATCATATAATGCCGAAAAGTAATTTTTAAGCATTAGGTTTGCTTTGCTTCTGTAAAAATAGGCTCTAGAAGATTTTGGAAAATGATTTAATTTTTCAGTAAAAAATAACTGAGCTTCTATAAATTTGTTCTCATGCAAAAGCTTTTCGCCTTCACCTAGCTTTTCACGGTCACGAAAGTTAAACAGTTTTTCTTCTAACCAATTGAAAAACATCATGGTCAACACAAATGGCAGGAAGAAAAACAATAATAACCACTCCATACTCTTATAAATTTTGAAATTCTACTTGTACTTTTTTAGGTAAGCTTGAAACAACCAACTGATACGAATGTTCAGTAAGTTCTTTTAATTGTGTTGTAGACGCGCTATCTCCGTTTACAGTATTCCAATGTTTTTTGTTCATGTGATACCCTGGCGTGATATAATGAAACTCTTCTCGTAATTGAATAGCTCTATCAGGGTCACATTTTAAGTTTACGGTAAAAATCTCAGTATCTAGACCCGTCAAGGCAAACATTTTACCCATTACTTTATACACCAAAGTGTCTGGTCCAAAAGGCAATTCTTCTGTTACCCCTTTCATCGACAGGCAAAAATCTCGAAACTCTTCAATATTCATTGCTTAATTATCTAAAGAATGCTCTATAAATCATTACGATTACACACATCAAAAACATCACAATTGATATTTTGTTGATGACGTGCATGGTTTTGATGTTAAAATTAGTGGGCTTTTTAGGATCAGGTTTGCTGAAAATTCTAAAGAAGTATCCTAACGCTTCCCCTAAATTAAACTGGTCTTTTAATTTTGACATTGTCTTGTGTTTATAATGCTGAAATAGCGTACTGATACTATCATTGAAAATAATCAATACAATTTAAGTAATGTTTTTATTTGTTGTAAACAGCTGATAATTACGAATTTGAAATGCTACCGCGAAGGCGAACCGTTTACCAATCACTATTAACCAATCACTACTTACATAATTTATTAGAAAACCGCCTCTAAAGA
The DNA here is from genome assembly GCF_059416265.1 of Arcicella sp. GW821-FHT09D11. Classification (NCBI taxonomy): domain Bacteria; kingdom Pseudomonadati; phylum Bacteroidota; class Cytophagia; order Cytophagales; family Flectobacillaceae; genus Arcicella; species Arcicella sp. GW821-FHT09D11. The sequence goes on along the minus strand of NZ_JBWKOV010000005.1, from coordinate 289,347 downwards.
TTCTGCTGGTTCAAACCATACGCCATCCTCTTTGATAATATCAATCAATTCATCTACCGCATTATCTGCATGAACCGATTTTTTTACCACGTTTTGTCCGCGATATAGTGCGATTTTATCTTTTCCAACGCCCACATATCCATAATCGGCATCTGCCATTTCACCTGGGCCATTAACGATACAACCCATAATGCCAATTTTCACCCCTTTTAAATGCTCTGTACGTTTGCGAATCAAGGCAGTAGTTTCTTGTAAATCAAAAAGGGTTCTGCCACAAGAAGGACAAGAAATGTATTCCGTCTTGCTCATCCTAGTACGCGCTGCTTGCAAAATACCAAAGGCTGTTGAATTGTAACTTTTTGATTTTATTAATAGTTCAGCTTTTTCTGATAAATCAGGTAATTTTAATAATATTCCATCACCGAAACCATCAATCAACAATCCCCCGCAATCAGTAGCTGAAAATAATTGAAAATCACTTTCTGGAAGATTGTCATATTTTCTTACCAACACAGCAGGAGTACTTATATTTTGTGCTATCAATTCAAAAAATAAACGACGTAATGCTGGCATAGCGTGTTCGTTATCCGTTTCTACTGCCAAAACAAGGGTTTTATCAGCTTTGATTTGCCCAATCACTGATGCGTCTAAATTGGATAAATTGATACTCAAAAAATTCAAAAAATCATGCCTATAAGCTTGCGTTTGATATTGTTCTAAAGTAAACAAAGGGAATTTATTGACCTTATCAGTTTGTTTATGCCACGTAGGAGCGTCCAAAATTTCTTTTAGTCCCATTGGCAACATATATTTTGCAGGGTTATTAGCCGTATAAATATAGTCAGCTCCCAAATCGTTCATTGTCCATTTGTCTGGTAATGGCAAATAATAATGTCCGATTGGTTTTAAATCATCATGCTCTGAAACTTCTATCTGAGAAAAATCTGCAATTACTCTAGGTACATTATGTCCACCAAAATTGGCTACTTCATGGGTATGTCTTCTAAAGTATTGAAATGGATTAATAGGAGAATCGAATGAATGTTGAGTATTGAGTGTTGAGTTGGGAGTGTAAGCTGAAATTATTGTTGATTTTTCTTTTCTTTGCGTATATCTATCAATCAGAGCTTTGGCTACTGGTGCTTCAAATTCAGGGTCTTCGGTTAATGAAACCCTTACGGTATCGCCTAAGCCATCTTCTAAAAGAGTACCAATACCTACAGCCGATTTAATTCTTCCGTCTTCACCTTCGCCTGCTTCTGTTACGCCTAAATGCAGTGGATAAGATTTTAGACCTTCTTCTGCTAGCTTTTTGCACAACAATCTGTAAGCTTCCACCATTACTTGGGTATTTGAGGCCTTCATTGAAAGTACGATGTTGAAATAATTTTCATCTTCGCAAATTCTTAAGAACTCCAAGGCCGATTCTACCATCCCAAGCGGTGTGTCGCCATAGCGACTTAAAATTCTATCACTTAATGAACCATGGTTGGTACCAATACGCATTGCTGTACCATATTCTTTACAAATATTTACTAATGGCAAAAACTTATCTCTGATTCTATCTAATTCTACTTGATAACCAATCTCGGTATAATCTATCGTTTCAAAACGTTTTTTATCAGCATAGTTCCCTGGATTGATTCTTACTTTTTCTACCAACCTTGCTGCCAATTCAGCGGCATTTGGTGTAAAATGAATATCGGCAACTAATGGTACGCTATAACCTCTTACTCTCAACTCTTTGCGAATATTATCCAAATTCTGTGCTTCCTTCACTGATGGTGCCGTAATACGCACATATTCACAACCAGATTCAACCATTCTGATGGTTTGCTCCACTGACCCAAGTGTATCTAACGTATCAATGGTAGTCATAGATTGTACTCTGATAGGATAATCAGAACCCATAGGCACATCGCCGACGTTTACAGTAATCGTTTTTCTACGAGAATATTCAGTTAATGAATTGGCATAGCGGTTGCCATTTTCAATTAGGCTATTGATAGTTTGAGTAGTTGACATGGATTATTGAATTGTTCTATGCAAAGATACAAGATTCTGTAATTCACTTTTGAGTTTATATAAAAAACCCCGATAAACTTAAAACGTTTGTCGGGGCTGAATGGTTATATTAAATTTTTAATTTATTTTTTGGTATTAATTTGATATTTTTTTATATTTAAAAATTAAGTCTTGTTTAAAAATTACATTTAGTCAAGATTAAATGTCGCTAAAAATAGCGTCTTCATTAATCTTTCTCATTTATTTAACTGTTAATTAAAATGCCTAGAAAACCAAAAACCATCACTTCTTCTTTATACAATTTAAACGAACTCCCTTCTGATAGAAAATTTGAGGAGCTACTATATCGAATTTTTGAAAAACGTATTGAAACTGATTTAAAAAGTAAGTTCGATTTAGCAACATTAATGCCTGGTGTTGGTGAAAAAGGGAGAGATGTTTTATTAAATACAAAAGGTAAAAATACAGGACTTGTTCAATGTAAAAAGAGTAAAAATAATTTTGGAAAACCAGAAACTGCTAAGGAAATAATAAAATTTGTACTTTACTATATTCAGGATAAAAGTTTAGTTAATGATATCAATACTTTTAACTATTACTTAGCTGTTTCTAGTCAATTTTCTGGGCCAGCTATTGAACTATTGAGTAATTTTAATCAATTGATATTGATAGATTCTGAATTAGAAAAGTGGACTAATGAAATTATTAGTAAACATGAAAAGCTAAGTGGAATAACTTTCTTATCTATAAGAGATGAAATGCTTGATATTTTATCTAAAATTATAATCAAACCCATTATATATTCAGATATAAATAAATTTTTAACTCTTCACGAATCCATTGTGTGTGAGTTTTTTGAAATAAAGAAAGTAATTGATAATGAAGGAATCAAAGATATTGTTTCAATACTTAGTCCTGATTTGGAAAAACAAATTCCTGATTTTATTACAAGTTATTACAGCTCCGCTAAAAGTATTTTAGATATAGTAAAATTTATTGGGTATGATGTAACTGTAAACAGACCCCAAAATATTAAAGTTAAGGATTTATATGTTGAACCTTTATTTGCACAACATAAGGTAGCAAAAAAAATAGACTTTTTGGAAGGTGAATATCAATTTAAAACCATAGATGAAATTTTTCAATTATCTAATCATTATATTTTTCTCGGAGATGCAGGAGCTGGCAAATCTCTTACTATTAAAAATCTTATTTTACGTTTTATTAATAAAGAAACAGGGGATTTAAATGAGGCTTATTACAATTATATTCCATTTAGAATAGAATTAAGGAAATATAATGAAAGCAGAAAAAAACAATCATGTAATTTTATTGAGTACATTACCCAACTACTAAAAAGTGAATATCAATTACATGAAATAAATGATACTTTGCTTAATTATATTTTCAAAAACTATCATTCAATCTTGTTTTTTGATGGCTTAGATGAAGTTTTTGATGTGAGTGACAAAACAAATATTATTGATTCAATAATAGCTTTCTTAAATAATCATCCGAAAATGAAAGGAATAATTACTTCTCGCTTTTTAGGATATGATAAAAGTACATTTTCTGATGAATTATTTACTGAGTTTTCTATTCGCAATTTTAATCATCAACAAATAAATGATTTTGTTGATAAATTTTATAAAGTTCAAATTGTAAACAAATCCGATAGAGAAACTGGTAGTAAAGACTGCAAGTTACAATTAAGAACAATGGATGAAGAATTGAAAAGTAATCCATTAATTTTGTCTCTCATGGTACTTTTGGCTATTAATCATACTATTATTCCTGACTCTAAACTCAAAGTATATCAAGCTTGTACAAATACACTAGTAGAAAAAAGAGATAAAGAAGAAAAACAACTTAATATACCTCTGAAAATAAAAAATACACAAGGCACTTTTGGTAGTTTGGCATTTTGGAGATATTGTCAATTGACTAATGGGGGCAAATCCAATCAATTTTTTGCAATAAACGCTATAGCTGAATATTTAATTGAAAGAAAAGAATTTCATGATATTGACGATGCAAAAGAAGCAGCAACACACTTCTTAGATTATGCAGAAAAGCGTTCAATTTATTTTGATGATAATTTTACACACAAAACCTTTTTAGAATATTTCACTGCCGATTTTATTTTTAAAAAATATCATAATACGAATAAATATAGTAAAAGAGATGAAATAATTAAAAATCATATCGAAAATACTGCATGGCATATTGTATTTGAGCTTTTAGTTGCTAAAATTGATGAAGGAGTAATTGATGAAGAAGTATTAGATGATTTTGTTTTTACTCATTTAAATAATGAAAGTCCTGAAATAAATTATTTCTTTTTAGGACTTTTAAACAAAATAGAAAATTTAAGTGATAGTACAAGGAAAAAAATTATTAAAAATAGTATTTTATTGATTTTAGCTCAAAAAGATATCAAACAGGCTGATGAATTAGAGAAGGGGTTATTTTTTTTATTTTTAAAAATAATATCATCTAATAAAGTAAATGATTTAATACAATTAGTTATTAATGAAATTGAAGAAATGTTGCAAACTGAAGAACAAATAATAATGTTTTACATATTTTTTTATGAAATAAATCAAAGAAGTATTTGGAGAAACATTGAAGCCATTAATATTACTTCAAAGCTTCTTTCTAGAAAAATTGAATATTTAAAGCAAAAAAACATTAATTTATTTGTATATTATCCTGAAGACATACCTGTCCTTGAAATAATAAACAAGCAAATAAAATATTTTGGTTTACATAGTCCCTTTCAAGAAACTAGATTTATTTATCAAAAAAATACAAGTAGAATAAGTAATTTTAATATTTATATTATATATAATGATTTTTCTTCATTTGAACAGTTAAAAAGCGATATTTTTAAGCTAGAAAAACTTGGAATATCATTAGAACTAATAAAAGAAAAAATACAGATTAATGATTTTATGTTAGATTTTCACTCTTTCGTTAAAAACGATGAAAGTAAAAATAAGCTTGAAAAATTAGGAAATATCTACGTTAATAATGAAGATAAAAAAGTAAATAAATTTATAGAAATTTTAATTGAAAACTTTGAAAGAGATTCAAATATTTTTTTAAGAAATCACTTTTCAAATTATCCTAAAATGATAAACTTGTTGGATAAAATTACATTTATTGATGAAGAATTTGGCAACAATTTTATTTAATATATTTTAAACATGAATAAGCCAAAACATAATTTTTTTAATTTAAATTATGTTTTGGCTATATTTAAAACTCACCAAACTCATCTACCAAATATTTCTGTACGATAGAAATATCTCCTTTTGAAGTAAGGTCGGGTACGTTTTCTTCTACAGGTACCGTAATTACTTTCTTCACGTTTTCTTTAGCCATTTTCATTACGGCACTTGGCAATTCACGCTCGTTACGAACAGGATTGAATGGTTCTTTGCTTACATATTCCAAAATATCATCATAATAAAAATGGAATACATTCATGTTTACGCCAATCTTACCATTTTTATCTCTAGCAGATTCTATTTGTTCATCATTTGGTTTCTCGATGATTTCAATCAAATAATCTTCTTCATCGGCTTTGATTACGGCAAAAGCCTTTACTCTTTCTGGAGCAACACCCAAAGCAATACTTTCATAAGAAACCACAGCATTGGGTACAGGACAATCTTTCAATAAAGTAAGTACCTTAACCGAATACAAATTATCAGAATTACACACAGTGAATCGTTCGCCTTTCCATTCAGGGGTTTGTTCTAAAGCCTGTTGGATGGCATCGGCTGTACCAGCAGGTTTTTCGCGGTCTGGGGCAATTTGTTGTGTGGCGTATTTAAAAGTAATTCCCCAAGCTTTATTGTCGGCTACCAATTGGTCATAATAAGGTTTGGTAACGTTATCTTTTGGGTTTTTTAAAATCAATACTTCTGTATAACCAGCACGATGTGCATTGTAAATTAAATAATCCATAAATGGGCGACCATCTTTTCCTACACCAATCATTCCTTTCGGAAGTGTGTTTGCTTGTTCAATTAATGTAGAATCTAACGTTTCTGTGCCTTCTGCTTTTTTCATTCTTGACGACATTCCGCCCGCCATGATTAGTAATTTTGCCATTTAAAGATTTTTTATTTTGCTAGTTGGGTTAATTTTCTAAGCTTGTACCTTCGTCAATCTGAATGATATAAGCTTTACCTCCTTCATTTTCAATACTTTTAGCGACAGCTTCAGGGTTTTCTGGGGCGTACACAAACATACATCCACCACCACCCGAACCGTTTATTTTGCCTCCTAATGCTCCAGAGGCTTTGGCTGCGGCTAACATTCTATCAATTTTAGGAGTTGATATTTTTAATAATGCTTGTAAATTTAATTGATGTTGATTTAATAATTCGCCAAATTTTTCATGGTTTAATGTTTCTGCCTTCAATAACGCGAGGGCTTCAATCAAAATTTCACGATTATCGATATTGGCTTTTATCAAATCTAGTTCTTCGGTATTCAACAATTTCACGAATGCCTTGACGTCTTCTTGTGTAACGCTAAACAATGAAAAATCCGGATACTCCTTTTTGATTTTTTCTACTGCCTCCAATACGCCATATTTTACTCTTTTCAGAATACCGACCGTATCTTTAGGTTCCAATGAATCTCCGAGTACAAAACTACCAAATTTTGGTTTGAGCGTTTCTACATAAATCTTAGGCGTCGATTCCAAATAGATTACATTGCCAACGGCCGTTGAATAATGATCCATCATTCCTCCAGCTTCCTTAAATTCTACTACTTCTGCTCGATAAGCTATTTCTGCTATTTCACTGGCGGATAATGGTTTAGGCTCATCTGCTATTCTGGATAAAAAATGAATCCAGTTAGCTAATAATGCTGATGAACTTGATGTCCCTGAATTAATCGGAATATTGCCTTCTACAGTACACTCTAATCCTTTTTTAAAAGAATATCCTTGTCGCTGTAATATATTTAAAGCTGACCTAAAATAATCTCTTTTATGCAAATAAGGTAATTCTGGATAGATATCGAAACTAATTTCTGAATCTATATCGGGTAAATGTAAAATTGCCTTTCCATCGTTCCTATTTTCACCAGTAATATTTACTCTCTTAGAAATTGCGGCTGCTATTACTGGCAGTCCTAGGTAATCTTGATGCTCACCAAAAAGACAAATTCTGCCTGGCGTTGATACTTTAATCTTATTACTCATCGATGGTCGGTAATTAATTGCTGCAAAAATAGTGTTTTAATTTGAAAGTTTGAAAATTTGGAGATTTGAAAATGTATTTTGATGTATTCAAATTGTCAAAAAGTTGATAATCAATGTTTTATTGTATACTAATGTTCTTGAATTAAAACATCATTTTCAAATCTTCAAATCACCAAATTTTCAAATCCTCATTTAATATTCATCCGTTAATCCAAAGATACGTTTGTTGGTTTTCCACTTTCCTCTGGTAAAGTCTGGAATTTCAACCGAAGCCGAATTTTTAGCAATTGAAAGCTCTGATAATGGACTAATAGCCGACCAAACTGCTGCATCATACACATCAATTGGGGGAGCTACTTTTCTTTTAATAGACTCCACAAAGGCTCTTAATACAAAGTAATCAATCCCGCCATGCCCAGCGTTTTCAGCATCCTTGGCATGGGTTTTCCAAAGTGGATGGTCATATTTATCTTGATATTCTTTGAAAGGATCCCAGCGATCGTGATTTTTAGCTAGGCTTTCTAAGTAAATAGATTTATTGTCTTCTGTCCAAATGCCTTCTGTGCCTTGCACTCTGAAACCTAACGAATATGGACGAGGTAAATTAGTATCATGCGTAATCAAAATAGTTTCTCCATTGGCACATTTAATGACAGTAGTTACTACATCCCCCAATTTGAATTTTACTTTAGCATTTGGATGGTCTGCTCCGCCTTTTTTTACAATATAATCATGCAAACCTCTTGATTTGGTAGCAGTAGAGGTCAAGGAAAGGAATCTATTACCACGATTAATGTCTATCATTTCGGCTACTGGTCCTAAACCATGCGTAGGATATACATCACCATTTCTATCAATTGAATGTTGTGTACGCCATTTAGCTTCAGAAAAACCCTTTTCGCCAAATTCTACGCCACCACCATAAGCTTGTTTACCATCGTTGAACTTTACACCCCGTAAATCATGCTGATAACCGCATTGCAGATGCACTAATTCTCCAAAAAGATTCTGACGAACCATGTTTAACACAGCCATCACATCTCGGCGATAACATACATTTTCAAGAATCATACAGTGCGAGCCTGTTTTCTCGAATGTATTTACCAAATCCCAAGATTCTTGTAAAGTAACCGTAGCAGATACTTCAACGCCTGCATATTTGCCTGCTTTCATGGTGGCAACAGACATCGGAACATGCCATTCCCAAGGAGTAGCGATGATGATTCCATCTAAATCATCACGTTTTACCATGTTTTCGAAATCACGGTCGTTTTTTTGATATACAGCAGGCTCTTTTCGACCTTTATCTTTCAACATTTTCAAAGAAATAGCAATCGCATTAGGGTCGATATCGCAGATAGCATTGATTTCTACATCATCGCGATACATTGCCATCTCTAAATGATTCCTTCCTCTGAGGCCCACACCGATAAACCCAAGGCGAACCTTTTTTTCTTCTTGTTTAGCACCAAATACAAAATTGGGGATAGTCAGTGCGGCGGTACTTGCCAGAGCTGTTGATTGGATAAACTTGCGTCTTTGCATTTTTTTAGTTTGAAGATAATGTTTTAGTAAGCATTGTAGAGTTCGTTTAAATTTTTTGAACTCAAAACCTAAAAAGGATGTTCTAACCTAAGAAATAATTTCGAGAAAAGTAATCATAATTTGTGGCTTCAAAAGAAAGATTGACAAATAATTTATCGAAAGCCTTGAAATCAGTAATTGATTGCTGATAATTTTAAGATATTTGTAGTAAGAAAGAATTTTCTAAATAAACATGATAAATATTTGTTTAATCTTTTTTGTGATTAATTAAACAAAGTTAAAGTTTCTCATGTTATTAATTACGAATACCATTACGCTGATTTAGTTTAAGAGTGTTGCTGACAACCTTTCAGACGGCTTTTAAACTTTGAGACTAAATTCCGCATGATTGTCTCCAACTTTTAGTGATTAGTTGAAAAAGTATGACTAATTGAAAGTTGAATTTTTAAAAAATCAAAGATAATATGATGCCAAAAAGAGTGTCGGTGTTTAGAAAGGAGCATTTCAATGCCGCACATCGACTCAATAATCCGAATTGGTCGGATGAGAAAAATGAACGTGTTTATGGAAAATGTAATAATTTCAATTATCACGGGCATAATTATGATTTAATCGTACAGGTAACTGGTGAAATAGACATTGAAACTGGTTACGTGATGGATATGAAAATATTAAGTGAACTTATCAAAGTTGAAATTTTAGATAGATTTGATCATAAAAATTTGAATTTAGATACCGAAGAATTCAAAGACATCAATCCTTCTGCGGAAAATATTGCTATCGTCATTTATGACAAACTAAAGCCAAAAATCAACTCAAACTTTGATCTTAAAATTAGATTATATGAAACCGAACGAAACTTTGTTGAATACCCTGTTAGTTGATAATAATAAAATTAGGTTTACGGATGAAGAAATCGGGGATGAGCATATCATGACATCGGTAGATACTCCTATGCGCGAAGATGCTTTTGATATGAGCGATGAAGAAAAGATGGCTCAGATTGAGTACCACTTCAAGCAAATTATGGAGACTTTGGGGCTGGATTTGACAGATGATTCATTAAAAGGTACGCCTAAAAGAGTAGCTAAAATGTATGTAAAGGAAATTTTTAGCGGTCTCGACCCTAAAAATATGCCTGCTGTGGCTCTTTTTGAAAATAAATATCAATACAATGAAATGTTGGTTGAAAAAAACATTTCATTCTATTCAAATTGCGAACATCACTTTGTACCTATTTTTGGTAAAGCTCATGTGGCTTATATCGCCAATGGACAAGTGATAGGTTTGTCTAAATTAAACCGTATCGTTCAGCATTTTGCCAAGCGTCCACAAGTACAAGAGCGTTTAACAATGCAAATTGCCAAAGAATTACAGAAACTTTTAGGTACAGAAGACGTAGCCATCATGATTGATGCCAAACACCTTTGTGTAGCGTCAAGAGGAGTGAAGGATGATACATCAACTACTATTACAAGCTTTTATGGTGGTAAATTTGCAGAAGAAGCTACTAAAGCTGAATTCTTGAAATATATAGCTGTATAAAATTTTAGATAGGTTTCAATTACCACAAAAATCCGCTCAGGTTCTGGTCGGATTTTTTGTTGTTTTGAAAAGCAGATTACCTTTATCACTAGCTAGAGAGTTTAAGTTTCTAGCTAATAATAAGGCGTTAGTAGAATCATCCTTTGATTCTATTATAAGTTACTTTGTTTTATATTTATAATTAGTTTTTATATTTAACTACTAAAAAAGTATTTAGCTGAAGTAATGAAGACTTTTATACATAAAAATTTATTAAATAACCCTTTTGACGATAAGAATGGAATATAAAAAATGGTTAACCTATTGGAAAAAAAGTTTGTCTGATTCTATTAAAGCAGATATTGATATTGAAAAACTTGAATATTTTGAAATAGAAGATTTTAATATTGACACTCGAAATTTATCTAATGAACTTATTAATGTAAATAAACTAATTGACGTTGAAGAAGTTCGTTTTAATAAAAAGAAGGGTATTTCCAATAAAGAAAATTGGATTAAGATAAATAAAGTTCAAGTACTGATTTCACCTATAAAAATTAAAAGTAAGGCAAATAATCAAGTATTTTTAAAAGATAAAGCACCTAAACTTCCTTTCTGGTTTTGTGTTCAATTAGATAGAGAAGGAAATATAGAGGTTCCTGAAGAAACTTTCCCAATTGTTCAAAGACAATATTTGGAACCTTTAGCAGAAGAAAAAACAGAGTATATTTTTAGTTCAATAGAAAGAGTAGACGATGCTAGTACTATAGGTAAAGAAGAAATTAAAGATTATTTAGATTATATCAATTATGTTAAAAAAGTCTTTAGCTATATTGTTAACCAAGAAATAGATAATTATCATATTGTGGGGTATGATATTATTAAAAATGGAATAATCTTACTCCCAGATGAAGAAATAAATGCTGCTATTGGCATTATCCAACTTTATGAAAAAATCTTGCAGGAAGATGAAAAACCTGCTTTATTAAAAGAATTTATTGAATTAAATAATAGTAGCCCTACAATTCCGCCTCTTGCTATTTCAGATTTCGTTAATACCAATTCATTACATTTAGGACAAATGGGTTTTGAATTTCCGATTTCAATTTCTCAGAGAAGAAGTCTTAATACATTTTTACAATCGAAAGACAAGGTTTTTGCAGTAAATGGCCCCCCAGGGACTGGAAAAACTACTTTGTTACAAAGTATTGTTGCCAATAAATTTGTTGAGAGTGCTATTATTGGCACTGATGCTCCAATAATTCTTGCTTGTTCAACTAATAATCAGGCAGTTACTAATATTATAGACAGTTTTGGAAAGTCTAGTACAAGGTCAGGAAAACTAGAAGGAAGATGGTTACCCGATATAGATGGCTATGCAACATTTTTACCATCTAATGGTAAAAATGAGTCTGATTTAAAAGGAATTAATTATAAAAAACAAAATGGTCAAGGATTATTTGATAGGATAGAAAATAATTATTATTTACAAAAAGCTAAGTCGTTTTTTACTGAAAAAAGCTTGCAGTATTTTGATTCTCCTCTTTTAAATATCAAAGAAGTAACAAAAAAACTTCAACATGAAATAATTCAAATTCAGTCCTCTCTTAATAGTGCTTCTTTAAAATGGAAGGAATATTTATCCATTGAACAGTTTTTTTTAAATACCTATTTAATGAATAAAGCTGATAGTATAAAATACTATGATAATGATATTTTATACGAAGCTATTTTTCAAAATGATATAAAGATTCTAAATGAAGTAGAGGCGAAAATTATATATTACTTTAATAATGAGCCCTTTTTCAGGACATTTTTTTGTTTTTTGGGTTTTCGCTTTGCATGGGATAGTAGATCTTCTGAAATTAAAATAATTTTAAGATATTCTTTCATAAAAATTCCCAATGAGTTTATCTATAGTAAAAGTAATATTCTTCAACAAATAGATAGTAAGATAAAAGATGCTAATAAAATAATAGGAGTTATTCAAAATTGGAAACAATGGAAGATAGAAAACTCCATAGTTGGAAACCCTCCTAAAACTGAGGAGGAATATTTAAGCTTTGAACTATTAAAGATTAAGAACAATTTAAGCCCCAACTGTTTTTATGATGAATTAGACGTTTCCCATAGGCACAAAGCCTTTCAATTAGCTTTGCATTATTGGGAAGGAGAATATTTATTAAAACTTGAAAAAGATTTATCAAGTGATAGTTTTGATAAAAAAGGATTAGTACCTTCTAAAAATAGATGGCGACGGCAAGCAATGCTAACTCCTTGCTTCGTTAGCACTTTTTATATGGCTCCAAAGTTTTTTAATTCTTATAAATTTTTTAAAAAAGACGAAAACGGAAAAAATATATTTGATACACCTCCTCTATATAGTTTTATTGATTTACTTATTGTAGATGAAGCTGGTCAGGTTTCTCCTGAGGTAGGCATTGCTACTTTTTCATTAGCTAAACAGGCTATTGTAGTAGGAGATATAAAACAAATAGAACCTGTATGGAATATTACTAACAAAATAGATATAGGTAATCTTAAAAAATATGGATTAATAAATAGTTATGACGATTTAATTTACGAAAATGAGTTTGATACAAAAGGTTTTCTTTCTTCTAGAGGAAGTTTAATGAAAATGGCTCAAAATGCCTGTAACTTTAAGGAAAATAATGCTGATGAAAAAGGAGTTCTTTTAATTGAGCATCGACGATGCTATGATGAAATAATTGATTACTGCAACGTATTGGCATATAATGGTAAATTAATGCCTCTTAAAGGAAAAGCGATGAATAATTTACTTTTCCCACCAATGTATTGTATTCATATTGAAGGAAAATCTATAACATCTAATATGAGTAGACAAAATCTGGAAGAAGTGGATGCGATAGTAACTTGGCTTTTAAATAACAGAGCAATAATAGAGAAAAAATATGGAGAAATAGAAAATAGTGTTGGTATTATTACACCATTTGTTGGTCAAAAAAATAGTTTAATTTATGCATTAAAAAATGCAGGTTTTAATGTTAATCTTATGAAAATAGGAACTGTTCATGCGTTGCAAGGCTCCGAAAGACACATCATTTTATTTTCAATGGTTTATGGAAAAGGAGACACCAACATAATGTTTTTTGATCGTGATAATAAGCCCAATATGTTAAATGTAGCTGTTTCGAGAGCTAAAGATAATTTCATTGTTTTTGCTAATACTGCAATATTTAATAAAAAATCTAAAAGCCCTTCAGGTATTTTATCCAATTATTTAACATTTGAAAAGGATGGATAAGTCAATTTTAAAAGTTAACTATTCTTTGCAAATTTTACTCAATAAGTTAATTTTGATAAACATCATTAATGGTTATACCTCAATAGCGAAAGCGAACGCTCGAAACTCAAAACTCATAACTCTCAAACATGTTTGCCTATTTTAAGAAATACTTAGCAGAAAGAATTACATTAAACGAACAAGATTATAGCTTGATAGAATCGGTGAGTGTAGTTAAAAAATTAAGACGACGACAATATTTACTTCAAGAAGGGGATGTCTGGCGATTTAATGCGTTTGTTTGTGAAGGCTTTTTGCGTACTTATTTTGTAGATGACAAAGGAGTAGAACATATCATGAATTTTGCCATTGAAAATCATTGGTCAGGAGACAGAGAAAGCCTGACTTCTGAAAAGCCATCAAAATATAATATTGATGCCCTAGAAGATTCTGTAATAATCTTAATCAAGAAAAATGATTTTGATATGCTTTGCAAAACTATTCCTGTCTTTAATGACTTTGTAAATAATATTTTGCAAAAGCGTTTTGTAGTAATGCAAGAACGAATACATGCTAATATTACCTTTTCTGCCGAAGAAAAATACCATAATTTTATCTCCAAATTTTCTTCTATTTCCAACCGTGTTCCACAACATATGATTGCTTCTTATCTTGGTATTTCTGCTGAAACAATCAGTAGAATCAGAAAACAGGCACTTCAAAAATAAATTCTCTTGACATTTATCAAGATTTTTTTCCTTTAATTATCAATGGAAATAGGCACTGCCTTGGTGCAATTTTGTATCATAAATTAACATAAAAAATTAAGACAATGAGCAAAATAATTTTCATTACAGGAACAAGTACAGGCTTTGGAAAGCTTATGACTATCACTTTATCTAAAGCAGGTTATACCGTAATAGCAGGAATGCGAGGAACAAAAACTAAGAATGCCATAATTGCTGAAGAACTTTCTGCTTTGCCAAATGTAGAGGTGGTAGAAATAGATATTACAAATGACACATCTGTAAAAGATGCGTTTGAGCAAGTATTGACCAAATATGGCAAAATAGATGTAGTAGTAAACAATGCGGGAGTATCAGGATTTGGGTTATTAGAAGGTTATTCGATAGACCAAATTAGGGCGATGTTTGAAGTTAACTTTTATGGTGTTTTGCGGACTTATCAAGCTGTATTGCCAAGTATGCGTAAAGCCAAAAGTGGATTGATTATCAATATTACCTCAGGTGCTAGTGGGCATACATTGCCATTTATGATTCCTTATTTAGCGTCAAAATTTGGCGTAGAAAGCATCACCGAAGGGTTACAGGATGAACTAAGACAATTTAATATTGAAAATGTAAGCATTCAACCTGGCGTATATCCTACAGAAATGACCAATGGAAGTAAAGCTGGCTTACCAGCTGATAAAACTGACATTTTAGCGGAATATGGTGAAAAAGCTAATGAAGATTTTAATGCTTTAGGAGCAACGTTTTATGGAAAATTAGCTGAATTCAAGATGAATCCTCAAACAATTGCTGATGGCGTATTGGCTTTAGTTGAAATGGAAGAAGGTACTCGTCCATTACGTTTTCCATTAGATGCCATTGCACAGGGAACCGATAAAGAATTTGTTGAAGCCAGAGCAACATTAAAAGCAAAATGGCTAGGGAAGTATAATAATTAAGTTTGTCTCTTTTTGAGTAGCTCTTTTAGATTGGTCAACTTTGTAAAAGTTGACCAATCTTCTGCTTTTCATTTCAAAGCCTCATCATAAAACTCATCAGCTTCTTTTTTCAGTTTAATCAATGATGCTTTGTGGATGTACATCATGTGTCCAGCTTCGAAGTAGGTGAATTTTACATTTTTACGTTGTTCTGGTCGCAAACCCATGTGTGATACCACATATTCAGCCGCAAAATATGGCGTGGCTAAATCATAATAAGCCGAGGGTATCCAAACTTTTAAATATGGGTTTTTTGCCATTGCTTGTCGCAACGTTTCAGCTACATTCAAATATTTGTTTTGCACATTATTATAATTCCACGGCTGTACTCTGCCCGTCAGCATCAAATACGGCAAATCGTTTTCATATTTTAAATCCTGACGTAAATAGTTGTTTACTGTAGTAGAATATGGCCCTGAAATAGTAGCATCCAAACTTGGGTCAAATTCGTATCTTTCGCCTGCATCATCATAATCAATTCCTGTAAAACGTCCATCCAAGCGTCCAGCAGTTTTGCCTTCATCACGCAATAACTCTTTGGTAAAGCGACTGATTTCTATGCGTAAATTAACATTTTGGATAAATGTTTCTGATACACCCGTCAACTTACTGAGTTTTTGAACAATTTGTTTTTTCTCTTCTTCTGGTAATAAATCACCTTTCATCAATGCCGTAGCATATTCGTTTAAAGCAAAACGTTCGGCTTCACGTAGGGCTTTCTGTAAATCTCCTTGATATTCTTTGGCGATTTTCTTATGATACCATGCCATGGCTGTATACGTAGGTATGTATAGAATATTAGGCAATTCATTTCCCTTGTCGAATAGAATAGTTTGAAAATTTAATACCGAAGAAATCAAAGAAATACCATTGATATACATATTAAACTTATCTTGCAAATAACCCGAAAGTCCAGCAGAACGGGTAGTGCCATAACTTTCTCCAGCCAAGAACTTAGGAGAAGACCATCTGCCATATTTTACAGTGTACAATCTGATAAATTCGCCTACCGACTCAATATCCTCTACATACCCCAAAAACTGTTTAGGGTCTTCACCATTTACGGCACGACTGTAACCTGTATTAATAGGGTCAATAAATACCAAATCAGTTTTATCTAACCAAGAATATTCGTTGTTAACATATTTATAAGGAGGAGCCAAGGCATCACCTTTATCCGACATCAAAATTCTTTTAGGACCAATAGCACCCATGTGAAGCCAAACAGATGCAGACCCTGGACCACCATTAAAAGTATAAGTCATCGGGCGTTTAGTAATGTCTGTTACGCCGTCTTTCGTATAGGCGATAAAGAAAATGTTGCCTTTAGGTTTACCCGATTCGTCTTTCAACGTCATATAGCCCGTAGTTGCGGTATATGAAATAGGCTGACCGTTAATGATAGTTTGATGTTTGGTAACGACTGGAGCAGGAGCAGAGGATGAGGAGGGAACTATGGCATTGGCTTGTTGAATAGTTTTCAAATCTGTCTTTTCTTGGGCAAGAGAACAGAATGATAGTAGTACTAATAATAGTAAAAAGTGTTTTTTCATTTGGTAATTAGTTAAATGATGAATGAATTGTAATTTTGTGTTTACTGAAATCTCACAGCTCAAAGCTTATTGCTTAAAGCTATTAGAAATACTTATCAACTAAAAATACAAAATCTTGATTACACATAGAGAACTATTCTTAAAAAATGTTGCCCAAACGTCTGATTTCCCTTTAGCCTTAGAAATCGAGCAAGCAGAAGGAGTGTATATGTATGGAAAAAAAGGACAACAATACATGGATTTAATTTCAGGTATTGGGGTGTCAAATGTGGGACATCGTCATCCTAAAGTGGTTGAAGCCATTAAGAACCAAGTAGATAAATATTTGCACTTAATGGTATATGGCGAATATGTACAAACGCCCCAAGTAGAATTGGCTGAGGCTTTGGTAAAAACATTGACGCCAACCGAAGGAAATGTAAAACCATTAGATAATGTTTATTTTACAAACTCAGGCACTGAAGCAGTTGAGGGTGCCATGAAATTGGCAAAACGTTTTACGGGGCGACAAGAAATTATTTCTTGTTTTAATGCCTATCATGGTGCTACCCAAGGGGCATTGTCGCTATCAGGTAGTGAGAATTTCAAGAGAAATTTTCGTCCACTTTTACCAAGCATTAGAAATATCCGACATGGGGTAATAGAGGATATTGCTTTAATTACGGAAAAGACAGCTGCCGTAATTATTGAGATTATTGGCGGAGAAGCAGGAGTACGTATTCCAACAAAAGAATATTTTTTAGCCTTAAAAAAACGCTGTGAGGAAACTAAAACACTGTTGATTTTAGATGAAATACAAACGGGCTTTGGTAGAACAGGTACTTTTTGGGCATTTCAACAATTTGGCATTTATCCAGATATTTTACTTTGTGCCAAAGGAATGGGAGGAGGAATGCCGATAGGTGCATTTATTGCTAATCACGAAGTAATGGGTGTATTTAAAAACAATCCTATTCTGGGACATATTACTACTTTTGGTGGACATCCCGTAAGTTGTGCCTCGTCATTAGCTACGCTGAAAGTGATTCTGGAAGAAAACCTTTTGACATCAGTGCAAATTAAAGCTACTTTATTCAAATCCTTATTGGTGCATGAAAAAATTAAAGAAGTAAGAAATCAAGGTTTGATGATGGCGGTTGAGTTTGAAGATTTTGATACATTGAAGCCTATTATCGACCGAGCCATCGAAAAAGGAATAGTAACAGATTGGTTTTTGTTCTGTGATAACTCAATGAGAATCGCACCGCCTTTAATTATTACCGAAGAACAAATTAGAAAAGCTTGTGCAGTGATTTTGGAAAGCATTTAGGAGTCTATGAGTTTAAAGTTTAAAGTCTATGAGTTTAGGGTTTATGAGTATGTGTATGATAGATTTATGAGTTTACGAATAAAAACAAAAAGAGGTCAAATCGCTAAATCAATTTGACCTCTTTTTGCATAAGTAATTTAATGCACTTTAGACACTCATAAGCTTTAAACTTATGAACGCTAACCTCACTTTAGACACTCATAAGCTTTAAACTTATAAACGCTAAACTCACTTTAAATACTCATAAGCTTTAAACTTATAAACGCTAAACTCACTTTAGCTACTCATAAATATTAGACTTATGAACTTTAAACTCATAAACCCTAAACTCAAAAAATTAAGCGTGTTTCAACAAAGTTTGTGATAACACAGCTTTTGGAATATTTCCACCTACTAATCTTTCTTTCAATTCACCATTTTTGAAAATCAACAATGTTGGAATAGAACGAATTCCTAAAGTTGAAGGAACTGTTGAGTTTGCATCAACGTCCATTTTAGCTACAATTGCTTGTCCTTCTACATCACCAGCTAGTTCTTCAACGATTGGTCCAATCATTTTACAAGGTCCACACCATTCTGCCCAAAAATCTACTAATACTGGTTTATCTGAATTGATTAATTCTTGAAAATTATCATCGGTTGCTACTACGTATTTTCCCATTTTATTTTTTAATTAAGTTAATTTCTTTTCTCAAAGTTAAAACAAAATGTTTTAACATCTTAGTTCCTATGTTTTGGTAAAACAAAAAGGTTTTAGGCTTTTATCTTGATATTCAAATGATTAATGCTATTATTTTTAATAATTTTCATAATATTTTTTTATTTTTCGGGTAATTTGGTCATAAATGGGCTTAGTAAATTCAGTAAATAATTGCTGAGGAGGGGGCGGTAAGAGTTCTTTATTTCTAGTAAGGCTAAGTTGCTGTTTGGTTAAAGCTCTTTCGTCGCCATTAAAATTTGCCCATTCATTTACCCAAACAAATTCTCCTGCTATTTTATCTTGATAAACTTTTTGTTTAGTTTTAAAATCAATCACCTGAAAATCTAGTATTCCTTTTGAAGTAATCGCTTTTCTAGATTGCGTCAATTTAGCCGTTACTTTATTATAAACAGCTATTTTTTTCCCATTTACGGTCGTTTCTCCCACTTTCACACTGTCTTTACTTGTTACAGTGTTGGTGTTAGTCTCTACATATGTTTGTCCTACAATAAAGTCATCAAATTGTAAATGAATGATTTGGTCTGGCTTTAATTTATTTTGTTCTGCCTCCTCTGGTGCATGAAAGCGTACAAATTGATTTAATTTAGGATTAGTACGCAAAAATTCGTTAATTTTTCCCTGAAAATACTCATTGCTTAAAGCATAAGTAGGAGAATTAACGCTTACTTGTTCTACTACAACATCAATACTGGCTAGTTCATAAGATTCATCTAATTTGGCTTTGATATTAGGATAAGTAGGGACTAATTCTTGAACTACCGAAAAATTATTGAAAGCATCTTTGGCTGCATTACGATTGTTATTGGCTTGACTTAATGCAGATTGCGCCTCAGCGAATCGTTCATCTGCTGCTAAAATTTTAGCAGTTTGTAATGCATCATAAAACCTTTTGGGTGTACCTGCTACTTTTAAACAAGCTTGACAAGCTACTAAATCATCAGCTAAATGGTGAATCTGTTGATACTCAGCCACCACACGTTCCCAACGAAAATTTTCTTGTGAGTGTTTCCAATTCTCAATTTTGGATAAATGAAAATTTAATGCAGCAGGAAAAGCTTCTTTTAATACTTGTTGAGCTTTTGTATTAGTAGGACTTTTTTGTAATCTATTAATAGCAGTTTCTACGGCTTCGTCATAATTGCCTTGTTCAAGGGCTTTTTTTCCAGAGCTACAATTCCAAGTGCAATAGGCTAGTAAAGCAAAAATGAATAATTTTTTAAGCATGAGATTTTTTTAGTAATTAGTGATTGGTGAATAGTGATTAGATGTGCTTGCCTAAAATAGGTTGACGGTTTTATTATCCTGTTTAATGTACTTAAAATTGTAATATAGTTTGATTTGGGTCTGTTTTTTTTGTTCCATCTGATGTCCAAATGTTTAATTTAGGTCTTTTATCGACCTCAAGTTCTTTGATGTATTGTTCAAACGAGTCTGGCGTTCTTTTATCTAAAGAGCTATGTGGTCGTTTATTATTATAAGTGTTTATTGCTTTTCTGACGTTGGTTTTTAACTCTTCAAATGTTGTAATATTCCAATATCTAAGGTATTGATTTTTAATAGTACCATTCACTCTTTCAATATGAGCATTTTCATAAACCTCATTACACATACTAATTCCTATATTAGCATTCTTGAGCAAGGTGACATAGTCATCACTAATGTATTGTCCACCTCTGTCTGAATGGTGAATAAGGTCTGTGTACTTTTTCTTTTTGCGAGTATGGAAAGCCATTTTAAGAGCGTGACAATTGTTTTCAGCTCTCATGTTGTCAGCAGTGGCATAACCTATTATTTTTCGAGAATAAGTATCTATAATCATGACAATATAGTAAAACTTATCTGCGATGCTATAATAAGTAATATCACTTGTCCACAACTGGTCAATATTGTCTATTTGCTTATCCACTAACAGATTTTTATAACGACTAAATGGGCTTGAAAAAGTTGTTCTGATTTGGTTCTTATAAGTAATTAATCTAAATCCATAAGTAAGTCCAATACTGATAAAGGCATCACGACCCAATCCATTAGGTTTAAGAATGTCGTAAATCACTCTTAAACCCATACCAGGATGTATTTCCCTTATTTGCATGATTAACCCAACAACCAAATACTCTAATGAAGCCCAGTTCTTTTCTCTGATAAGTCGCTGATGATGAGCCTGTCTTGAAATATCACAAAGCTTGAATAAATCATTCATTGGATAATGACGAGCATGCAACCGAAAATATTCTAAAGTTTGACATTGAAGTTTTTTTTTAAATCAATATCATATTCTTTGGATGCAAGCTCTACTAATTTTTCAAGATAGTCTATTTGCATTTGTTTTTGACCTAAACGACGTTCAAGTTCAGCAACCTGAGTTAATAAATCAGCAGTTTTCTGGGCTTCACTTTCTTGTTGTACAACCATAGTTATGCCTTGTTTATGTTGTGGAGAATATTTGTAAATCCAACGATAAACCGTATAAGGAGCTACTCCCCACAATTTACTAAAAGAATACACAGTATAAAGTCCAGCAGTTAATTCTTGAACTTTTTCTCGTTTGAACGATTCACTAAAAATCCGTCTCTGACGAATTTTTAAACTTGTACTTTTTTTAGAATCTAATTTCGATTTGCTCATAAATAAATTGAAATTTTTGTCAACCTATTTTAGGCAAGCACAAGATAAATGATATTTAGTTTCTTAAATTCATAATTATGCCTTATAATAAATAAGATAGCCTAGTTTGCTACTATTTCCAATTACTAATCACTTAGTTAAGTTTATACGTTACTCCCTGAATTAATTGTAATTCATTGAGGAATTCATTGCTTGGTGAAATTTTATTTTTTCTTGAAAGCATCGTTACTTCCACTTTATCTTCTGGGTCATAAACCGTTAGCGTTAAGTTACAAGTACCTTGATTCTGTGAAACCAGTTTATTTAATTGCTCAATAAAAATAGCATTGACCAATTGCACACCAACACTTATTTTTAACTCTTTAGAGAACAGATTCCTAATTTCAGATAATAATCGAATAGAAACAGGTTTAAACTCCCATTCATCTTGACGACCCCAACGGTTTTTAATTTGTCCCTTTACATACAAGAACCTATCAGGAGCAATGTATTTGGAAAGATTGACAAAATCTTCACCAAATAAAGCAAACTCATAACTTCCATTATAATCTTCCAATGTAAATAGCATGAATGGATTTCCATTCTTTGAGTACCTTTCGACAACTTTAGTGACAATTCCCCCTACAGAAACTTCTTTTCCTTTGAAAATAGGCTCCATTACTCTATCTAGCGTACAACTACAGAAACTTTCTAATTCTAAACGATATTCATCCAGAGGGTGACCCGAAATATAAATTCCGACCACTTCTTTCTCAAATTTAAGTTTTTCCATTTGTCCCCATTTCTCAATATAGGGAATTTTTGGCGTTGCGATGTCTCCACCGCCACCGTCGCCCAGCATTCCAAATAGCGAGCCTTGGGCAGAAGCAGCTACTTCAACAGCTTTGTTGGCATAACGAATAATTTTTTCAATGAAATTACTTCCTTCAACATCAGCGAAATAAACAGCTCTGTGAATATTGTCGAAGCAATCAAAACCTCCTCCATAAGCCAGACTTTCTAAGGTCTTTTTGTTAACCGTTCTAAGGTTTACTCTTTTTACAAAATCAAAAATATCTTTATATGCACCATTTTTGTCCCTTTCTTCAATGATACTTTCCACGGCGGCATCACCAGTTCCTTTGATGGCTCCTAAACCAAAACGGATTTCTCCTTTTTTGTTAACAGCAAAAGAACGATACGATTCATTGATGTCTGGTCCTAATACTGGTAAGCCCATTCGTCTACATTCTTCCATAAAGAATGTAATTTTATCAATGTTCCCCAGTGAGTTAGACATTACCGCAGCCATGTATTCTGATGGGTAATGTGCTTTTAAGTACCCAGTTTGATATGCCACAAAAGCATAGCAAGTAGAGTGAGATTTGTTAAAAGCATATTGTGCAAATGCTTCCCAGTCGGTCCAGATTTTATTAAGTTTATCTTCACGGTGTCCTTTTTCTTTGGCGCCATCCACAAACTTACTTTTCATTTTATCAAGCGTATAGCGGTCTTTCTTACCCATCGCCTTTCTTAGCACGTCGGCATCACCTTTCGAAAAGCCCGCTAATTTCTGCGACAGCAACATCACCTGTTCTTGATAGACAGTAATACCATAAGTATCTGCCAAGTATTCCTCCATATCGGGTAAATCATAAGCGATTTCTTCTCGACCATGTTTACGGGCAATAAAGTTGGGAATATAAGCAATAGGACCAGGGCGATACAAGGCATTCATGGCAATTAAATCCGAAAACTGATCGGGCTTTAAATCCAACAGGTGTTTTTGCATCCCAGCAGATTCAAACTGGAAAGTAGCATTGGTTTCACCCCTTTGATATAATTCATACGTCTTGACGTCATCAAGAGGAATATTATCCAAATCAATATCTATTCCGTGGTTTTGTTTAATCAATCGCAAAGCTTCCTTTAAAATAGACAGGGTTTTTAAACCCAAAAAGTCCATTTTAATTACACCCGCATCTTCAATGATTTTTCCTTCAAACTGTGTAATTAATAAGTTTACCTCTTTAGAAGAATAAACAGGTAGAATTTCAGTTAAATCCTTTGGAGCGATAATAATACCAGCCGCATGAATACCCGTACCACGTACTGAACCCTCTAAAACCAGCGCTTCTTCTAATACTTTAGAACGCAATGACCCTTCACGCCTGATTTCACGAAGTTTTTTTACATTCTCAATATCTTCTGGCTGAAATTGTTCTTTTTCGGCCAATGACTTGTCACCAATTAACGGAGCATTCATTACTCTGTTAAGGTTTGTTCCTGGCTTATCTGGCACTAATTTGGCTAATTCATTGGATTCATTCAAGGGTAAATCCATCACACGGGCAACGTCTTTGATGGACATTTTTGCCGCCATCGTACCATAGGTAACGATATGGGCTACTTGTTGTTTACCGTATTTTTCAACCACATAATCAATTACCTTTTGGCGACCTTCATCATCAAAGTCCGTATCAATATCGGGCATTGATTTACGGTCAGGATTCAAGAAACGCTCGAAAAGTAGGTTATACTTAATAGGGTCGATATTGGTAATGCCGATACAGTAAGCAACTACTGAACCAGCAGCAGAACCACGACCAGGCCCTACAAAAACACCTAGTTCTCTACCAGCCCTGATAAAGTCTGATACAATCAAGAAGTATCCTGCAAAGCCCATCGTACGAATGGTATGTAATTCAAAGCTCAGTCTGTCTTTTACTTCAATACTTTCCCAAGCTTCACCATATCGTTTTCTAGCACCTTCCCAAGTGAGGTGTTCTAAGTAATCATCCTGATTGACAAAACCCTGTGGGATTTCGTAATTAGGTAACATGATATCTTGTTTCAGACGAAGCGTATCTATTTTACCAACGATTTCATTGGTATTATCAATCGCCTCAGGAATATGAGACCATAGCTTGGTCATTTCCTGTGTATTCTTGAAATAAAATTCGTCATTATAAAATGCAAAACGCTTTCCTTTTACCGATTCGCCATCATCAACATCTTTGTAAGTAGGCGTAGCCTGCTTTTCGCCTGTGTTGATACATAACAAAATATCGTGAGCGTTGGCATCTTTTTGGTCTAAGTAATGAGAATCGTTTGACGCTATTACCTTAACATTATATTTCTTTGCAAATTTCAGTAATACCTCATTACATTTTAATTGGTCAGGTATTTGGTGATTTTGTACTTCTACATAATAGTCTTCTCCAAAAATATCCAACCACCATTTAAACTCTTTTTCAGCGTCCTCCTCGCTGCCTCTTAAAATTGCCTGAGGCACCGATGCTCCGATACAACAAGTGGTAGCAATTAAGCCTTTGTGATATTGCAGGATAAGAGATTTATCAATACGCGGATATTTACCATAAAGCCCTTCAATAAAACCTAAAGAACACAACTTTACCAAGTTGGCATAGCCCTCAGCATTTTTGGCTAACATCAATTGATGATAGCGTTTGTCTTTTTGTTCTTTAGAAAATTGTTTTTTGAAACGGTCTTCAACTACATAAAACTCACAGCCCACAATGGGTTTTACCCCTTCGTGTCTACCTGCCTCTGCCACAAACTGAAAGGCACCAAACATATTACCATGGTCAGTTATGGCAACAGCAGGCATATTATCAGCTTTTGCTTTGGCAAAAAGCCCAGAAATTTTAGAAGCTCCATCTAAGAGAGAGTATTGCGTATGACAGTGTAAATGAGAGAATTGCATCAAATTGGGTTTTTACTTATACAAAATAAACAAAAAAGCGACAATTTTAGTGTCGCTTTTCATTAAAAATATAATGTTGCTTGGTTATTTCTTCGCATTAGGCAATTTAGGAGCAACATAATCGCCACCTTCTTTTAATTGCTGAATACCCATGATTTGTTTCATTGTTTTGTCCATTCCTTCTGTAGAACCATCCAAGAAGATAACATTACCCTGACCTTGTTCCGCAAAATGCTTAACCGCCTCTGTCCACATTGAGAAAAGTATCAACGAAGCATCCAGATTAGCCTCATTCATTACTTTAGCTGATTCAGCCATACCTCTAGCTACTTCTTCACGGAAGAGCGCCACACCTTGTCCACGTAACTGCGCAGCAATTTTCTCTGCCTCTGCCGATATTCTAATGGCATTACCTTCTGCCTCAGCAGCTTTTGTTTTAGTAATTAATAATGCCTGACCTTCGTTTTCAGCAGCAGCCTTTAGGTTATTCGATGCTACTACCTGTGCCATCGAACGCATAATGGCTTCGTCAAAAGCAATATCATTCAATTGTAGATCTATCAAATGATATCCCCATTGTTCTAAGGTTTCGTCTAATTCATTCTTAACGTTCAATACAATCTCGCCACGTAATAACAATACCTCTGCTTGTTTTTTAGTAGCTACAAAAGCACGGATAGTACCTTCTACAGTACGAATAAGAGCTTGCATAAACGAGCGCTCATCCATGTATTTAAACGCTACATTTTTGATAGTTTGTTCTTCCTGATTCAATACGGCATACACTAGCATGGCTTTGAAATTCACATTTGCCTGATCGGAAGTGATTGCCTGAAATTCTAGTTCCATTGAACGGTTTTGAATCGAGATTCTCTTAAAAATAAATTCGATAAACGGAATTTTAAAGTTTAAGCCGGGCGTCATTACTCTATGGTATTTACCAAAAACTGTTATTACAGCAACCGTACCTTGGTTGACAATAACAATAGAAAGGAAAACCACAATGAAAGCAAAAGCAACTAAAAAAAGTAAAGCACTCATAGTTTTGGGTTTTAAGTATGTATTTTATTAATTAAATAGAAACAGCACCAAAGTACGGAAAACTTTGATGCTGTCACACATAATAGTAAGAGAATATATATTTATCTTTTGAGTGGTAAATATCTGATGATTTTATTGATGAAATGCTATTTTCAGGAGTTCGTTTAATTATCATGATTCTTCCTTATCAATGCAAATAAATTTATCTCTATTCTGTGTTAGTTAGTGACAAAATAAGTAATTATAAGGTTAGTATTAACAAAATGAATAATCATTCATTTTGTTAATACATTGAAAATCAATATATTGTAAGATGGTTATTCGATTTCCAAAAAAACAGAGTCAATGATTTTTCGATACAAATTTAGGGAGTGTTGAAATCATTGACTCTTAATTAATCTAACTCAATGCATATTCATCCACTTTCATGCTCCCTGTTTCTATTAATCTAGCCTGCCATTCAAGTGCTTCGTTGAGTAGGTGAGGAGTATGTCCGCCTTCCTGACAAGCTCTTTGATAATAGTCTAATAGCAAAGGTCTGTAGTCTGGATGAGAACAGTTGTTAATAATTTTAATCGCTCTTTCGCGAGGTGCTAATCCTCTTAAATCCGCTAACCCATAATCGGTTACAATAATATCTACGTCATGTTCGGTATGGTCTACGTGTGAAACCATCGGAACGATGTGTGATATATTATTTTCTTTAGAGGCCGCTTGCGTGACAAAAATGCACAAGTAAGCATTTCTGGCAAAGTCACCTGAGCCACCTATTCCATTCATCATTTTTGTGCCATACACGTGTGTTGAATTTACGTTTCCATAAATATCACATTCTATGGCTGTGTTAATGGCAATAATGCCTAGTCTACGGATTACCTCGGCAGCATTACTGATATTCTGCGGACGCAACAGTATCTTATCTTTGTACTTATCAAAATTCATGAATATCTTTTCATAACATGCTGAAGAGACAGTGATTGACGATGCCGAAGCAAACGTTAGCTTACCAGCATCTATCAAATCGAAAGTACTATCCTGCAATACCTCTGAATACATTGTAAGGTCGTGAAATTCACTATCAACAAAACCTTCAAAGATGGCATTCGCTACTTTACCTATGCCTGCTTGTAAAGGTAAAAGTGAATTAGTGAGTCTACCAGCCTTTATTTCGTTTCTTAAAAAGTTTAATAAATAACCAGCAATGGCGATAGTCTTTTCGTCAGGTTCTGCTATAGAAGCAGGGCTATCAGCGATATTAGTAAAAACAATACCAATAACTTTCGACACATCTAAAGGAATGCTATTTTGCCCGATTAATGTATTGGCTTGAGTAATTGGGATAATTTTACGATTAGGATATTCCCCAGGATAAAACACATCGTGAATTCCTTCTATGCTTGTCGGAATCGATAGGTTTATTTCAAGGATAATTACTTTTGCTTTTTCTATAAAAGTGGCAGAGTTGCCAATAGATGTTGTAGGAATAACACTACCATCGGCTTTTATCATAGCAACCTCAATTACGGCTATGTCGATTTCAGGCAAGTGTTTATTATTAATCAATTCGGCAGTTTCTCCTAGGTGTTGGTCTACAAATAAAACCTCGCC
The DNA here is from genome assembly GCF_059416265.1 of Arcicella sp. GW821-FHT09D11. NCBI lineage: Bacteria > Pseudomonadati > Bacteroidota > Cytophagia > Cytophagales > Flectobacillaceae > Arcicella > Arcicella sp. GW821-FHT09D11. The sequence continues at coordinate 261,469 of NZ_JBWKOV010000005.1, read as the reverse complement.
ACTATTAATATATTTTCTAAGGATGGTATCAGTCTGAAACGGGATTCTTTTAGCAAGGACATTGTTTTCTGCCAATTGGCCATCTATATCATGCCCTAATGAAGCACCCGTAATCAAAGTTATTTTTAACTCATCTGCATGTTTTCTTGCTGCCAATGCTTTTAAGACTGCCTTGCTATCGCCCGCACGGGTAAAACCGCTTGAGCCAACAGTCATGCCATTTTTAAAAAACTGGGCAGCCTCTTGGGCTGTTATTACTTTATCAAGTAAACTAGTATGTTGAATTCTTTTTTGATTCATATTATGAAGTAGCTTTTATAAAGCACGAAATTCGGAGGAAACTATTTTTTAGACTATGACGATTAATTTTTTAAATCATGACTATTATTAGTTTATGCTAAAAATATGTGCCATCTACTTTGATATAATACCAATAAATTAATAGTTTGATGAATGAAATAAGCTGATTGAAAGATACATTTGCATAATAAATGACCCTCTATGACTGAAGAACAACAACACATTACCACTACCTACATAACATTACTAAACCAACAGCAATTTGTTGAAGAGGAATTAGATTATGCTATTCTCGAAAAACATAAGCCTCTTTTGCATACTTTGGCTCGTTTGGGGAATAGTGGTGTAAGTGTTTTTGATTCTTTTAGAAAAGAACACGTATTTTATTCCCCTAATTTTAGTAGTCTGCTGGGCTATGATTTAGCACAGATTGAAGTAAAAGACCATATTTTCCTAGATACCAAAATTCATCCTAAAGATTTAATGGAGCTTACCAGAAACGGAATATCACTCTTGAAGCTATTTTTTGCCTTTTCAAGAGAACAAAAAACCGATTATAAGTTGATTAATGAGTACAGGATATTAAATGCGGAGGATAAATACATTAGGGTAGTAGAACAGCATCAGATATTGGAATTAGATACTTATGGCAATATGTGGTTGTCGCTGAGTATCATAGACGTGTCCCCTAATCAGGAAATAAATGAGGGCTTAAAAAGCCAATTGTTGAATTTTAGAACGGGGAAAATAATTCCTTTTCTAGATGATGAGCTTAAAAGAGTTGAAGAACCAAGTGTGGCTTTATCGCAACGAGAAATTCAGATTCTTCATTTGGTCAAAGATGGTTTTTTAAGTAAAGAGATTTCAGATAAATTAGCTATCAGTGTGCATACTGTGAATACCCACCGACAACGGGTTTTAGAAAAACTAGGCGCTAATAATTCATTGGAAGCGATTGTTTTTGCTTCTAAGCTTGGCTTGATATAATGAGTTGAGTACTGAAAAATCAGTATTGTATGAAAATAGGTTATGAAAGACCTTTGTGCTTTCACATTAAACCGATTTACTCATACAATTATGCTAAAAATTAACCTACTATTACTGCTTCTTGGAATATTGTTATTCCCGTCAAAAGCACAACAGCCAACTCAGACTTTGAGGGGTGTAGTAATCGACAATGCTTCTAATGCCGCCCTTCCTTCTGCCAATGTTTTAATCCTCAATACCAAATTTGGCACGCAAACAGATGCCTCGGGAAACTTTACCATCAAGAATATAAGTGTAGGCAGATATAATATTCAAGTAAGCATGGTTGGCTATGAGCCTATTTTGATGAAAGAGATTGTATTGTCGTCATCAAAAGAAGTTTTTCTGACTGTCTCCATGAAAGAAAGTACCACTACGCTGGCTGAAGTTACGGTAAAACCCCATGTGAATAAAGAACAACCGCTCAATAATACCGCTACACTCAGTGCAAGAATGCTTAGTGTAGAAGAAGCTAAACGGTATGCTGGTGGGTTTGATGACCCAGCCAGACTGGTTTCATCCTTTGCAGGAGTGACTAGCAATGTAGGAAATAATGCAATCGTGGTACGAGGCAATAACCCTCAAGCTTTACAATGGAAGTTAGAAGGTGTAGAAATTCCAAATCCTAATCACTTTGCAGATTTGAGTAGTTTTGGAGGAGGAGGATTAACAGCTCTTAGTAGCCAACTATTAGCCAATTCAGATTTCTTTTCTGGAGCGTTCCCTGCTGAATATAGTAATGCACTTTCGGGAGTATTCGATATTTTTATGCGGAAAGGTAATAACAACAAAGCCGAGCATACTTTTCAAGTGGGACTTACAGGGATTGATGTTTCGTCAGAAGGACCATTTAAGTCGGGGGGTAAATCATCTTATCTTTTTAATTATCGCTATTCAACCATGGCATTATTAGAGCCACTTTTGCCAGATAATGCAGGGGGAGTGAAGTACCAAGACTTTTCCTTCAAGCTTAATTTTCCTACTAAAAAGGCGGGTACATTTTCATTCTGGGGCATTGGTTTGCTAGATAATTCTAGCGCTAAGATAAAAGAGGATAAGGCGGAATGGAAATACGATACCGATAAAGAAAATCAGTCTGTTAAACAGTTTATGGCGGTGAGTGGTATCAGTCATAAAATATTCTTAAACGATACGCAGTATTTAAAAACAACTTTTGCTTCTACTATCAATGGTATTGATTTAACAACTGATAGAATCAATGATATATCACAGATTTTGCCTAAAAATAGGATTAATAATCAAAATATCAGTCTTGTTTTTAATTCATATTTGAACACGAAGTTTAGTTCGAAACATACCAACAAAACAGGAATAGTGGCGACGAGTATGCATTATGATATTTCCCTACAAAATGCCCCAACGCTTGGTAAACCTTTGGAAAAAGTGGTAGAAGAAAAAGTCAAAAGCTTTTTGCTTTCGGCTTATACCAATTCAACGATTAATTTTTCGGAGAAAGTAACGATGAATGTAGGAGCGAATGGTCAGTTATTTACATTGAATAATCATTATACTATTGAACCACGCTTACGTATCAAATATCGCTTTGCTGAAACTCAGACTTTCAGTATTGGGTATGGTTTGCATAGCCGTTTAGAACGCTTGAACTATTACTTTGTAAAAAATGGACAAGAGAATCTCAATAAAAACCTTGACTTTACAAAAGTACACCATTTTGTATTGGGTTATGACCTGAATTTATCTGAGTTTCATCATTTAAAAATTGAAGGATATTATCAAAAACTGTTTAATGTACCTGTGATAAAAGATAGTTCGTTTTCAACCATTAACTTAACCAACGATTGGTTCTTTAAAGACGCCTTACAAAATACAGGGGAAGGACGGAACTATGGGATAGACATCACTTTTGAAAAATATCTGTCAAGTGGATTTTACTATATGGTTACAGCGTCTGTTTTTAGCTCAACGTATAGAGGAGGAGACGGAGTGTGGCGGAATACGAGATATAATAGAAACTATGCCTTTAATTTTTTAACAGGAAAAGAATGGCAAATGGGCAAAAATCAGCAAAATGTATTTGGGATTAATATCCGATTGAGTTATCAAGGAGGTGACCATTATTCACCATTAGATGAAAAAGCTTCACAAAAAGCTCAAGAAGTAAAATTTGATGAAACGCTGGCTTTTTCGAAGCAATTGCCTTCAGCTTTTACGTCACACCTTACGGCAAGCTTCAAGATTAACAAGAAGAAAACTAGTAGAGAAATTGCTTTAAAAATCATCAATGCTACGATGTATAAAGAGTTTATGGGTTTTCAATACAATTATATCACTAAGATGGTAGATGAATACAGAGAAGGACTTTTTATTCCAAATCTAAGTTATCGGGTTGAATTTTAAGGGAAGGTACTGAGGATGTTTTTACCATTCTACCGAGGTAGTGTTCCCAACGGAACTATCATCTATATCCATAAAACAAAAAAGAGTGGTCAAAAAAACTAATTTCTGACCACTCTTTTTGATTTCAATAATCAATTTATCTTTTTACTTAATTGTATTCTTCTCAACACCTTCATTTGTAATAATTACAGGTTTGATAAGTCCGTTTTCATCAAAAAACATTTTATCGATACAAGTAACACGGGCATTTCCATCAGTCTCTGTCAACGGTCTTCTATGGTACACAATGTACCAATCGTCTGTCTTAGGATTTTTAATCACTGAGTGATGCCCCGCACCCCTAGCAATTTTAGGGTCTTGCTGTAAAATTTTACCAATACGTTTAAAAGGTCCAAATGGCGAATCGGCAATGGCATAAGCTACACAATAGTCAGGGCCAGTCCAGCCACCTTCAGACCACATAAAGTAATACTTACCATTCTTTTTAAACATAAAAGGTCCTTCAACGTAGTTTTCAGGAGTAATTTCCTTGAAAATACTTCCATCAGCATAAGGAATAAATCCCGTAAAGTCTTTTTTCAAATGAGCAATATTACAATGTTTCCAGCCACCATAAATTAAATAATATTCGTCATTATCTTTAAAAACGAACTGGTCGATAGGCTGAGCGCCATTATAAAATTTGTCGATTAAAGGTTTTTTAAGATAATCCTTAAAAGGCCCCGAAGGTTTGTCAGCCACGGCAACCCCAATACCACCATACTCTTGGTCGTTCTGGATATCATTTGCTCCAAAAAATAAATAGTATTTTCCTCCTTTTTTAATAATTGAAGGAGCCCAAACGGCTCTTTTAGCCCATTTCACATTAGCAGTATCCAATATCTTTGAATGCTTCGTCCAAGTCACTAAATCTTTGGAAGAAAAGGCATCAAAGAATACTTGTTTACTATAAGGGGCTGAGTAAGTCGGATAAATCCAATAGGTTTTATCAAATATTATTCCCTCGGGGTCAGCATACCAACCTTTAAAAACAGGATTGCCAGCGGTAATGGATTGAGAAAAAAGCGTTTGTTGAGCAAACGTAAAAAGGATAATTAATAAAATTAGTTTTCGCATAAATAATTGGCTCAATATTTGTTGTAGTTTACTGTGATATTTGATTTTTAATTTGTGTTGTACTCAAATAAGAAATATCTTTTCCTAACTGCTTATTTTCTTGTATTAAACTAAGAGAATTACTTGGAAAGTAGGCTCTAAAAGAAGCCTAGAATATCAAATTATAATAAAATCTCACCTCAATTCCCTCAAAAAGCGGAATTTTAGAAAAATCTTATACCATTTTACTTTAAAGTTTCAATGTTTAAATCTCTTAGAGGTTTAAACATATTTTTATGTCATCTAAAAGTGAATCCTAAGTTATATTAAATTATTTTATTGGGTGTGCTTATTAATCCTTACTATCAGCAAAACATTCAATGATTAACATTTTAGTGGTGTTTTTTTCTTATTACATTATTACCATTTGATAACATCAAATAAAAATATAGGCTTTTGATGAGGGTTATTATTCGTCTATATAAAACACCATTTAAGATGATTAAAATTTCATTCAAATGAATAACATTTGTATAGATTATCGAAAGAATTAATCATTATTAGCCATACTAAATTTATTTTTAAATCCTTATTTTAAAATCATGTCATTAGAGACTACTCAGAATCCTGTAAGTATTAGTGTTGTAATGTGTACTTATAATGGGGTCAATTTTATTGAAGAACAATTAGATTGTATTATTAAACAAACATATCCACTAACAGAGATTCTTATTTTTGATGATGCATCAACGGATGGAACGTGGGATAAGTTACAAGAACTAAAGGTAAAATATCCTATTTTATCGATTCAGCGCAATGAAAAGAATTTAGGTTTTAATGTCAACTTTCAGCAAGCATTAATGGCTGCTAATGGTGATATTATTGCGATTGCTGACCAAGATGATATTTGGGCATTAAATAAAATCCAAAGACTAATGGAGGCGTGGACAGAAGATACGCCTATTATTCATTGTGATTCAATTAGATTTAATGGAGAAGTTCCTGTAAATCCGCAACCGACGCCTAACTACCTAAGATTTTCTGGTAATGACCCACGTAAGTTGTTTTTCTATAACACCGTTAGTGGTCATGCAATGTTGGTGAAGAAAAGCTTTTTAAAAGAGGTAATTCCTTTTCCTAGTGCCGAAGGCTTTTTCTATGATTGGTGGATGACCGTCGTCGCAGCTTGTAATGGCGGAGTAAGTTATCTGAATGAAGTATTGGTCTTTCAAAGAGTGCATGGTAAAAATGCTTCCATTGACTTTTCAACGAATGGCAATCAAAGTTTTATCAAGCACCGTAAAGATGCATTCAACCACATGAGCCAATTCTTGAAATATAATAAAATACCAGCCGAGCAATTGAAGTTTACAAGTAGGCTAAACAAATTGTTTGAAAAGAAATCTGATAATATTATTTATAAGTTCTTTTTCATGATGCTTATCTGGAAAAACAGGAATTTACTTTTTAGCTGTATGGTTAGAAAACCTTCATTAGTGCCCTATACTAAATATTCAATTCAGTGGGCCATCAAATAGTCGACAACTCAATTGAAGAAAAACTAAAAATAAGTAGTATTTTGTTGGCTAAGAGTCTTTTGATAACGAGAAAAGATTTTTAGCTAACAAATCGCTGTTTAACATGAAAAACTTATTTACAAGACGCATATTTCTTCAATCGAGTTTTGTTACTGGCTTGGTATCTATCATAAAACCTTTGGATATAAAGGCTGAGAAAATAGAAATACCCGCAAAACTTACCTTTCTTTTTCAAGGAGATTCAATTACTGACGGCAATAGGGGAAGAAATACAGACCCCAATCATATCATGGGGCATGGTTATGCCTATGGTGTAGCAAGTAGGATAGGAGCAGATTTTCCTGAAGCAGGCTTTGCTTTTTATAATAGAGGAATTAGTGGAAACAGAATCCCAGACTTGCAGAAAAGATGGAAACAAGATACGCTTGATTTAAAACCAGATGTATTGAGTCTTCTGATTGGTATTAATGATGTAAATGCTGTTTTTGCCAAGCCTAATGAATCACCTGATGTAGCACAATTTGAGATAGGTTACAGAGATTTGCTAGACCAATGTAAAGCGAATAATCCAACTATAATTTTTGTATTGGGTATTCCTTTTGTCTATCCCATCAGAGCGAAGAAAGATAATTATGAGGCTTGGCAGAAAGAAACTAAGGAAAGAGCGGAGGTTGTGAAAAAACTCGCTAAAGAATATGATGCTGTATTGATTGATTATCCAGCGATGTTCGACAAAGCTTTTAAAAAGGCTGAAGGCGAGTACTGGATTTGGGATGGTGTTCATCCAACCGTTTTTGGGCATGAATTGATGGCTCGTGAATGGATTAAAGAAGTCAGTAGCAAAATGAAATTTTTGAAAAAGTATAAATATTAGCATTAGCTAGACCTTCGTAAGGAAGGTCTTTTTGTTTTATTATCGTTCATAAGCAATAAACGTATTTTGATTTTAAACCTAAAAAGACCGAAATTTGTATGTTGGCAGTTAATTAAACTGTCAGCCGTTTGTTTTAAAAGAAAGAGTTAACCCTAAATGGGTTGTTTACAGAACATTTCCACTTTTTAATTCATCAATTTTAATAAAATATACAATGCACATTGCCGTAACTGGAAACATCGGAGCTGGGAAAACATCGCTAGCTAAAAAATTAGCAGATCATTTTGGATGGGAAGTATTATTTGAAGCTGTAGAGGGAAATCCATACTTAGCTGATTTTTATGAAGATATGTCTCGATGGGCCTTTCATTTGCAATTGTATTTTTTGAAAAGCAGGTACGAACAAGTACTACAAATCCAGCAGTCTAATAAACGAATCATTCAGGACAGAACGATTTATGAAGATGCTTACATTTTTGCTCAGAATCTTTATCAAGGCGGAATTATGTCTGAAAATGACTACCTAACTTATAAAGGCATTTTTGACTTAATGATGACTTCGGTAAAAGCACCCGACCTCACGATTTATTTGAAAGCTGATATGCCCAAGTTGGTTGCTCAAATCAAAAAAAGAGGAAGAGATTTTGAAGCAAATATTTCGGTAGAATACCTACAAGATTTGAATAACCATTATGATGCCTTCACCGAAAACTATACTTATGGGAAATTGTTGATTTTAGATGTAAATAATCTGGACTACCTCAACAATCCTGAAGATTTAGCTTTTGTGATTAATCAAGTCGATAAAGCCTTGTTATATGAAACGCCGCCACGCCCTAAGCCACTGAGCGTCCCATCTTTATTTGATAAATCTGAATAATTTTCACCCACAATATTGACCGTTTGAGGTGAAATAATAACCTTATAAATTTATTTACGAAAATATTCGTAGATAAATTTGTTTATACGAATTGTTTCGTAGTATATTTGTTACGAAATAATTCGTAACAAATATTGAATGCAAATGGAACCTATCAAACCTACAGAATCTGAACTACAAATTCTTCAAGTACTTTGGTCTCTGGGTAAAGCTAGTGTAAGACAAGTAAATGATGAATTGTCGAAAGTGAGAGATATCGGCTATACTACTACGTTGAAACTTCTTCAAATTATGTTTGAAAAAAAGATAGTATCACGTATAGAAGAAGGCCGTTATCATTTATACGAAGCAGCCATTAGTGAAGAAGCCACACAGCAATTTTTAGTAGACAAATTTGTGGATACTGCTTTTAGAGGTTCGGCGATGAAACTAGTCATGCAAACATTGGGAAATCATCAAGCTTCTAAAGAAGAGTTAGATGAAATTAAAAAATTGATTGCACAAATTGAAGACAACTCCTAAACCTTTTTAAAATATCAAAATTTAACCCCTTTCTAAATCAATGAAATTAATGTTGAATTTTTTTCCAGAAAATGTAATGACAGCCATAGGCTGGACTTTACTTCACTCAGTTTGGCAATTAATCATAGTTGCTATTGTCTTAAAGGGTGCTTTCTTTTTATCCAAGAAATCGGCTACTAAAAGGTACTGGTTGGGTTTTTCGGGTTTGTTTGGTCAATTATTAGCAACTGTTGTTACATTTTTAATGGTTTTTGAAGAAAACTCCGTTTCCTTAAGCACTAAAAGTAATTTTACTTTTGACAAGCTTACGAAAACTAACTTATCAGATGCCTCTACGCTTTCTTCAAGCACTAATCTTTGGAATGATTTCCAACTATTGCTTTCAAACAACCTGAATTTATTGGTATCAGCTTGGTTAATAGGTACTGTATTTTTGTCGGTTCGATTAATGGGAGGGTATATTTATACGGAACAACTGCGTTGGAAACACACAAAGTCTGTACATGGCGACACGTTGGATATCTTCAACGAATTATTGAGAAAAGTAAATATTGGCAAAGGCATTAATTTATTGGAATCATCCCTAGCTACTACGCCGATGACAATTGGTTTTTTACAACCTGTCATATTATTACCCATTGGTTTACTGACGGGCTTATCCAACAAAGAGATTGAAGCCATCTTAGCCCATGAACTAGCACATATCAAACGACATGATTATTTGATTAATATCGTGCAATCAATCGTAGAGATACTTTTCTTTTTTCACCCAGCTACTTGGTGGATTTCAGCAAAAATTCGTGAAGAACGAGAAAACTGCTGTGATGATTTAGCCATTGAATTATGCGGTAACAACATTCATTTAGTAAAAGCACTTACAAAAGTCGAAATTTTTCAACAACAAACAAACCTTACATTAGCCATGGGATTTGCAGGAAAAAAACAAACTCTACTAGGTAGAGTACAAAGAATTTTAGGAGTAAAGAAAGTGAAATCAGTCAATTATGCAGGGATTATCGTCATGTCATTATTTGTGCTTACAACACTAGTTTTTGTTAATTTGCCAAACAATGCTGAAGCACAAACGATTCCTGAGCCTCCGAAAGCTCCGAAAAGCCCTAAGGTACCTAAACCTCCTAAAAAAGCCCCTAAGATTGTTAGACATGACTTCAATAATAATTTCAATATTTCTGATGGAAATTTATATTTCAATGGTGAAAAGATTATTCTATCAGGTCCAGATAGTATTAAAGTAGCCCAAGAATTACAAGTGATTAATAAATTGGAAAAGCAAATGGAACCTCACTCTCAAAAGATAGAGGCACTTTCAAAAGAAATTTCAGTCTATAGTCAAAAAATCAATGATCAGAGCAAGCCAATGAATGAATTTTCAGCAAAGGTTTCAGGACTAGGGACTCAGCTAGGAAAACTAGGCGAAAAGCAAGGTAAGCTTGCTACTCAGATGATTAATCTAAAAGATGGTTCACAAGCTAAGAAAAATGTTGAAGCTGAGATGGACCAAATTGAAAAGCAAATGAAAGTATTGGGAGATCAAATGGATAAGTATGGCGCTGAAATGGAAAAGATAGGAGAGAAGATGAATATTCATAGTGCTCCGATGGATAGTTTAAGTAAACTAATTGAATTTCAAGCAAAACCCATAGAAGCATTAGGAAAGGAAATCGAATTGCATGCCAAAGAAATTCAAAAGTATTTGCCAGCTTCGATAAGAACTAAAATGAACGGTTCAATAAACGTTTCGACGCCTGATGCACCAGAACCACCATCGCCACCGGCACCCCCAGTGGCACCGCCTGCACCCCCAGTGAAAAAACAATAATAGACAGAAAAACAAAAACATCTTTGGAATTTTCCAAAGATGTTTTTTTATGTGACAATGAGGAGACTCGAACTCCTACAGGATAACTCCCACTACCACCTCAAAGTAGCGTGTCTACCAATTCCACCACATTGCCTTTTTTGATGGTGCGAAATTAAAGAAAATTTACTTAATTGCAAAGATTTTCAGAGGCGAGGCAACCATGTTTGAAGTTGGTTTAATTAAACCGTTGAGAATCAAGGATACAATTAAGGAAAAAATAAAAAAAATATCACAATGGCATTAGAATTTGAAGGTAGTTTGATAAAAGTGCTCCCAGAAGTGAGTGGTCAAGGAAAAAATGGTGCTTGGGTTAAACAAGATTTTGTCCTTGAAACGGAAGAGCAATATCCTAAAAAAGCTTGTTTTACTGCATGGGGTGACAAATCTGCGGATTTAAAAACGTTCTCTTTGGGCGATAAGCTGAAAGTGACGTTTAGCGTAGAATCACGCGAGTATAATGAAAGATGGTATACCGATTTAAGAGCTTATAGAATTGATTTAGCGAGTGATGCTCCAAGCCCATCAGCGGGTTCGTCGTCTCCTGCGGCTTCATCAAGACCTTCAGCTCCTTCTAAGCCTGCTGCTCCTGCTGCAGACTTGCCTTCGTTCAGCGAAGATGATCAGGATTTACCTTTCTAAAGGAAAGATTTTTTTTAGGCGTTAACAGTTCTTTAATCGAGGATGTTAACGCCTAAAAAAATTAGCAAAGGCTCAATGCTTGCGATCTGAGCCATTCTGGGCGCGTTGTAGTCACTTTTGCTTTCAGTTCGTTCAAGATTGAATACAAGCCAAAATAAGTACGATTGATGTATAGTCCGTGCTGTGAACCACGTGCCACCTTAGAGTTTTTTAGCTCATCAAGGTTTTGTAGTTTCTCCGCATATAAATAAATGCTTTCAAAATAATCGTCGTCGGCAAAATCAAATTCTTCTACTGCAAAAGGTTTGCCTAGTAAGAAAATCATTTCTTTAAACAAATCCCTAAAGAATACAGCTTCTTTCGCTGAATCGACCTTTGTGATAAAGTCCAACGTTTTGAAAATCTCCTCCGTTTTCTCATTATCTTCTAAGTTATCAAAATTGAGCAGAGCAAAGTAATTATCATAGAACTCATCATTAATTACTTTTATACAGCCAAAATCAATCACGCCCATTGTTCCGTCTTTTCTCATCAAGAAATTCCCTGGGTGAGGGTCAGCATGTACTTGTCTGAGCGTATGTATCTGAAAATCATAGAAATCCCACAGCGCTTGCCCTATCTGGTTCCTAATTTCTTGAGATGGATTCGTTTTCAAAAACTCGTTTAAATGAAGACCATCTAGCCAGTCCATTGTCAAGATTTTTTCACATGATAAATCAGCGTAATATTTCGGGAAAAATAAACCATTTAAATGCGCACAGGCTTCTGAGATTTCCACCGAGCGTTTTAATTCTAATAAGTAATCGGTTTCTTCAATGAGCTTTTCGGCTACTTCCCCCATATACCTATCAACATCATTTTCATTCAAACCAAACATGGCAATGGCAATCGGACGAATCATTTTCAAGTCACTACCAATACTTTCTGAAACACCCGGATATTGTATTTTAACTGCTAACGATTTGCCATTTTTTGTAGCCTTGTGTACTTGCCCGATAGAGGCTGCATTACTAGCATTTATCTCGAAAGTATCATAAAGCTCAAGGGGTGATTTGCCAAAATATTTCCTAAAAGTTTTCATTACTAAAGGACCAGAAAGGGGCGGCGCAGAGTACTGAGACATCGCAAATTTTTCTCTGTAAGCTCTTGGCAACATTCCTTTGTCCATGCTTAACATTTGCGTAACTTTGAGGGCAGAACCTTTCATCTCACTCAAAGAAGCGTAGATGTCTGTAGCATTATCTTGGTGTAATTCATCACGACTTATAGTGGGGTCAATTATTTTTTTGACATTGTGTTTTAAATAATTACCACCAATTTTTACGCCTGTTTTTACAAATTTTGTAGCACGTGCAACTTTAGAAGTTGGTATTGAATTTTGTTCTTTCATTATCATAGAGAAAATCTATATCCATGTTTTATTAGCCAATTAATCAATATGTTAAAATATTAAGTTGTTGGCTATCAAATATGTTATGGTTATAATTCTAAATTAAACATTGAGAATATATTTTTTCTATTATCTATTTTGAAACATGAATTTTGCAAAGTCGATGACAGAGTCTAGCGCCGATGAAGCCATCAAATCAAATGATGTATTGACCGACTTTTCAATCATCGCATCTGTTTGTTGAAAATCTTTTGTCTTATCTTTTACCCAAAAATTAAGTACCATCAAGAACTGTAACCAGAAGGCATCAGGGTATCTTTCATCAATAAATTTTCTTGGTTGAACCTCATTACTTTCTTTTCCTTCAAAGATTAAATCACGGGCAAAATCTTTAAATGCTACTTTTAAGTCAACCATAAAAGCAGGTGTTTTTAGTCTACGTTTATCAATCTGTCGCCACGTCTCAGTAGTATAACTTCTGTGTTGTTTTAGTACTTCAATCCACGTATAGTAAAATGCTAAAAGCTTTTCACGTACACTATACGTTGCGTAGATTTCTTCAGCTTCAATTTTAGCCTTTGTTTCATTAAAAAAACCTAACCAAATGTCACTTTCCAATAGCTCGAATGAATTATAATATTCATAAAAATCACTCTCTTTCATTTTGAGCTTTTTGGTAAAAGCAAATACAGTAGGAGGTTGATTTCCATTTTCAAGAAAATACTCAATATAGGCTTGCTTGATTTTTTGTATTTTATCCATGATTTTTAATTTATGTAGTTAGTCAACAAAGGTTTTAACACTAGCTTATTGATTTAACAACATATAGTTGAAGAACTTTGTTCTTATTTTCTGCAATAAATTACCGTGTAATTAAAACCTTTTTTGATGCAATCTCTCCAGAGGCGTTTACATTAACAATGTAGTAGCCCGTAGCAAGCGATTCTGAATCAAAATAATAATAACCACTTCTTTGTTGCGTCAAGACTTTCTCATCCACTAAAATACCTCTTAAATCATGCAGTTGAATTAATAAATCCTTTTCATCTTTAAAGGTCACTTTCAATTTAATACTACCATTAACCGCAGGATTAATAGGATTAGGCGTCACAATCACTTGCAATCGTTCTGAGTCCGTGAGGGGCTCTGCATTATCTAATAACAGCTTTCTTTTCGTACTTAAACTTAGCGCTGCTCTGGTTCTATTCTTTTGGTCAACTGTAAATACATTCATACACCTGTCAGGCGAATAGTCCATATAGTTTTCAATCATATTCGCAATACTGGTACTAGTACAATTGGATGTCAGTTTATCACAGGTTGTATTTAGATTCAAGCTTTCTATTTGGGGTGTATCATTACAATAGTCGGTACCACAATACTCATCGCCATTAGGATGTAGTAAACCCAGCCAATGGCCTACTTCATGCGTGGTGGTTCTACCCAAGTTGTAAGATTGGCTTAATGTTCCACAACAATTCCCAAAGTTTCTATAATCAATAATCACGCCATCAAATAATTCTTGCTCACTAATATTTTGCGAATTAGCTCCCAAGCCTTCCAATTTACTATCATAAGGGAAACTTGCATAGCCTATTATGCCATTATTCCCACGTGTTACCCAAATATTCAAGTACTTTGTATTGTCCCATTGAATAATAGTCGCAATTTTTGTTTTTTCCTCCACAAAATTAAATCCACTTTGTCTGAAATAAGTACGAGTAATACCAGTGGTAGCATTTCCGTTTGGGTCTCTGTCAGCTAATTTGAAATTTATTTCCATATCAGTCCCTACAGGATTAGTGTTATAACCATTTGTTCCAAGCTTTTTTCGGTAATCTTCATTCAATATCTGAATCTGTGACATTATTTGGGCGTCAGAAATATTAATGTTGTTTGCACCTCCGATAACATTATTTGTATTATTATGAACAATATGTACAACTACAGGAATGGTATATATTTTATCTTCTATTCTGGCAAGGCTATTTTTACGTTGATTTTGTATGACTTGAATTTGACTTTCAAACAAAGATTTTCGTTGATTCCAATCGTTATATTTTTCTTGCATTTTTTTATTATCTAATGCAACACCACATTTATCTTGTGCCAATAGGGTAGAAGGCAGTAAAATGATTAATATGTATAGTAGTTTTCTCATTTTGGGTAATAGTTTATTGAAAGCTGAACATAAAAAATGGCTTTAACCTGCATTTTTTTATAAAAAATACAAATTAAAGCCGTTTTAGTGAGAGTCGTGTAATTTATTGGAAGGTTATTTCTGTGCTTCTGATTTTTCGTAAGCCATGATAATGTCACGAACTAAGCGGTGACGAACCACATCTTTGCCATCTAATTCTACAAAAGCAATGCCTTTGATGTTGTCTAGAATCCTACTAGCTTCTGCCAGACCCGATTTTACTTTAGTTGGTAAGTCAATTTGAGTTTTATCACCAGTGATAATTACTTTAGATTGTATCCCCATCCTTGTCAAGAACATTTTCATTTGCATTGGCGTAGTATTTTGTGCTTCATCCAATAAAATAAAAGCATTATTGAGCGTTCTACCACGCATATACGCTAACGGAGCAATTTCAATGACCCTGTTTTCGATAAAATATTTCAGCTTTTCGGGCTGAATCATATCATCTAAAGCATCATAAATAGGACGAAGATATGGATCTATTTTCTCTTTTAAGTCACCCGGCAAAAAACCTAGATTCTCACCAGCCTCCACAGCAGGACGAGTAATAATTATTTTTTTTACTTCTTTATTTTTTAATGCTTTTACTGCAATCGCAACAGCAGTATACGTTTTTCCAGTTCCAGCAGGGCCAACGGCGAAAACAATGTCATTTTTTGAAGCAGCCTCAACCATTTTTTGTTGGTTGGGTGTTTTTACTTTAATAACTACTCCTTTGGTGCCATACAATAATACATCGTCTTCCTCTTTCAGATGTACATTGGGTTCAGTAGCGGGATTTTTCTCTAGCGTAAGGTAAGATTGAACTTGCTCTTTAGAAATCTTCCCATATTTTTGGTAGTGTTGGATGAGCGAATCCAATATTTCATTTATTCTTACAATCTCTGGCAGTGAGCCTCGGATGGTAATTTCATTTCCACGAGAAATAATTTTACTTTGAGGAAACGCCGCAGCAACTTGTTTGATATTGCTGTTTTCAACACCAAGAAAACCAACCAACTCAAGGTCTTCTAAGGTAATTATTTTTTCTGTCAAATCTGAAATATGTTAAAGTTTGAATAATATTCTACTTAAACTTAATAAAAAAAAGCATCAATTGGTGCATAATTTTAGATTAAATATCATTCAATGATTTTAAACTTTGATTATCAATAAATTATGAAATCTCTGGTTTTATATTTTTCGGTTTTCTAAGAATTTCTTTGTAAAATTGTGTTGCGTAAAGAAAATCTCCTTTTTGAAATATTTTAAAATTTGTAAAATCTAGACGAAAAGGCTTGAATACTGAGAATGGAACAAACAAATCAAAATAACGGAAATTATAAAAAAAACGGTAATTATGCCGGTGGACGAATCTCTGCTCAAAACAGATGGTTGGATACTGGATTGGGTAAAATTCCGCCCCAAGCAACAGATTTAGAAGAAGCTGTTCTAGGAGCTTTGATGTTAGAGCGTGATGCCCTAACAGATGTAATTGATATTTTAAAAGTCGAATCGTTTTATAAAGAAGCCCATCAAAGAATTTATGGGGCTATTACGCAATTATTTGCCAATTCAGAACCTATTGACTTATTAACGGTTAAAAACCAATTAGTTACAACGGGGGAATTAGAAATAGCAGGAGGAGTACAATATTTAGCTGAATTGACACAAAGGGTAAATTCAGCAGCCAATATAGAGTTTCATGCCAGAATTGTAGTAGAACACTCGCTAAAAAGACAATTGATTACGGTATCATCTGAGATTCAGAAAATGGCTTATGAAGATACAACCGACGTATTCATGTTGTTGGACAAAATTGAGCAAGAACTTTTTAGGATTTCAGAGGCCAATATCAGGAAGAATTATTCTGATATGGGGCAGATTATGCGTTCGGCCTTATTAGAACTTGAATTAAAGAAAAATCAAAAAGAAGGCTTAACGGGCGTACCAACAGGTTTTACGGCCTTAGATAGGGTTACTTCTGGCTTTCAGAAAACAGAATTAATTATTATTGCTGCCCGCCCAGGTATGGGTAAAACAGCCTTGATTCTATCAGCTTGTAGAAATGCTGCCGTTGACCACGGGCAAGCAGTAGCTTTTTTTTCATTAGAGATGTCGTCTGTTCAGTTGGTCAATCGTTTGATTTCAGCAGAAGCAGAACTAGAATCAGATAAATTAAGAAAAGGAAATCTTGCTCCACACGAATGGGCACAGTTGCATGCAAAGATTGGCAAATTGACCAATGCACCGATTTTTATTGATGATACGCCAGCATTGTCTATTTTGGAATTAAGGGCTAAGGCTCGCCGTTTGAAAGCTCAGCATGATATTCAGATGATTGTGATTGACTACCTTCAACTAATGTCTGGTGATTCTGGTGGAAAAGGGACAGGAAACCGTGAACAAGAGATTGCGAATATTTCTCGTTCATTGAAACAGCTTGCCAAGGAATTGAATGTACCTGTGATTGCACTATCGCAATTGAGCCGTGCCGTTGAAACCAGAGGGGGAGATAAAAAGCCTCAACTATCAGATTTGCGTGAATCAGGGTCGATTGAGCAAGATGCCGATATGGTAATGTTTATCTATCGTCCAGATTATTATGGTATTACCCAAGATGAATCAGGCAATTCGGTAGCTGGAATAGGAGAGTTGATAATCGCTAAAAACCGTGCGGGTTCATTAGATACTGTTCAATTAAGATTTATAGGAAAATATACAAAATACTGCGATTTAGATGCTGGTGATTATATGGGCTATGCAGGTGATAGCCTTCAATCTTTCCAACAGATAGATAATCCTGCGGCCGCTTTTGAAAGTGGTGGTAAAATGTTGGGTAGCAAAATCAATAATTTGCCGTCTCAAAATACAGGTTCAGCTTTCGGCAGTACTTCTCCGAACCAAGATGTTCCTTTTTAAAAATATTAATGCATAAAAAAAGCTACCAATTTTAATTGGTAGCTTTTTTTATGTTAACGCAAATCTAATCTAACAACATTCTCCACGTGATGTGTCTGTGGAAACATATCTACAGGTTGTACAGCCGTTACTTGATACTTTTCATCTAACAGGGCTAAATCTCTTGCCTGCGTAGCTGGATTACAACTTACATAAACAATTCGTTTAGGGGAAGCCTCTAGGAGTGTCCTAACCACAGGCTCGTCCATTCCTGCACGTGGTGGGTCAGTAATAACAATGTCTGGTCTTCCGTGTTTGTTTACAAATTCACTACTCAATAATTTTCTCATATCACCTGCATAAAATTCAGTGTTAGTCACATTATTAATCTGCGAATTTACTCTAGCATCCTCTACCGCCATTTCTACATATTCTAAGCCTATTACTTTTTTGGCCTGACGCGCTACGAAATTAGCAATTGTTCCAGTACCCGTATAAAGGTCGTATACAAAATCATTTTCTGTGATATCAGCGTATTCACGTGTTATCCTGTATAATTCGTATGCCTGTTTTGAATTGGTCTGAAAGAAAGATTTAGGGCCTACTCTAAATTTCAAATCTTCCATTTCCTCGATGATGTATGGTAAACCTTTGAAGTTGACAATCTCTAAATCAAAGAAAGTATCATTGCCTTTGGTATTGATAACATAATTCAAAGAAGTAATTTCAGGGAAAGTCTCCGCAAGAAAATTCATTACTAAGTCAATATCCTCTGGTTGGCAGTATGCAAATTGAACCACTACCATCAAATCGCCAGAACTAGCAGTCCTGATAATGAGGTTTCTTAAAGCACCTTTTTCTTGGCGAACTTGCTCATAATAGTCTAAATTATGTTTAGCCGTAAAATCCCTCAAAGCCAATCGGATGGCATTCGAAGGGTCGGGTTGTAAATAGCAATGGTCAATATCCAAGATTTTATCATAACGTTTAGGAATATGGAAGCCTAAAGCATTTCTTGAGAAAGACTCTCCAGAATTAATTTGTTCTTGGGTTAACCAACGATTTTGAGAGAAGGTATATTCAAGTTTATTACGATAATAGAATGTTTCAGCAGAGGGGAAAATAGGCTTGATTTCAGGTAACTCTACTTTCGCAATTCTTTCTAAGGCATCTACTACTTGTTTGTATTTGAAGTCTAATTGTGTTTGATAATCAATGTGTTGCCATTTACAACCGCCACAAGTACCAAAATGAGAACAAATCGTTTGGGTACGGTACTGAGAGTTGGGACGAATATTATAAGCCACCGCCTCCATGAAACTTTTCTTCGATTTTAATACTCTTAAATCAGCATAATCTCCTGGTGCTACTGGCCCTTCAATAAAAATTACTTTATCTTCAATTCGACTGATACACTTTGCTTCAGAAGCAAAATTTTCAATTAATACATTTTCAAAAATGATATTTTCTTTATTTTTCTTTTTCATACTTTGCAAAAATACGAAGTATTGAAATTATTATTGACAATCAGCAAGGAGTTTTCAGAAACTTAGTTGAATTTTGTAGTATTAAGGAGAAGTATTATAAATGTTTATCAATGACATTTATACCATTTTAAGAAACGTCGCAACAGATTTTATTATGAAAGGTAAGGTTGTTATTATTACAGGGGCATCATCGGGTATCGGACAAGCAATGGCATTTGCTTTTGGTCGTGAAGGTGCAAAAATTGTTATTACAGGTAGAAAACAAGAGGCACTTTTAGCAACAAGCCAAGCGCTTACAGCAAGTGGAATCGAAAATTTACCCATTGTTTCTGATGTAAGTATTGAAAGCGACAATCAGGATGTTGTTCAGAAAACAATCGCTGCTTATGGTAAAATTGATATTTTAATCAACAATGCAGGCGTATCTATGAGAGCCATGTTTGAAGACTGTGATACAGAGGTTATCAGAAAAGTAATGGATATTAACTTTTTTGGAACAGTGTTTATCACTAAATATGCTTTGCCTTATATCAAAGCAACGAAAGGCTCAATTGTAGGCATTTCATCAATAGCAGGTTATAGAGGTTTGCCAGTAAGGGTTGGTTACTCAGCGTCTAAATTTGCATTGAATGGTTTTTTAGAAGGACTTCGTACAGAGCTTTTACATTCAGGCGTACACGTATTAACAGCTTGCCCAGGTTTTACGGCTTCTAATATCAGAGTGGCTTCCTTAGGAGCGGATGGAAATTCAAAAGGAGAATCTATGCGTGATGAAGGAAACATGATGAGTTCGGAAGAAGTAGCAGATAGCATTTTATATGCTGTAAAACATCGCAAAAGAGATTTGGTATTAACCTTGCAAGGGAAATTTACAGTATTTATCAATAAATGGTTGCCATCATTAGCTGATAACCTAGTGTTTAATACGTTGGCGAAAGAAAAAGACTCACCTTTGAAGAAATAACACTAAAAAGGCTAATTCTAGGTCAGAATTAGCTTTTTTGGAAATTAACCGAACATTCATTCTACTAGCCAAATGTCACTTTCTTTCAAATAAAGGAATTTATCGTTCCAATAAACACGCTTCCAAATATCATTTCCACCGATTAAATTCAAGCGATGACCCCTATCTATGACAGACACCACAGGGGCTACTGCCGAAGGTTCTGCTCTCAATAAAACCCCATCTCTATTAATAATACCTTGGTGATATTTATCAGGCAGATTTAATAATGTACCAATACCGATGATGTAAATCAGTAAAAATATTTTTTGACCTAAAGGAATATTATTGTTTTTATATCGCTTGGTGAACAGCACAAAGAAAATATAAATACTTAGCACGAGCATGGTGCCAATCAAGAAACCAGAATACTGTTTATAGAATAGGATGAGGAAATTAAAGTCGTTCAATTCATATCCTTTTAATTCATGAAGCTGGGCTATCTCGTTAAGTTTTGATAAAATCTTCTCGTTGGGGTCTTGTTGATAAGCCTTGTTTAGGTAATACAATGTTTTTAAAAAATCTCCTTTTTTTTCTTTCAAAAAGGCCAATTTTAAAAATAATGCTGTTGAAGGTTTTTCGATAGAAGGCAAAAGTTGTTCATAAATTCGCTCAGACTGAGTAAAATTATCAGCTTTGTACAGTGAGTCTGCTTTTTTCAGTGTTACTACATTGCTTTGAGAATAAGCTAGTTGTAGAAAAGCTAAAGAAAAACATAAAAAAAATATGACTTTTTTTAGATAGTATGCTTGCATTGTATTCTTAATAATCGTAGTTTTGCACCGCAATTAAGGGAAACAATATGACAAAAACAAAAGATGTTCAGTCAGTTTCTTAAAATAGCAAATGATTCCGTAGCTCAGTTGGTAGAGCAATACACTTTTAATGTATGGGTCCTGGGTTCGAGTCCCAGCGGGATCACAAAGGAAAAAGCCATCGCTTTTGCTAAAGCGATGGCTTTTTTTACCCAAAAAAATAATTATAATTACCGATTCCGTAGCTCAGTTGGTAGAGCAATACACTTTTAATGTATGGGTCCTGGGTTCGAGTCCCAGCGGGATCACAAGG
>NZ_JBWKOV010000005.1:143333-240204 GCF_059416265.1 Arcicella sp. GW821-FHT09D11 | reverse complement strand
GATTCCGTAGCTCAGTTGGTAGAGCAATACACTTTTAATGTATGGGTCCTGGGTTCGAGTCCCAGCGGGATCACAAGAAAGATAAAAGCCTTCAAAGTCATTTGATTTTGAAGGCTTTTTTTATCGATAATAATCTAGTACCTCATTTATCTCTCGTTATAGTCGTCTTTCTTTATGTAAATATTATCTAATCAACTTCATTAATGTTTCTTATTCTTACATGGGGCATAGCCTTGAAAATGTCCTGCATGTATTTTCTATGATTGGCACCCGCAATGACTATTACTTTTTTCGCCCCCGCCATTCTCGCCCTGTTTACAACATTGTCACACATTCCCTTATTTCTCATTATCCACCAATGTATTTTTGAAAGCATTTCTTCTTTAGGAAAGCCCTTCATATCATACATAACTGGCAAGTAAAAATCTCCCGAGGCGGAAATTGCAGATGCCTCATCCGTGTTAAGCCATTCCGTTACATTTTTTGAAGTCTTCTCAATACTTTCGTACTTTTCAAAACCTTTGTTAATAGCAACTAAATTTGCTTTCAGTTGTTTTACAAAAGAAGTTGTGGTATCATTCCTAAATATACTGAATTTTGCGTCGAATGTCACCCAAGATGCTTGCCAATTCAAATCATAGTCCTGACAATCCATAGAAAGTAAGTCGTGGACTCCCATTTCCAACATCATTGGAAACGCTATTAGCGCATATTCTGAAGTTTTCAGCCTTTTCATACTTCGCCCTGTTGTATCTAGCTGAGGGCTAAGTAATTTTATGACATAGTTTTCAAGTTTAGCATCAGGTTTTTGCTTAAGATAGTCGAAAACTTGCCAGAATTGATAGTGACCGTTTGCGACATCCTGATTAAGATAATAAGCATGGGCTAAATCAGCTTTTATATAATAGTCTTTAGGTTTTAGCAGGGCTATTTTTTTTAAGCTGTCAATCGACTTAGAAAGTAACTCATCCGACAATGTTCGATTGCTCCTAAGCATTTTTAGTCGCTTAATATTGTCCTGTTTGCACCAATAGTCCATCACAAGCCGCTCGTCCTCTTTACTCAGAAACTCCCCAAAAAAAGCATCAGGCTGGAATTTTCTTATTTTATTATGGAGATTGGAATAATCCTGTATAGGATATTTGCTATAGTCATGGGAAACACCTATTAGTAAAATATCTACGTCCTGTGCTCTAGCATTAATCGAAATGAAAAAAATATAAATAAGGAGATGTTTCATGTTTTCTGTCTGCTATTTTAATAAATGTTGGTCAGCTCTAGTTATTCGACAGTGTGACAGCTTGATTTTTTAACGCCATTGAAAACTGGCAGTATTTAATAAAATTAACGATAAATTGTACTGCAATTACAAAATCTATTGAAATATTCATAGCTAAATTTTGTGTATCAAATTATTGTATCAACAGCATTTGAGTCGCTTGGTGAAGTTATCAGTTAGGCGAAGTTGCCTATCATTATAGGCAAGCCAATGAATAAGTATATTATGGCATGATATTTTAATACCTTACTATAGTTTATAATCAAATACATTTGTTTCACTAAAAATGTAAATAATATGCCATGGACTAAGAGCGATTATCCGCCATCATACAAAAACCAACCTAAGAAAGTTAGGGACAAAGCCGTTGAGATTGCGAATGAGATATTAAAAGACGGAGCCGAAGAAGGGATTGCCATTGCTACTGGATTGAAAAAAGCACGAGAAGTTTTAGCAAAAAAACAAGATTCAAAAGAGTAATCAAAAAATAAGAATACCGATAGATAAATATAACGCTATCGACGATGAATCAAAAAGTGCATCACTTTCTATTCAAATACGTTGAATAATATTTATACTATCAAATAATTAAAGACGAGATGCATAGCCCTGCTAATTGTTATAAATAGCAGGACTTTTGCTTTTAGGAGCTTGCAAAAGTACGGCTAACTATCAAAATGAATGTCTTTAATGTCGGAATTATTATATTTTTAGCTAAATTTACTTTCATTCTTTTGTAAAGGGCAAGACATTCGTCATATCCTCTTAATTCAACCTTAATTCTTGGAAATTAAAAATACTACCGACGACTATTTCTTCCTTGAAAACGGTGGCGAAGCTGCCGAAATCATTAGGAATTTAGACTGGTCTTCAAATAGCCTAGGACGACCTGAAACATGGCCAGAAAATTTGAAGAATACTTTGGCGACATTATTGCCATCGAAATTCCCTATGTTTCTTTGGTGGGGTGACGACCTAATCCAGTTTTATAATGATTCTTATAGACCAAGTTTTGGTAAGTACGGGAAACATCCTAAAGCGATAGGACAAAAGGCAAAAGATTGTTGGCCTGAAATATGGGATTTTATTTCCCCGCTTATCAATAAAATATTAACTACTGGTGAAAGTATTTGGTATGAGAATATGCTATTGCCAATATACCGAAATGGTAGACTTGAAGATGTATATTGGACATTCAGTTATAGTCCCGTAAGAGGCGATGATCGCCAGATTAAAGGTGTTTTAGTAGTTTGTAACGAAACAACCAATACTGTAAATCATAACAGGCAACTTCAAAGCAGTAAGGATGAACTACTATTTGCTATTGAAGCAGCAGAACTTGGCACTTTTGACCTTAATCCACTCACTAATAAATTTTCAGCAAATAATCGCCTTAAAAGTTGGTTTGGATTAAAGCCAGATGATGAAATTCTCCTAAATATAGCAACGGACGTAATAGCAGAAGCTGATCGTGATAACGTGATAAAAGCGATAGAGGATGCCTTGAAATTTGAATTAGGAGGGAAGTATGAAATAGAATATACGATTATTCATCCTGTAACGAAAGAAGAAAAAAATGTTCGTGCCAAAGGACGTGCTTGGTTTAATGAGCATAAAGAAGCCTATCGTTTTAACGGGATTTTACAGGACATCACCGAACATAAAAAGGCAAATGATGAGATTGTTAAGTCAAGACAATTGACTGACCTTACCATACAAACTATGGGTATGGGCGTTTTTAATGTCGACTTTGCTACTAATAACATTGAATATTCTGCTGAATTTGCGGCTCTTATATCAGGATCAAAAATAAAGGATTTATCACGGATGGATTTTGTTAAATATATTCATCCTGATGATTTAGGGTTGCGTCTTGATGCCATCCAGCAAGGGCTAACCACTGGCAAATTTTATTATACTCCACGTGTAATATGGGACGACGGGAGCATTCATCATATTGCCATTTCTGGTGCGAGGATTGTTGATTCTAAGGGGAATCCCAAGACATTCTCAGGAACAGGCATCGATATTACAGAACGAGAAAGAAGCCGAATAGCATTACAACAAGCAGAGTATAAACTCGAACAGGTAAAACGAGAGGCAGATGCTATGTTCAGAAATGTGACTGATAGTTCACCCACAGGACTTTGGCTTTCTGATCAACAAGGTATGCTGACCTATTTGAATAAGACTTTGGTAGAGTGGACAGGTATGCCATATGAAGCACTCTTGGGAGCAGGTTGGACAAACACCATCATTGAAGAAGATAGACAAATGGCGGCAGAAGTCTTTATGGAAGCTGTAAATTCACTATCTCATTATGATGTTCTTTTCAGGATTAGAAAAGGTTCTGGTGAAATAATCTGGTGTCGGGCTGCTGGAGATCCTTTTTTTGATGATAAAGGTGTCTATTCAGGCTATGCGGGATTCTGTATGAATATGGATGAAATTATCGCTGGGAGAAGAGCACTCACTGAAAGCGAGGAACGTTTTAGCCTGATGATTAAACAAGCTCCTGTAGGAATTTGTCTTTTTACAGGATTGGACATGAAAATTGAGATTGCTAACGATATTATGATTGGCTACTGGGGAAGAGACAGAACTATCATAGGAAAACCACTTGAAGTAGCCATCCCTGAGTTAGTAGGACAGCCGTTTCTCTCATTATTGCAAGAAGTTTACTTAACAGGTGTGGCTTATGAGGCAGTATCTAGCCCAGCGCACCTCGTAGTTGATGGAAAATTAAGTACTTTTTATTTTGATTTTACCTATAAGCCAATCAGAGATATTAATGGAAATATTTATGGAATCATGGATATTGCCGTTGATGTGACAGAAAGAGTATTAGCCTCACAAAAACTGGAAGATACCCGCATTGCCTTAGCTGGGGCTATCGAATTAGCCGAACTAGCAACATGGCAACTTGATATTGACAATAAAACATTTTCATACTCAAAACGGTTTATGGATTGGTTGGGTTTTTCTGAAGATACCAAATCAATGGATGAAGCCTACAACCCATTACCTGATGATTACAGAAAATTAGTCAGTGATGCAATAGCCGCGACCATTACTCCGGGTTCTTCAGGAATATATGATAATGAGCATCCAATTATTAACAGGCTTACTGGTCAGGTAAGGATTATTCATGCCACAGCAAGAGTGTTTTATAACAGTGAGGGAAAACCAGAGTACTTAAGTGGCACAGCCCAAGATGTTACCAAAGAAAGGAAATTGCAGGAAGAACTTACCTTTAAGGTCAGGAAGAGTACGGAAGAGTTACGCCATGCCAATGCAGAATTAGAGATAAATAACAAAGAATTACAACAGTTTGCTTACATCGCTTCACACGATTTGCAAGAACCTATTCGGAAGATAACCGTATTCATGCAAATGCTTGAAAGTTATATTTCAACGGATACGGATAAGGCAAAAATATACATTGAAAAAATAAATAATTCAGCAAAACGTATGACAACCTTGATAAAGGATGTGTTAGGTTTTTCTGAATTGTCTAATGGTACGAAAGTATTTGAAAATGTAGATTTGGAGGAGATAATACTGAATATATTAAGTGATTTTGACTTGACCATAGAACAAAAAGAAGCCACTATCATCTACGAGAATTTGCCAACATTAAAAGCTATTCCACTACAAATGGGGCAGTTATTTGGCAACTTAATATCGAATGCTTTGAAATATTCTCGGCAGCATGTGAAGCCTGTCATTAAAGTTTTAGGCAGTAAACTTGTTGACGACGATAAAAAGCTGTTTAATATTGACCCTTCATTAGATTATATTAAAATTGAGGTCATTGATAACGGAATTGGTTTCAATCAAAAGTATGCAGAGCAGATTTTTAATATTTTTCAGAGATTACATGGCAAGAATGAATTCGCAGGCACAGGTATCGGTCTGGCAATGTGTCGAAAAATTGCACAAAATCATAATGGAGATATTAAGGCTTTTTCCGTGGAAGGCGAAGGAACAACATTTAATATTGTATTACCATCACAAGAACAGACTAACTAAGTAATTAAGAGATATTAAACCAACAAATTCCTATTTTTATATTAAACAACAAATGATGAAGACTGTCTTTTTGATTGATGATGATTTAGATGAACGTGAAATATTTCAAGAGTCCTTACATACACTTAATTTAGATGTGAACTATGTGGAAGCCAAAAATGGTGCTGAAGCATTGGAAAAATTAGACCTGCCTGATTTTAAGAAACCAGATATTATTTTTCTTGACCTTAATATGCCAATAATGGACGGTAGAGAATTTTTGAAAGAGGTTAAAGGACATGAAAAGTATAATGATATCCCTGTCATTATTTATTCAACTTCTTCAAATGAGATAGACAAGAGTTTTGCCCTCGAAAATAAGGCATCCATGTTTATGACAAAACCCTATTCTATAGAAGTGTTACGGAATGAAATAAAGCAGGTAATAAAAAGTTTTCTTCAAATATAAATCAAGAGATACAAGAAAGTTAAAAGCCTTTCAAATCAAGGATTTGGAGGGCTTTTTAATGTCCAATAAAAATGTAATTGACGCTTATATTTCTCAATATTTATTAAATTAGATTTGAGAACAAAAACCTCTGATTATTAAAACAATTATGGAAAAACTAAGAGCCCACATTGAAGAAATTATATCCATTAGCGATGAAGAATTTGATTATATCAAAACATTTTTCACGAAGAGAAAAGTAAGAAAACATCAATACCTGATTCAGGAAGGGGATAATGCCAAGTATGAATATGTGGTCATGAATGGTACTTTTAGGGTTTTTTATCTTGATGAAGAAGGAAAAGAACATATCCTGCAATTTGCCACAGAAAACTGGTGGATGTCAGACTACATTGCCTATTTCCATCAGAAACAAGCCAATATGCATGTGGTATGTATGGAAGAAGGAGAAGTGTTGTGCCTGACCCTCCACGGCAGAGAAAAGTTGTCTGCTGATATGCATAAAATGGAACATTTTTTTAGGGTAAAACTTACCAAAGGCTATGTGGCTTTACAACAAAGAATTATCTCCTTGCTATCTAGTACTCCTCAACAGCGATATGAAGAATTTGCGAGTCTTTATCCAAATGCCACGCAAAAAATACCCAAAAAATATATTGCAGAATACCTCGGCGTCAGCCGAGAAACATTAAGCAGACTATATTCTACTAATAAGTAAAGATAGTTGATGAAGTGTGATTTTAGTCACACTTTTTTTGTGATTTGCCTCCTTCCTCAGGGAGTGGCTGTGTGCTAATTTTGAATCAGAAATTAAAACACAGTAGTTATTTATTACTCAACTTTAAATACTCAAATCATGAAAAAGCAAATCTTAATTATCGTCTCAAATGCTAATACTATTGGCCCAAACAATAGAAGAACAGGAACTTTTTTGCCAGAGGTAGCTCACCCTTATGCGGAATTTGAAAAGGCAAATTATCAAATAGATTTTGCTAGCCTAACAGGTGATACGCCTTATTTAGATGCGCTTAATTTGGCAGATGACCCTGATAATCTACATTTTTTGGTAGGTAACGGATGGGCTAGTATGCAAAAAGGCAGAAAACTATCAGCCGTAGAGGTAAGCAATTACGATGCTATTTTTATACCTGGCGGTTTAGCACCCATGGTAGATATGCCAGAAAATGCCCTCCTCAAAAAAGTCATTGCCGAAACTTATGAACGTAATGCTGTTGTCGGAGCTGTCTGTCATGGTCCTGTATCATTATTGAATGTACAATTGAGCGACGGTTCTTATCTTGTAAAGGGCAAAAATATCGCTTCTTTTACAGATGAGGAGGAGGAAAATTATGCTAAAGATGATGTGCCATTCTACTTACAAACAGCACTTACTAACCAAGGAGCGAAATTTCATGCAGCCACTCCATGGTCTGCTAACAGTATTGCAGATGGCAACATTGTAACAGGTCAGAACCCTGCTTCGGCGAAAGGAGTAGCTGAAAAAATGATTGCTATTCTCGAATCTTCTAAAGCTTAGTAATATTGATTTCCTCATACATTGAAGAGGAAACCAACATAACACACCAGTTGTGGTGTTTACCACAGAAAAAACTACCATAATAAAAATCAAAAAAGAAAATGAAAAATCAACAACCCATCCATGTATTCGCTACATGGACCGTTAAAGAAGGACATATTGAAACTGTGTTGAATTTATTGAAAACGATAGGTAAGGAAACTGTAAAAGAAAGTGGTAATCTATTCTATAAAGTTCATCAGAGTAACACAGATGCTAATACAATTATACTGTTTGAAGGCTATATTGATGAAAATGCTATTGCAGAGCACCGTAAATCAGCACATTATCAAGATTTAATTATTGGGCAAATCATTCCCTTATTGAAAAGTAGAGACATTGTTTTAGCGACGCCTATTGAAGATTAATAGAAAGTAATAAGGGTACTAAAGGGTTTGTTTTTTGTAATATAGGAATCACAAGGAGGCTACCAATAAATACTAATAAAGGTTTTAAATAACATTTTCAATTAACTTGATTTTTATCGCTGATAAAAATTTCTTAGACATATTCCCTTAAAAATATACTTTTAGGAACGAGATTTTTGTAATTTTAATGCTAAATAAAAATACTTGTTATCCATGGAATTGTATGTAAATCGGGAACATTTACTAAAGGAAATTGAATATCCAGCTAGATTCAAGTCCGAAAACCTTTTCAAAAGTTCGGCAATTATCTTTGTTAGCCTCCTTGTGTTTCTTTTATTGTTCAAACCATTTGGCATGTATGCCCCTGAATATAAGATAAACTACTTTTTTATCTGTAGTCTCCACGCATTAGCACCTGCATCAATCGTTTTTATTTACTTCTCTATCCTCAACTATGTCAGAGCAAGAAAAGATAGTCTTCAACGCTGGACTTTACTACAGGAATACTCACAGATAGGGATAGTCCTAATTTTGACAGGCATTACTAGTTTTTTAATACGAGATTTAATCTATAACAACCCTGATAACTGGTCTTTCAATTACCTTTGGGAAGAAATTAGAAACTGCTTTATAGCAGGAACCTTCTTTTATTTTTTGCTGAGATTAGTTAGCTTCTATGTTCAATCAAAAAAAGGTTCACCCTTCGTACTTCAGTTTGTCCCTCTCTGTGTAGAAACTCCTAAAAAAGAGATTGAGGCTACACTTTTCATCAATACACAAGTTAAGCAAGATGATTTTAGCTTAAACATTGATGATTTATTATTCGTAAAAGCTGATGGAAACTATATTGAATTGACCAGAGCTATTGATAATCAGATAGTGATAGAATTAAAAAGAATTTCTCTTACTCAATTTGAATCTCAAATTTCAGACTATCCACATTTTTTCAGGTGCCACAGAGCTTATTTAGTAAATATGTTCAAAGTCGAAAAAGTTTCAGGAAATTCTCAAGGTTACTTATTATCCTTTCACGAAACCAGTGAAAAAGTGCCTGTTTCTAGGAAACAGCTAGATAGTTTTAATCACTGTTACGAACAACTCAGGCAGAAAAATGTAGCCTAGACTTGTTGTTCATCACAAAAATAGTTACTGATAACAGATTAGGCTGAAAACCGTTTTTCGTATTGTAGGTTTGTTGCAAGTAGCCGATAGTCGGATATGTAGCAACTATAAACCAATGAACCATGTCTTCTGTAATTTCAACTGCTAGCCCTTCAAACAAACTATTATACATTGATAACATCAAATTACTATTAACCATATTAGTAGTACTCCATCATACTTGTGTTACGTATGGTGGTCCAGGTGGATGGTATTATATTGAAAAAACTACTCATTTGGGTGCTCTTATTCCCATGACGATGTTTGTTAGTATAAACCAATCTTATTTCATGGGCTTTTTCTTCATGCTTGCAGCCTATTTTACGGGTACGTCTTATGCCAGAAAAGGTACTTCTAAGTTTATAGGTGACCGTCTGTTTAGACTAGGTATTCCCTTAGTTTTTTACTCATTTGTTTTTTCTCCTTTGCTCTGCTATCTAGTTTATTATTTTGGGAAAGAACAACACATTACTTATTGGCAGTATCTTCAAGGGTATGACAACTGGATAGATTTTGGAGTAATGTGGTTTGTTGTAGCATTACTGTTGTTCTCTTTGGTATATGCATTCGTAAAAAGCCTTTTTAACATTAATATTAAAAAACGTTTACCAACGCCTAACGCATTTATGATACTCTTGCTTGCTATGGCAGTAGGTTTTGTTAGTTTCCTAGTGAGAATCATATTTCCAGTTGGATGGGTTCTTAAACCATTAGGGTTTCAATTAGGGCATTTTCCGCAATATATTGTATTTTTTATCATTGGATTATTGGCGGCTAGGAACAATTGGTTTGACCAACTTTCTGAACGAACCAGAAAGCAACTTACTTTATCCATAGGACTGTGTTTATTGTTTTTCCCTATGTTTTATCTGATTCGCGTAAAGCTAGATATGCCTATTGCTTGGTACTCTGGAGGATTTCACTGGCAGTCGCTATTATATGCAGTATGGGAACAATTGATTGGTATTTCGCTTCTGACAGTATTACTTATTTACGGCAAAAAGCATTGGAACACTACATCTGTATTACTTAGTAAATTATCAAGATGTAGTTTTGCTGTATATATCTTTCATCCGCTGGTTATTATCGGCTTATCGTTAGCCGTAAGAAATTGGACAGTCGACCCATCCATAAAACTTTTGGTGATAGCGCCCATCGCAGTATTAGGTAGTTTTGTATTAGGTTGGCTTATTTTATTGATTCCTGGTGTTAAAAAGGTGATTTAAGGGGTGTAATTGCCCAAAATAGATTGTTTGAGAACTCATGTGGGTTTCCAAACAATCTATACGAGTTGTTTCATTGTAATTATATATTTATGTAAAATTTGTAAAATAAACTTTTTAGTATATTTTTGTGCTATAATTTATTAATCATGTTAACGAAAGCAGAAAGAACAAAACAATTTATATTAGAAATGGCTGCCCCTATATTCAATAAGAAAGGGATAGCTGGTGCTAATATAGACGACGTACTAGATGCTACCAAGCTAACTAAAGGCTGTCTATACGGTCATTTTGAAAATAAGGAAGATTTAGCCATGCAAGTTGTAGATCACATGTTGCAAAGTAATGCACAGAGATTATTGGTTGATATTAGTAATGCGAAGACAGCCACAACTAAGGTATTTGCTTATCTTGACTATTATAAGGATCCTTTAGAAACTTATATTAAAGGTGGATGTCCTGTGTTTAACATGGCTGTAGAATCTGATGATAATAATCCAGCTGTTAAAGAAAAGGTAGCTAATGTAATAAGACAGGGACAAGAATTATTTGTCAATATCTTAAACCAAGGTATCCAAAATGGTGAGTTATCTGATAAACTTGATACTGTTGGTTATGCGTTTAAAGCGGTGGCCTCGATAGAGGGCGCTGTTGTGATGTGCCGGATGTTGAATACTTCAAAGCCTATCCAAGCCCTCATAAAAAATCTGAAAACAGAATTAAATAATTATTTGATTTAGTTTTTTTTTAGGACTTAAAATATACTAAAAAGTTTATTTTAAGTATAAGTATACATCTTTTTTAGGTATTGAAATAGACTTTTTAGTATAAAATATAATGGTGCATTAGAATTATAACGTTCATTCATATCAATAACAAAAATATTTTCACACATAAAAATTAAACTATGAAAACTACAGGAAATACGATATTTATAAATGGCGGAAGTGCTGGTATTGGCTTAGCTATCGCTAAAAAACTAAGTGCCGAAGGCAAAAGAGTTATTATCAATAATCGAAATGCAGAACGTTTGCAAAAAGCTATACAAGAATTGGATAACGCTGTAGGTATATAACATCAAAAACAAAAGGACATGGATTTAAAGAATAAAACGATATTAATTACTGGCGGTGCATCGGGCATTGGGCTTGAAGCTGTCAGGCAATTTTTAGCAATTGGTGCTAAAGTAATCATTACAGGAAGAAACCAGACAAAACTAGATGCTGCTAAAAAGGCATATCCTGCCATTATTGCCATTCAAAGTGATGCTGGAAATAAAGAAGATGCCAAATCTCTTTTTGATAAAGTAAAAGAATTGGGCGGTATTGATATCCTGTATAATAATGCTGCTGTACTAGTTCCGCCATCAAATTTGGGTGTTGCAAATGACAAACATACTGAGGGTGCAGCCTACGAAATGGAAGTTAATTATCTGGGTGTACTAAGGCTAAATAATCTCTTTATGGATATGCTACAATCAAGGAAAGAAGCTGCAATAATCAACACAACATCAATACTCAGCCAAGCTCCCTCGTTAATTGAAGCCACCTATTCTTCATCTAAAACAGCATTGGCTTTTTATACTGTATCGCTACGTGAACATTTACGGATTATTGACAGTAAAGTGAAAATATTTGAATTGATTCCTCCACTTGTTGCTACAGAGATGACCGCAGATCGAAACGATAAAAAAATATCTACTCAAGAAATGGTAAAAGGCCTTATCGTTGGATTACAAAAAGAGCATTATACAATCCGCGTGGGCGATGCCAAACTATTTAACCTGATTAATAGGTTTTTCCCGAAAACAGCCTTTAAATTAGTTAATCCAAAGAAAAGCCATCAACTTTTAAAAAATTAAAATGAAAGCATTTATCATAGACAAATATACAAAAGGCAGTTTGCAACTTGCAGATGTTCCAGTTCCAATAGTAGGCGAAAATGAGGTTTTGGTGGAGGTTCACTCAGCTGGCGTAAATCTTCTGGATTCAAAAATTAAAACAGGTGAGTTTAAATTAATGCTCCCGTATAATTTTCCTTTGATTCTTGGGCATGATGTAGCTGGTATTATTACCAAAATAGGTTCAAAAGTAAGTCATTTTAAAGTGGGCGACGAAGTATATTCACGTGCTGCGGATTATCATATAGGAACCTTTGCCGAATACATTGCTATAGATGAAAAGGATGTGGCACTTAAACCTAAAAACCTTACCATGGAAGAAGCTGCATCGATTCCATTGGTGGCATTAACGGTTTGGCAAGCATTGGTAGAGAAAGCCAGCCTAAAAAAAGGACAAAAGGTTTTCATTCAAGCAGGCTCTGGTGGCGTGGGCACTATCGCTATTCAACTAGCCAAGCATTTAGGAGCGATTGTAGCCACTACAACTAGTACAGCGAATGTGGAATGGGTCAAATCATTAGGTGCCGATGTGGTGATTGATTATAAGAAAGAAAACTTTGAAGATAAGCTCAGTGGTTATGATGTTGTTCTGAATAGCCAAGATCAAAAGACCCTTAAAAAATCGTTGAATATACTTAAACCTGGCGGAAAGCTTATTTCAATATCAGGTCCACCAGACCCAGACTTTGCCAAGGAAATAGGACTCGGATGGCTTCTGAAACTAATAATATCCTTACTTAGTTTTAGTGTCCGTAAGAAGGCAAAGCATCAGAGAATTAGTTATTCTTTCCTTTTTATGAAAGCAGAAGGCAGCCAACTAAGTAAAATCACAACCCTGATGGAATCAGGTATCATTCGACCTGTAATTGATAAGGTATTTACGTTTGAGAAAACTCCAGACGCATTAGCGTATGTTGAAAGTGGACGTGCTAAAGGAAAAGTTGTTATTACAATGCAATAATACATATTACATAATTGCATTTGAGATATATCAAGTTTTAGTTTTGCCGAGTATATGTTTCATCCTCTGATTTTGACCTAGCTGATAGCAAACTAGTTTGCTATCAGCTAGGTCAGCGGTAATGATATAAAAAATGTAGTCCCAACGTTAATGTGGCTTTCAAAGCTCAAAGTGCCACCATGCTCTTCTATAATCTCCTTGGAAATAGCTAGGCCCAATCCAAAAGATTTTTCTCCGCTAGTGCCTAACCTTTTACTTTCTTCGCTTTTATTAAAGATTTTATCCTTTAGGTTGTCAGGTATTCCAATACCTGCGTCTTTAACAGCAATCACGGCCCTATCTATTTCAACATTCAATGTAACAGATATCGTTGAGCCTGTAGGACTGAATTTAATGGCATTGGTAACTAAATTGCTAATCACTCTCCATATTTTTTCTCTGTTCACAGGAATAGTCAAAGGACTGCTATTGAGGGTAATGAGTTGGTTTTTTTCTTTAGCTTTATATTGCAGTTGTGTGGTACAATAACTAAGCAATTGATGAAGGTCTATCGGCTCTTTTTTAAGTATTGTCGACTTCGATTCTTTTTGGAGAATTTCACTGATGAATTTCAGAGAATCTTCACCTGATGTATGGATTAATTTAACCATTTCAAGGTCTTCCTCCATAAGGTTATTATCGTCTATCATTAAACTTGATATCCCAACTATTGCTGCCATTGGGCTCCGTAAGTCATGAGCAATAATTTGTGTCATCCTCTTGTTTTTTTCATTGCTTTGTTCTAGTGCCTCTAGCGTATTCTGTAGATATTCATTCTGGGATACCATCTGTTTATTGATACGGTTCAAGGCACGATTGTTTTTTCTGGAGGTACTGATATTTTTATATAGGATAATTACAATCAGTATAGACAGTATTGAAACACAAATTGTGAAAGCAAAATAGCTATTGCGCAGTTCGTTTTCCTTTTCCAATAAATTTTCTCTTTCCTTGATGATATAATCGATAGGAATGGTGATAGCTGTTTTGTTTGCCTGTGCTATCTTTTCTACTGCCTCCGCATATTTTTGATAATATTCTATTGATGTATCATTGTCGCCCAGTTTTTTATAGGTTTTTGCCAAAGCCTCATAAACCAGCTTCATATTGCTGGCACTTTTCGTTTTCTGTACAAATGAAAGTGCTCTTAAGTAATATTTCAGAGCAATGTCTGAATGTCCCTCATTAAAGTGGATATTACCAAGGCCAATCAGTGCCTCCACTGCAAATTTTGAAAGATTATTCTTTTCTGCAAGTGCGATTGATTTTTCAAAATAGTGTCTTGCGGAATCACTTTTCCCTGCTTGAAGGAATGCCAATC
Organism: Arcicella sp. GW821-FHT09D11; assembly: GCF_059416265.1. Classification (NCBI taxonomy): domain Bacteria; kingdom Pseudomonadati; phylum Bacteroidota; class Cytophagia; order Cytophagales; family Flectobacillaceae; genus Arcicella; species Arcicella sp. GW821-FHT09D11. The sequence continues at coordinate 225,896 of NZ_JBWKOV010000005.1, read as the reverse complement.
CAATACCTGCGGCTTGGATAATAACCCCAGATTGATTAACGCCATTTCCTGTAATCTTACTCTGTATCTGATAGCTTTTTTTATGGTAGAATATTACAGAATCTACGTTCTTGATTTTTGGATTCTTATTAAAATTAGCAGCCATGATTTTGTATATCCGGCCGAGATTATTATATCTGCTATTGTCGTCTTTGATTTTTTCTGCATACTGCTTGGCCTCAAGTAGGCATTCCTGACTTTTTTCAAAAAAAAACAAAGCATTATAACAGTTTCCTCTTAAAGCATAAAGATGAGATATTTTGGCATTGTCACCAGTATTTAGCACTAACTTTTCACCTTGGTAAGTAAATTTCAATCCTTCATCAAATTTTCCTCTATTGAATAGATTTACTCCTTCTATCAGCACATAGCTGGCCATACCACCTTTATAGTCGATTTCTTCAGATTCTTGTTTAATAGTAGCCAATATCCTACTACTAGAATCTACATCATTTAAACTTTTGGCAACATTAATCAAACTGTCAATCCGTCTGATAGATGTTTGGGCATATCCAATACCAGCGGTTAACAATAAAAACCAAAAAATTGTATTTTTTAACATCATAGTTTGGGGTGCAAAGTCTAGGTTTAAATTAGGCTTGAATTAATTCTGCTGATTTCTGTTTCATTTCATCCGAATGATTTCGTTCAAATATACTAAAAAATGGTATTTATTTTAAAATTTCGATACTGTCGTTACAGAAAGAGTATTTATATGTTTATAAAAAGTATAAACTTTTTGTGTCATATTGGGTGATTCCAATGTTCTTTAAAGTTTCAGTGTTTAAGTTTTATGATAAAGCATTAATACATAATTCCAGTTCAAATATTACTTATTAACACATCAATCAATTGATTTTACTTAACTTTAAAGCCTTGTCTAATAAAATATCTTCTACTATACATGGAAAAAATCCCCATAAGACATATTAAAGTAAGCCAAAAAGAACCAGATTTTTCTGAAAGCTTTAGTATTCGAGATATTGGTGATTTACTTGCTGAAAACGACATGGTGCAAGAACTCCATCGGCATGATTTCTTTTATATGCTAATGGTGAAAAAAGGTACTGGTAAACATGATATCGACTTTACGTCTTACACTGTTTCTGACTATTCGGTTTTCTTTATGCGACCAGGGCAGGTACATGAACTTATCCTAGACGCTGGAAGTACTGGTTATTTGGTGCAATTTAGAGCCGATTTTTACTCTCCACATGATAAATCAGCCAGCCAATTATTACGCAAGACAAGTAATATCAATCATTATCAATTTGACTCTAATAAATTTCAAAAATTGATTGCTATATTATATTGTATCTCTCAGGAATATACGGACAAGCAAGAAAGGTATCTGGAAGTAATTAAAGCCAATATGGGTATTTTATTGATTGAGCTTATTCGGAAGCAGGGGAGTAATCCAATAACAGATAAGGCTAATCTTTACGCACAAGGACAACTTGAAGAGTTTTTAAAACTTTTGGAGACGCATATTTATAGTCACAAGCAGGTGTCTGCGTATGCCGATATGCTAAATCTTTCAACGTTCCAGTTGAATGCCATCATTAAGACATCATTAGGAAAGACGTGTTCAGAGGTTATTAATGAACATATTATATTAGAATCTAAAAGGTATCTTCTTGCAACTTCTAATCAAATCACTCAAATAGCTTATTATTTAGGCTATGAAGACGTTTCATACTTTATCAGATTCTTCAAAAAACATACTGGGTATACTCCTGATACTTTTAGACACAACTTTAAATAAATCCCATACAACTACATTTTTGTCCTATCCTTTCCATCTGGCCAAAAACTACCTTTGCAAAGAACAAAATTAGATTCTTTAAGGCAATGATAGATAATAAAAATTTTGACGTAATAATTGTAGGAGGGAGTTACGCTGGACTTGCAGCAGGTATGACTTTAGGCAGAGCATTAAAGCAGGTATTGATTATTGATAGTGGATTACCTTGCAACAGACAAACGCCACACTCACACAACTTTCTTACCCAAGACGGTAAAACACCTCAAGAGATTACAATACTGGCTAAACAACAAGTAGAAAGCTATAACACAGTAACGTTTTTTAATAGTCTGGCAACACAAGGAATCAAAACTAACAATGGTTTTGATATTCAAGTAGCCTCAGGTGAAGTATTTCATGCAGGCAAATTGATTTTTGCCACTGGTATCAAGGATATAATGCCTGATATTGATGGTTTATCTGCATGTTGGGGAATATCAGTGATTCACTGTCCATATTGTCATGGATATGAGGTGAAAGGTGAAAAGACAGGGATTTTAGGAAATGGTGAATATGGATTTGAATTTTCTGCCCTTATTTCGAATTGGACTAAAGACTTAACATTGTTTACGAACGGAACGTCAACGCTAACAAGCGAACAAACTGAGAAATTGAAAAAACACCAAATTGAAATTGTAGAAACACCTATTGAAAAATTAGAACATTCTAATGGATACCTGCAAAACCTCCTCTTTAAGGACGGAACAAAAACTGCTATTAAAGCACTCTATACGCGTATTGCCTTTGAAAAACACTGTCAGATTCCCACCATGTTAGGATGTGACTTAACAGAGGAGGGATATATTAAAATAGATGCTTTTCATAAAACCACTATGGAAGGTGTTTTTGCCTGTGGTGATAATGTAACACGATTGCGTACAGTAGCTAATGCTGTAGCGATGGGAACTACTACTGGAATAATGGTTAATAGAGAAATTATTTTTGAAAATTTTTAGACAATTTAAAGCAGATGAAAATTATTATAGTAGGTGCTACAGGCACTATGGGAAAACACTTGGTAAGTGCATTAGAGAATGAGCATGAAATAATAAAAGTAGGCTCACGTAGTGGAGATATTATCACAGACATAACATCTACAGAATCAATCGAAAATTTGTTTAAACAAGTTGGCCCTTTCGATGCCTTGATTTCAACGGCTGGCCCAACGTATGTAGGTCCTTGGAAAAAGATGACTGATAAGGAGTTCCGTAAAGGACTAGAAGGGAAATTGATGGGGCAAATCAATTTGGTACTTATCGGACAGCATTATATAAACCCCAAAGGTTCATTCACTTTAATCTCAGGAGCTTTAACGCATGAGCCACAATTGAATTTTGCCAATGCATCAGCAGCCAACGGTGCTGTTGATGCTTTTGTAAGAGCAGCAGCTATTGAATTAGAAAATGGTGTTCGAATAAATGCTGTTAGCCCAACGGTTATTGAAGATTCACCTCAGTATTTTCCATTTTTCCCCGGAGAGATTCCCGTAACGATGAAACAACTTGAATATGGCTTTCGTAAAAGTGTATTTGGAGCTAATACTGGACAAGTTATAAAGCCGTACTAGACTAATAGATATAAATATTAATTGTAATAGATGAATTTTGTAGATAAAAGATGTTTTATGTGTTTTAAAATATAAATTAATAATTTATTGTAAGTTATTTACAAATAAATCTGCTTATATTTATACAGTATTCCAATACCTAAACAATAAAACTATGGCAAGATCACTCTATGCAAAACTCCTTAAGAAATTTGGTACTACACCAACTGGTTATGAAAAGAACCAATATGCTTTAAGGCTCCAAAATGAAATCAGCCCCGATGTTAATCGTCTTTTACAAGCTGTCCCTACTACAGATGGAAAGTTTAATGTAGTAATTGTAGGTGCAGGCTTTGCGGGCTTATGTGCTGGCTACTTCCTTAGCGAAAGGGGGCACCACGTTACTATATTTGAGGCAAGAGATAGAGTTGGTGGAAGAGTATTCAGTAAAAATGATTTTGCGAGAGGTCAAATCATTGAATTTGGGGCAGAATTGGTCGGTTCTAATCATCCTTTGTGGGTAAAATTAGCGAAGGGCTTTGGACTAAGCTTTAATGTAGTAACAGGTGAAGATATGTTTACGGGTGCTCTTTTAGAAGAACCATTAATTATTGACGATAAGCCAGTATCGGAAGAAGATGCAATAAAACTCACGTTGAATATGGGTATTGTTCTTGATGCATTAAGTGAGCTGAGTGAAACAGTTGATTGTGTGTTCCCTTGGCGTAGCAAAGACGCCGTTTATTTGGATGGCAAATCGCTTTCTAGTTGGTTTTACGATAAAATAGGTAGTATGGCAATTCCAGCAAAAGAGAAAGCACTTTTATATGCAGCCTTAAATGCGGAATATACCAACAATAATGTGGTACCTATGGAAAAACAAAGTTTATTGGCTGTGCTTGCTCAAATTAAAGCGGGTGGAGGTGAAAACTACTGGACTATGACTGAAGTTTATAGGTGTAGTAGCGGTAATGATGAACTGGCTAAGCGAATGGAACAAGCCATTATTGCTAAAGGAAATAGAGTTGAGAAAAACTGTCCAGTTAATAAAATAGAGGTTTTCGATGAGTCTGTAAAAGTAATTACTGCCAAAGGTGAAACAAAAGAAGCTCAATATGTGATTTTAGCTACGCCACCTACTGTCTGGAAAGATATACAAATGGATGCCGAAATTATGAATTACCGAAGCCAAATGGGAAATGCCATAAAATATATGAGTGCTTTAAAAAATCGTTTCTGGATTAAGCAAGGAGTGGCACCCTCTGGACTATGCGGACCGCTTGGTATGACATGGGAAGGTAGCGATAATCAAATAGAAATAGCTGGTAAACAAATGGATTTATCTTCTTTTTGCGGAGGTACGTTTGCAGATAATATTTTAGCACAACCTGATAGGGATAACTATTATAAAACAAAACTAAATAATATTTTTGAAGGATATACAGGGGCAGTAGAAAAAACGCACTTACAGTCGTGGCCAGAAGAACAATGGACAAAAACAGGTTATTCATTCCCTAATGTTGGAGAGGTGTGTACAAAAATAAAAATGCTGAATGAACAACCTTATAAAAATAGAATGTATTTTGCAGGAGAGCATACTAGTACGGGCTTTTGCGGCTATATGGAAGGGGCACTTCAATCAGGACAGCGTGTTGCTATGAGTATTGATCCGCCTTTATAGAAAGATTTTATCAAATTTGAAATGATGAAAAAAATAGGATTAATACTGCTGTTATTAATAGTGTTTATAAACAGCTATGCTCAACAGTCTTTTGAAAAGGTAGATAAATGGTTGGATGATAATGTAGCAAGCATGAGTGGGCGACTGATGTTAGTTGTTTATAAAGATGGCAAGACTGTTTACAGACATTCTGTAAACCAAATGAATAATAAACAGCGGATGTTAGGGACGTTTATTGCTAAAAGACAAGGTAAAACAGTAGATTTTGATGATTTCACTGAAACATCTAAACTACAAATTGCCAGTTGCAGTAAATGGTTAAGTGCCGCATTAGTAATGACCTTTGTAGATGAAGGTAAATTAAAATTGACGGATACTGTAGGTAGGTTTTTGCCTGTTCTTTCAAGAAATGGGAAGGGAGCTATTACCATTAGTGAATGTCTATCGCACATGACAGCTATTCAGTCACCTGATTTGAGAGAGAATTTAAGAGAAATGAGGCAACTTAATAGCATGGATGAAGCGATAGCTCAAATTGCGGAATATCCTATGGAAGGTGCTCATGGAAAAGTTTTTCGTTACAGTAATACTGGTTTACAAATAGCAGGGGCGGTCATTGAAAAAATTAGTGGAAAAAGTTTTGAAACGCTGTTTGCAGAAAGAATTGCCAAACCTTTAGAGATGAAAAACACAGATTTTGGTAAAGGTAAAGTAGCCTTACCAGCTGGTGGGGCAAGTAGTAATCCTCATGATTACATGAATTTCTTAATCATGATATTGAACAAAGGTACATTTAATGGAAAAAGAATCCTTTCTGAGAATAGTATTGCTGAAATGCAAGTAAATAGAGTTACTGCCGATGTTAAAGTTGCTTATTCGCCAGCAGAAGCAGGAACATTAAGTTATGGTTATGGCGAATGGCTGATGGGAAATAATATTGTTAGTAGTCCGGGACTGTTTGGAAGTTTTCCGTGGGTGAATAATGATAAAAAATATTGTGCGTTTTTAATGGCTTTTTACCTCAAATCAGACGGCAGACAAAAGAAATATGCAACACTGAAAAAAGTAGTGGAGGAGGAGCTTAACTAAGCTCCTCCTTTTTATTTAAGCGTTTTACAATCCACGGTAAAGTAAGCCCCTGACCAAGAATGGTGAATAATACCATTGCCACGGAAATGAAAATAATGGTGTTCCTCATTGGAAAAGGTTGACCATTTTCAAGCGTTACGGGCAATGCCAAGGCAATTGCAAGGGATACGATGCCACGCATGCCAGACCAACTGATAATGATACTATTATTCAAATCTAATAGTGCATCAAAAGTGACTTTACCACGTTTATCTCTGAAACCTCTTTGTAAATTAATTTTCTGTAAAAATACACGTGCCATTCTGATTAATAAGGCTACTATTGTAATCAAAAAAGCATAACCAATATTGGGGAGAATCTGTGTTTTATCGATACTCATTAAAACAATAGGAAACTGTATGCCTATTAGAATGAATATTAACCCATTCAATAAGAAGATATTTATCTCCCAAAAATTTAATGATTGTTGCTTTAATTCTTTAGGGAATTTTGCCCTACTTAGCCTAGCCATGCTTAATCCTAAAATAACTACCGCAATTACGCCAGAGACATGAATTTCTTCCGCTAACAAGTAAGTAACGAAAGGCATCAATACCATAAGGCTAATAATAGCTAAGTGGTTTTGTCGAAACCAACGGAGTGTATAAGCTGATACTATACCCATTACTAAGCCTATGGCTAGTCCACCTAATAGCAAAATGACAAACTCTAAAGTAGCTTTCCACCAAACAAAAGCAACACCTGTAACAGACGCTACGGCAAAACGATAAGCTACTAGTGCTGAGGCATCGTTTACCAAGCTTTCTCCCTCTAAGATAGTGGTTGTTTTGTGCGAAAGTCCCAATCCCTTTGTAATGCCTATAGCAGCTACTGCATCTGTAGCCGAAAGGATAGCACCTAATACAAAAGCTACCGACCAGCTCATGCCTGGAATGCAGTAACGCCCGATAACAGCAATGCCCAAAGTAGTAAGAAATACCAACCCTATGGCTAAAGCACTGATTGTCTGTCCATGTGTTTTGAATTCTTTAAAAGAAATGTTAAAAGCAGCATCGTATAGGAGTGGAGGAAGAAATATTAGCATGATAATTTCAGGATTAATCTCTATATTAGGAATAGAAGGAATGAATCCTATGGCCATGCCCACAGTGATAAGTACGATGGGGTTTGGCAATTTTATCTTCTCTGCGATGGCAGTAAAGACAATCATGAGGGCTAATATAAAAATAACAATGCTATAATTTTCCATGGTTAGGTTTGCTTATTGAAGTAATGATAAATCCTCTTTGTATGAAGAGGGTTTATGCCAATTTTATGATAATTTAATGAGATATTGATTTTAAACCAACTATTGAACCGATAAGGGTGATAATAAAGAAAACTCTCCAAAAACTGATTGGTTCTTTAAAAACTAATATTCCTATTAATACAGTGCCTACTGCTCCAATGCCTGTCCAAACAGCATAGGCCGTTCCAATGGGTAGGGTTTGTGTTGCTTTGATTAATAACAACATGCTCGAGGTTAGTGCTACTAGAAATCCAGCATACCACCAATAAGCCTCATTACCTGCAACCAATTTAGCTTTTCCTAAGCAAAAAGCAAATGCTACTTCAAACAAACCTGCAATAATTAAAATAATCCAGTTCATGATTTTTGTTTTTTCTACAAAAATCTTAAATAATAAGGTAGATTTAATCAATTAATTGATGATTGTCTATATTCTTTTTATTGAGAGATATTCAAATGCTCTCTAATGGCTTCAATTACAATCTTGGCATCTTGAAGAGGAATATAATGCCCGCTATTACGAGCAATTATCTGTTTGCTATTAGTAGATAAATGTAATAGGTCTTTTTGATAATGTTGATGCGAATTAAGGTATTCATTTACCAAGGATTTTTTATTGACAAAATCAATTCCTTCAGGATAAGCTCCCGTCAGAATAGTTAATGGAATATTGCCAAAAGAGTTAATCTTTTCAGCTTGTTCAAACATCGGGTCATCATCAACAGCTTCTTGTAGGAATGTTTTATACGATTTATAAAAATAATCCTTTATGTGTATATTCATCCAATGCGAGGTAGGCAAATCACTTATAAAGGGCTTAAACGAGAAATATATCCTAGCAATACCTGTTTCTATTAAAGCAGCAATTAGCCACTTGGGAGGTACGACTAAGTATTGTTTTAATGCTGCGGAAGAATTCTTTATTTGTAAGGGATGAGAAACATCGGCAAATACGATGGCTCGAATATCATGTTGATTATTGATAATCAATGGGCGGAGAGTAATGCCTGCCAAAGAATGCCCGACTAAGATATATGGTTTAGGACAATTCGTTTTTTCAAGTAATACTTGTAACTCTGAGGTGATGTTTTCAAACGTTTTTGTTTTGTTAGTCTCATCACTCCATAATAAGCCTGCTCTATCATACGAAATCGTTGTGGTATGTTTAGCAACAGAATCCTGAATTTGTTGCCATATCTTATAGTCGCCACCAAGTCCAGACTGAAAAACCACTGTAGGTCCCCCATCACCTTTTTTGACATAATGAATGTTAATACCATTTATATTACAAAAATTACTCCTGTCAGGCTTCTTTGAATTGAAATAAATCTGCCAGCTTTGTTCATATATTGTTGTACTGATAATTAAGGCTAATAAACCAAGCAATATGTATTTGCCAATTTCCTTTAGTTGTAAAATCATATGTATATTATTTAGAATGATTACAAATAAAGCACTTGTTAAGTAACTATCCAAATAATAAAGCCTGCTAAATACGTATTTAGCAGGCTAAGATGAAATGTAATTCAAAAAAGATTAACCTTCTGTCGTTACAGTTAATGTCACTTCGATATTACCTCTCGTAGCATTTGAATATGGACATACCTGATGAGCTTGTTTAACCAATTCTTCAGCCTTTTGTTGTTCAACACCCGGTACATTTACAAAAAGTTCAACTGATAATCCAAAACCTCCATTTTCAATTTTACCAATACTTACTGCGGCTTTAACAGATGTTTCACCAGTAACTACTTTAGACATCTTAATAACCAATTTAAGGGCACTATCAAAACATGCTGAATATCCAGCCGCAAATAGTTGTTCTGGATTAGTATAGTTATCATTAGCACCTCCTAAGGCTTTAGGCATGCGAACTTCTAAATCCAAAATTCCGTCAGAACTTTTTACGTTGCCATTTCTTCCGCCAGTAGCAGTAGCTACGGCTGTATACAATTTTTCCATTGTTATAGTTGTGTTGATTTATTTTAAATATTCTTTGATTCTTTTACTTCTAACAGCTTATCGATTTGGGCTTTCAACATTAAAAATTGTTCTTCATCAGTCTCCAACTCTTTTATTAATGTATAGGGTAGCAATAATGCTTGTTCTTTAAGGGCCTTTCCTTTTTCAGTGATGGTAATGTCAACTAATCTTTCATCTAGCTCAGAGCGATTTTTAGTGACTAAACCATTTTCAATCAATCGCTTAAGTAAAGGGGTTAGTGTGCCACTATCTAGCCATAGTTTTTTCCCTAATTTTTTTACCGTTACTTGGTTGTGTTGCCACAAAACTAACATCACTAAGTACTGTGGGTAAGTCAACCCCATTTTTTCAAGATGTGGACGATAAAGAGATGTTATATGCCTTGATAGTGCATATACTGGAAAACATACTTGATTTTCGAGTTTTAAAATATCCATCGCTGTATTATTTATTGTGCAAAATTAAATTGTGTACAATTAAATAACAAACGATTTGACAATTATTTTAACAACAAATGAAAAGTTTTTAATTTTGAGGAGGTATTTGATATTTTTATACATAAAATATAATGTTTTGATTACCTTTGCACCCCTTCAAAAAAAACTTACTATGAACGCTATTTTCCCCACACAGTACTCAGCAGTTTCCACAAAAGCCTTGAATGCATTCCTTAATGAAAAATATGGCTTTAATATGTTTTGTCGCTTATTGATTAGGAATGTCAGCGATACCTATCTGTTAGAAGATGAGACCAAGAAGTATATCTTCAAGATTTATCGAAATACGCATAGGAGTCTGGAAGAAATTAAAGCAGAAGTAGAACTGCTTTACCATTTAAAAAACAAGGAGGCAAAAGTAGCCTATCCCATCCCAGATAAGGAAGGGAAAGATATTCAAGCATTTAATGTAGCGGAGGGAGTAAGGTATGGTGTGTTGTTCTACTTTGCGCCAGGAAAACCTGTTTTTGATTTAAGTACAGAGCAATTGCTGACTGTCGGGAGAGAGATGGCAGTGAACCATAATATTAGCTCGAAAGTAGCATTAAGTTACGAACGTGAGACTTTAGATATTAATAGCACATTACTTACTCCTTTAGAAGTGATTAAACCCGCTTTCAAAGATTTGCCAGAGGAATATGAATACCTGAGAGAGACGAGCCTTAAAGTAATTAATAAACTAAATCAGTTTGATACCAAAGATTTCGGTTATGGCTATTGTCATTACGATTATTTGCCTAAGAACTTTCATTTTGACGAAAAGGATAATATTACTTTCTTTGATTTTGACTTTTTTGCAAAAGGTTTTTTGGTAAATGATGTTATGACATTTTTTGTGCACTTTTTCTTCCATGTACATTATAAAGCTATCACTCAGGAACAAGCAGATGTTGATTTCAAGACTTTTATTAAAGGATACCGAGAAAATAGAGCATTATCAGAGGAGGAAATCGCGATGATTCCGTATTTAGGATATATGTTCTGGATGTATTTTTTCAAATATCATTTCGAACACTTTGAAGACTGGTCGAATTTCTTTTTTACCCATAAATTCATCAAGGAAAGGGTAGGGCTTATCAAGAAATGGGTAGACACTTTTTGTAAATTTTAAATAAAATTATGATTGTACAAATCTTTATTTTATTGGGGTGCGACTACATCTGTGATGTTTCCATCCTTATCACTAACGAGGGACTTAAGTCCCTCGTTAGTGATAAATAAACGGATTATCAATTATTTATACAATTGTGAGTAATCGTTAGTACTTACAGTCGCACCCTAATGAAAGGTAATACTGATTTACCAAATACTTCTAACAGCCTGTTTAGCTTTCGCCAAAGTAATCATCCCAGTGTGACGCCACTTTTGTTTGCCATTTTTAAAAGCAATCAGCGTAGGCACTGCTGTTATATTATACTTCTTCCTTAAAACTGGATTTTTATCAATATCAATTTTTATAATTGAAACTTCCTCATCTAGTTCATCTACTAACTGACTTAAAATGGGTGTTATTTTTTTACATGGAACACACCATTCTGCCGAAAAGTCAATAATAACTGGTGTTGAGGAGGCTATTAGTTCTTCGAATGTACCTGTCATTTTATTTTAATATTTTATACTGAAATTAATAAACAGCTTTATCTATACATAGAGTTCATTATCTGTTTAATTTATCAAGAGAAAACTGTTTTACAAAATTAAAGTATTCCTTCTATTGTTATCATTGAACTAGTTCAAGAAAAATAATTTATAAATTTTTTCAATAAAGTTTTGTTTTTAATATACCGATTGGTATATTTGTGTCGTCGATTTAACAATCGGTTATTTTTTCTAAAATGAAATACCAAACAGTATATAGAAATGGCTTTTATTCCAAGATCAGAAAAAACTAGGGCTTTTATTATTGAAACTACCGCAGGTATTTTTAATAAAAAAGGGTATGCGGGGACTTCAATGTCTGATTTAACAGACGCTACAAAGCTGACCAAAGGAAGTATTTATGGTAATTTCGAAAACAAAGAAGAGGTAGCTTTAGCAGCCTTTGAATATAACTTATCTAAAAGGAATCGACTGATTACTCAGCAATTAGAAATATCTAAGAGCAATTATGATAAACTGATGGCATTTCCTACTATCTATAGTAGTGCAGAGATGAGTTGTTTTCTGGAAGATGGCGGATGTCCTTTGTTAAATACGGGTGTTGAAGCTGACGATGCGAATGAACTTTTCAGAATTAAGGTAGCAGAAGGAGTTACACGTTGGAAACAATCTTTAGAAAATATTATTACGGCTGGTATCGAAGCCCAAGAGTTTAGGGCTGACACTGAAATCAGTAAAACTGCAACATCCATCATTGCATTGATACAAGGGGGTATTTTTTTGACAAAAACTACTAAAAATCCATTGCTCTTAAATCAATCTCTGGAGACAATTAAAGAAATCATTCAAAAAATAGCCTTGTGACAAGGTATTTTTTTAACAACAAATATACTGATTGGTATATGGATAATTTTAAAAATAACAAATAATCAAATACAATAATGAAAACTCAAAACAACACAATTTTAATTACTGGCGGTAGTGCTGGTATTGGCTTTGAAATGGCTAAATTATTTTCTCAGAACGGAAATAAAGTAATAATTACAGGAAGAAATGCTGAACGTTTGACCAGAGCAGCTGCACAATTAGAAAATGTTACTTCTATTGTTTCTGATGTTTCGAATGCAGAAGATACTGAACAATTGGTAGCAATACTGAAAAAAGATTTCCCTAGTCTAAATATTGTTATTAACAATGCTGGCTTGGCACACGTATATAATTTGATTGATACCAAAGTCAATGTTTTTGAAAAATCACAAGAAGAAATAATCACTAATTATTTATCGATTGTCAGATTAAATGAAAAGTTATTGCCACTCTTAACACAAAATGAAGATGCTGCCATTGTCAATGTATCTTCTATCGTAGCCTTTGCACCTGCTTTCTCTATCCCAAGTTATTCTATTTCTAAAGCGGCTTTGCATTCATATAGCAAAATTTTACGTTTCACGCTTGCTCAATCAACCAATGTTAAAGTATTTGAATTGATGCCTCCTTTGGTTGACACTGATTTTTCAACTGAGATTGGTGGAAGTAACGGTATCAAACCTAATGTAGTAGCAGAAAGATTGTTGGAAGGCTTGAAAAATGATGAGTATGAAATTCATGTAGGATTCACAGCAGATTTATACCAATTGTATCTATCATCACCTGAAAAAGCTTTAGAAGCATTGAATTCTCAAAATGCTTAGAATAATATATTGATAATGAGTACATTATCCTATATTTCTAGTGAGGGACCTAAGTCCCTCACTAGAAATATTAAACTTAATACCCAGCCTGTTATTATGACATTATTTTTTTACGATGCTCAATCCCCCAACTTATCATTTCGATAATTAAGCCATTAAGGCTTTGTCCATATTCAGTTATTTCGTACACTACTGTGATGGGTTTTGTATTACAAACAGTTCGGGTAATTAACTGATGACTTTCCAGATTTTGAAGCTCCTTCGATAGCATTTTAGACCCAATACCATCTACTTGCCTTAATAAGTCCATAAATCGTTTTTTGCCGTCAAAACTAAGCGTAGCAATGATTTGAATTTTCCATTTACCTGCCAAAATTTCCATTACATCACGCGCAGCTAAAATACCCTGTGTATGGTCTTGTCCGCAACTTTTTTCAATGGCGTCTTTTATTTCTTCTTGACTCTTCAGTTTCATAATACAAAGTTAGGGCTTATGATTTCACGATGAATGTTGGTTTCCTTAAAGAAACTACTTTCCTTGAGGAAACTAATAGTAAATAAAGAGAAAATTTGTTTGAATTTTGTCAAAACAAAATATTAAATAGATGAAAAAAGAAAAAATAATTTATTGGATAAGCACAGGATTAATTTCAGCAGCCATGCTTATGAGCAGTTTTATGTATTTAAGTAAAAATCCTGAATTGCTTGCAAATTTTAAATTGTTGGGATATCCAGAATACTTTATTCCAATGTTAGGGACTGCCAAATTGTTAGGCGCTATCAGTTTGCTGAATCCTTGGTTTTCGAAGCTAAGAGAATGGGCTTATGCAGGCTTTGCATTTACTTTTATCGGTGCTATCTGGTCACACGTTGCAACTAGTACACCCTTTGTTCCTGCATTGGTACTATTAGCAATATTAGGCGTTTCTTACTTTTTTAATACAAAGACTGAAAAAGTATAGTTGTGAGCTTTGAGTGATGAGCTATGCTACTTGCTTAATAAAAAATCCCAAATTATTAACAACGTGGGATTTTTTATTAAACTTGAAAGCCAAGGTTCACTAGTTTTTAGCTCCTTGAATAGCTCCACCTTGTGCTTGTTTTTGTAATTGCATAGGATTTGACTGAGTCTGGCGACTTTGTTTAAATACCTGAAAACGAGTAGGTTCTTCTGGTTCTCTTGGGAAAATATTGCTTTTAGTATCAATATCTGCAATTTCAAAGAAAGGATCTAGTGTCCATTTCGTTACTTTTTTATCAGTAGGAATCACCTTTTTAATTTCCTTATCATTCAAACGCCAAATTTCGGCTGGGTATCTAAATACTTCGCTAGTACCATCTTCGTAATTTGCTTTTACGATTACTGGCATTGGCAAGCCTCCAACGTTTTTAACGTTTAATACATAAAAGTTTTTATTGCCCTGTACTAAGCCTTTCTCTTCATCGCTTAAGCCTGCTGTAGCTTGTTCAAATCTCTTTTTGTCAGCTTCCGTTGTCGTGTATTTGTCATACCTGTTGTAGAAATCTCTCATGTCTGGGTTTTCTTCCACCACTGTTTTAGGAATATCTGTTTTATTACGGATATTGCTCATTGTCTGGCGTTTAGCTTGGTCATCAGCTTTAGTTTTCTCGGCTTTCTTTTCTGGCGAAACATTATCAATACCAAACCATTCTACATTGTCTAGTGATAAATCTACTGGCTCAACACCATAGAACCAACCTTTCCAGAACCAATCTAGGTCAACACCCGAAGCATCTTCCATTGTGCGGAAGAAATCTTGTGGAGTAGGGTGTTTAAATGCCCAACGACGTGCATATTCTTTGAAGGCAGCATCAAATAACTCTCTGCCCATCACTGTCTCACGTAAGATGTTTAAAGCTGTTGCAGGTTTGGTATAAGCATTTGGTCCGAAGCCCATGATATTATCCGAACTCGACATAATTGGTACTTGCTGACTTTTGTCAGTACGCATATAACCTACAATATCCTGAGGCTCACCCGATGCATCAAAATTTCTATCCCATTCTTTTTCAGCCAATTGCTCACAGAAAGTATTCAAGCCTTCATCCATCCACGACCATTGTCTTTCATCAGAGTTTACAATCATCGGGAAGAAGTTATGACCTACTTCATGAATTACTACACCAATTAAGAAATCTTTTGTTCCTTGTGAATAAGTCCCGTCAGCTTCTGGTCTTGCACCGTTGAAAGAAATCATCGGATATTCCATACCGCCTACTGGGCCATGTACTGACTGCGCTACTGGATAAGGATAAGCAATCGTTCTTTTTGAGTAAGAACGAAGAGTATGTGCAACCAACATCGTTGAATACTGTCCCCAAAGTGGATTAGCTTCTTTAGGATAAGCCGACATCGCCCAAACTTTCTTTCCTTCAATGTTTACCTGCATGGCATCCCAAATGAATTTTCTTGAACCTGCAAAAGCAAAATCTCTTACATTTTGTGCTGCGAAAACCCATGTTTTACTTCCAGTTGGTTTAGCTTTTTCAGCAGCAACAGCTTCTTCTTGTGTGACAATCAACACAGGACGAGTAGCAGTTTTGGCTTGTTCTAGTCTTTTGGTTTGTGTTGCACTAATTACTTGTGCTGCATTTTGCAATTCACCTGTACCTAGAATAACGAAATCGTTAGGAGCCGTGATACTTACTTTATAATCTCCAAAGGGAACAGTAAATTCGCCTTGTCCTAAGAATTGCTTATGTTGCCAACCGTTTACATCATCATAAACGCACATTCTTGGAAACCACTGAGCCAATTCGTATAAATAATTTCCATCTTTAGGAAAATATTCATAACCACTTCTTGCACGGGTAGCAATCGCATCTGTAATGTTGAAATTCCAATCAATAGAGAAAGAGAAAGAAGCACCAGACTTCAATGGTACTGGCAAATCGATTCTCATCATCGTTTCATTGATGGTATATTTTAAAGCATTACCCGCTTTGTCTTTTACAGCCGTAATTTTATAACCATATTCCTTCGGAGCTACTCCAGCAACACTATTTAATCTTGCAAAAGAGGTACCCTTGTCGGTTAAGGTTGATGTTTGCGAAAGTTGGGCGATACCACCTTTTTTGAAATTGTTTTGGTCTAATTGAACCCACAAATAACCTAGTTCGTCTGGAGAAAAGTTTTTGTAAGTAATTACTTCAGAGGCAATCATTGATTGATTCTGGTCATTCAATTCGGCTTTGATGTCATAATCAGCACGGTTTTGCCAATAACTTTTTCCTGGAGCACCAGAGGCCGCTCTGTATGAATTAGGAGTTGGCAGTATATTCCCGAGTTGTTCGAAACGATTATTGCCATTGTACTGACCCGCTTGTTGGGCGAAAGCTTGTATACTACAAGCAATCAGCATCAAACAGGGAGATAGGAATTTTTTGGTCATGATGGATAGTTTGAGTGAATGAATAATTTGAACGAATTTAATGAAAAAGAAAATTGAATCTTATTTTTTTAGACGTTTGATAGGCTAATACGTCTTTAACTTGACAAAATAGCTTACTTTTGAGCTGATTGAGAATACTTGTATTCACAATTTTAATGTAAAATCTTAAACGTTATTTCTCGTAATGCTTCGCCATCCGTCATTGAGCCACTGTCAATTCCTTTTGATTTTAAATCTAATTTCTTGATTTCATTAATAATGTAAATAACCTTTGAAAGGTTATAATTTCTAATGGCCAAAGAATAATCTTTTGTAAAAAATGGATTTATGCCTAATACGCTTGCTAAACTTTTTTCAGATTTATCAGGCGTAACGTGAGTGAGCAATACTTTTGAAAAGAAATTAAAAAGCATCATCACAATAGGAGCAAGTGGATTGTCTTTAGGATTGGCAGCAAAAAAATTGACAATTTGGTTGGCTTTCAGTACATCACGAGTGATTAAAGCCTTTTGGAATTCAAAATAATTATATTCTTTGCTAATGCCCACAAATTTCTCAACGACATGCGCATTGATTTCTTCATCTACACGAAGGTTCAGCACAATTTTATTGATTTCGGATGCCAAACGTTTTAAATCATTTCCAACGTTTTCAATTAACATCTCGATGGCTTTTCTGCTGATTTTCAATCCCTGTTCATGGCAGTACTCTAATATCCAGTCTGGAATTTTATTATCATAAAGCTTTTTAGAAGGCATCACCACGCCATTTTTATCAAAAGCCTTTATCCATGCTTTCCTTTCATCTACTGAATCTTTAAACATCAAAATAAGGATAGTAGAATCAAGTGGTTTTTGGGCATAAGCTTCCAAGGCTACTTGCATTTCTTTTTGCTCTAATCCTTGAATACCCTGTGCTTCTTTTACCAGAATCAATTGTCTGTCCGACATCATCGGAAAACGCTTGGCATAAGAAAGTAATGATGGAATATTCAGGTCTTTCCCAAACAATACAAATTGGTTAAAACTTTTATCACCATTTCCTAAAGCATGTTCTTCTAAATAATCAGCAACTTTATCGATATAATAGGGCTCATCACCATGCAGTAAATACAGCGGTGCATAGGTTTTTTTCTTTAATTCTTTTAATACTTCAGTACTAGATTTTGGCATTCTTTTGTTTTGCTAAAATATTTTGACAATATACGATGAGTTCAGGGAAGAAAACTTGAAATTCTTCCAAATATAAATCATAATCTTTTTTTAAATCTTCAGTAGCATTTTCAATACCCGATTCAAAGTGTAGCCTTTTTGAAATCCCTTTCAACGACCATTCAATACCTTGATAGGTAGCATATCCATTGAACCAATCTGTTGTTACCATTGAATTAATCATCCTGTCCATCTTGGCAGGCATATCTTTTTTTCGAGCAGTAATTAACGCATAAAATGCTTTGCTATATTGTGGCAAGGATATAGCCGAATAATGTTGAAATGTTTTTGCTAAAAGATGGTCGTAAAATACATCTACCACTATTCCAGCACATTTATGATATTTAGGCTGAAGCCTCTGAATACTTTTTCTAACAATAGGGTGTACATCTGTAAAAGAATCTATTGCTCTATGCAAAATAATCCCATTTTTAATTCCCTCATTGATGAAAGAATTCTGCTCATTATCAAGGTTTCCTTTGATAAAATCGCCCATGAGATTCCCGATTTTTATATCATCATCATCGCCCGAAAGAAAAGTATGTGCTAAAAAATTCAACTTTTATGTTTTTTTTATTGTTCTGAGACCATAAAGTTAAGGAAAAACCCTTACGTTTGTGGCAAATACGGGTTCCTCAACGAAAACACTATCAAAAAACTTAGTACAATGCAAATTTCAAATGAAAAGGTTGTTACCTTAACATACGAGCTAACAGTTACAGATGCTGATGGCGTAAAAGATTTAATAGAGACTGTAGAGCAAGAAGACCCAATGGTTTTTATTCAAGGTTTAAGCGGTTTACCAGAAGCTTTTGAAGAAAAAATTCAAGGACTTACTGCGGGTGATAGCTTTGAGTTTTCAATTCCTGCTGAGGATGGGTATGGTGAATACGACCCTTCGGCCGTTGTAGAGTTACCTAAAGAGATTTTCAAAGTTGATGGCGAATATGTAGAAGAAATGTTAGAAGTTGGTAATTTCTTGCCAATGACTGATGATGCTGGTAATCGTTTAAATGGAAAAATTATTGCTGTTGAAGATACTTTAGTAAGAATGGATTTTAATCACCCTTTGGTTGATAAAGAAATGTTTTTTAAAGGAACTATCGTTGCAGTAAGAGAAGCTACCCAGTCGGAACTAGATCATGGCCATGTTCATGGTGACGGAGGAGTACATCATTAAGAGTTTATGCGTTTAAAGTAAATGAGTTTAAAGTATTAGCGTTCATACTGGTGAATTTCGCTTTTATGAAATTTAGTACTTTAGACTCATTTACTTTACACTCATAAACTTAATACCTTACCACTCATAAACTTTTAAAACGTATGCAAAAACCTGCTTTTGATGATATTTTTATGGATTTGGCAGTTAACTTAGCCAAACGTTCTCATTGTGTGAAAGCACAAGTAGGAGCGGTGCTCACTAAAGATACTCGTATTATTTCAATAGGCTATAATGGCCCTCCTGCTGGAACACACAACTGTGATATAGAATTTCCGATAGACGGTTGTGAGCGAGATTCAAAAGGAAGTTGTTCATTAGCATTGCATGCGGAACAAAATGCTATTTTGTATGCAGTAAAAAATGGCTCTAGTATTGAAGGGTCAACAATTTATGTAACCTTGTCTCCGTGCATTGCCTGTGCAAGAATAATTTTTACGATGAAGGTCGCTAGAGTAATTTACCTGAACTCTTATGCAGAATATAAAGGAATCCCTAAAGATGAAGGAGTGGAGTTTTTAAAGAAATTTGGTGTTGAAGTGGTACGATATAGAAAAGACTGAAGGACTTAAAGACTAGAGGACTAATGAATAGAAGACTTAAAGATTGGAAAAGACTATAAAAGACTAAAGGACTTAATAACTCAAAGAATAAAATCTTAAAGTCATTAAGTCCTCCAGTCTTAAATCCAAAAGTCTACCCAAGATAAGTTTTCAAAGCTTTACTTCTAGAAGTATGTCTTAATCTACGAATAGCTTTTTCTTTGATTTGTCTAACACGTTCACGTGTTAAATTGAATTTCTCCCCGATTTCTTCTAACGTCATAGCGTGTTCGCCATTCAAGCCGAAATACAAAGTAACTACATCTGCTTCACGTTGTGTTAAAGTAGATAAAGCTCTTTGAACCTCACGACGAAGAGAATCGTTAATTAATCCTGAATCTGGCTTATCTTCACCGTCATTTTCCAAAACATCCAATAGTGAATTTTCTTCACCTTGTACGAATGGTGCATCCATCGAAACGTGACGACCCGAAATTTTTAAAGTATCAACAACTTCACCTGTTGAGATTTCTAATACTTCTGCTAACTCTTCAGGAGTAGGCTCGCGCTCAAACTTCTGTTCTAATTCAGAAAAAGTTTTAGAAATTTTATTAAGAGAACCAACACGGTTAAGAGGTAAACGTACAATACGAGATTGCTCAGCTAAAGCTTGCAAAATTGACTGACGAATCCACCAAACAGCATAAGAGATAAATTTAAAACCACGAGTTTCATCAAAACGTTGAGCAGCTTTAATCAAACCTAGGTTTCCTTCATTAATTAAGTCACCTAAGCTAAGCCCTTGGTTTTGATATTGTTTTGCTACGGATACCACAAAACGAAGGTTTGCCTTCGTTAGTCTTTCTAATGAAAGTTGATCCCCGTCACGAATTTTCTGAGCTAAAATAACCTCCTCCTCTGGTGTCAATAAATCCACCTTGCCAATCTCTTGTAAATATTTATCAAGTGACTGACTCTCTCTGTTAGTAATTTGCTTACTAATTTTTAGCTGTCTCATATTATCCTTGTTATATTTTTAAATGGTTAACAAATCCAAATGTTAAAAACCAAACAATTATATAAAGACAAAATGTTCAGAATATAATCGTTTGGTAAGATATATTTTTTAGTTCGTTATCAAAAGAACGTAATAAAATGCGGATTTGTTCTAATTCTTTTCTGGTTTTGGTAAAAGAGCTTTACGTGATAAGCGGAACTTGCCAGTTTTCTTATCAACTTCAATCAATTTTACTTTTACTTGTTCTCCGATTTGTAATACACCTTCCACTGTTTCTAAACGTTCCCATTTGATTTCAGAGATATGTAATAAACCATCTTTGCCAGGTAAAAACTCAACAAATGCACCAAATGGCATAATTGACTTTACAATACCGTCGTAAACTTCGCCTTCTTCAGGAATCATCACAATTCCTTTAACCATAGCAACAGCTTTGTCCATCGACTCTTTGTTTGAAGAGAATATAGAAACATAACCACCATCTGGTTTTTCTTCAATCGTTACCGTTGCGCCAGATTGTTTCTGAATATCTTGAACAATTTTACCGCCTGGTCCGATTACTGCTCCAATTTGGTCTTTCAATATTTTGATAACCATCGCTCTTGGCGTATGAGGCTTCATTTCAGGTCTAGTTGCTTGGATAGCTTCTTTCATTTTACCCAAAATGTGTAAACGTCCACGTTTTGCTTGGTCTAACGCTTCCGCTAATACTTCATAAGAAAGGCCATCTACTTTAATATCCATCTGACAAGCAGTGATACCATTTTCAGTACCTGTTACTTTGAAGTCCATATCTCCTAAGTGATCTTCATCACCTAAAATATCAGAAAGAACTGCATATTTACCAGTTTTAGGGTCTGAAATCAAGCCCATTGCAATACCTGAAACAGGAGCTTTGATTTTTACACCAGCATCCATTAATGCTAAAGTACCTGCACAAACGGTAGCCATTGATGAAGAACCATTTGATTCTAAAATATCAGAAACTACACGGATTGTATATGGATTGTCTGCATCAGCAGGTAATACTTTTTTGATGGCACGCATCGCTAAGTTACCATGACCAATTTCACGACGACCAGGACCTCTGTTTGGTTTTACTTCACCAGTAGAAAACCCAGGGAAGTTATAGTGTAACATAAAACGGTTGTAACCAGATGTCATTGCTTGGTCAACGATTTGTTCATCTAGTTTAGTTCCTAATGTTACAGTAGTAAGTGATTGAGTTTCACCACGTGTAAATACAGCCGAACCGTGTGGTGAAGGTAAATAATCAACTTCACAAGTAATTTGACGAATTTCATCTAATTGACGACCATCCAAACGATAGCGTTCGTTTAATACTAATTGACGAGCCGCTTCTTTTTCAATATCATGGAAATACCATTTTGCTAACGTTTTGTTAACAGTATTGTCTTCTGGCAATGATGTGAAATATTCTTCTTCAATAGCTTTGAAAGAATCTTTACGACCACTTTTACTTGGGTTTGCTAATTTTACTGCATCATAAAACTTCGTAAAATAAGTATCCCAAAGGAATTTTCTCAATTCTTCATCATGTGTCTCATGATTGTATTCACGCTTAGCAGTTTTACCTGTTTCAGCTGTTAATTCAATCAAGGCAGCACATTGAACTCTGATAGCATCATGCGCAATTTTCAATGCAGCAAGCATGTCGGTTTCAGAAATTTCATTTCCTTCACCTTCAACCATCAAAATATCGTTCACATTTGCAGCAACTAATAATTCTAGTTCAGCATTAGCAATTTGAGAAGTAAGAGGGTTGACAACAAATTCGCCGTTGATTTTGGCAATACGAACCTCAGAGATTGGTCCGTTGAATGGAATATCAGACACTGCAAGGGCAGCGGCAGCTGCTAAACCTGCAAAAGCATCTGGCGTAATCTCAGCATCTGCTGAAATCATTGTAATCATTACTTGAGTATCAGCGTGGTAGTCAGATGGGAAAGTAGGGCGTAAAGCTCTATCTACTAAACGACTCACCAAAATTTCATAGTCTGAAAGTCTTGATTCTCTGCGTAAAAATCCTCCAGGGATTTTACCAGCCGAAGCAAATTTTTCTTGGTAATCAACTGATAGGGGTAAAAAGTCTGTACCTTCTTTGGCTGTTTGGCTAGATACAACAGTTGCCAAAAGCATCATGTTTCCGCTTCTCACGACCACAGACCCGTCTGCCTGTTTTGCGAGTTTACCTGTTTCGATGGTAACTTCTTTACCATCGGGCATTATTATTTTCTTCGTAATTACGTTAAAAGACATATTTTTTGATTAATTACCTTGATTGATTAATTGTTTAACGTATCAAACAAGGTTTTTGTTGGATGTTGATTCGCAAATTCTTCTGTTCGTCAATGTTTAATTAATCCTTAAAATTGTTTAGAGAAACTACTTTACTGACGAACCACCAAAAAATTGACGAGTACCCAAAGAGAGGAAATGTAAGCAGGGAATCTTTTTCAAGACTCCCTGCTTTGAAAGAAAATTACTTTCTAATGCCTAGTTCAGCAATGATAGCACGGTAACGAGTAATGTCTGTTTTGATTAAGTAATCTAACAAACTTCTACGCTTTCCAACCAACTTTAAAAGACCCATACGAGTAGAGTGATCCTTTTTGTTTTTCTTTAAGTGTTCTGTCAAATGAGAGATTCTGAAAGTAAACAAAGCGATTTGCGACTCTGCAGAACCAGTATCAATTTTTGACTTCTCATGTCCACGAGATTCGAAAATCCCCTGCTTTACTTCTGAAGTTAAATACATCTTCAACCAGTTTAAATTGTTATAAAATATGAAAACGTGCAAAAATAACGTTTTTTCTGGCTATTAGCAAATCTTAACTGTAATTATTGAAAAATCTCTTTGAAAACTTTGCTTTTTTAAGCTTTTCCTTCAGTTGATTAAAATAAACGATATAAGCGTCACTCTCGAACAGTCGAGAATCGTTTTTGGCTTTGTTTAAAAAATACAATCCGATTAAGAATAATACAGTGTTTGAAATCCATGCGCCTATCTGTACGATTACCCTGCTTTCTTTGGCTGCTTTGTCGCCCTGCTGGGTCATTACATACATTAATATAAAGAATACGATAGCAATCACCACTGGCAAACCAAATCCACCTTTTTTAATAATACCACCTAAGGGCGCACCAATCAAAAACATGACAAAAACCGCAAAAGCATTTGTGAATTTATGATGCCATTCAAGATTAGTTTTTCTTAAGTCCTCATCCTTAGAAGTTAAGACAGAAACATTACTTTCTGCAAAACTGAGGGCATTATTTACCTGAGAAATAGCAAAATCAAGCGTTTGATAGGGGTTCGCTGTGTGAACATCTCGTTTTTTGATGAGTGAGTCAATCGTACTCATCTTTATTTTTTTGAGTTTCTTCTGGTCTTCGCTTAATAGTGGTGGAAATTTGTTCATCTCAAACAGATAATACGACCGTGCATTGTCATAAAAATTGCCTCGTACCCTGTTAAAATCTTTTTTGAGTGAATCAGCATCTTTGGCTAATTCTCCATAACTTCTCATCATTTGATAATGCTTAAACTGCTCTTCTTCGGTTTTATGCATATCAAAAGCCGCTAAGCTCATCACTACTTTACTTTTCCGAAAAGCATGCGTAACCATATCTGTTTGGTTTGTATTGCTTGTTTTGTCGGCATCCTCTACATAATCGTTACCATTGAAAAGCTCAAAAATCAAATATTGTTTATCCATGATAGTGTACATCAACGCAGAATCAGCCAGTGTTAGGTGTTTGTTCCCATCATTTTTTGTATGATCGAAGATAACGATATTCTTTAAAGTCTTGTTATCAGGGTATTTTTTAGAAACTTTTATGCTGTAGCCAGGCAAATCATTGTAGAAAATCCCTTCTTTGATATTTAAGGTTGTTTTCGTTGTTTTAATATCATATAATAAACGATACCCTTTTAGGTTAGCCCAAGGCAAGGCAACATTATTGAACCAAAAAGCAAACAAACTAATCAACACTGTGACAATAAACATCGGTTGCATGGCACGCGTAATAGAAATACCAGCACTTTTGATAGCCGTTAATTCAAAAAACTCTCCTAATTTCCCATAAGTCATTAATGTAGAAAGAAGCATCGCTAAAGGCAAAGCTATCGGAATGGTAATTAGGCTGAAATAAAAGAAAAGTTCGAAATACACTTCAACTCCTAAATCTTTACCAAAAAGGTCTGCGAAGTAAACCAAGATAAGTCTCATTAAGAAAATGAAAATTACTACGGCTAATGTTAAGACAAATGGTTGCCAAAAGGACTTAATGATAAGTTTATCAAGTTTCTTAATCATATAATATAATTAAAACGCTCGTATTTCATTAAAGAAACACGAGCGTTGTGTGCGCTCTGTTAAGAAAACGCAAAATTAAATATTTTTGAGTTGATACGCTTGTTAAATAAGCTTAATTGCCAACAATTTCTTTGAGCTTATAAATTAAATCTTCCCACAGTTCATTTAATTCGCTTTCATCTGTATTATCAGAATAGTCAACAATTTTTAAATAAGTAGAGCCTGTTAAGTCACTTACTTCCATTTTGAACTCAATATAATTATGGTCTCTGTCTTCAGCACTACTGGGTAAAAAATCAAATTTGGCCGATTTATTTAACCTCAGTTGTGAAAGTTTTGCAATATGACTATCGCCATCCCAAGAAAAATCAAATGTTGAACTGTCTTTCAATGTGACTTTCTCTGCAAACCACTGTTGTAAGCCAGACGCTGAGCTAATGTAAGGAAAAAGTACCTTAGGAGAGGCTCTCAATTCAAATTCTACAATAAATTTATGTTTGCTCATAATCCTAACATTTAAAGGTAATTAAATCACAAAATTACTCGACGAAACAATTTGTGAAGATAGATGTCGAGTAATTGACTCCCGAAACTCTGTTTTGGCAAAGGTATAAATGTTAGAGAAATACGCAAGCTTTTTTTTTAATTTCAAAAAATTTACTTTTTCTAGCCTAAAAAATGTATTACGTTTCCTTATTGATTCTCAATTATTTATATGACATTTTAATGAATTAATGATGAAATTAAAAAAATAATTTGAATAAAAAATGAAAGTATTTCTAAAATACCTTTGCATTTGAATACAAAAGCACTAATTTTGCACCACAATACGACAGCGGGATAGCTCAGATGGTTAGAGCGTAGGATTCATAACCCTAAGGTCGGCAGTTCGATCCTGCTTCCCGCTACTTATTAAAAGCGTAATTAATTGAAATTCAATTGGTTACGCTTTTTCTTTTTCATCAATATTTACTGTTTACTAATCTGTAAGTATCTATGCTTTTACAACCCATCGTAAATCTTGTAGAAATTCTTTCAAGAAAAGGTGTTCATCATGCCATTATTTCACCCGGTTCACGGAATGCTCCATTAACAATTGCTTTGGTGCGTCACCCAGCTATTGAAACATTGTCGATTTCTGATGAACGTTCCGCTGCTTTTATTGCGTTGGGGATGGCTCAAAACCTTAGCAAACCCGTGGCTATTTGTTGCACTTCTGGCTCTGCAGCGTATAATTATGCACCAGCAGTAGCAGAGGCTTTTTTTCAAGAAATTCCTTTGATTATTCTGACTGCTGATAGACCCAAAGAGTGGATTCATCAGCATGATGGACAAACAATATATCAAACAGATATTTTTGGCAAACACGTCAAGCAAAGCTTTGAAATAGGCGCTGATTATAGCCATCCAGATGCTATCTGGCATATTGAACGAACCGTTAATCATGCCGTGAATCTGGCCAATACTTTTCCTAAAGGGCCTGTTCATATTAATATTCCGCTGAGAGAGCCTTTTTACCCACTTGAAAATGAATTAGTTGTCTCTGATGGCAATGCCAGAGTAATAGAAAGAGTTGAAACATCAAATATTCTTTCAAACGAAGTTTGGGCTGATCTTTTAGCAAGTATCGAGCAATATGATAAGGTATTGATAGCAGGCGGACAAAATGAATTTGACCCTGATTTAACAAGTATATTAGAGAAGCTACAAGACGAATTTAATTTCCCTGTTGTTGGAGACTCCATCTCAAACTTAAAATTCAACTTGATTTCCAATCAGGATGTTTTTCTACAACAAGATGCTGAAAATTTAGCACCAGAACTATTAATTACGTTTGGCAAATCCTTTATTTCAAAAAGTTTTAAAACCTTTCTGAGAAAAAATAAGGCTATCGAGCATTGGCATTTGAGTGTAGACAATCATTTGATTGATACCTTTCAATCGTTGACTAAAATACTCCCTGTTCAGCCGCTGTATTTCTTTTCAAAACTATTAGAAGAAATAGATTTTACTCAATTCAAAAACGGCGATGATGAAGAGAGAAATAGTGATTATTTGGACGCATGGAAAAGAAATAGTTTTAAGGCAAACAATTATCTAGAGCATTTTTTCTTAGAAAACTTTCATCAATATCAACTGAATGAATTTTATGCCATCAAGAAATTATTAGATGCTTTCCCTGCTGATTGTCAACTACATTTGGCTAATTCTATGTCAGTACGTTATGCCAATTATATAGGAACTGACCCAACTAAGAAAATAGCAATATTTGCCAACAGAGGAACGAGCGGAATAGATGGTTGTGTAAGTACTGCTGTTGGTGCAGCCCTGAGTACTACCAAACAAGTATACTTATTAATAGGGGATTTAGCTTTTTTCTATGACAGAAATGCCCTTTGGAATCGTTATGTGCCTGATAATCTGAATATTATTTTAATGAATAATCATGGTGGTGGAATTTTCAGAATAATTGACGGACCAAGTAAACAGGCTGAGTTAGATGATTATTTTGAAACGATTCAATCATACACTGCTGAAAAAACAGCTTCTGAAGCGAATCTTGAATATTTCAATGCGAAGACCGTCACAGAATTTCATCAATTTTCAGAGGCTTTTCTTGAACCAAACGGAAAATCAAAAATCTTTGAAATAGAAACAGATAGTAAATACAATACAGAGATATTCAAGAAATTTAAAGCAGGTTTTTCGCTTTGAGTTAAATTAAAAAAGACTTTACTGATAAGGTAAAGTCTTTTTTAATTATTTAATATCGATACTACTATCTAATTTCTTGGCCTCTTGAAATTTCACTAAAGCCTCTTTCTCATTACCCGTTTTTTGAAAATAATAACCTAAATTTCTCAGCGTATAAGCATTTTGTGGATTAATTCTTAAAGAACGCTCTAGCGTTTCTTTGGCTTGGTCTAGCTTCCCGATTTGCAATAAAATATAGCCATAGTTGTTTAAATAAATCGCGTCGGTTGGTTTTAAAGCAATCGCTTGCTCTGAGAATACTTTTGCTTCTTGAAATTTTTGTTCTTCCGACAGGATAAATGCTAAGTTGTTTAAGGCAAAATCTTGTTTAGGATTAATCTCAATCGCTTTTTGAAAATCCTTCTTGGCTAAATCATATTGTTTGTTCTCAAAATAAATAAAACCGTGGTTGGAATAAGCCTCAGCATTATTAGGATTAATCCTGATAGCCTTTTCATAATCCGCCGTTGCTCCAGCAGCATTATTGAGTTGTACTTTTACATTTCCTAAGCTCACAAAATAAAAAGAGGAATCTTTAAAAGGCACAGCAATTTTTTCTAAATCCACTAAACTATTCTGAAAATCTCCTTTTTGAAAAAATACTTCTGAACGATTGTAATAAGCTTCCCAATATTTTTTGTCGATATCAATGGCTTTATCTAAATCTGTTAAAGCTTCATCCAATTCATCAAGCTTTTGATGGGCTAAGGCTCTGTTATTATAAGCATCTGCAAAATCTGGATTTTTAATAATAGCTTCGTCAAACCAATGAATCGCTTCTTGATATTCTTTATCTTTTAATTTATAATTTCCCCTTTCGAAGAATTTAATAGCCTCTTCTTTTTTATCTGCACCGCAAGAAAAAAGTAAAATGCCCGAGAGTATCAATAATAATGCGTTGTTTTTCACTGATTTTAAATGTTTTATGTAAATAATTGTCTTTGAAGATTCAGTTTTGTGTGATTAAGTCCCTCGTAAAATTACTAGAAATTGTTGGAAAGAACTCTAAAATTAGACAAGACTCCTTTCTGAACTATGACATTAACACTTTTGTTTCTAATTTTGTAAAGACAGTTCGCTGTCTTGATTTAAACTTTTAAAAAATATTGCAATGATTAAAGCTGAAATGCTAACCGACAAAGGTTTGATGGTGATAGAATTTTATGAGCAAGATGCTCCAATCCATGTTAAAAACTTTGTTGATTTATCAAAAAGTGGATTTTACGATGGCGTAACATTTCATAGAGTTTTACCTGATTTTGTGATTCAAGGTGGAGACCCAACTGGTACAGGTGGTGGTGGCCCTGGATATAGTATTGAATGTGAATTAACAGGAAATAATCAATATCACGACCGTGGTGTTTTATCGATGGCTCACCGTGGCAGAAACACAGGTGGTTCACAATTCTTTATTTGCCATAGCCGTAGAAACACTGCTCACTTAGACCGTAAACATACTTGTTTTGGTAAAGTAGTAGAGGGCTTAGAAGTAATCGATGCTATTCGTGAAGGCGATGTTATCCAGAAAATTACTATTACCGAAGAATAGGCTATTCTCACACAATTTAAATTAATCTGATATGTATTTTATTGGCGAGTTAAAAGGTTCTAGTCCTGATTTGAAAATTTCACTATATAAATGGAATTCAAAATTTTTTGTAAAGTTCGAAACACCAGATTTAGAACAAGTTTACAAAATATCAGAGATGGACGTTTCAGAAGATGAAGTTCGAGCAATGGTTAATGAAGCATTCGTCGAAAAAATTATTGCCCGTTTTAAAGAGATGTATCAAGATTTAGGAGAATTAATGGGAGATTATTAGCGTTGAAATTTAAATAAGGGCGATAAACTTTAACTAAATAGTTTATCGCCCTTATTATTTTCGTTTGTTAGAGTTTATTTTACACTAGAAAGTTTAATTTTGTAGGTATATTATATATGCTTCAAAACATATATAAAGTTTGATTTTTTGTTTAAACTGATAAGTTATGCCACAGATTATCATTAACTATAAAAATCCTAAAACGCTTGAAGCTTTAAAGGATTTTGCGAAATACTTTGATTTTTCAATACAAAACATTGACAAATCGAAACCCCCAAAAACGTCTTTAAATGGCGTTTCGCTTATATCAGGTGATAAGATGATTGATGTTTCTGATATATCTCAAATATTTACAGGTAAAGATATAGATGCCAAAGACTTACGCCAGAAAGCATGGAAACGAAGAAAATAATTTGTGATACTGATGTAATGATTGATTTTTTTGACGAAAATAAAAAACGACATCTAGTGACAAAAAAGATTATTGAAGAAGTTATTGGTATTGATAATGTTGTAATATCTGCTGTTACTAAGATGGAAATGATGGTTGGCGCTACCAATAAAATGGATTTAAGAACAATCAATAAAAAACTTCAACGTTTCCACATTGCCTTAATAAATGATAATATCTCAGTAATGGCTTTTGAATTAATTGAAAAATATTATTTAAGTCATGGTTTATGTAATGCCTGATGGATTAATAGCTTCAACAGCAATTATTACCAATTTAGAGTTATTTAGCTATAACATAAAAGATTATAAGTTTATAAAAGATCTTAAATTATTTAAAATCGATAATAAAGATTACGTACATAATTAACAATTATTGGAAAATAAAATAGGCTTCTTTAAAGAAAGAAGCCTATTTTATTAAATGAATCTAAAAATAGTTTTTTACAAAAACAACCATTTTTTATAAAGTGCTTTTTGTTCCTCAGTTTGGGTAGGAAGCGCTTCGATTACGAAATTTTTAGTAGGATTTCTCTGAATCTTAATCGCATAGGTTTTATCTAAACCATCTCTTTTCACTTTTACAGCTATAAGATCGCCAATCTTCTTGTTACTGATAGCTTTTAAAACCTCATCAGATTTTGAAATAGCCAGTCCGTCAATCTGCAAAATTTCATCATTAACATTCAATCCGTCGATATATGCAGGGGAATCTTTTATTACTCCTGTGATTTTCAAGCCACTAGCTGCTCTAAATTCAGCGCCTAAATATGGCTCATTTTTTTCAGCATTTTTATCAACCAGCGTCATGCCCACGGCAGACAAATAAGCATTGTAAGAGATAGCTTCTGTTCCAAAAACATATTTTTGGAAGAATTCATCCATTTTTTTACCAGCTACAGCTTCTACCGTTTTTTGAAATTCTTCATCTGTAAAACCTCTGCCTAGTTTTTTGTAATATTCGTTGTACAAAGCCTTCATTACATCATCGAGGTTTTTACCACCTTTGGTAGCTTCTAAAATGGCTAGATTCAAAACACCACCCAATACAGCTCCTTTGTCATAATAAGAAATAGTGCTATTTCGTGAGTTTTCGTTTTGGCGATAATATTTTATCCATGCATCCCAACTTGATTCTGCTGCTGATTGCACCTTGTTCCCAGGCTGATTTTCGATAGTATTGATTTCTGAAGCATAAGCACTCATATATTCTTCTGGCGTATTCAAATTAGCCCTACGCAAAATATAAGTAGCATAAAAACTAGTACAACCTTCTGAAAACCAAAGCATGTGCGTATAATTTTCATTTTCATAGTCAAACGGACCAAGTGCTTTTGGACGAATACGTTTTACATTCCATAAATGAAAATATTCATGCGCTATCAAATTTAATAAACCTTGATAACGTTTTGGATCTGAATAACTATTTCTAGATGTTTGGCAAGTAGTTGAATTAAGGTGCTCTAAACCGCCCCCGCCAACACCTAAATTATGAATCAAGAAAGTATAGTCTTTACAAGGATGTTCGCCAACGACAGACATAGCAGCTTCGCAAACTTTCTTGAAATCAGCGGTAACTTTAGCATCATCAAATTTTGCTTCTCCATACATTGCGATTTTGTGAGGAACGCCACTTAAATCAAACGAAAGTACTTTCTGCGTACCAATTTCAATAGGTGAGTCAATTAAAATGTCAAGGTTATCCGCTTGGTAAGTAAATGTACCAATATTTTTCAAGCCTGTTGAAACGGCCGTCCAGCCTTCATAAGGTTTAATTATCAACGTAGATGGAACTTGTTTCCATGCATTAACGTATAAGAATACACTTGCAGGGTTTAAATACCCATGTGAATCGTCTAAGAAAGATGTTCTAACCGATAACTCATAGGCATATACTTTATAAGAAATGCTTACTTCGCTGGTATTTTTATCAATCAGTACGCGCCAAGTATTTTTATTGATTTTATCAGCTTTTAAAAGACTCGCTTTGCTAGTAGCCTTAACACTTTCTACATTTTTAGCATATTCACGAATCAAGTAAGAACCTGGCGTCCAAACGGCCATTTTAAAATCGATATAACCTTGAGCCTTAGTTTTTAAATCAAGATTAGACACTTTCATGCTCACATCAAAATAATGAGAAGAAGGTTGTTCCATGGAAAGAGTGTACTCAATTTTAGGCTGACTTATAGGGGTCTGGGCCCTCAGGAATTGGCAAATGAGTAGGAATACGGCTAATATTGATTTTTTTTTCATAATTTAATGTTTGCTATGAACGTTTTAAAATTAAATAATACTTTACTATGAAAAAACCTTTGTAGCTTGATAATTTTACTTGATTATACTAAACTTACAAGCTTCGAAGGATTTCACAAATGTCAAAAGTAACAATCCATAGCTTGTTTAACAAATTATTTTCTATCTAAAAATAATCATATTTGCTTTTTTTGATAGAATAAACACCCTAAAAATCATCTCTAATGAAAAGATTAACTTCGTTAGTAATCTCAACACTCCTTTTATCATTCTTTGCTTTCAATACCGCTGTTTTGGCACAAAGCACATTAAGTTATTCAGATATCTCTGTTCATTTTAGAAATGGACAAGAACATTTTGAATCAAAGAATTATGAAGCATGTAGAGCAGAACTAACCCAATACCTCGAAGCAGACAGAACCTTTTTGGAAAAAGAAGACGCCAACAAAGTGTGGGCAGAATACTATTTAGTAAAATGTAGTTTGTATTTAAATTATTCGGATACTGAATTATTAGCCAATCGATTTGTAAGAAACTATCCTGAGCATCCTATTGCAGGAACGCTTTTTACAGAAATTGGTAATTATTTTTATGAGCAAGGTGATTATACCAGAGCAATAGATTATTTATCGAAAAGTCCTAAATCAAATGAAGAAGCACAATTTCGTTTAGGAATTTCGCATTTTACCCTTCAAAATTATAATGAAGCCCTTGTTATTTTTGATAGCATCAAAGGTGGACAAGGACAATACGCTCCTTCGGCTTCGTATTATGCCGGCGTAATTAATTTCAGGGCAAAAAAATATGAAGAAGCCATTTTTGATTTTAAACAAGCCGAACTTTCTACTTCTTATTTCTCTGAAATTCCAAGTTGGTTAGCCCATAGTTACTACCGACAAGGAAAATTTACTGAAATGTTGGCTTATACAGAGCCATTATTGAAAGAGAAAAATTCTGGGAAAAAACTAGATGATGTGGCGTTGTTAAGTGCAGAAGTATATTTTCAACAAGCAGAATATGCCAAGGCTGCCAATTATTATACCATATATAAGAACTACAAGTCTCAAGGCATGCCCTTGCCAATCGCCTATCGTTATGGGTATAGCCTTTATAAAACCGACCAGTTTGCACCAGCGAGTGAGCAATTAAAAAATGTTGCTGCCAAAGGCGATACCCTCGGTCAATATGCCGCTTATATTTTAGGGATTTGTTATTTAAAAGCCAATAATCCCAATTATGCATTAGGGGCTTTTGACCAAGCTAGAAAGACCAACTTCAATAAAACCGTTACGGAAGATGCAGACTTCAACTACGCAAAAGTATTGCTTGATTTGCAAAGAGGAGCGGAATCTATCAAAGCCTTTGAAAGCTTTTTAGCAAAATATCCAAACTCTAAATATGAAGACGAAGCCAATGAATTAGTCAGTGAAGCGTATTTATATTCTAATAATTATCAGGCAGCACTGGCCTATATAGAAGGCTTGAAAAAGCGAACGCCAAGAACCAATGCCGCTTATCAAAGGATTTCTTTTAATCAAGCAGTAAAATTATATAATGACGAGCGTTATGCTGAATCACTTCCTTATTTTGAAAAATCATTATTAACGCCCGAGAACCTAGAAACAAAGTATGCTGCTAATTTTTGGAAAGCAGAAGCATTATCGGCTGAGAAAAGATATTCAGAGGCTATTCCTTTATATCAATCATTAATTGCTACTTCCGATCCTTCTGTGAGTAGTTTAGCCGAACTTCAAAGCAAGAGTAAATATTCATTGGCTTACTGCTATTATAATAACAAAGAATACGATAAAGCGAATAAAGTTTTTAAAGAATATGCCGACCAGATGAAATCTTCTGGCGATTCACAATCGTATCAAGATGCGTTGATTCGTTTGGGAGATACTTATTTTGCGTCTAAAAACTACGACCAAGCGATTTATTATTATGATCAGGCCATTGCAGGCAATCGCTCAGACCGCGACTACGCTACTTTCCAGAAAGGGTTAGTATTAGCCTTGAAGGGTAATGAAGCAGGAGCAAAGGCAGCTTTCCAAAAAGTTCAAACGGATTATCCACAATCACTTTATTTTGACAATGCCTTGTATCAAGAAGCCAATCTGGAGTTTGTTGCTGGAAGATATATTCCTGCTATTACAAGATTCACACAATTAATTAATAATAAACCACAGAGTAGATTAATTCCAAACGCTTTATTAAAACGTGCCGCAGCTTTTGCCAACACAGCCAATCATGAGGCTTCTATTGTGGATTATAAGAGTATCTTGAAAAACTTCCCGACACTTTCACAAAGCAAAGATGCTTTGACGGGCGTGCAAGAAGAATTAAATGAAGTAGGTCGTCCAGAAGAATTTTCGGCGATTTTATCAGATTATCAACGAACTAATCCTACCGATAATTCAGTAGTTGGCTTAGAATATGAAACTGCTAAACGTCTTTTTTATGCGGATAAATTTGATAAAGCTATCATCGCATTGAGCGAATACGTGCGTAAAAATCCAACAAGCGTAGAATCGTATGAAGCTAAATACTTGATTGCTGAATCTTATTATAAATTGAACGACAAATACCAAGCGTTGAATTTTTATTATCAAGTAATAGCCGATAATAAATACAAATCAGTCAACAAAGCTTATGTAAAAGCTGCCGAATTGGAATTTAATAGTAATAATTTCAACAGAGCCATTACAAATTACAGAAATATTTTAAGGTTCGTAGGAGATAAAAAAGACCAGCAGGCAGCTTTAATTGGTTTGATGGAGTCTTATTATAAAATGTCAAGAGCAGATTCTACGCTATATTATGCTAATGAAGTAGCTAATACACCCGACTTAGTATTAGGAGCAAAAAGCAAAGCAAGGCTCTATACAGGTAAAATTTACATGGATAGAAATGATTTTATAAAGGCAACAGAATATTTCAATCAAACGATTCAAATTGCAAAAGACAATTATGGTGCAGAAGCGCAGTATCTGATTGCTAAAATTCTGTATACCCAGAAAAAATACAAGGAATCGTCTGAAATGATTATTAGCAAATTCAGAACAGACTTTGCTGATGCTGCCGATAACATTGTTGGTAAAGCGTATTTATTATTATCAGATGATTTTGTGGGTCTTGATAATATCGTTCAAGCACGTGCTACTTTAAACTCTATTATAGAGAACCTTCCTGACCAAACGATTGTAGCGGAAGCGAAAGTAAAATTAAAAGCTATCGAGAAACGATAGTACAGCACGTTATCACCATAATTTTCAATAAAATAGACTTCGGTAATTTAAACCTTTCTTACAATGCAAAATAGCTCATTTAATACCATATATACCCGACTCCCTTTATTACTAATCGCGCTTGGTTGTTCTTTGCAAATGAAAGCCCAGAAGAAAGAAGGAGAAGTAAAAACAGATGAAATTGAGGTTTGGAAAGAGGCAAAAGTAAATTTGCCTCAAGCGAATAGAATTTTTGAAAAAATTTCTACCGCTAAAATAGATAATACCAAAAAGCCTATTCGATATGAATTTATCGAAAGAAGATTGCCTGTAGAGACGCCCGAATTCAGTCCGACTGTGACAATGCCTGATAAAGGAAGTACCAAAGAAAACGAATTTGCGGAAAGATATAATAATATAATCAGGGCAGGAATTGGTAACTATGGACATACCTTTTTAGAAGGGCACGGAGGTTTTTCAACTGGCGAGGATAATTATCATGGCGTATACATCAAACATAATAGTTTTAGACTAGGTCCTATTGGAGCCAATTATTCTGGACAATCTCAGAATTTAATAAAGGTTCATAGCCGTACTTCGTTCAGTTCAGTAAAACTAGCGGGTGCATTGGGTTGGGAAAGAAGAGGTTTTGATTATTATGCATATAACAACCAAAGCAATTTTAATTTCCCTGAATCGCAAATTTTCAATTCGTGGAACAAGTTTAATTTTACAGGTACAGTAAGTAATAACAACAAAAATGCGAAGGTTGACTATGTACTTAACTCAAACCTATCATATTTATTTACCCACTTAAAGGCTAATGAGTTAGTTTGGAATGCGAATTTGAAAGGAGTATATCCCCTGACAGAACAGCTATCAGCCTTGCTTGAAGGAAGTATCGTTATCGCTCAGCGCCAAGACTCACTTACTTTATACCGTAACCTGTATAAAGTAAAGCCAACCTTTCAATTTAAAAATGATTTGTTTTCAATCACGGCGGGTTTAAATATTATCAATGACAGAGAAAAGAATACCTTCAATAACAGCTATTTATTCCCAATCGTCAAAATTGATGTGCAGCCTATAGAAGGTGTGAAAGTGTTTGCAGGATATGAAGGAGATGTATATGCAAACAATCTTTCATCCTTGTTAACCGAAAATCAATGGCTAGGAAGATTCACACAATTAAGGAATACCCGTAAAACGGCTGATTATTTTGCAGGAGCAAAAACTACTTTATCTAACGGCCTTTCGGTAGAAGCAAAAATTAGCTATGCTCGTTATAAAGATTTTTATGTATTCAATAGCAATTCAACAGATAGTACTCGTTTTGATGTGATGTATTCAAATGATACTACTATCGTAAAAGTAACTACTTTTTCAGGGCAAGCTAGCTATCAAATTCCTGATGTTTGGCGGTCTAATTTCAAGTTTGATGTAAATGTATACAGTGGCTTAGGGAATCTTGAGAAAGCTTGGCATCGCCCTGCATTCAATGCAACTTGGACGAATACTTTTACTGTGAAAGAAAAACTATTGTTAGCATCCGACTTTTACATTATCACGGGACTAAAAGGGAAAAATTATGTTACCAATCGTGAAGTAAAACTTAATTCGATTATCGACCTTAACGTAAAAGCTACCTATTTACTTTCTGAGCATTTAGATTTATTCATTTCGGTGAACAATATTTTGAATAAAAGTTATCAACGATACTTATATTATCCTACACAAGGGGTAAATTTTCTTGGTGGTCTGTCATATTCTTTCTAAATTCGTCCATAGAACATAAAAACCAATATTTGAATTCTTTTAAAATTTATGATAACAGTACAAAATCATATTAGAGAATTACTCTTTGAACAAGATTGTGTGGTAATCCCAGATTTTGGAGGATTCGTAACCAATTTTGATTGTGCCAAGGTTGATAAATTAGAACAATATATCAAGCCTGCACAAAAATGGTTGGCTTTCAATGGCTTACTAAAAAATGATGATGGTTTGTTGAGTAACTTTATTGCTAAGAATGAAGGAATAAGCAGAGAAGAAGCTACTCATAAAATTAAACTGTTTGTTGAAGAAGCCAAGAAAGGCATTCGTTTTGAACAACACTTTCATATTGATGGTGTTGGTATGTTTACGCAAAATGAAGAAGGTAAAATTCAATTTCACGCTTCAGAACAAAGTAATTTTTTAGGAGAAAGTTTCGGATTAGAAAAAATTTCTATCAAGCGAAGTAATATTATTCAGCCAATTGTTAAAGTGGATACTTTGGTTAATAATACAGTTTCTCAGAAAACTATTCAACATGTTTTTGCTAGTAATGATCGCGATACGTCAGCGATAGAGCTTAAAGTTATGGCTAATAGAGTATTGACTACTAAGGATAAAAAAAGAACTCCTGTATTGAAATTTTTAGTGGCTATGGTAGCTGCTTCATTGTTTGTCTCAGCTATTTATTTATATGATAATGAGAAAAACAGTTTAAGTTCTTTCAACCCTTTTCATTTTTCGCAGAAGCAACCTGCAGAGATGGAAGCTTACGCTGACCCCGTACCTGTAGATACTGCTACTCCTATAGCTATGGTTCCAAAAGTAGATTCTTCTAAATTTGTGAAAATTATTCCTGCTGTTAAATCAATTGAAAAACCGATACTAAATGAAGATGAAAATCGTTTTTTTGTAATAACAGGAAGTTTTGGACAAAAAGAGAATGCAGAAAATCAATTAGAAACACTGAAACGTAAAGGTTTTATTCATGCTTCTATTTTAAAACCATCAAAAGCCGGGAAATTAATTAAAGTTTCTGCTGGCGGTTTTAATGATGAAGAATCAGCTAACGAAGAAGCTATCAAAGTTGCTAAAGCTATCAACCAAAATGCCTGGATATTTAAAAAGTAAGTTTGGTAAATCTATCAATCATTAGCTATTATATCAATGAACTCCTATCAACTCGAAGAAGAAGAAAGTAAAAATAGGCAAAGAGCGCTTATTATTACAATTATCATTAATGCTTTAATGTTTTACTTATTTTGGTACATTACGGTATGGACTAGTGAGGAGAACAAAAAAGAAGAATTAGTGGGTGATGGAGGTTTTGTAATGAATTTTGGGACAGATAAATCAGGAAGTGGAAAAGTTTATACAAAAAAC
Source organism: Arcicella sp. GW821-FHT09D11 (assembly GCF_059416265.1). Taxonomy (NCBI): domain Bacteria; kingdom Pseudomonadati; phylum Bacteroidota; class Cytophagia; order Cytophagales; family Flectobacillaceae; genus Arcicella; species Arcicella sp. GW821-FHT09D11. The sequence goes on along the minus strand of NZ_JBWKOV010000005.1, from coordinate 187,270 downwards.
AAAGCCAGTGATTTAAAAGAAGAAATAGAATCTAAAGCTTCACCTGAAACTAAGAAAATAGAAAAAGTAGTTCCAAAGCCTGTGATTCCTCCAGAAGTTGAAAAAGTAAAAACAGTTGTTAAGAAAGCTCCTAAAGAACCACCAGTAGTCAGTAGCAAAGTTACTAGCCCTGTAAAAGTGAAAGAGGAGTTAATCACGAAAGTAGACAAGAAGGTAACGCCAAAGCCAGCAGAAGTAAAACCAGTACCGGCTAAAGCTCCTGAGAAAGTAAAGATTGATAATTCAGCCTTGTTACCAACCAAGAAAGGAAATAGTTCTTCTAATGGTACTTCAGGAACAGAATCAAGACCGGGAGGGGCATCTGATGGAAATTCAAAAGGAAAAGGAAATCAAGGTCAGCCAGAAGGAAAAGTTGTTGAAGGAGGGGATTACACTAAACGACCAGCAGGAGATGGGAATGGTGGAACAGGAGGAAGTGGAAGTGGTGGAAGTTCCTTAAATTTAACAGGTTGGACGTGGTTTAGTAAACCTGTTGTTGATGATGATTCAAATGATACTGGTATTATTCGATTCAAAATTAAAGTAGATTCTGATGGTGATGTAGTTGATATTAGCCTTGTGGAAAGTACAGTTAGTCCAACAGTCATGCAGAAATACAAAAGAACAGTTCAGAAGACCAAATTTAGACCAACAAGTGATGGAGATAGACCAGAATATTCCTCTGGAACAGTCACTTTCAAATTAAGTCCGAGATAATTATTGAAAAGTGTAAGTCGAAAGGCTTACACTTTTTTCTTTTAAGAGCATCCATCAATTATCTTTGTTCATTAGATAATCAGGATAAATCATCAGGATGGCTCTTTTAGCATCCGATTTTAATAAAATGACCTACGAAGAAACTATTCATTATTTATACCAACAATTACCCGTATTCCACAGAATAGGGAAGAAAGCTTTCAAGGCCAACTTAGATAATACCAATGCTATTTGTGCACATTTAGGAAACCCGCATGAAAAATTTAAAACAATTCATATTGCAGGGACCAATGGAAAAGGGAGTACTTCACATTTTATGGCAGCAATTTTGCAAGCTGCGGGTTATAAAACAGGCTTATATACTTCGCCACATTTAAAATCATATACAGAACGGATTCGTATTAATGGAGCGCCAATAGCTGAAGAAGAAGTGGTTTCCTTCGTGGCAGAGCATCAAACTTTTTTAGAGGATTTAAAGCCTTCTTTTTTTGAAATGAGCGTAGGTATGGCCTTCGACTATTTTGCTCGTCAACAGGTTGATATTGCGGTCATTGAAGTAGGTTTAGGAGGGCGATTAGATTCTACCAATGTTATTCATCCAGAACTATCTGTCATCACTAACATTAGCTTTGATCATACGGATATTTTAGGAGATACCCTTGCTCTGATTGCTGGAGAAAAAGCTGGAATTATCAAAAGAAATACGCCAGTCGTTATAAGTGAGTATCAAGATGAAACCAAGGATGTTTTTATGCAGAAAGCCTTGGCAGAAACTGCCGATATCTTTTTTGCAGAAGATAGTTTTTCAATAACATCATTTAATAACAGCGGACTATCACTAGTTTTAGAAATTTTAAATAAAAGAACGAACTTATCTGAAACGTATATTTCTCAATTAAAAGGGAATTATCAGTTAAAAAATATTTTAGGGGTATTACAAGCTGTTGAAATATTGAAACAACAAGGATTTGATATCTCCAATGAAGCTCTTAAATATGGAATTGAAAATGTAGTTTCAATTACTGGCTTAAAAGGACGTTGGCAAATATTATCAGAAAATCCAACAATGATTTGTGATACAGCCCATAATTTAAGTGGCATTACCGAAGTACTATCAAGCATCACTAAGATAAAATATAATAGGCTATGGATGATATTAGGCTTTGTTTCTGATAAAGATATTGAAGGCATTTTAGCTCTGTTACCTAAAGAAGCAACCTATATCTTTTGTCAAGCAAACGTCCCTAGAGCGTTAGAAGCCAATCTGTTAAGTGAAAAAGCAAAGCATTATAATTTGCAAGGTTCTGTCATTGAGGATGTAAACAAAGCCATTGCTTTTGTTAAAAATCAGGCTTCAGCTAAAGATTTAATTTATGTTGGTGGAAGTACTTTTGTAGTGGCAGATATTGACGAATTATAATTTTAAGAGCGTAATTAAATTATCAAGTAAAAATAAGTAGTAGATTAATGGGAAGGCAAAAAGCTAAAAGATTTGAGAGTAATATTATTCAAGAGAATGTTATACAAGAAGGAAAACCTTTGTATGAAAATATAAAAGGGGCATGGAATAAAGAGGTTTTTCATAATTCAAATCCTATCGTACTTGAATTAGGCTGTGGGAAGGGTGAATATACGGTGGGGTTGGCCAAGTTATTTCCTGAGAAGAATTTTATAGGCATCGATATAAAAGGGGATAGGATAGCAGTGGGTAGTCAAAAAGCCTTAGACAATAATTTAACAAATGTTGCCTTTCTAAGAACTAAAATACATGGGTTAGAGAGTTTTTTTGAAGAAAATGAAGTGTCTGAGATTTGGATAACTTTTCCTGACCCACAAGTATTACAGAGTGGCGTAAGGAGAAGGCTTACAAATCCGCGTTTTTTAGAGATTTATGCTAAAATTTTATCCTCAGGAGGCTATTTACATTTAAAAACAGATTCAGAATCATTCTTTAAATACTCAATCAATGCTTTAAATGATTTTGGAGCGAAGGGATTAGTAGAAACCACTGACCTCTATCATTCAGATTTGAATGTAAGACATTATAATATTAAGACCAGATTTGAAGAGATTTTCACGGCAAAAGGCTTCAGTATTAATTACTTATATTGTTCGTTTTAAAAGAGTATAAAACAAAAAAGGTGAATCAAACGATTCACCTTTTTTGTTTATTTGTCAGCTGATTATTTAATCAATTGAGCAAAATAATTTACTGTACGTACTAATTGAGAAACGTAAGACATTTCGTTATCGTACCAAGATACAGTTCTAACAATTTGATTATCACCTACAGTTTGTACTTTAGTTTGTGTTGCATCGAATAATGAACCAAATGAAGTACCAATGATATCGCTACTTACGATTTCATCTTCAGTATAACCAAAGCTTTCGTTTGAAGCAGCTTTCATAGCTTCATTGATTTCACTAGCTGTCACTTTTTTAGCTAACACTACAGTAAGTTCAGTTAATGAACCAGTAATAGTTGGAACTCTTTGAGCAGAACCATCCAATTTACCTTTTAATGAAGGAAGTACTAAACCAATTGCTTTTGCAGCACCTGTAGAGTTTGGTACAATGTTTTCAGCAGCAGCTCTAGCTCTTCTTAAATCACCTTTAGCGTGTGGAGCATCCAAAGTATTTTGGTCATTTGTATAAGCATGAACAGTTGTCATTAAGCCGTTTACAATACCAAATTGTTCTTCTAATACTTTGGCCATTGGAGCTAAACAGTTAGTTGTACAAGATGCACCACTAATTACTGTCTCAGAACCATCTAAAATATCATGATTTACGTTAAATACAATTGTTTTAGCATCACCAGTAGCAGGAGCAGAGATTACTACTTTCTTAGCACCAGCAGTTATATGAGCAGAAGCTTTTTCTTTATCTGTAAAGAAGCCTGTACATTCTAATACAACATCAACTTCATGTTTTCCCCAAGGAATAAGAGCCGGATCTCTCTGAGCATAAATAGTTACTTCTTCGCCATTAACTGTAATAGTGCTGTCAGTAGAAGTAACTTCTGCATTAAAACGTCCTTGCGCTGAGTCATATTTTAATAAATGAGCCAACACTTTAGGGCTAGTTAAATCATTGATTGCTACAATATCAATGCCTTCCATGTTATAAATCTGACGATAGACTAAGCGTCCTATGCGTCCAAAACCGTTGATTGCAACTTTTACCTTTGCCATTTTTAAATAAGGGATAATTGATTAAATCTACAATACAAAAGTAGAGTTTTTAGGAGAATAATACAAGTAAAAACAATATATATAAGTAACTATCTATATTAGTAATAATTAGCATTAAATTTAGTAAAAAGCTAATTATTTGGTTATAATTACTAAGAATAATAGTTATTAAATCCTTATTTACTAAATTAAATATTACACTTTTATGTACTTAATAGCTCGTAATTCTAATTAAGAATCTGCATTTAAACTACTTAATATCTACATACTAGGGCATAATATAACCCTCTACGTAAATAATATACAGCGCAATGTGACGACGTTAAGAAGATAATAGGGAAGGGGGTATTTGTTACCTTAAGCTCAATAAGAATTGTTTAAATAAAGATTTGTTGTTCTTCTCTTTAAGAATATGCTAAAACGATTCTCATACTAGCTTATATATTAAAAAGAGGCTGTTCAAATGAAGTCAATCTGAGAGAGAAATAAAATTAGGAAAATCCTGTATTCAATTATCTCTAGCTATAAACTGTCAAATTGACATACTATCATTAAAATAATCAACCAAACAATATTTTGTTTCACTAATATTTACATAAAAGTGCTATTTGCAATATACTTAAAATCAAGTATTTAAATCATTTAAAGTAAACTAATAGTTTTTAACATAAAATAGGAGAGCGTTAGTAAGGATAATGTCTAATAACTTAATTCTGATAATATTCTCTCAGACGATTCTCTTAATATAATTTCATTAAGTATGTTCAAAACAGATTATCTTTGTAGATTAAATAAAAGCAACAATATCCAAAATATTTAAATGGAAAATTTAAAACAAATTATTGAAAACGCTTGGGAGAATCCAACTTTACGTTCATCAGACGAAACAAAAAAAGCGATTGAAGCCGTAGTTGAAAAAGTAGATAAGGGCGAGCTTAGAACGGCACATCCAAATGATGATGGCTCTTGGACGGTCAATGAATGGGTTAAAAAAGCAATCGTAATGTATTTTCCTATTCGCCAAATGGAAGTGCAAGAAGTAGGTATTTTTGAATTTCATGATAAAATGAAACTAAAGAATAATTATGCTAATTTGGGCGTACGCGTTGTGCCACCTGCGGTAGCAAGATATGGAGCTTATTTAGCAAAAGGTGTAATCATGATGCCATCATACGTAAACATTGGTGCTTATGTAGATTCGGGAACAATGGTTGATACTTGGGCTACAGTGGGTAGTTGTGCTCAAATCGGTAAAGATGTTCACTTGAGTGGTGGTGTTGGAATTGGCGGCGTTTTAGAGCCACCACAAGCTTCGCCAGTGATTATTGAAGATGGTGCTTTCATTGGCTCACGTTGTATTGTTGTTGAAGGAGCAAGAATTGGTAAACGTGCAGTATTAGGAGCAGGTGTTACTATCACTGGAAGTTCTAAAATAATAGATGTGACAGGTACTGAACCTGTAGAATACATAGGTTTCGTTCCTGAAAATAGTGTTGTTATTCCTGGAAGTTTAACTAAGAAATTTGCTGCGGGTGAATATAATGTTCCTTGTGCTTTAATCATTGGTAAGCGTAAGGAAAGTACAGACCTCAAAACCTCCTTAAATCAAGCGCTAAGAGAAAATAATGTAGTTGTTTAAGGATTTATCCATTCAAGAAAAAAAGTCGTGAAAATCACGACTTTTTTTCTTGCTATTAACTTAAAAATAAGGTCTATGTACTATTTGATTGATTTTCATCTTAAATTCGGTCAATACATATACATTTCAACTGAATGTTCATTCTAAATAATATATAAAATGATAAATGAGACACATCCTTTACAATTAGGTAAATACAATAGGCTAGAAGTTATTAAGGAACTAGACTTTGGTTTGTATTTAGATGGCTTTGAAGGAGAAGAAATTTTGATTCCTAGAGTCTATGTTCCTGAAGGGACTCAAATAGGACAATTCTTAGATGTATTCATCTACAGAGATTCTGAAGATAGGCTTATTGCCACTACTTTGAAACCTTATGCTACAGTGGGAGAGTTTGCCTATTTAAAGGTGAAAGATGTGAGTAAATTAGGGGTCTTTTTAGACTGGGGATTGATGAAAGACTTACTTGTTCCTTTCGGTGAACAACAATCTAAAATGGCCGTAGGGAGGAGTTATTTAGTTTATATTTATGTAGACGAAGAAACACAAAGAATCGTGGCTTCTGCTAAGATCGATAAGTTTCTACCAAATGATGCAGAGGAGTTTGTTGAAAAACAACAGGTGGAATTGCTACCATATGAATACACAGATTTAGGCATAAAAGCATTGATTAACAAATGTAAAATAGGCGTAATTTACAAAAACGAAGTATTCAAATTTATAAATCTTGGAGAGTTTACAATTGGATACATTAAAAAAATAAGAGAGGACGGCAAAATCGATTTAACATTGGAAAGAATCGGATTTGAACGAATTGACAATACTAAACTCGCTATATTATCTCTATTAAATAACAACAATGGATTCCTTCCATACAATGACAAGACAAGTGCAGAGGTCATTTACAGCAATTTACAAATGTCAAAGAAGGATTTTAAGAAAGCAATAGGAGGATTATATAAAGACATGCGAATTATCATCAAAGAAGATGGAATTCACATAAATAAACAAGAATAAGTTAACATTTATATTCAATTACATTTGTAATTTACACAATCAATTATCATATTTACATTATTAAATTAATATTGTAAATATGTATTAAACATTTGTAACATGGATTTAAACAAAAAAATAGAACAGATAATAGTAGATAAAGGGCTATCACCAAGTTATTTTGCTGATGCCATTGGTATACAGCGAAGTAGTATCTCACACATTTTATCTGGGAGAAATAAGCCTAGTTTAGACATTGTTCAAAGGATATTAAAGGTATTTCCTGATATAGATAGAGATTGGCTTCTTTTTGATAGCGATTCACTTAGTCAGAATATCCCTCAACCTCATAAACAAGTAATTAGTACTCAACCAATTAGGCCTACTCAGAATAGAGATATAAAGCCTCAAGAATCGGTTAAAAATAGTAGTCCTGAGCAATTATATGTACAATCGTCTGTAAATGCCTTACAGAGGCGTAAAACAGAGCGTCCGGAAGTGGTTGAAGCACCCGCTCCATCTGGTAAGCAGATAGAAAGGATTGTTATATTTTACACTGATGGTACCTTTATGGAAAGTAAACCTGTTTGATAAAACTTGTACTTTTTTAATATATCCCTTACGCAGTTATGGGTAGAGTAGGAGGAAACTTTCCCGAGAAAGGAAGAGGAATTGAATAGAAAAGGAGGTAGATAATGCCTATTTAAAGGGCTCTTCTTTTCCAAAAAATGATTAAACAGGATGTTGTTTGAACGAAAAAGATATTGGCTCTTAAAATCAAAATCTCAAATTTTGATTTTAAGAGAGGGTAAAAGTGAGCGAAAAAAGTCCATTTCAAAAAATTAAATTAATATTTTATATATATCTATATTTAATAATATTGAAATATTAAATACAACATCTAGTATTTTTTTGTTATCCATCCGACTCTATTAAGTATTGATAACTACCTATTTATGCTAGGTACTTCCTATTATATCATCGTATTTATCTCTTTAAATACCTACTTTGGGGGGTAGTATGTAATGTAACGTTTCACACAATCGAACAACTATCTGTCTGACTGTCAATTAGTTAACTAAAGTGTTCCACGTGAATATATAACTTACTGATAATTAGATACTTATAATTTGATTAGCAATAATAGTAATATTTTAAAAATCAAATCCATTTATTGATGTATAATCTTAGTGCTATTCTTACTAATTTTGATTAAATTTTTACTTAAAACATTATATACAAAACCATGCAAAGCATAGATTCTCTTAACCAAGTTGCTGAATTTCATCGCACATTCAAAGCACCCATTCTTGATACACCACAGATACCTTCATTAGAACGATGTAAATTAAGAGTAAGTCTTATTGCTGAAGAATTGAGAGAACTGCAAGAAGCTATTGAAGCAAATGACCTTGTTGAAGTAGCAGATGCTTTGTGCGATATTCAATATGTTCTTTCTGGAGCTGTACTTGAATTTGGCCTTGGTGAAAAATTCGTTGACCTTTTTAATGAAGTACAAAGATCAAACATGTCTAAAGCTTGTAGTACTTATGAAGAGGCTGAGGATACTGTAAAATTCTATTTTCAAAAAGATGGTACAGTGGCCGAGATTTTAAAAGATGAAGATAAATTTTTAGTTTATAGAACTTCCGACAATAAAGTACTTAAATCTGTAAAATATTCACCTGCTGATTTAAAAAGTATTCTAACATTATAATTTTAATGATTCTGCCTTGAAAATCAATCGCCTCAGAATTAAATAATCAAGGCAGAATCATTGATAAAATATTTCATCGGATTCTCAGCCACTTCATTAAATTATTTTCACTTCAATCTTGTTTTATAATACATTATATATCAATCTATTACAGCAAACCACTCTCTTCTAAGTGGGGATATATAATCGGTATTAGCAGGTTCAAAAAAATAAATTTAATTGTTATATAATTTACATTATGTTAAATAAAACATTTAATAGCTAAACATTGTACCAGTTTGCTATTTCCTATCATATAAATCGCTTATTATTGAAAAAATTCTTGAATAGCCTAGTCATAAAAAAAGACCTCAAATATTGAGGTCTTTTTTTATGACTAGCATGAATATTAATTATTCACCTAATGCTTTCAATTTATCTTCCATTTTCAAGATTTGATATAAACTTCTCAAACTTGATTTCAAATCTTCTTCTTGTTTGATAGAATATGCTTTTTCAAAATATGGTAAAGCTTCTCTGAATTTCTTCTCAGCTAATTCTTCGATTTTCTTACCTTCTGTTTTGTAAGCAGCCATATCTAACAAATCAACTTTTTTCTTAATTTCAACAGCTTCGTTGAAGCTCATTACTCCTAAGTTAAAGTTAACATCATAATTGTTAGGATCTAACTCTAATGATTTCTTATAATAAGTCAATGCTAAATCTTTAGCTGCTTTTTGTTTTGCTTCTAATTCAGCTAGTTTCTTGCTAGTTTCTTCAACATTAACACCACTAGCTGCTTGTTTAGCTGCATCTTCGTTCAACTTAGTCAACTCAGCTTTTTGTTCATTTTGCATTTCTTTTACTTGAACAATTTGTTTTTTAGAAGCTGCTGCTGTCTTTGGGTCTTTCTTGATTTTATCAGTCAAACGCTTGATTTCCTCATCATAAGCCGCTACTTTATCTTTCTGAACTTGGATTTTTTTCTTTAAAGCATCTACATTATTGTCAGATAAAGTTTCTTTTAATGCACGAATTTCTGGAATAAACTCTGATGCTTTATTTTCATATAAAATACCCAAGTTCAATACTTCCTGAGGGTTACTTGTACCTTTTGAAACTGATGTTTCCAGTTCTTTGATAGCTAAATCAATCTTTTTAAATGCTAATAATAAGTTGATTTTTTCAGCCTTTAAATCTTTATTGGTTGGATGAAGAGCAATTCCTTTTTCTAAGGTAGCAATTGCTTTATCTTCATTTTTCTCATTTCTATAGATTTGAGCCAAAGCATAAATCATCGCTGGGTCCTTCCCTCCTAGGTCTAAAAACTTCTCAAATCCACCTTTAGCTGCTGTTTCGTCTTTAGCCATTTGACCAATTACGCCTGTATACATCGCAGCTGTAGTATCTTTTGGACTAATTACAGATGCCATTTGAAGGTCTTTTACAGCACCTGCAAAATCCTTACTTTGATATTTAGCAATCCCTCCGTTCATGAAGGCACTAAATGTTTTTTGTCCTTCAATTTCTGGTTTTCCCTCTTTATTGAGCGTTACTAAAAGGTATTTTTTAGCTGAAACAGCTACCGCTCCGTCTTTAGCATCTAATGCAATAGCTTTTTTGAAGTATTCAACTGCTTTGTAAGCTGCTAAAGGTTCTGTTTTTGTCAACACTGAGTCCTGAGAATTCGCAAGGTCTAAATAGGCTTCTCCACGAGTTAACCAAGTTTTAGCTTTTAAAGAGTCTTTTTTAGTAACCGCAGCATCAGCTTTTTTTACTGCCTCAGAAAAAGTTTTACGATTCGCCTCAATCATCATTTTGTCCATTTGAGCAGAGGCTGCTCCTGCTGTCATCAGTATTGCGAAAAGAGCAAGTGTGATTTTTTTCATTGTTCTGTTTGGAAATGGTTTCTATAATTGAATTATTGAAAAAGTAAAATCGCATTAAAATGCGATTTTACCAAGGATACTCTTATTAAATAGCTATTCTGGAGTTACTTCTCCTTCAGATTCAATTGTTGGTAAATCTACCTCTCCTTCTGGAGTGATATCTGCAATTACATCTTCAGGATCTTTCACAATTTTAGTTACCGACGAAATTTCGTCTGACTCATTCTTTAAACGAATAAGTTTAACGCCTTGTGTGTTACGACCCATTACACGTAAATCAGCCACAGCGATACGAATCAAAATACCAGATTTTGTAATAATCATTAAATCATTATTATCTGTTACTTCTTTGATAGCCACCAAGTTACCTGTTTTATCAGTAAGATTAAGTGCCTTCACTCCTTTTCCGCCACGGTTTGTCAAACGGTAATCTTCCACATCTGAACGTTTACCAAAACCTTTTTCAGAAACCACTAATAATTGTTGTGTTTCTGGATCTTCGATACAAACCATTCCGATTGCTTTTTCGTCTTGTTTTTCTTCGTCAAGCCAAATACCTTTTACACCAGCCGCTGAACGACCCATCGGGCGAACACGAGATTCTTCAAAACGAACCGAGCGACCTGTATTAGTAGCGATAATGATATGATTATTTCCGTTGGTCAAAGATACATCTAACAATCTATCGTTTTCTCTGATAGTGATAGCGATGATACCATTTTGACGTGGACGAGAGTAAGCCTCTAAAGTAGTTTTCTTAATCGTACCGTCTTCAGTACACATCACAATAAAGTTATTGTTAATATAGTCTGGGTCAGTAAGCGATTTCACATTGATTACGGCTCTGATTGAATCACCGCTTTCAATATTCATTAAGTTTTGAACTGGTCTTCCTTTGGCAGTTTTTTGTCCTTCTGGTACAGCATAAACCCTTAGCCAGAAACACTTACCACTTTCAGTGAAGAATAGCAACCAATTGTGCATCGTTGCAGTAAATAGATGCTCAGTATAATCACTATCTTTGGTAGCTACCGCACGCGAACCTACTCCTCCCCTTCCTTGAGCTTTATACTCGCTGATTGGTGTACGTTTGATATAACCTTGATTAGAAACGGTAATCAACATTTCTTCATCAGCAATCATATCTTCGATAGAGAACTCATCGTCTGTCATATTGATTTGCGTACGACGCGCATCTCCATAACGTTCTTTGATTTCATGTAATTCATCTTTGATAATTTGTAGCTGACGCTCAGGTCTATCCAAAATATCTTGTAAATCTTCCATCAAACGCTTAATCTCTTCGTATTCAGCCAAAATCTTATCACGCTCCATACCTGTAAGGCGTTGAAGACGCATTTCAAGAATAGCTTTAGACTGAATCTCAGAAAGACTGAAGCTTTCCATCAAACCAATTTGAGCGGAATGTGGGTCACGAGATTCACGAATCAATTTGATAACAGCATCTAAATTATCAAGCGCAATAATGAAACCTTCTAAAATGTGCGCTCTTTTCTGTGCTTCACGTAAATCATATTGAGTACGACGAACAACTACTTCATTTCTATGCTCAACAAAATAATGAATTAAGTCTTTTAAAGTCAGCGTATAAGGACGACCTTTTACTAAACAAACATTATTAACAGAAAATGAAGACTGTAGGGCAGTTTGCTTATAAAGATTATTCAGAATTACGTTTGGAACGGCATCACGTTTTAAATCAAAAACGATACGCATACCATCACGGTCAGATTCATCTCTGATTTCTGAAATACCTTCAATTTTTTTATCGTTTACTAAGTCAGCACATTGTTTAATCAATGATGCTTTGTTGACCATATAAGGAATTTCAGAGATAATGATTTGCTCTTTGCCTGTTTTACTCGTTTCAAACGTAGCGTTTCCACGAACCACTATACGACCACGACCAGTAGCAAAGGCATTCTTGATACCCGAAACACCATAAATTGTTCCACCTGTAGGGAAATCTGGTGCCTTGATATATTGCATCAAGCCTTCAACTGTAATCTCACGATCATCAATATAGGCAATAATTCCTTCTACAACTTCTGTTAAATTGTGAGGTGCCATGTTGGTGGCCATCCCTACAGCAATACCAGAAGTACCATTTAATAAAAGGTTAGGAATTTTTGAAGGAAGTACGGTTGGTTCTTGTAAAGAGTCGTCAAAGTTATTTTGGAAATCGACTGTATCTTTGTTAAGGTCTCCTAAAAGTTCTTCAGCAATTCTCTTTAGTCGGGCTTCTGTATAACGCATCGCCGCTGGTGAATCGCCATCTACTGAACCAAAGTTACCTTGCCCATCTACTAATGGATATCTCAAAGACCATTCCTGAGCCATCCTAACCATGGTGTCATATACAGAAGAGTCACCATGTGGGTGAAACTTACCCATTACTTCACCAACGATACGGGCTGATTTTTTATAAGCTTTGTTGTAATTCACACCTAATTCATCCATTCCAAAAAGTACTCGGCGGTGAACAGGTTTTAATCCATCCCGAACGTCGGGTAAGGCACGAGATACAATCACAGACATTGAATAGTCAATGTATGCTCCACGCATTTCGTCCTCAATGTTAATCGAAATAATATTACTATGTTGTTCTGACATATAAATAAGGTTTGGTTGAAGGGACTAAGCACCTTTTTTGATTTTTTAACTGATAAATCAAGAGAGATAATTTTAAGTACCCTTAAAATGCCATTTTATACAAATTTCGTGAAATTTTAATGGTTTTGCAAATTTGAGAGGAACGAGAATACAAGCTTTAATTAGAAGATTATCAAAATTTGATTTAATTATAATTTCCTATAAATTTATTTCCTAAAATTTACTTCTCAGGAGTATTTAGCATGATTTTTTTATTAAAAAATTTGTTGATAAACAAAATTCAAAACTTCTTTTGTAGTTTTACCCAAACTATTCTCAACTATGAAAAATATATTACACTTTATCCTAAAGTTAGTCTTTTTTTACTTCATCACTTGTTCTTCGACATTCGGCTTAACCTTTGAAAAAGCAAATTTTAATAATGTATTTACTACTTTTGAAACGAGTGAAAATAGTTATTATTATGAATTATCTATTCAAAATGCCCAGCTTCCTACGGCTAGTACTAAAGAAATCCCTCAGAATGCAATAAAAGTATTAAAGTCAATTCGTGAAAATGGTGAAACATTCGATGGATACGTTGGAGGCAGAAAATTTGGCAATTATGAAGGGCTATTACCTAAAAAAGATAAGAATGGGCAGAAAATTAATTACAGAGAATGGGATATTTATCCAAAAATTCAAGGTAAAAACAGAGGTGCTGAAAGACTAGTAACTGGTTCAGATGGGAAAGCCTATTTTACCAAAAATCATTATCAATCATTTGTTGAAATTAAATAAGACAATGGCAAATTATTATATCCTAGGTGAAGATTCGACGCTAAAATCTCACGATAACATCTTGGTAGCCATCATTGATGGCGAAAAAGTAGAAACTGTTGAAGTTTTTTATCAAACGCTTGGAAAAGCTTTGCACTTCCCCGATTATTTCAATCATAATATGGATTCATTCGATGAGCTAATAAACGATTTAGATTGGTTAGACCAGAATGATATTCGCATTGTATTTAAAAATTATGACGATTTCTTATCGGAAGAAAACGAAGAAATACGAGAAATTATCCTCACTGTCTTGGATGATGCTGCTGAGGAATGGAAAAGAAACGATAATACTAAAGTATTAAATATTTATATTGAGCCATCTGAATTAGCAGAAGATGACTTAGAAACGCTTGGTATTAGTTATGAAAATTAATTTCGGAAAGAGTATTCAATAAATTTTGTCTCATAAACTTAAATAAAAAAAAGTCATGCAAATTAAAAGAAGTGCGACTGCCCAGTGGATTGGCGCAGGAAAAGATGGTAAAGGCTCATTAACAAGTCAAAGTGGTGTTTTGAGTAACACCCAGTATTCTTTCAATACTCGTTTTGAAGATGGCATTGGCACAAACCCTGAAGAGTTAGTAGCGGCTGCTCATGCTGGATGTTTTTCAATGCAATTAGCTTTTAATTTACAAGGTGCTGGTTTTATTGCAGATAGTATTGATACTACATCGCAAGTGATTTTAGAAAATGGTGCTATTAATGAAATCAAATTAACAACTTCGGTGAAGGCTACTGATTTAACGCAGGAGAAATTTGAAGAATTAGTGAATCATGCTAAAGAAAATTGCCCAATATCTAAACTATTTAATGCAACAATTACTTTAGACGCAACATTGTTATAAAAATATAAAGCCTGAAGTAAAATCAACATTTACTTCAGGCTTTATATTTTGTTTAATTTTAGTCCCTTTTCAATCGCTGAGATGACTCTCTCACAACTAATTGAGTTTTCAGAATTTGAATATCTGGTTTGAAAGTTCCCAGTCTATCTTCTATTTGATCAATCAGTAATGCCGTGGCATTTTTACCGATATCCATTGTCGGCTGTGCAACACTTGATAATGTGGGAGTTATTATCGTACAAATTGGTTCATCATTAAAACTTACTACAGCTACTTCTTCAGGGATTTTTATATTCCTTGATTTCAAGGCAGAAATGGCTCCTACTGCTAATCGGTCACTTACTACGATAAATCCGTCTGGTCTGTTTTCAAGATTCATTAGATGATGTGTCACTTCTACCGCTTTAGACAAAGCATATTCACCGTGTACTATTAAAGAAGTATCAATCTGAAATCCATGATCTTTTAAAGCATTCTCATATCCCTCAAGTCTCTGATTACTTACTGTAACACTCTGTGGACCAGCCAAAAAGGCAATTCTTTCACAACCATTATCAATTAAATGTTTAGTGGCTTCGTAGGCGGCACCAACATTATCGACCATTACTTTTGATACATCCAGCTCTTGTGCATCTCTATCAAAAAATACTAAAGGAATGCCTTTTCTTTGAAGTCGCTTTAGATGATCTAAATCAACGGTTTCCTGAGAAAGCGAAATAATAAACCCCTCTACCTGTCCCCTTGATAAATTTTGAACGTTTATTAATTCTCGTTCATACAGCTCACTAGTCTGGGTAAGTAACAAACTATAACCACGGGCAATAGCCTCTGCTTCAATTCCTTTGATGACCGATGCAAAAAAATGATAGGCTAAATCTGGCACAATTACTCCAATGGTCTTTGTCCTACTTTTCACCAAACTGGTGGCTAGAATATTAGGCTGATAGTCCCATTCCTTCGCAAGTTGTAAAACAGCCTGTCGTGTTTCTGGTTTTATTTCAGGCATATCACGCAAAGCACGAGAAATTGTTGCCACAGAAACATTCAGATGGCGAGCTAAATCTTTAATCGTTACTTGATGTGCCATAATTTATTTTATCCTTTCAGAGTTACTTTTGCTCTTGTACAAACACCTCCAATAGGCGGATTAAACTTCGATACTGAAACTTCAATTAATTCTATAGTGGGATAACGATTACGAACACTTTTGATGATTAGCTGGGCTATATGCTCTAGTAATTTTGCTTTTATCTTCATTACACCAGAAATTATTTCATAAACATCTCCATAATTTACAGTGTCACTAAGTTTATCATTTTCTGCTGCTTCCGAAAAATCAGTTGTAATAGCAATATCTATTTGATAACGATTTCCAATTTTTTGTTCTTCTGCATAAAAACCATGATATGCAAAAAACTCTATGCCTTCAAGGGCAATTATTCCCATTGTGTTTTTTATTTCTGAATACGATTGTAAGTATCCTTTTAAAATTTAATTACCTATAAATCATCAAAAAAGGAGCCTCCCCCATTTGAAATACCACTTGCATTATCTTTACCGAATTCTTCCATTACTGACGACACTGTCGGCAGACCATCATCCTTACCAGGCTTTTTAGGTTTTACCTTAATCGTCTTCATTTCTTTAACCAGTTCATCAGCTTTAGCATTAAAAACAGTATTATCCTTTTTCTCTACTATTTTGCTTACTTCTGGCAATTCTTCGTTTTCATCATCAAAATCATTGGCAGGTTCAAAATCAATTCTTGTGTCATTTTCTGGCGTTTCCTCCTTTGGAAACAAAGGCGTTTCTTTGACAGGAGTCGCTACTTCTGCCTTTGCAACAGGTTCTGGGAAAATTGCCTCTGTTACATTCTCTATTTTTTGAACATTAGTCCTAGAACTTAGGTTATCTTCAAATTTCGCTACTTTCTCTAAAGTATCATTAGCAAACTGTTTCAGTTCTTCCACCAACGATTCTTTATATTTTTCCATTGTCTTGAAGTCGCGCTCATAATTCTTCAAATCATTTACAGCTTCTTCAACCAAAAACTTTGCTTTATTTTCAGCATCTGAAATAATCATTTTAGCACTCTTACGCGCTTCATTTAAAATTTCATCTACCTCAATCTTAGCATTTTCTTTTAATTGATCTATTTCCGTTTGAGCTTTCAAACTTATTTGGTCTTGAGCTTCTTCGGCAGCTTTTAATGTTTTGAAAAGACTACTTTCAATCTCTTGCATTCGGATGATTTCGCGCTCAGCTACTTCAAGTTTTTGTTTTGTTTGGCGCATATCTTCACCTACACGTTCCCATTCTTGAGAAAGTGAGAGTAAAAAAGCTTCTACAGATTCAGTATCAAAACCTCTAAAGCTTCTATCAAAAGTATGTTTTCTTATTTCAAGGGGAGTAATTCTCATTTTTTTGGATTGTTTAAGTAGGTTAAAACAAGGTAACCTCTAAATAAAAGTTTTAACACAAAATTTCTGTCTTAGTTTGTCAGGCTCCAAACAGATATTTTTTTATCATCGGATGCTGAAACTAATTGGTGCTCGTAGGTACTCCAAAAAAGTTTATTGACCGATGTCCCATGCCCTGCGTGTCTGGCTTTATCAATTACTTTCAACAACTTAAATGTTTTAGCATCCCAAATTTTAATAGATTTATCCATGCTACACGTTGCAAATAAATCTCCGCTAGGATGATAAGTAATATGGTTTATTGCAAAAAGATGAGCCACAATACTTTGTTTCAATTGATATTTTTGTGTGACATCCCAGACTTTCAAATGTGCGTCTCTGCCTGTTGTAAGCAAATACTTTTTGTCTGGTGAATAACAAACGGAAAATATTGAATTTGTATGTTCATCAATCACTAATTTCAATGAAAAATCCTGCAAATCAAAGATTTTTACAGAAAAATCACTGTATCCTACAGCAAATTCTTTTGTTAATTCATTAATTGCTATGCTCCTTACGCTTTTGTCAGATGCTTTTAAATGTCTTTTTACACTAAAAGTTTCAACATCCATGACAACAATAATTCCATCAGAAAGCCCTATTAAAGCGATGTTTTCATGAATTTTAATGTCAAAGATAGATGCAGAAGTAATTTTCAAAGATTTAATTTCTTGTTTCAACACAACATCTATTAAATGAATTCCATCAAAGTTTTGCCCCACCCATAGCTGATTCCTTTGCTTATCTAAGCAAATAGCATAAACAGAAGCAGGTACTTGGGCTATTAGCTCTCCTAAATCTGGCGTTTGTAAATTCCATTTAACAATAAGTCCATCTCCACCAGCCGAAAAAAACTGAGAAGAATCTTTACTACCTTCAAGCGCATAAACACAGTCACGATGACCAGAAAATGTATCTATTTTATCAACTTGCATAAGTAGGGATTAAAATTTTAAATCTTTATTTAAGCAAAAATAGTTTATTTTGTGCCTAATGACAACAATCAAAGATGGATAGAGGCTATTTAGGCTTGTATTGCTTTGAATTACAGGATAGTTAAATGGCAATAATTTTTTGTAAAGAAATTTCTGAAAAAAGTATTTTGACTCTTTGGAAAATTGAGGAGTCGCCTTCTTTTTATTTAGAGTACTTAGAAATAAAAGAAAATGATTTAATTGATATCTCTGATGTAACCCATCCTGCTAAACAATTAGAATGGCTTGCTAGTAGAACCTGTGCGAAACATACTTTGTCTTTGTTCGGAATTACGTATGAAGGCATCGCTAAGGACTCATACAAAAACCCTTATTTGATTAATAATCATGCTGCATATATTTCATTATCACATACAAATGAGTATGCCGCTGTAATCATCAGTTTGGATGAAGAAGTTGGTATCGACATTGAAAAAGTATCTGATAAATTAAGTAGAGTTTCGCATAAATTCCTTCGAGCATCCGAACTTAATCATGCTGGCGAAGATTTGCTAAAACTTTGTATTTATTGGTGTGCTAAGGAAAGTTTGTATAAATGGTATGGCAAAAAAAACCTGTCACTTAAAGATAATATTTATATTGAACCCTTTGAAGATAAGCCTAGCAAATTGACAGGTGAAATATTTATTGAAGGAAAACTAAAAACAGAACATGAACTTTTAGTGATTTATTTTGATGATTATGTTCTCACAGTAACTTAAATAAAGTTGTTCCCCACAATTTTCTGGTTGTGGGAAATAACCTACTTCTTTACTTCATCATCTCTTTAAGTGCTTTTTCTATTTCTTGTACTTTGTCATCATCCCCTACTTTCTCAAAAGCTAATGTTAAGTTTCTTAATACTCTTCTGATAATGTCTAGGTTGCTACAGGGTTGATAAAAAATATCATTGGAAGCTATGTTTAGCTGAGAGATATAATTATCGATATCTACTTTACTAAACACCAAACCTCTGTTGAATACATTAATATAAAACTGCATTTGTTCTGACTTATAAGTAAGTATAAACAAATTAGGAAGATTTACTCCCCAAATAGGCAATTTCAATTTTCGTGCTACCAATAGATAAATAACACACAACGAAATAGGATTGCCCTTTTTATTTTCCATCACCACATTCAGCATGGAGTTGGAAGCTGAATGAAAATGTTTGGTATTGGCTCCAAATTTCATCTTTCCAAAAATCACAGAGTTTAACGTTTTGATTTGGTCCATTGGGTGCATATTATCCCTGAACTCCATCCAAACCTCATAATATATTTGCTCTAATTCTTGCTGAAGCTTTTCGATGGATAATTCAGGATATTGATAAGTAGCAATAGCCCACATGCCTTCTAATAAATCTTCTGCCCCGTTTTCCTTCCAAGTAACCAACCTTGAAAAAAAAGCTTCATACTGTAAATCATGAATAAGGTCTTCTATTTTTTTCTGTGTTAATGGGCTCAAAGAAGATTCTTCCCAACGATCTTCCAAAAATGGAATTACGGTACCTCCTAATGACCTAATTTTATTTTCTACAAGGTTCAACACCTCGCTATCATCGTCTTCTAATAAGGATACTAAAGCCTTAATTTCTGATTGCTTCATATTGTCACGTTTAAATCACCTAAAAATAACATTTCTTATTCAAAAGTACAAATTTGATTATAAGGTTCTTTTTTCTTGCTAATTCTTATTGAAAAAGCAATTATATATTTTTTGTTTTAGTAAGGGTTTATGCTAAATTTGTTTTTTTACAACCTCATAATTATTATTCATCATTGCTCAATATTTAAGCAGGATAATAATAATTTGACTTAACTCTTCCTTTTTCTGGATTCACTTAAAATATGAAAATTTTAGTAACAGGTGGCGCAGGCTTTATCGGGTCTCACACAGTCGTTGAACTCCACAACGCAGGTTTTGAAACAGTATTAGTTGACAACTTTTCTAATTCTGAAAAAGAAGCTATCACAGGGATAGAAACAATTATTGGCAAATCTGTTACTTTTTATGAAGGTGATATTGGTCAAGCTACTACTTGGGATAAGTTATTTTCTGAACAAAAAATTGATGGAATTATTCACTTTGCCGCTTTTAAAGCTGTTGGCGAATCTGTAGCAAAACCACTGAAATATTATAGCAATAACATTTCAGCTACGGTGTTGATGCTTCAGAAAATGGAAGAATATGGCGTTAATAACCTAGTATTTTCGTCTTCTTGTACAGTGTATGGTCAGCCAGATACTTTACCCGTAACTGAAAGCTCGGCTGTTCAACCTGCGGCTTCTCCTTATGGAAATACCAAACAAGTATGCGAAGAAATCATTCGTGATACCGTAAATAGCTCAGCGACCTTCCATGCTCTTTCTTTAAGATATTTCAATCCTATTGGTGCGCATGATTCGGTACTTATTGGAGAATTACCATTAGGCGTACCCGCTAACCTTGTTCCATTTTTAACACAAAGTGTGGCTGGATTAAGAGGGGCATTAGCTGTTTTTGGTGATGACTATCCTACTGCTGATGGAACAGCCGTACGTGATTATATTCACGTAGTTGACCTTGCCAAAGCACACGTATCTGCCTTGAATCTTTTATTGAAACAACCTGAAGGACAATATTACGATTTCTTTAACATCGGTACTGGAACGGGTAGCTCTGTATTGGATGTAATTAATGCATTCGAAGCGGCTACTGGTTTAAAGGTAGATTATAATATCAAACCTAGACGCGAAGGAGATGTTGTAGCTGTTTATGCAGATTGTACAAAGTCTAATGAAATATTGGGTTGGAAAACTGAAAAAACATTAACTGATGCTTTAGGCGATGCTTGGAATTGGCAAAAAAAGTTAATTGAAAAATAACGGTAAATCAACGACTACCAACGAAAATATTTCATTATGAAAAAAACGCTTTTAATAACAGGTGGGGCAGGGTTTATTGGTTCTCATGTGGTTCGGTTATTTGTCAATAACTATGCTGATTATACCATTGTTAACCTTGACAAATTAACTTATGCTGGCAACCTTGAGAATTTGAAAGATATAGAAGACAAACCTAATTATATCTTTGAAAAAGGAGACATTGTTGATGCAGACTTTATCAATCAACTCTTTGACAAATATCAATTTGATGGTGTGATTCACTTAGCGGCTGAATCACATGTGGATAGGTCTATTGCAGAACCAATGGCTTTTGTGATGACCAATGTAGTGGGTACTTGCAACTTATTGAATGCTGCTAAAAACGCTTGGAAAGCAACTGGATACGAAGGAAAACGCTTTTATCATGTTTCTACCGATGAAGTGTATGGAGAATTACATAATCCAGAAGACTTCTTTACTGAAACCACTCCTTACGACCCACGTTCCCCTTATTCAGCTTCAAAGGCTTCTTCTGACCACTTTGTAAGAGCTTATGGTAATACCTATAAATTACCAGTAGTCATCACCAATTGCTCAAACAATTATGGACCAAACCATTTTCCTGAGAAACTATTACCACTCATGATTCACAACATCTTGAACAATAAACCATTGCCAGTATATGGGAAAGGTGAGAATGTAAGAGACTGGTTGTTTGTGGTGGATCATGCAAGAGCTATCGATACTGTTTTCCATAACGGCGTACTAGGTGAAACCTACAATATTGGAGGTTTTAACGAATGGAAGAATATCGACATCGTAAAGTTGGTTTGTAAAACGATGGATAGCAAACTAGGCAGACCAGAAGGTACTTCAGAAAAACTAATTACTTATGTAACTGACCGTGCAGGTCATGATTTAAGATATGCTATCGATGCTACCAAAATCATGAATGAATTAGGTTGGGAACCCTCTTTACAATTTGAAGAAGGACTTGATAAAACCGTAACATGGTTCTTGGATAACCAAGAATGGCTTGATAATGTTACCTCGGGGAATTATCAAGAATATTATAAAAAAATGTACTCTTAAATTGCTTTAAGCAATAGGCTATAAGCAATAAGTATTTTATGATGATACCATTGCCTGTAGCCTATCGCCTACAGCCTAAAGCTATAAGAAAGATATGAAAGGAATTATTTTGGCAGGCGGTTCTGGGACACGTTTGCACCCTCTTACCCTAGCCGTTAGTAAACAGTTAATGCCTGTTTACGATAAACCGATGATTTATTACCCGCTTTCTATTTTGATGTTGGCGGGTATCAAAGAAATATTGATTATTTCTACTCCCCATGATTTACCCCATTTCAAGAAGTTGTTAGGAGATGGCTCACAAATAGGTTGTAGATTTGAATATGCAGAACAACCACTTCCTAATGGACTAGCACAGGCTTTTGTGATTGGAGAAGAGTTTATTGGTGATGATAAAGTAGCCTTGGTATTAGGAGATAATATTTTCTATGGTAGTGGTTTGAGTAAGTTATTACAAGCCAACAATGACCCCGAAGGTGGAGTAGTATATGCTTATCAGGTACATGATCCAGAGAGATATGGGGTAGTAGAGTTTGATGATGATTTCAATGTGCTTTCTATTGAAGAGAAGCCAGTGGCACCAAAATCAAATTATGCGGTACCAGGTTTGTATTTCTATGACAATTCAGTGGTAGAGATTGCTAAGAATATTGCTCCTTCGCCAAGAGGGGAATATGAGATAACGGATGTCAACAAAGAATACTTGAAGCAAGGAAAGCTGAAAGTTGGTGTGTTGAACAGAGGGACGGCATGGTTGGATACAGGAACATTTGTATCATTGATGCAGGCAGGACAGTTTGTTCAAGTGATTGAAGAACGACAGGGACTAAAAGTAGGTTGTATCGAAGAGGTAGCCTACAGAATGGGATTCATTGATGAGGTGCAACTCAAGAAAATAGCGGAACCGCTGGTAAAAAGTGGGTATGGAAAATATTTGCTCGGGTTACTGAAATAAGCAAACAAAAACCTTTTCATTTAAAAATGAAAAGGTTTTTGTTTTTATAACAATTCCATAGGGTCTTCTACTACCCTTAGATTTTCATTAAAACCATCAATCTTTTTCATATCTTCCTCAGATATTTCAAAATCAAAAATCTGAAAGTTTTCTTGTAATCGGATAGGGCTTGATGATTTTGGAATGGTTGAAATATTATGCTGTATAGCCCATCTTAATATAATTTGTGCGGGAGTCTTATAATATTTTTCACTCAAAGCGATTAATCGCACATCATTAAAACGTTGCCCTCTTACTAAAGGAGTATACGCTTGTAATTGAATTCCCTCTTTCTTACATTGCTCCCATAAAGATTTTTGAAATAAATAAGGACTAAACTCTATTTGATTAACGGCTGGTACTATTGTTTTATAAGTATCTAGTTCGTCTAAAAATGGCAATAAATAATTAGCAACACCTATTGCTCTTACTTGTTTAGTACTATATAAATGCTCAAGAGCCTTCCATGTATCTTTTCTGGTTGCTTTCATTGGCCAGTGAATAAGATATAAATCTATGTATTCACAATCCAATCGTTTCATACTTTGCTCAAAAGCCTTTAGCGTTTTGCCATATCCTTGACAAGCGTTGTCAACTTTAGTCGTCAAGAAAATCTCTTTTCTATCTACGCCACTTTGCCTAATTCCTTTACCAATTTCTACTTCGTTTTCATACATTACGGCAGTATCTATGAGCCTATAGCCTATTTTCAAGGCTGTACTTACAGTTTTTATCGCTTCTTGGTTATACATATCATATACGCCAAGCCCCAACAATGGCATTTGTATACCATTGTTGAGTTCAGTATAAATTTGTTTATGCATAACTTACCATTTTGTTAACCCTAATATTTTTTCTCCTAAATCGTTTAATTCAGCTACTGGATATTTTGTTTGTTCCCAGTTTCTTGGGTCACCAGGAAAAGCATAGCCTTCTGGAGCTACCCTATTTTTCCATGAGTTTATCCTCCATTGTCTTAACGCTTCGTTATCTTCTTCAGCAGGCATCATTGAAATATACTGTGCAATGCGTACTTTATCTTCACTTTTGTTCGGTCGAATACCATGCGGTTGACTACTATTAAAAATCAGCAAGTCCCCAGCTTCTAATTTTACTTTCACAAATTTGTCCTCAAAAGCAGAGGTATCAGGCTTAAAATGATTTCTATCCTCAGGCTGAGTCAGTTTCCAAGTATCATACGTTCTAAATAATTCGGGAATACATTGAAAGCCTCCCATATTTTCATCGGTTTGGTCGGCTAATGCCAGAACGCCTTGAACATTCTGAGGCTTAGTCTCAGGGTCATAGTCCCAATGAATAAAACCTTTGTATTGAAAATCGGGACGTAATGGAAAATTCAAGTTAGCACGGTCTATCGTTACCCACAATTTTTCTGTTCCCCAAATATCAGCAAAGGCATCGTGTACTCTTTGGCTTTGTCTGTTGTTCCACAAATGTTGGTTATTATATACTTCTACCATGCCTGTACCCGTCAATTCTTTCATTTTCATTTCAGCTCTTGGAGCGGTGTACCAAGTACTAGCATCATTAGGATTCTTTTCTTCAAATTCCCAAATAAATTCGGCTGTTCTTAAAGCCTGTTCTCTTGATACAGCATTTTTAATGATGACGTACCCATTAGTTATCCAAAAATTCCAATCATCTTCTGTTAATACCTTTAGCGCTTTCCCATCTGTAATACTAGTTCTTAGTTTTATTTGACTGCTAGTAGCAGTAGATGGATTCCCTGGGATTTCCTGATGAGCCATATTAGGCATCATCGTGGGCGTCATGGTCATAGTTTGATTTTCCATAATTTGTATAAATAATTATTGTTTTTTTTATACAAATTTGTAGTCTTTTAAATTACATTTCTACATCAATTTTTTCCTAAATTTGAACAATATTGATATTACAGAATACATTAATAGATACTAATTATCAAAATAATGAAAATAGAATTTGAAAAGATTATTCCATCACACGAAAACAGTTCTTTTCACTGGAATATCAACCCAAAATTGAATAATTTTTTCTATTGGCATTTTCATCCAGAATATGAATTGGTTTTTATCGAAATTCATGAACAGGAAGGCACACGCCATGTAGGCGACCATATAGCTAGGTATGAAGAAAGTGATTTAACGTTTATAGGTTCAAATATTCCCCATCTCAATTTTGACTATGGTCTAAAAACAGATTATGAGAAAATAGTATTACAAGTAAAAGAGGGTTTTCTAAAAGATACACTGCAAGATACGCCCGAGTTGAAAGGCGTATATGAACTTTTTGAGCTTTCAAAACATGGCATAACGTTTGGGAAAAATATTAAGGAAGTAGTAGGTAAGAGACTTAAACAGTTACACGAGCTATCTCCTTTTGAACAGTTTTTGGAAGTGTTGGCTTTGTTTAAAATATTAGCAGATAGTAATGATTATACGTTACTACATGAAAAACCATTTGACAATCAGCATAATAAAAGAGAGCAAGAAAGGCTAAGAAAGATTTATAGTTTTATTGACGAGCATTATCACCACAAAATTGAAATTGATGAAGTAGCCAACTTAAGCAATTTAAGCAAAGCTCCGTTTTGTAGGTATTTCAAAAAAATGACAAAGCTTACTTTTACTGAATTTTTAAATCATTATAGGGTTAACCAAGCAAAACGTTTATTATTAATTGATAAAAACGTTACGGAGACGTGCTTTGAATGTGGCTTCGAAAGCCTTTCGTACTTTAATAGAATATTCAAAAAAATAACGGGCGAAAATCCATTAGCCTTCAAGAAGAGGCATCTTTCTACTTAAAAAATGAAGCCTAGTATTAATCCTCCTAAAAAAATAAGGAAACTTGGTACTTTCGTAAATTGAAGAATTAGTAATGTACCGATAACTGTAACAAGACCTACTACATCTACTTGTTTCACCATAGGTACAATAAAAGTAATGGCCGCCGCCAATGTCAAACCGATGGAGGTAGCATTTATACCATCTAATGAAGCCCTTATTCCGCGGTATTGCTTTAGTTGCCCCCAAATTCTGTACACAAAAAATATTAAGAATGTACCCGGCAGAAAAATACCTGCTGCTCCTACGGCACTCCCTAATAGTTGTTCCCACCAAGTTCCGTCTTTCATCACTAACGTTCCTAGATAGGATGTCAAAGCAAATACAGGACCTGGTAAAGCTTGTGAAAGTGCCATACCCGTTAAAAAATCATCTGCCCTGACCAATTCCTTAAATTCAACAAATTCTGTATAAAGAATTGGAGCAAGCACTTGACCTCCGCCAAATACCAGACTTCCGTTACGATAAAAATTTTCAAACAGACGAATAGGTTCATAATCAGTAAAATGCCCAAGGATGGCTAAGCACAACAGAAAAATCCAAAAGACATTAAAATTAGCCCATGGGATAATCATCTTATGTTTTGTTTGTCGAGGATAATCTTTATAATTAAAAGCAGTAAATGTTCCTCCGATAATCAAAGAAATCGGGCAAACCCACGGAGATTGAAAATAAAATGCAAAACCAGAAGCTAGCACCATTAAAATTACCCCAGAAGCATTTTTAATGACTTTATTCCCCAATACAAATCCTGCATGCATAATAAAGGCTACCCCTATTGGCTGAATAAATCTGATAATGTCTCTATTCCTTAAATAAGTCATCCCAAAGGCTGCTGCCGTCATGATGGTTACGGCTGGGGTAATCCAAACTAGTAAAGTGAGATAAGCTAAATTGGGTCCGCCAATTTTATAACCCAAGGCTGTAATCGTTTGTGTTGAAGTGGGGCCGGGTAAGAACCCGCATAATGCTTGGAGTTCCAGTAGCTCCGCTTCGGTAAGATAATTTCTTTTCTTCACAAAACGATCAATAAACATCGCCAAATGTACTTGGGGACCTCCAAATGAAGTGCAAGCAAGAATCAGAACATCTTGTAGAAAGAGAAGTCTTCTGATTTTTTTCATTTGGATAAATTATAAAGCTATATGTGGAATTGAATAATAAAAAAATAATCCATGAGATACAAAAATCTCATGGATACAAAAATAAGTATAATATTTACTTCTTTAAACCTAACTCAATAAGTCTCTCATTTAAAAACTCTCCCGCAGTCATATTAACATACATTTTTGGATGAGTAGCATCCACACATGATTCTAAACACGTTAAATTCATTTCAGAACGTGGGTGCATGAAAAAAGGAATCGAGAAACGAGAAGTACCTAGTTTTTCTTTCGGTGGATTTACCACACGGTGAATCGTAGATTTTAATTTATGGTTTGTTAGTCTGTCTAGCATATCCCCTACATTCACTACCACATAGTCAGGTAAAGACGTAATAGGAATCCAAACACCATCGGCTCTTAATACCTCAAGCCCCTCCGCTGAGGCACCCATCAATAAAGTAATTAAATTAATATCTCCATGCGCAGCCGCTCTAACAGCGCCTTCTGGCAATGCTTCTGGATTTAAGATAGGGAAATAATGGATAGCTCGTAAAATAGAATTTCCATGCTTTACTTTTTGTTCAAAATAATCCTCTGGTAATTCTAAATACAATGCAATGGCTTTTAACAACGTTTTGCCTGCATTTTCTAATGTTTTATACGTATGAAGTGTATATGTTTCGAAGTCAGGTTGCT
The DNA here is from genome assembly GCF_059416265.1 of Arcicella sp. GW821-FHT09D11. Lineage (NCBI taxonomy): Bacteria > Pseudomonadati > Bacteroidota > Cytophagia > Cytophagales > Flectobacillaceae > Arcicella > Arcicella sp. GW821-FHT09D11. The sequence goes on along the minus strand of NZ_JBWKOV010000005.1, from coordinate 159,765 downwards.
CTTTCGGAAAAACATTGTCAGGGTATTCCTCCCAAATAGGGTCTCCATCATCAATTTTAGGCTGACCTACGTGATAGAACTCTTTTAAATCGGGTACTTTAAAACCTTTGGCTGTTTCTTTCCCTTTGCTAATATACCCTCTTTGTCCAGCAATACCTTCGATGGCATATTGCATTTTTAGTTCATCTGGCGAGAAAAAAAACTTTTGAACATTATCATAAAGTTTTTCAGTATCATCTTTTGTTAAACCATGATTTTTGATGGCTACAAAACCAATATTATTAAAGGCAGCTCCTAAATCTTGTACAAATTTTTCTTTTCGAGCAGTATCGCCAGAAAGAAAGTCTGCTAAATCAAGAGATGGGATTGTGTCGAGAAGTGTTTCAGAAGTCATGTTAGTAATTGTTATTTATCAAATTCTATCTTATTTGTTAAATTGATAAACCTATATATTCAAGCTTTATGGATAATGGTTCTGCATAATTAATCAATCATATATGCAGAACCATTAAGATTATTTCTTCAAGTTTTCAAAATTCTTTGAAACAGCATCCCAATTTACAACATTCCAAAATGCAGTAATGTAATCAGGGCGTTTGTTTTGGTATTTAAGGTAATATGCATGTTCCCAAACATCTAATGCTAAAATTGGCGAGCCTTTCTTTTCAGCAACATCCATCAAAGGGTTATCTTGATTAGGCGTTGAGGTAATTACCAATTTCTTATCTTGAACAATTAACCAAGCCCAACCAGAACCAAAGCGAGTAGTACCAGCTTTAGCAAACTCTTCTTTGAATTTATCAAATGAACCAAAAGTCTTATTGATTTCATCCAATAATTCACCTTTTGGAGAACCTCCAGCTTTAGGCGACATTACGTTCCAGAAAAAAGTATGGTTCCAATGTCCACCTGCATTATTTCTAATAGCGGCTGGTGCTTTGCCAGCTTCTTTCAATAAATCCCACAAAGATAATTTTTCGTAAGGAGTACCTGCTACAGCTTTATTCAAATTATCAACATACGCTTTATGATGGCGATCATGGTGAATCTCCATCGTCAACTTATCAATGCTTGGCTCTAAACTATCAGGTGCATAAGGCAACGCTGCTAAAGAGAAAGGCGCTGATTCAAGCATTACTTCTTCTAATGTCAATTTAGGCAATTTGTCATTATAGCTTCTTCTTAATGAAAAACTGAATGAATTTAAGCTAGACAATGCAAAAGCCGATGCCAATGTTGTCTTTAAAAAACTTTTACGGTTCATAGGAGATTTTGTTTGGAATAAAAATGAAATTTACTTTTCCTTTTTCAATAATTCAATATTTTTTTTAGAAGGAATTCTTTTCGATTTTTTTTTTGGAATAATAAGTAAATGCTCGTGATTTTTATTAGGTGGCTTAACAACGGGCATCTTTGCCATATTACCCAAATCAGGTTTTATAATCGTTAAATTATCAATATTTTCAACTGATTTCTTAAGCTCGGATATTCCAATGGCTTTTTTAGGAACAGCTTTAATCGTATTTTTTTGCTGGTAGCTTTGTAGGTATTCATTCATCATTGGCGATAGTGCCGTAGAATCTCTTCCTATTTTCAAAAGATTTTGACTTTTGGTTATTATAGGAAAGACCATCAAAAGAACGATGATTGAGGTACTTTTCATAATTAACAGGTTTTTATACAATCTTACTAGTAACTTACTAGCAAAAATCATACCTACTCATATACGATTCTGCTAACGATACTTCTTCCCAACGTTATCTCGTCTGCATATTCCAAATCTCCCCCTATTGGTATTCCTCGGGCAATCGTCGTAATTTTAACATTCAAAGGTTTTAATCTCTTTGTAAGATAAAACGCTGTTGTATCGCCTTCCATTGTGGGACTCAAGCCTAAAATAATTTCTTTTATAGCCGAATCGCCTGATTGTTTCTCAGTAATACGGCTTAATAAAGATTCAATATTCAAATCTGCTGGACCCACTCCTTCAAGTGGTGAAATGATTCCTCCAAGTACATGATAAAGCCCACGAAATTGAGAAGTGTTTTCAATCGCTAATACATCTCGAGTATCCTCCACTACACACACTACAGACTCATCTCTTTTAGGGTTTGTACAAATCCCACAAAGAATGTCATCAGAAATATTATGACATTGTATACAGTACTGTGTCTTAGTTCTCATAGCTGTTAGGGCTTCCGACAAACTAAGTGTTTGCTTCTCATCTCGTTTTAATAGATGTAAAGCCATTCTCAAAGCTGTCTTTTTGCCTATGCCAGGTAGTTTTGAGATTTCTTCAACAGCATTTTCTATGAGCTTAGATGGATAATTCAAGAGTATTAGAAATGTTGATTTTGGAGTAATTAATAATTATTGTAAAATACTAAAAGGTTATTGAACCTCCGCTGCTATTCCTCTTCGACAAATATCATTTCTCATCGGAGCTAGTTCTTCAAAAGTACCTTTCTTTACAGCACATTTTCCTTTGAAGTGAATCAACAATGTACATTGTTCAGCTTGTTCCGCCGAATGTCCACATACATCAATTAGCGTTTCAATAACAAAATCGAATGTATTTACTTCGTCATTAAACACGATAAGATCACATTGATCTACTCCAATAACTTCTTCTAATACATCAACTTCTTCTTCGAATTGTTCAAATGGTCGCATTTGTAAAAATATTTATCTTTTAAAATGATAGCAAATTTAACAAAAAATATCAAATTTGATGTTCACAATACTGAATACCCAAAATTTATGACTACAGGAATTGCTTTCGGAATTTTAGCCGTTTACTTTCTAATGCTTATTGTCGTAGCACATTACACTTCTAAGGGTGCTGATACTAATACTTTCTTTACCGCAAATAAACAATCTCCATGGTGGTTAGTAGCTTTTGGTATGATTGGAACATCAATCTCAGGTGTAACGTTCATTTCTGTTCCCGGTGATGTCGGAAAAGTATCTCTTTCTTATTATCAGATTATATTAGGCAATTTAGTGGGTTATTTTGTAATAGCAACGGTTTTACTCCCTTTATATTATCGTTTGAATTTAATTTCTATTTATACGTATTTGGATAAACGATTAGGGAAGGTCTCTTATAAAACAGGCTCTTCTTTCTTTTTATTAGCCCGTACTTTGGGTTCAGCCGCTCGTTTGTTTTTAGCCGTACAAGTACTTCAATTGGCTATCTTCGATGCTTGGAATATTCCCTTCTGGATTTCAGCTTTGGTGACTATCGCCCTTATTTGGGTTTATACATACCGCGGGGGTGTAAAGACTATCATTGTAACGGATACTCTTCAAACTTTCTTTCTTCTTACAGCACTTGTATTAACAATATTTTTGATTGCCAATAAATTAGATTTAGGCCTTGGTGAATTAGTCTCTACTATCCAGCAAAGTAAATATTCTAAAATGTTCTTTTTTGATGATTTTGCCTATAAGCATCATTTTAGTAAAGATTTTATCGCAGGAATATTCATTGCTATTGTAATGACGGGTCTTGACCAAGACTTGATGCAGAAGAACTTGACGTGTAAAAACATTGGTGAAGCACAAAAAAATATGTTTTGGTTTTGCTGTACCTTCGCCATTACTACCTTAATGTTTGTTTGCTTAGGTGCTTTGCTTTATATCTATGCTGATAAAATTGGCTTTCAGATTCCAGAAAGAACTGACTTGTTATATCCAAAATTAGCACTAGGTGGCGAATTTGGCATTTTAGCTGCCATTACATTCTTATTAGGTATTACTGCTGCCACTTATGCTAGTTCAGATTCAGCACTAACTGCCCTTACTACGGCTTTCTGTATTGATTTCATGCACATTGAAAAATACGAAGAGAAACAGCGTAACAATATCAAACATTATACTCACCTTGGGTTTTCTGCTCTTTTCTTTATTATTATCCTAATTTTTAATGCTGTAAGTAGCCAGTCTATCATCTCTACAGTATTCAATATTGCTAGTTATACCTACGGCCCATTGTTAGGGTTATTTTCTTTCGGGCTTTTTACTAAAATCCCAGTTAAAGATAAACTTGTTCCCTTTGTATGTATAATAGCACCTATTCTAACTTATATTATTGATGCTAATTCTAAGGAATGGTTGAATGGCTATCAATTCGGGTTCGAGAAGCTATTAGTCAATGGAGCGATTACTTTTATAGGTTTATTGCTTATTAAAAGTAAAGCATAACGACTGATGATTATATATAAAAGGGGTTGACAATTTAGTATTTGTCATCCCCTTTTTATTGATATTATAAATGCAATTACAAATTAAAATGCGAACGTACTACTCCTGTATAACCATGCTGAGAAAGCCAAATGGTTTTATCATTGGCTGATTCCTTAGAAGCATATTCGCCAAACAATAAGCGATAGAGTTTACCTGATTCTTTTTGAGTTACTTGAATAAAAATTTCATCTTTATGAATACCCATTTTCAACAACTCATCATACAAATCGTGAACAGACCCTAAATTGACAACAGCTGTAACTTGCACTGCAAAACCTTTAGGAAATTTTTCTATCCCATTGATATCATAAGTTCTTTCGGGTGAAAAGGCCGCAGGAGCAGATACTGTACTAACTACTGAATTAACATAGATGTTATTATCATAACTCTTACCACTATCTTTAGAGAAAACCTCTCTCCTATCTGGCACGATACTATCTGCTATTTTTTCAGAAACCCTCTTAGATGAAATAGTGGGAGAAATAACTTCTACCCTTACTCTAGCTTTTCCACTAGCCATCATGCCTAGTCTGGATGCTGCCTCTTTAGAAAGATTAATGATTCTGCCCTCCTCCTCACATTTACAATAATCATTAATCCTAACTTCAACAGTAAGATTGTTTTCCAGATTAATTACTTTAACAATAGTATTTAAGGGATACTTCGAATGTGAACCTGTAAGCTGGGTGTCGTCATACTTTTCACCAAAAGAAGTATATTTACCTTGCAAATGGGCAGCATAATAACGAGCGATACCTTCTTCGGCAAAGCCTTTAGTGGGAATTTGTTCGATTCGGTAGGCGAAAGAGGATGTTCCTACCAACAAAAATAGGGTTGAGTAAGCGATGATCTTTTTCACAGCGTTTATAATTTATAAATTTAAGGCTTAAAATATACTACTTTTTATATTGTCGCAAATAAGTACAACATTTTCACTGTAAAATAAAAATATTGCATCGGCATTTATTACAAACAGGCAATCATGTGAAATTAATTACTTTTTACTATAATTACATAAATTTAATCAATTTCCCTGTTATTTTTTAGTCTAATTTTAGAATATTGTACTACTACATATTTTTAAATGCTTAGTAGTTAACTTTTTAACCATTTTGATATACAAATATGATTTCAAAAACAATTCAAGGACAACAAAGAGTAATTATTGAAAATATTAGTCCTCAACTGGACGCAGGACGCTACGCTATCAAAGCTTTTGAGGGGGATACAATCAAGGTGGAAGCTGATATTTTCTTGGATGGACATGACCAACTGGCGGCAAAACTACTATATAAGTTTTCGACTGACGAGGATTGGACTGAAACAAAAATGAATTTTGTCAACAGTGACCACTACGAAGCTTATTTTCCAGTTTCAAAAAATGGTTTTTATACGTATACTATTCAAGCTTGGGTAGATCATGCTGCTACGTGGCACCATGAAATAGATATGAAAATCAAGGATGGCCAGCATGTAAATATAGAATTATTGGTTGGGGCAAGTATCATTGAAAAGATGATAAAGATTGCTTCAAAAGAAGATAAAGTTGAATTAAAAGCTATCGCAAACCTTTTTAAAGATTCCAATACTTATAACGAAGCCATTGGATTTATCTACAACCATAAATTACATGAATGGATAGAACAATATCCAGACAGACAACACGCTACGATTCATAAGCAACTGAAAATTTGGGTAGATAGAGAAAAAGCTGCCTTTTCTGCGTGGTATTCAATGTTCCCACGTTCGGCATCGGTTAAAAGAGGACAACATGGAACCTTTAAAGATGTTGAAGAGAATGTACTTCCCCGTTTAAAATCTTTAGGTTTTGATGTTTTATACATTCCGCCTATTCATCCTATTGGAAAACAATTCAGAAAAGGGAAAAATAATAGTACTACTTATCAAGAAGGTGAACCAGGGGTTCCTTATGGAATTGGGTCTGAATTGGGCGGACATACGGCTATTCTTCCTGAATTAGGAACATTAGATGACCTTAAACATTTAATTGGTGCTTGTAAAGAAATGGGTATTGAATTAGCGATGGATTTGGCTATTCAATGTTCACCCGACCACCCTTGGGCTAAAGAACATTCAGAATGGTTTAAAATCCGTCCTGATGGCACGATTCAATATGCAGAAAACCCTCCTAAGAAATACCAAGATATTTATCCTATCAATTTTGAAACTGAAAACTGGAAAGAGCTTTGGGAAGAATTGAAAACAATCATCATGACTTGGGCTGATTGGGGAGTAAGGATTCTTCGTATCGACAACCCGCATACTAAGCCTTTTGCCTTTTGGGAATGGATAATTGCTGAAGTACAAGCGGTGTATCCAGATATGATTTTCTTGGCAGAAGCTTTTACTAAACCAAAGGTGATGGCTCAATTGGCGAAATTAGGCTATACGCAATCTTATACCTATTATACATGGCGAAATTCAAAATATGAATTAATTAGCTATATGGATGAATTGACCAAAACAGCGCAAAGCCAATATATGCGTCCTAGTTTCTGGACAAATACGCATGATATTCTTCCTTGGATTTTGCAAAGTGGTCTTGAGCCCCTGTTTATTATTCGTTATTTCATGGCGGCTACGCTTTCTTCAAACTATGGTATTTTCGGTCCTGTATTTGAACACATGATTAATGAAGGAAATCCTAATAAAGAAGAGTACAAGAATTCTGAAAAATACGAAATCAAGCATTGGAATTGGCAAATGGAGAATAAGCTGACGTATATTATTCGTCAAACTAATCATGCTCGAATTGAGAATTCTGCCTTACAAAGAACCAATAATATTACCTTCTGTGATATTCAAAATGACCAACTATTGGCTTATTTGAAAACACATCATAATGGCAATAGAATTTTATGTATTGTAAACCTCGATGGCCACAATCGCCAAAGTGGATACGTTAGAATCCCCTTGCATTTGATTCAAAAATATCCAGATCAGGAATTTATCGTGCATGATTTGGTTACGGGTGCTAAGTATGTTTGGCGTGGAGAATACAACTATATTGATTTAGACCCACACGTTATGCCGATGCATTTATTCAGAATTGAAGATATTTATTATTAACACGCAGTAGTCCTTTTCTTAAATTGTTTAAGAAAAGGACTACTAAATTATACATACATGACTGAAGATTTACTAAAATTATTTCAAAGAGATTTGAAAGTACTTTACAGAGAAATAGAGCAATATCAATACGAAAGCCTCCTATGGGAAAAAGTTGATGGAATCAATAATGCTGGTGGAAACTTGGCTTTACATTTAATCGGAAATCTAAAAACTTATATTGGCAAAAATTTGGGCAATATCGATCATATTAGAAACCGTGAAGCCGAATTTTCTGCTAAAAACATTCCTCGTCCAGAGATATTGGAAGCCATCAATGAAACTTTTGATATTGTAACGGCTACTCTTTCAAAATTATCATCTACACAATTAACAGCCATATATGCTGAAAATGTTTTAGGGCATGAAATGACTACCCAGTACTTTCTGATTCATTTACACGGGCATCTTACTTATCATCTAGGACAAATTAATTACCATAGAAGATTTTTATCTTAGTATTTCCATCACTAATTCAAGCAAATAGTAATTAAAAAAGGTAAACAGCATAAAAAATTCTGCTCTCATCCTTCAGCTATTCATAAAGCATACTTATCTTTGTGCCATGATTACTTTTCATCGAGGTTAAGTAATCTCAAAACTCAATGCAACACAAACTTATCCTATCCAGTCCTCTACTAGGCATTACTATTAGCCGTCTCTGTCAAGAATTGATAGAGAATCACCAGAATTTTTCAAATTCTGTGATTATAGGTTTACAACCAAGGGGTATTTTTTTTGCCAAGCGAATTCATCAAGAATTAGAATCAATTACGGGTGTTAAAATTCCAATAGGCTATTTGGATGCTACTTTTTATCGTGATGATTATCGTCGTCGTGAATTAGTTAAAGCCAACGCTACCAAAATTCCTTTTATCATTGAAAATCAGAATGTTATATTAATTGATGATGTATTAGCAACTGGTAGAATGGTGAGAGCAGCCTTGGATGCAATGACGGCTTTCGGGCGACCTAAAAAAGTGGAATTATGCGTCTTGATTGATAGAATTTATAACCGAGATTTACCAATAAATCCTGATTATGTTGGTAAAAAAGTAAATACTCTTGCCACTGAGAAGGTATTGGTAGAATGGAAAGAACAAGGGCACGAAGCCGACAACATTTGGTTAATTACAAAATAGTATGCAAAAACTAAGTACTCGACATCTTTTGGGGATTAAGGATTTAACACCCGACGACATAGAACTCATCATGGCAACTGCCAAAGAGTTCAAAGAAGTAATTAATCGCCCCATCAAAAAAGTACCTTCCCTCCGTGATGTAACAATTGCTAACGTTTTTTTTGAAAATTCTACCCGAACAAGGCTTTCCTTTGAATTGGCAGAAAAACGTTTATCCGCAGATACAATCAATTTCTCTGCTTCTGGTAGTTCAGTAAAAAAAGGAGAAACACTTCTTGATACTGTCAACAATATTTTGGCTATGAAAGTGGATATGATTGTGATGCGTCATGCAAGCCCCGGAGCACCTCATTTCCTTTCAAAACACATTGCTGCCAATATTGTCAATGCTGGTGACGGTACGCACGAACACCCAACACAAGCATTACTCGATTCTTTTTCAATGCGTGAAAAATTAGGTGGTGATTTGGTAGGAAAGAAAATTGCTATTATTGGAGATATTTTACATTCACGCGTAGCCCTCTCTAATATTTTTGCACTTCGTAAACAAGGAGCTGAGGTAACCCTTTGTGGGCCTTCAACCTTGATTCCTCGGTATGTGAACGAATTAGGAGTAAAGGTTTCGCATAATGTCAAAGAAACCCTTGCTTGGTGCGATGTAGCCAATGTGTTGAGAATCCAGTTAGAAAGACAACAAATCAAGTATTTCCCTACACTGAGGGAATACTCTTTATACTTCGGTATTAATAAAAAAATGCTGGATGAATTGAATAAAGAAATCATAGTGATGCATCCTGGCCCGATTAACCGTGGCGTAGAGCTAACATCAGATGCTGCTGATTCTCATCATTCGATTATTCTAGACCAAGTTGAAAACGGCGTTGCCGTTAGAATGGCCGTGCTTTATCTATTAGCAGGCCAAAACTAATACCTTCTTTTACTCATAACATTGTTATCAATAATGTTATGAGTAGCCTTTCCTAGCTTCTTATTTACTGACAAATTTACTTGTTTCTATTTTTGATAAAATTATCTTTTCTCGCCAGAAAGAGGTTGAAATATTGTATATTTGATAAAAAAATAGATTATTCCACGAACAAATAAACAAAAAAGCGAAAACAAATTTATCCTATTTTTTTTAATAGTATTTTACATTTCACTAGTCGACAGGATAAGTTATATCGTATTAACAAAATCTATTTCAAAAGAAATTTTATATTTACTAAATGACATTTATAAGCTTCGCAAAACTCCATTAACCATCATTAAAAATGGCAAAAACGTCAAAAACAACTACTCAATCAACCGAAACAACTAAGAAAAAAGTAACTAAAAAAGCTGTTGTAGAAGTTATAGAGGAAACTCAAGCTCCTGTTTCTACTCCGGTAGTACTTAAAAATGTAGAAGCATTCAGCCGTTTCTCTGATTTCGACATTCATCTTTTCAAAGCTGGCAAGCATTATCGTTTATTTGAGAAATTCGGCTCACATATTACCGAATATCAAGGTGTGCAAGGCGTTTACTTTTCTGTTTGGGCACCTGCTGCTAAATCGGTATCAGTCATTGGAAATTTTAACTATTGGGATAAAGGTAGTCACCATCTTTTTGTACGTTGGGATGCTTCTGGTATTTGGGAAGGTTTTATTCCTTATATCGGCAAAGGGGAAACCTATAAATTTTGTATTCAGACGCAAGATAACCGTCTTATAGAAAAGATGGATCCTTATGCACAACAATTTGAAATACCCCCTCGCACAGCCTCTATAGTTTGGGATAATTGGTATGAATGGACGGATTCTGATTGGATGGCTAAACGCCACACCAAAAATTCTTTATCATCACCCATGTCTGTTTATGAAGTGCATGTTGGTTCTTGGAGAAGAAAGAATGGCAATGAAAAGCTGAGTTTTGTAGAATTGGCCGACCAACTAATGAATTACGTGAAAGAAATGGGCTTTACGCACGTTGAATTCATGCCCATCATGGAGCACCCTTATGAACCGTCATGGGGGTATCAAGTACTTGGTTTTTTTGCACCATCTTCTCGTTTTGGCTCACCACAAGATTTCATGTACTTGGTAGAAGAATGTCATAAAAATGATATTGGCGTAATACTCGACTGGGTTCCTTCACATTTCCCTGGCGATGCTCATGGGTTGTATGAATATGATGGTACTCACCTTTACGAACATCCAGATATGCGTAGAGGGTATCACCCCGATTGGAAGTCGTATATCTTTAATTATGGTAGAAACGAGATTCGCAGTTTCTTGATTTCAAATGCAGTTTATTGGCTAGAACGCTATCACGCAGATGGGTTGAGGGTTGATGCGGTAGCATCAATGCTTTACCTAGACTATTCAAGAAAACATGGAGAGTGGGAACCAAATATTTTTGGAGGCAATCATAACCTTGAAGCCATTTCTTTGTTCAAGGAATTGAATGAAACGCTTTACGCTCAGTTTCCAGATATTCAAATTATTGCAGAAGAATCAACCTCATTTTCTGGCGTTTCAAGACCTATTTATGCAGGTGGTTTAGGGTTTGGACAGAAATGGATGATGGGCTGGATGAATGATACCTTGAAATACTTCCAAAAAGATCCGATGTATCGTCGTCATCACCAAGATCAATTAACTTTCTCGACCAACTATGCTTTTACGGAGAATTTTATGTTACCACTATCTCATGATGAAGTGGTGTATGGTAAAAAATCGCTGGTAAGTAAAATGCCAGGCGATGAATGGCAAAGATTTGCCAATTTAAGGCTGTTGTTTTCATACATGTTTACTCACCCAGGAACTAATCTGATTTTTATGGGAGGTGAATTTGGACAAACAGGTGAATGGAATTTTGAGAAAAGCTTGGATTGGTGGCTACTAGACCACGCTCCTCACAGAGGCATTCAGAACTTGATAAAAGCATTAAACCATATGTATAAAACGGAGCCTGCATTATATGAAAAACAGTTTTCACATGAAGGTTTTGAATGGATTGATACATCTGATAGAAATAACTCAATCGTAATATATGCTAGAAAAGGAAATGTTAGTAAAGAGCAATTGATTATTATTCTGAACATGACGCCAGTTCCCCAAGAACACTACAGAATTGGCGTACCTATGATGGGTATTTGGAATGAAATATTAAACTCTGATGAACATGATTTTGGAGGTAGCGGAAAAACAAACAAATCGCTTATCATGGCAGAAGAGATTGCTTGGCAAGGAAAAGCCTACTCTATTTCACTCAATATTCCACCGCTCGGTGCTAGTATATTAAAAGTTAAATAAATTTAAAAGGGATGATACTTCATAAGTGTCATCCCTTTTAAATTTAATGTCCAAAAAAAAAGACCTATGAATCCGCCAATTCAAGGGTCTTTTTAAAATAATCTTTAAACAAGCATGGTATAAGCATGTTGTATATTATAATATTTTAAAAGTCTTTTTACCGCCATAAATAGAATTTAAAATATCATAATTGAATATCAAATAAAATAATTACCGCCATAATTTTGTTATTTGATGAAGTAAAATTAATACAAATTCATAGATTTTGTATTTTAAACGCTATGATTTTTTCAAGAATTACACGAACCAAGAATTTAGACATTCCAAGCTAAAATTTTGATGTGAATTTTAAGAATTTGTTATTTGAGCGAAAAAATATGATGATTTAAGTGAGAAGATTTTAAAATAAATTGTTAAATCTTCGTTAAGTTCTTCATTTATGAACCTCCCCTAAATTGGATAAATAAGCCTATAAACTTTTTTTGAGCGAAATTATAACAAAAAATAAAGACTCGATGCATAGCTCCGAGTCTTTACACAATCCGCCTAAGTAGTAATCTTTTCGGGAAAAGTCCCTTTGCTTTTTACAGCGTATATTTTTATTTATTACATTAAAAAGTAATAAAATATAAAACAGTTTAATTAACAATTTGTTTTGATTGATATCTGCACAATGAAAGGGTCAATAAATCTGGAGAAATGCTTTAAGCTTTAGCCTATCACTATTATCACAAAAGCTTTTCTCGTCCTAACATTTGGCGGATGTTATTCAGTTAATTATTAAAAGTTACTAAAAGGGGCTCTTTGTAGAAGCAAAACCTTCAATAGTAAACCTTTAACAAATATATATACACATTTCTCAATCCACAAAAAAATAAGTAATTATTTCTTAGATAAAACCAATAAATTTTATTCGAAATAGTTTTCTCTAATAAGTGGCATTTCAAATCTCATATCAAAATTATTAATTTGAATAGTTAATAATGGTGATAAACGTGTAATATCTGGAAAATATCCTCCGTCAACCCGAATTTTACCTATTTTTAAAAATTTAACTTTTCCTCTAAAATTAAAAGGAGTAAGCATTAAATCACTATTAAGTTTTTGCGCCAGCTTCAAAGGAAAAAAATTGCTTTTTACAGGAACATTCAAAAACCCTTTACTTAACGTTGCCTCAAAAATAACATGATTATTTACACTAACTTTTACTTTTTTGACACCATTTTTTTCTTCAACCCATTCAAAATCAGCCTTTTCTTTTGGAATTCCCCAGTTTTTATGTCCATTTAAAACACTTTCTTCAGAAGACACATAGATTTTACTAATTGAAAAAACTTTTGCCCAATCAAAGGTAAACATTCCTGGAATAAACAATAATTCATAGTATTGCCCAACATTTGAAGACTGATAATCTACCAACATGACTGTACCAAAATAGCCCAGAAAACGCTTTTTTTGAAAATCTTCCATAAAACCATTCTCTACTACAAATTCCTTTGGAAATTTATAAATCAATGCATAGGCATTGCCAGTCAAATTCCACGGAGCAGGTTCAAGCCTGATTTCACTATCATTTTGCATATCAAAAGTTTTCTACGATAAATAGGTAGCCAAATATGTTTGCATCTCTCCCTGAACTTTAAGGGCTTCTTGAGCAGCCTTTTCTGCAAAATCTTCACCAGATGACGCATAAATAATGGCTCTTGACGAATTAACTAACAAACCACACTGTTTGTTCATACCAAATTTAGAAACTTCGTCTAAACTTCCTCCTTGTGCCCCAACGCCTGGTACTAACAAAAAATGGTCAGGAACAATACTCCTAATTTTTTGAAGCATATCGGCTTTTGTAGCCCCTACTACATACATTAACTGGTCTGAGCTCCCCCATTCTTGAGATTTAGTAAGAACCTCCTCAAAAAGTTGTTTATCGTTGTTTAAAGTAAGATTCTGAAAGTCTTTACTTCCTGTATTTGAAGTAAGTGCTAAAAGAATTACCCATTTTCCATCAAAATCCAAAAAAGGCTTAACAGAATCTTCACCCATATAAGGTGCTACGGTTACTGAATCAAAATTCAAGCCCGAAGATTTTTCATCAAAAAAAGCCCTGGCATACAAGCCCGAAGTATTGCCAATATCTCCTCGTTTAGCATCAGCAATAGTAAAACACTCTTTGGGAATATAGGCTAATGTTTTTTGAAGACTTTCCCATCCTTTTGCACCAAAAGCCTCGTAAAATGCAATGTTGGGCTTATAGGCAACCGCATATTGATGGGTTGCATCAATAATCTGTTTATTAAACTCAAAAATGGGATCTTTTGTTGTAAGTAAATGTTTAGGAATTTTCTGAATATCAGTATCCAAACCAATGCATAGATAGGATTGCTTTTGTAAAATTTGCTCAAAAAGCTGCGACTTTGTCATTTATAAATGCTTAGTTTCTTTATAAAAAGTGCTAAGTTTAATTGAAGAAAAACTGCCTAACCAGAGGATTAAGCATCATTATATGAACAATATTAATCTGTTCGTATTCAAAAAACAACATTTTATTTATCTAATTTTTTATTTTAATGGCTTAAATAATACTTTTAAACAATACTATTATATCATTTGAAATGTACTTAATCATATTATAATAAAACAAAAAGACCAAAGCTTAATTAACGACTTTGGTCTTTTGTTTTGTTATTATAGCTACATTTTTAATTTTTCAATTTCACGAATTACATTTACAATTCCCTTTAATGGTATTTTAACCCAGTCAGGTCTATAGTTAATTTCATAGCCTAATTCATACACAGCCTTTTCTAAAAGATAAATCAACATCAAAAAATTAATTTCATTATTGTTTTTAAACAAAGGATGTGGGTTACCAAACGTTTCTAAATATTTATCCATAAACGTTTGCTGAATCAATCGATACCAGCGGTCTGCTACGGTTTGTATTCTTTGTGAATCTAGTTTTGCTGAAATAGGGTCATTAAACATTTTTGCTGAAATAGCATAATGATAGCTCCTAATCATGCCCGCTACATCTTTTAAAGGCGAATGCTTGATTTTCCTATCAGTGATAGAACTCTCAGGCTCTCCTTCGAAATCGATGATGATATAATCATTCTGAGTAGCTAATACCTGCCCCAGATGATAATCCCCATGAATCCTAATCCTTTGTGAAAAAATGGGTTTTTCAAGGATTCCCTCTGCAAACTCCTCAATCAACTCACGAGCTTCCATAAAATCCCAAGCCAGCTTCCTTGTGACTACATCAGTAATCTTGGTATAGTTGTCTATGAGGAGGTTATATCTTTTATCTAACAGGTTGGTTAACCTATCATGAATAAACTTTCTGTAGGCATCGTCAAAAGGAACAGGAATAAACATTTTTTCGGCTTCGGGTTTATATAAAGCCAAGTGCATTTCCGCTGTTCGTTGTGCCAACAATTCTACTTGCTGAAATACTTCTTCTTTAATCGAAAACGATTTTGCGACAAAAGCCTCCACAAAATCATTTAACTGCTCTCCTGTTTGAACCCAACTATCAGCTTGATTCTCTACCATCCGCTGCATCATCCCAAGGGTAATGTCTGGCATTTGTTCTTGTTTCCATACCATACTCCCTGCAAAAGCTGGTATAAAAGCAAAAGTGGAATGTTCTGTGATAAATTCCACCATATCCACTTCTGGATTAGTTTCAGTAAATAATTTTCTGTAAAGTTTTAGAAAATACTTATCGCCAAACACAATCGCTGAATTAGAAGAATCAACGGGCAAGATTTTAGAGCTAATCGGAGCGTTGATATCTTCTCCTAAAAACCCTTTCCCACGTGTAAAGTCTACCCTTCCCTCCTGTTGAGCAATGTTTTCAGCATGAGCTAAATGATAAAAAATAGTTTGCTGGAAACGTTCATCATAAATGGCATCTACGATGATTCCCCTTTTATTGTTGATATAAGCTAAGGTAATTATCCCTTTTGGGGTTATTTCTTTTGTATGGCTCGCATCTATAAACGAAACAGGCAATAGATAGCTTTCTACCTCCCCGTCTTCATACGAAACAGAGATAATCATTAATAAAGCCATAGAATCCTTCATCGGAATTTCTAGGGATGTTGTAACCTTAAAGGATTTCTGTATTCTAGCCTTACCAGCAAACCACCTACAGCTATTGAGATACGCAGGCAAAACATTTTTTTCAAAATTGTCAAAAAGCGCTGTATCTGCCCTAATTTGCTCCCACGCAATTTTTGAGCTTAGTGAGGTAATTTTTGAATGAATCATTATTGATAGCCTAATGTTGTTTTATAAAAAATGGTATTTTCATGATTTAAATTTATAATTTATTTATATTTAAAAAAAGTAGAATGGTGCTTTCAGCATTATTAAAAATATTTTTCAAAAAAACGCCCTTGCAAGGTTTTGATTATCAACAACTTTAACAATTTGTTTTCTTTTTTTTCATTTTGTGGTTGTGTATTCTAAATATTCTCCCTACCTTTGCACCACGAAAAACGAACAGCGATACCAAATATCGAAAAGTTTTAATCCAATGGTCCGTTCGTCTAGGGGTTAGGACACGTCCCTTTCACGGATGAAACACGGGTTCGATTCCCGTACGGACTA
>NZ_JBWKOV010000005.1:0-143234 GCF_059416265.1 Arcicella sp. GW821-FHT09D11 | reverse complement strand
TAAAGTAAAAATTAGCATAACCCAATGGTCCGTTCGTCTAGGGGTTAGGACACGTCCCTTTCACGGATGAAACACGGGTTCGATTCCCGTACGGACTACAATACTTTTATAGTATAGTGGCGTACTTTATAAGTTAAGTACATTCAAAGTAAAAATTAGCATAACCCAATGGTCCGTTCGTCTAGGGGTTAGGACACGTCCCTTTCACGGATGAAACACGGGTTCGATTCCCGTACGGACTACAATACTTTTATAGTATAGTGGCGTACTTTATAAGTTAAGTACATTCAAAGTAAAAATTAGCATAACCCAATGGTCCGTTCGTCTAGGGGTTAGGACACGTCCCTTTCACGGATGAAACACGGGTTCGATTCCCGTACGGACTACAATAATGTTACAGTTATAGTCAATCAAGGCATTTTCCAACAGAAAGTGCCTTTTTTTGTGCTTAATAAGTCCCTGACACCCTATTATTTAGCTACAAAATCGAAAATAGGCCTCCATATCGCTTCATTTTAACCTGAGACAATTCTTTTATTCTCTTAATTCAAATTGCATTCTCCAAAATCATAAATTTTAGGCTTTTTCAAACACTTATAAGCCCCAAAATTATGATTCTATCATCTCAACACATTTACAAAATTATGGAAATCAAATTCTGCCTAGATGGAAAAGCTCCTAACAAAAAAAATACAGTTGGCCTGAAAGCTTGTATTAGCTTAGAAGGTCATTCTCCAATTTGGCAAACCATACCATTTCGTGTGCCAATTGGTACGTTTGACAATGATTTGCAACTCTGTTTTTTTCATACAGAGAAGGGAATCAAGCCAGTTGCGGAAGTAAATGATATGCTAGATGAAATTAAGAAGAAATTTAAGAGTATAAAAATGGGTCTTGAGTATGAAAAGGTTGATTACACACCAGATTTAATCTTTGAGATATTTAAAGCCCCATCGCTCCCTCCTATTACAATGATGGCTTTAATTCGTAAAACACTTGGAGAATATACCATTTCTCTGGCTGAAGAAACACAACGTAGTCATCGGTCATCTGCTAAGAAAATCGAACAATATTTGAATCATATTGATGCTAGTAAAATACTTGCCAGTAGAATAAATAAGGAGTTTATGAGAAAAATGGAGGTATATTATAGAACAGAATACGTACCAGTAGGCAATTCTGACTCCGATAGGTTGAAATCTACTTCTATTGAAAAGATATTTAAGTTCTTCAAGACAGTTATCAACTTCGGAGTGGAGAATGAGCTACTAACAAAGCCAATCAAGTACGAAATTGATACTTCAGATGTTGATATAATTTACAAACACCTATCACAGAGTGAGATTCAAGCAATGGAAACACTGAGTAACTGCAATGTAGTTTGTGATAAATATTGTCAGATAATGGATTCTTTTCTATGGATGTGCTATACAGGAATGTCAAACGTTGATGCAAAACAGTTACTCAATAACCCTGGTAATGAAATTGAAATAAATGATATGACGGTATTGAATGGTAAACGGCAAAAGACTAAAGCCACCTATAATGTTATCTTAAATGAGGGAGCACAAAGGTTAATACAAAAATATGGTGGTATTGAAAATATACCTGGTTTCGAGCTCGATGAAATTAATGAAGGGTTGAAAGTAATACAAAAGATTATGGGCTTTGAAATTACACTTTCAACGAAAGTGGCCAGAGAGTCTTTTGGACAATATTGGTATGCAAGAACAGATTTACCTGATAAGTTCGTATCTAAAATGCTAGGACATAAAAAACCTGAAACAAAGAATTATTATGTAAATATTGATGCAAATGATTTGGTAAATGTGATGGGGCAAGTTAATGTTTATAAATAATAGGTAATTATAAGGGCTGTTTTAAATAGTCACTTACTATTTAAAACAGCCCCTTTGGTTATATTTTTTCAAATAAATACCATGGTTTTATGCTGATTTGATTGTATGCATATTTTTTAAAATTTACTCTGGAGTATGAACATTCATATTTTATAAACTTGTTATACCAATTCTTGAAATATGACTTGCATATTTATTGCCTAACATATCCATTATTTCCTTTTTTAAAATAAATAATGAACTTTGGAACCTTTTGTCATCAGGTTTAGCTCCAAAAACATAATTTAAGTTAAGCCATATATGATAATTATTATCATTATGGTGAAAACAACACCCTCCTAAATGATAACAAGATTCAGGCCTGCTCTTTAAATTTAAATCGCTTTCCATATTACTTAAATTAGATGTTAATACACCAAGAATATACTTGTTTATCCTGGATTTTTTATTTGAGAAATCACAAGCAGCACTTAATTCTATGGCTATTAATTTAGAATTATTTAGAATTTCTGTCTTTCTTAATTGTTGATTCGGATTGTCCTTCTTTATTGCCAACAACTTAATCATCCAATCATCAATATCATCAATACCAAAAGTTTTTAAGGTTTTTTTATTTGTTTTACTTATTTGAATTACAGAACCTCTAACATCTTTTGATTGATTTTCAAAGTTTTCTATATGGTAAAGAGAGTTTACTTTATACTGAATATTTATGTCAGGACTAACTATATCATTGTATTTATTAGCTTGATTTAATTGGTTTACTATGTCATTCCAATTGACATTACTTTCACTATTAAGAAACTCGTAATTTAATA
This sequence comes from Arcicella sp. GW821-FHT09D11, assembly GCF_059416265.1. Lineage (NCBI taxonomy): Bacteria > Pseudomonadati > Bacteroidota > Cytophagia > Cytophagales > Flectobacillaceae > Arcicella > Arcicella sp. GW821-FHT09D11. The sequence continues at coordinate 140,557 of NZ_JBWKOV010000005.1, read as the reverse complement.
TAGGAAGTAGTCCTTCATAAACAGCTTTTTTAGGATTTTCTTTTGCGTGTTCAAAACCAAGAGTTGAAGCTGCAATTTTGGATAAAACTTTATCTAAATTTTCAAAAAGCTGTTGGCTTTCTCCCCACACATCATTTTTTGGTAGAATATTATAAATTCTATCTAAAGTATTTTCTCCAGAATTTTTTGCATTTTTTTCAAGATCAAATAAGAACTTAATTTTTTCATTGCTATTCAGCAATTCTAGTATTGTATCAGATAAATTATTTTGCTCTCCATTAGGATCTATATATGGAGTTTTATCTATACAATCAATAAGAATAGGAGATGCTGTATCAGAAAGACGTCTATCAGGATTTCTCATATAAAGTTTAAAGGCTTCTACTATTCTACTATTTGCTGTCCAGAAAATTAATACATAAGGTCCATTATTTTTTGATATATATTGATTGATTGCATTTGCTAAATCATTGAATACAGCTGTATTATTTTCAAGTATTTGATCATCAGTATCATAGTCTGCGTCTACAGCTTTTTCTGTAAGATTTATATCAAAAAAAGCTATTCTTACCTTCTCTAAAGGTTCTTCATAAGTTATATCGTATGTAAATGTTCTACATCCTAGACCATTTTCAAAAAAAGATTTCCCTAATATTTCCAATTGTTCAGAAATATTATCTACGATTATAATTTTGTTTTGTTTTTCTAGCATAGTTTAACTATTTAGGGAATACTAATGCAATACAGGCTCCATTATACACCTGAGGAATATCTAAGTCTGAATTGTCAGGAAAAAGTAATTTTCCTCCAATCATATTCATCACTAAGTCGGCAAAATATAACCCTAGACCCATTCCTCCTTCTTTTTTGGTTTTAAAGGGTTGTGTAAGATATTCAGGTTCTGAAGAAAACCCAGGACCATTATCTGCAATAATAATAGAAGGTCCTTCAAATGTAAATAAATCTGTTCCAATATAAATTGCAGGCTTATATTGTCCATTTACATTTTTAATAAAGTCTGATTGTGTTCGTGTCCAGTATATAGCATTATCTATTAAATTAGAAATTGCAGAGATCAGAAGATTGGTAGGTACTTTAAAATTAAAATCTTCATTTTCACTTGTTAAAACGGGAGATGAAAAAACTATTTTATGGAAATTAAAACGATTATCATTTCTTCTTTTGGCTATTTCAATTACTTTTTTAGCAGATGACAATGAACTTTTATTTTGTCTTAATATAGGAGAAAGGCTTTCTAATATCTGAATCAGGTTTCTTACCTTATCTTTGACTTGCTCAATATTTACATTCTTAGAATTTAGATCTGCATTAATAAATCTAATCTCCCGATCTACTTCGTGAAAAGCTACTCCTAAATTTAAACCTGTCATACCTGAATTTACCATAATATCTCGCATTTCAGTATAATCCTTATCAACACGAAAAAGTAGTGGTTTTAATTCTTTTTCAAGGTTTTTATCTTTAATCTTACTTTCCAACTCCTTTATAGTTTCTCCAAAACCAATTTTTTTAATAGGACGTGTTTCTTCTAAAAATGCTTCAACCAAATCTTTATCATTTCCTGCTTCTCTTTCAAAGAAATTAAAAGCTTCTTTCACTAATAATTGAAACCTATTAAATTCAGAATTATCTATAAAACCTTCGCGGTTTGTTTTTTCAATCAAGCCATCATTACTTGATTTTAAATCAAGTTCTACAGCACCTATTGTAACTTTTTTCCCAAAATGATCTCCTGCTCTCTGTATCTTGTCCAAATCAAGTCCTAACCAATCATCGTATTGTTCTCCATAATTATAAACTCTTATATTATCTCGAAAAATCTTAACTCCTGAATTGTCTTTAATAAATTCTTTAACAGCATTAATCTGTCCTCCAAAATTCATCTTTAGCAGAATAGAATTTTGATTAAATACATAAAATTTACCTTTAATAGTACCGATATCAGACAAATCCTTATTTCTTAGGAATCTATTATATTCTTCTTCAATATCTTTATATAGTTCACCAATATGAAAATTTAAAGTATCGGTATTGCGAGAGGTTCTCTTCGGAATATTTGTTTGAGTTGGAGCATTGAATGAATATCTCCATAAGAACTTAGCAAAATGTTCAGGGGTATTATCGCTGACTTTAATTTTAAAGCCAAATTGATACAAACTATCTTTAAGGATATCAATACTATTGGTAACCTCTGTTATCCATTCCTGATGAAAATCGTTTGCTTTAATTTTTATATTAAAATTTGAGTTAGAAGAAAAAGGGTTTTTTATATTATCAATTTTTCTCACCAAATCTTTTAATGTCTTTTTAGTCCATTTTTTAGTAGTTAATTTATCTAAAATAATTCGGGTTCCCTTTCCTTTTTTAAATAATTGATTTGCTACAGTTTCTACATTTACTTCCAAATCCTGGATGTATTCTTTTGAAGCAATCAGTTCTACCCAATCAATCGTCAAACGACTTGAAAATATTTCTCCTTCTGCTTGAGTTTCCAGAGTTATTCTTTTAGCCAATTTATGCACGGCTAACCTTCCAACACCTTTATTTCCAAAGGAAACTCTTTTAAATTTTTTACTTTCTTTTCTATTCTTTCCTCTTTTGAAATCAGTACCAATGGTTAGCCATACATCCTGTATGACTTTATTTGTCATCCCGTGTCCATCATCTTCAATAACTATCTGCTGATCTAACTGATTAAGATTTATAAACTCTACTGTTACTTCTTCTGCGTCTGCGTCATAAGCATTTTTAACCAACTCAAAAATAGCAAGACTATCACTACCTATCAGCTCGTCTCCTAAAAGGCTCAAAATATGACTTTTGGCTTTTATACTATGTTTGTTAATATTACTCATAACAATTCTTTCATTTTTTTAGCAATAGCATAAGCCATTAATGGTGGTACTGCATTCCCTATTTGTTTAAATGCTGCTGAACGTGAACCCTCAAAATAAAAATCATCAGGAAAAGACTGTAATCTGGCAGCTTCTCTTACTGAAATGGAACGACATTGTTCTTCATCTGGATGTATGTAATAATGACCATCTTTTGCTATATGTGCCACTACAGTATGCGAAACCCCTATGCCATTCACTACCTTAAATCTGTCTATAAATGAAGACTCATTTTTATGTGTTTTAAGTTCTTCAGGTAAGTCAGGATATTTTAATCTTATTCTTTCATTATTCCACTTCTGAATAGCTGTTTTGTATATTGCCAAATCTCTTTCATTATGAGGCCGTGATATATGCTGTGTTACAAAATTAATTCCGTTTCTCAATTCAAACTTTTCAAGATATTTGTTCTTTAGTTTCTTGTAACTTATACAATGATAACCTTCGCCTGGTTTTAATTCTGGCAAGTCCTCAAAAGCTTCATTAACAGTATATTTTTGCTTTACTTTATCAAAATTGGGAAAACCAAAACTAGATTCTTTTTTCCAACCAACAATAATAATTCTTTTTCTTGCCTGAACCACTCCATAATCCGAAGCATCCAGCATTTCGTGATATACCTCATATCCTAACTTTTTGAAATATGTTTTTAAATTTTTAAAGTGTTGTCCTTTATTCGCACTTAATATCCCCGGAACATTTTCAAAAACAAATGCTTTAGGATTAAATTCTTTTAAAAACCTACCATATTGTATGTATAATTTATTACGAGGATCATTTTCTATATTCTCCTGAAATCGACCTAACAGAGAATATGCTTGACAGGGAGGTCCGCCGATTATTAAATCTATACTCTCTTTTTTTTCATTAATCTTCTTGAAAATGTCTTTTATGGAATTATCATCTATCTCAATATTTATAACAGAATTCAGAATTTCATCAGGGATATTTTTGTAAAATTCTTCTCTATTTATTTCCTTTTTTATATAGCTATAATATATATTTAATTTTTTCGCTGATTTGAGATAATGATAAGCAGCTCTGGTTTTTATGGTAAAACAGGCTTCTTCATTCATCTCAATATGAGCAACAGGATTAAACCCCGCTTTAGTAAAGCCCTCGGACATTCCGGATGCTCCCGCAAATAAATCTATGAAATTTAGCGTTTTCATATTTAATTTTTCAACTTAAGGTGTCCATATAATTTTCCTAAAATTTCTCCTGCACTAGTATCTAATGCTAAAGAAATCAAGTATAATTCTTCTGCTTTTATTTTACTTTTATCATTTCTGCTCAGTTCACTTAACCGAGACGAACTAATTCCAGTTTTTCTCGATATTTCAGATTTATTAATTGATTTTTGTTTAAAATATTTACCTAATTCGGTCATTAAAATTGGATTTTGTAATCTCAAAAGTACTTTATTATTTTTAGATTTTCTAAAAAAATACACCATAAATCTAAAAATATTTAAAGAAAATAGTATCTAATATTATAAACTTGAGATTATCTATTGTAAAGATTTTTATTCAAATGACTCTTATAAAGTTTCGGAAATGGACTTTTTAATTTTGATATTTTTTCATTCTATTTTAATAGTAAATATAATATTTAAAATTACTAAAGTTTACTAAACGCTAAACAACTATGGCGAGCAGTTTATTGATAATATTTATATAATCAAAGAGCAAGCATTTGACTATAGTAAGCAAGGAATCGACTTATTCTTCGAAGACTAATGAATTAATTATTGTATTGATATTGAACGAGGTAATACATACCCTAGCACCCCCTACCCCCGCAAGCGATCCCAACCGAGAGGGGTGGTCATATATCAACCAAAACCCAATGCAATTGCAAAGTCGATTTAGTGCGTTCTAACGGAGTTAAAGTGTCAAAAAAAGTAATTTTTAGGGGTTAAAAAAGATAAAAACCTAAAAATCAATATTTTAAGGTTTTAAAAAGTTTAAAAAGTGGGATTTTTTAAGACTTTTTAAGATGAATATGATAATAATACCAGTCTATTATCCTTTTTATCTCCCCTATTTCTATGTTTTCGAGATTATTTTCTACTTCTAAACCTATCGGTAAACCTTTAATTTGATAAATGGGTTTGTTGATAGTTTGGTCATAAAACTCTCTTAAACTTTTAAATTGATGAATCTTTAAAACAGAACCATTACTAGATAATATCTTATTGTCATCAGTTAATGAGTATCTCGGTTTCAATTAGCTCTACTTGAGTAAACGAAACCTTATCTTTCATGTTTTGAGGCATTGTTAGGATAAAAATTATATTATTGCTAGGAGGAAAAAAATAGGGAATATTGATATCACGTATCCATTTTGGCACATGTCTTGTCTTCCACCTTTCCTTCTTTGTTTGATACTCTTGCCAGTGCTTTAGAGCTTCAGCTTTCGCATCTTCAAGCGTTAATTTTGTCATGATAAAGCCTGTATTTTTTTAAGCTGGCACTGCTTATTTTTATAAAAACGTCAAAAAAATGACGGTTTTTGTCAAATATTTATAAATTTGCAAAAAAATTATAACTTTTTTTACTAAAATCTATACCTAAAATGAAGACACCAATCACCTATTATGGTGGCAAGCAATCAATGTTGCCCAAAATTTTGCCACTCATCCCTACACATTCTACTTATGTAGAGCCTTTTTTCGGAGGCGGAGCCGTTTTCTGGGCAAAACAACCAGCCAACTTTGAAGTTGTAAACGATTTAAACAATCGTTTGATAACCTTCTATAAGGTCTTAAAATATGACTTTGAAGACCTTTCAAACAAAATAGATGAAACTTTTCATAGTAGATTTCAAAAGAAAGAGTCATGGGAAGAATATAAGTCCGGTGAAGATGAAATCAAAAATGAGATACAAATGGCATGGGCAGTTTGGACTTCGCTCATTCTTGGATATGGCTCGAAGCTGGGGAACTCATTTGGTTTTGATAAAAAGGGAACTCAGCCACTTAGAGTCTTCAACAAAAAAGCAGCTTTTACACAAGCCTACCAACAAAGACTTAAAAAAGTTACCATTGAAAGTTATGACGCTATAAAAGTCATACAAACTTACGATTCTGAAGACGCTTTCTTTTATCTTGACCCACCTTACGTTTCGTCAAATCAAGGTCATTACGCAGGATATAACCTTGAAATGTTTACTAAACTATTAGACGTTTGTGCGACTATGAAGGGTAAATTTATTTTGTCGTCATATCCTGAAGAAATCTTGCACGAGTATCGGAAGGCTTACAATTGGAATTCTCAAGACTTTGAAATGCGAATTTCAATGACTGCTAAAAATGACCCAACAAGAATGAAGACCGAATGCTTGACATTTAATTTTTAAAAAGTCTATCTAAATTCCCCCAAAACGCCCAACAGACATTGGGCGTTTTTTTTTGTATCATCTTGTCCTTGACTGTTTTCATGCAACAGTAAAACTTTGCACAATGAAATCTCTAAATCAAGAAATCCTCTCAGTTGTAATTTCTCAAGCTACTCACCTTGACACATTTATAGCAGGGAGGGCAAAACGGTTTAATCTTAAACTATCTGGAAAGGCATCTGAAACAATCGTTAGTCCTCAAGCAGATGGCATCATAAAAGTTGAAGTAAGAGCTAGACCTTCAATCAGGATCCGAGATGGAGGATTTGGAAGGTTTTACCATAAAGGGGTAAGAGAAAATCTAACCGTAAAAGCAGTTCGAAGAAAACCTGGTTCTAAAATTCAAAAAATCAAAAAACGCAAGAAAGCTAACATTATCAACCGTCTAATGTTTGGCATGGTTCACAACCTGCAAAGATTAGGATTAACAAAAATGTCTGAAGTAGCAGTCTCAAACTTTTCAGAAATTCTACACTAACATGGGAATTATTACCGAACAAGCACAGCTTCGTTTAAGCGTTGACGAAAAACAAGCACTTGACGCATTATCTAAATATGAAATTGAAGTAAAAACACTTTCTGCCTCTCAAAAGCTGCTGACTTCTGAGATGAAAACCTATGAAAAAGAATTAGAACAAGTACGAGCTAAAAAACAAAAACTTAAGGATTCTATTATAGAATTAAGAAAAAATACGTCGGCTAATTCTAAAGAAATAGCTGAAGCAACAGCTCAATATGCTCAACTTGGTAAAAAGGAAAATGAAATTGCACTTGCAAGTTTAAGAGTCAATAAAACTTACAAAGAACAGGAAGTAGTTCTTGATAACGCTAAAAAGAAAACTGACGAATTAAGGGCATCTCAAAGCTTGCAATTAAGGCAAGCAGCTTCTCTATTACATGAACAAAAACAACTAAGGTCAGAACTCACAAGCCTTACGTTTGGAACAGAATCATATATACAGGCCTTGAAGCGACTTGATGAGATTGAAGGTGAATTAAAATCAAGAGAAGAACTCACTGGTCGTAAGAATGGAATAGGTGCTTCTATCGCTCAAAAAATAACACCTGAACCAGAATCTACTTCTATAATTGATCTAATTACGGAGAAATTTTCAGGAACATTATCTGTTGTTACGCTTTTAGTGGGTTATGTCTCTTTATTAGGAACAGTCATAGGTAAAGCTTTCGATGCTGCTCGCGAATTTGGTACGGCCATTGGAGGACTAACGGCAATTACTGGGATTGAAAAAGGTTCTGAAGACCTAACATATTATATTAAAGAAGCTCAAATTTTAGGGGATGCTTTTGGAGAGTCATCTCCCCAAATTATACAGGCCATTCAAGTGGTAGGCTCATTAAAAGCTGAATTGTTAAATACAAAAGAGGCGTTAATCGATACTACTGAGCAGGTAATGGTATTGGCTTCCGCCTCTGGAGGAATGTTATCTATAGATGATTCAGCAAGGGCAGTTACCGGATCGCTTAATCAATTTGGAGAAGCTGCTGATCAGTCTCGCAGATACATCAATGTACTAGCTGCAGGAGCTAAAGAAGGTAGTTCAGAAATTCAGCAAACATCTGAAGCATTCGAAAAAGCTGGATCAGTGCTTAAGCAGAATAATATCACCTTCGAGCAATCAAATGCTCTTGTACAAGTACTTGCAGGCAAAGCATTATATGGAGCTGAAGCTGGTACTGCTCTTAGAAACATTTTTTCTAAATTGGAAGTAACAACCAATAAAGACCTCAATCCAGCTATTGTTGGATTAAACACTGCCCTGGATAATTTAGCCAAATTGTCACCTCAAGAAATTGTAAAATTATTTGGTGTAGAATCGCTTGTCGCAGCTAATGCTTTAATTGAACAACGTCAAGAAGTTGATCGTTTAACAAAAGCCGTAACAGGAACCAACGAAGCTTACGATCAATATGCAAAACGTATTGATAATTTGGATGGTGATATCAAAAAATATGATCAAACTTGGGGTGGTATTTGGGAGGATTTAGGCAAAAAGTATGAGGGCTTTTTCAGAAAAGTTACTTCAATGACGACAGAGATGTTAAATCAAATTCGATATTTCAATATTGAAATAGGTGGAAACTCTCTTATCAACGTGCAAACTTTTGGTGATATCTCTAAACAGAGGGCTATTGAAGAAAATTATAAAAAGATTGCTCAGAGAGCTCAAAATGATACTAGGTCATTAATGAATGATTTTGCCAATGGTAGTGGCTCAGGCAATATTTTACAAAAACAACTAGCAGGCCTTAACTCAGCTTTACAACAAGCCAAAGGGGGGATATCGTTGGCAATGGATAACTATGTCAAGGCTCGAGAGAAGAATCTTGGTCAGGAACAAATACAGGAAATATTGAATGATAAAAAATATCATGAAGCAAAGTACAATTTTGCCAAAGCTGAATCTGCTAGATTAATATCAATCGATAAAGCATCTGAAGAAACTAAGAAAAAGCTTCAGGAAGGCTATGATAAAGATGCTCAAGATAAAAAAGATAAAGAACAGCAGCGTACCCAAAAAATAGAAGAAACAAAACAACACAAACGAGTTGAAATTGAGGCTAAAAATATTCAAGAAATAGCAAAATTAAATGCTGAGGCTATTGAAAATGACCTTGATCGTGAAATAAGAAAGGTAGAGGTTGAGGGTGAAAATGCCAAAAAAGCTAAAGAAAAGGAACTTACTGATGCCGAATTTTCAGAAGTAGAAAAAGAAAAGCTGCTTTCTGCTTTTAAGATTGCTCAGGATGACCGGACAAAAAGAGCAATCGGTGATCTTCGAGAAAAAGCACAGCTTGAAGATGAAAAAAAGGCAGAGGAGTCTGCTAAAAAAATACTTGATATTACAGATAAAATCACTAGAGATCATTTACAAAAAAATATCACTAGGAGCAATGAACAAGGTGATAATTTTAGTGCTTTTAACGCCAAAGCATCATTACTTGAGTTTGAAAGATCGCAGGAGCTCAGAAATAAAGATTTGACAAGCGATCAAAAGTTGCTTATTGATAAACATTACAATGATTTATATACAGCTGCTTTTGAAGAACTACTTAAATCAGAAAAAGTAAAGACACTTAAAAACAAACAAGAGTCACTTAATGATGAAGTTCAGTTAACAAAAGACAATGTTTTTAAACACCATGATGCAAAAGCAGCTTTATTGAATTTTGAGTATGCTCAAGAGTTGATTAATGCAGATAAGACTGGTAAATCGGTTGAAGGTATCCATCGAAAGTATGCTGAAAAGCGTAAAGAGATTGACAAAGAATTATGGCAACAAATTGGACAATTTGCTGTACAGACATATTCAACCATTTCTGATGGATTGATTAATTCCCAGAATCTTGATTCTCAAGCAGATCAAATCAATCTTGATAATCAGAAAGGGAGACGTTTACAAGCACTCGATGACGAGCTAAAGGCTGGAAGAATTACACAGAAAGAATATGATGCACGGAAATTAAAAGATGATGCTGAATTTGATAAAAAACAAAGGGCAATCAAACGCAAACAGGCACAAGGTGATCATGATGCTAATGTAATCAAAGCAACCCAGTCCGCTATCCAGTCTATTCTGCAAACAATGTCTAGTGTACCCTACCCTTTTAATATACCACTTACTGCTATACAAGCAGGATTAGCATTCGATCAGGTTTCAAAACTCGCTGCAATGCCTATCCCCGAGTTTTTTGACGGTGGTTATACAGGTAATGGTGGTAATGCACCAAAGGCAAATGATGGTAAGGGTGGCTTTTTTGCTATTATGCACCCAAATGAACTTACTCTTTCAAATGCTGATCTGAGCACCGACTGGGGAAGAACAATTAGCCGAATTTATGAAGCTCGCTCTGTCAATAATTCAATAATCAATACTACTCAGCAAGCTGCTATTACACCAACAACAAACGTTGATCAAAGTAATAAAATTATTGCTGAAGCTTTGATGAAAGTTTCTGACAGCAATGACAAACTTACAGAAACTTTACAATCAGGTATTGTCGCAAAAAATCTGTGGACTTCCCAAGATGTAGATAAATTATCTACATTACAGCAAGAAAATAACAAAACAAAAGGAAAATCGTTAAATTAATACATAAAAAAATTATCTTTACAATACTAAATATAATATTTTCTTTAAAAAATGGTTCGCACACAGGTATATACAGGCCTTAATACCTTCTTTCACATTGAAGATAACTTTGATAATGCTGTTATTCAAAGAAAAGCTATGTTATATATCAATGATGTGGCCGTCTTATTATCGCCTCTTATTTCGTTTAAGGTAAATAATCAATTCAAGTTCAAACTCAATAACATTTTAGCTGAAATAGCAAGTGATATTCAAGTTCCTGACCTTGAAAACACTCGAAATTTCAACATTGAAGCTCTACCAGAACTTATAAAAACACTTAAAATTGTAGTGTCTAATAAGGACAATTCAAATCAAATTGAAACATCGTACACAATATTATTTGGAAAAATTCCTGCTGAAGAGTTTTTTTCTCTTCAACAAGATACACTGCAGGTGAATTTTCAAAATGCACTAACATGTAGAGATGAAACTCAATATGTTTCCGATTCTCAGCCAATATTTATTAATACGATAGTTGGTTTTGTATTACTTAATGAAACATCTATTACTTTAAAGGTAATAGCAGAGTACTTTTTTTATGATGGATCATTGGTTAGATCTGATATTTCAACGTTGCATGAGGTGGCCAATAATATGGCTTATCGTTTTAGTAGTACTATAAAGGATTTGAAGGAGCATATTCCAGATGACTTTCAAACACGTAATCTTTTGAGTGTCTCATTGTCTTTTCACACCGTTATTAACAGTGAAACAGTACAAATTAGTCCAGATATGGTTTTTGTAATTAATCCTGCCTACTATCCTGATGAACAAATAGTGATTTATCAAAATCAATTAGGTGTTTATGAATCACTAAGTTTTAAAGGGCAAATTACCAAAGAAAAAGAAACGGTAACTGAAACAATTATGAACGATGGTATGCAAAAGAATGTAAGCATTTCATCCCGAAAAAAAATATCACTTCAATTATCGACTGAAGAACATGATGTACAAGCAATTGTAGATGATATTGATGCTTCCAAAAATATTTACTTGATATTGGGGAACAAACTGATGCCATTAATACGAGACTTTAAATCACTCAAATCATTCGATTCTCAAACAATAAATGATGCTCCAGTATTTGACTTCAAATATCCATTTGAATACTAATATTTAAACTCATGATTAAGATTTTAATTGATACCTTTTTAAAAAAGAAAAGGTTTTTTTGTGTTTTTTATGATGCTGTGGCACAAAATGGAGATGTGAAAAAAGGCTCAGCCACATTTAACACTATCAAAGGGAAAATGTTCTCAAAGAAAGATTTAGAGAACGCTTTAATATTAGGCAATAAGTTTACTGCCTGCATCATTTCAAACTTTTATGAGTTTAAAAATGAGCAAGATTTCAATGATTTTAATAGTTAAAATTTACAATGAAGGTTATATATAATCAAAAGGAAATACCTATCGATGATAATTCTGACATCATCATTGAAAAGTTTTCCCCAATTACCAATCTCGAAATTAGAGGCGAATATGCCCTAAGCTTCAACAACCCTGTTACACCTGAATTGCAACAGGCTTTAGGGTTTTCCAATATCCCAAACATTCAAACACCGATAACCTCTATCCCTGTAGCTTTATTTGATGATTACTTATTGTTTGTTGGGAACTTAAACACTAAAAGTGCCAATTCAAAAAATTATCAACAAGAACTTACAGCCACTCCAGGGAACGTTCCGCTAGATATCTGGAAACGTCTTATAACGGATATCGACTTTGGGAAAGACACCATTCCTACTACTTCAAAACTTACAAATATGTACAAGCTTCCAATCAAGGAATTGATTGGAACAACCTCATCCAACAATAATTTATACACGTATGATCAATTATTAGGATACAAACGCACTGTTCTAAAGTTTCAAATTGACGGATATCAAGTTTATTCTCACACTTTTACTTATCCTGGAGGCGAGTCCGTTAAAGAAAATCGAGAAACAGAATTAGATAACGTTATCAGTGAATTCAATGAAATAATGAAAACACTTAATGTGCCGGACCAACCTTTGTATGCTACGCTAGAACGTTATGCCGACGATTGGATAATGAGTTTCCCAAATGAAACAAATCATTCCGTAACCTCTACCATAAGAGTTGAATATGTAACAACGCCATTTACTGTCGATTATACATTCACAAGAATCTCATACGAATCAATAGAGAACTATTTTGATGGTGCACTTTTAAATACCTGGTCAAAACCATACCTATTACCACAGATTTATACTCCGAATATTTATGGTGATCAAAACCCTTCTTTTTTTGGCAACATTAATGCTATCAATTACAATAAGTATTATTATAATTCCGAGCTTGAGCCTACGAAATATTCCTTTTGCCCAGCTCTTAAATTTAGTTATGTGCTGCATAAACTTTTTGAGTACATGGGCTACACACTGGATCCAAGCTTTTTTAATACTGATAATAATGATAAGCTTTGCTGGCTAACATTAGTTTGTGCTGATAGACAATTCCCTAACTTGTCAAAACCATTCAATATTCATGCGAATGAAATTGTCTATAATTATTACATGCCTAAATGGACAGTCAGGGAATTTCTTGAAAGGTTCCAGAATTGGCTTAATGTCTATTTCGATTTTGATGAATTTAACTCAACCGTAACAATCATTGAGCGTCAAAAGCCGTTTATAAATGTTTCATCACAACCTTTTATCGACCTTTCTGGCCTATATGATGACGATTATGTACTACCCGTTGAAGTGGAAGATACTTATCAAATCAAGTTTGCTATTACAGATTCAGATGATGAATCACTAGTGGCCACAGCTTTTAAACCTGTACCAAATATTCAAACTTCTGGCATCACATGGAAGGAAGTAGAAAATCACTTCGCTCCACTAATAATGTCAACAGATTATACCCAGACAAGCCATAAAACTCAAGGAGATATTCAAAGAATGCCTGCAGGAACATCTATTTCTTGGAACTGGTCTTCATCATCTGGATCCAGTACAATCAGGACGGGGATTTTAGTCTGTTTTCAAACTGGTAAATCTGTAATGTTTGGATTAAATACGGAGGAACCAAAATCAAGATCATTATTTTGTTCAATTGAATCCAACACAATCTTAACAGAAAACACCTTATTAGGTAAAAGCTTATTTATTGATGGAGCAAATGGCATTTATCAAAAGCAATGGCAGAAGTACCTTGATGGCCTTTCTGATAATGTAAGTATTAAATTGAAAGTAGTATCTAACAGTATCCAGTTGTATAAATTTGACTTCTCAACCATTTTCTATGCCCATAATTTTGTTTGGATTGCCGAGCAGATTTCAAGAAACCCAAGACTAAAAATATCAAATTATAAACTAAGGAGGATTAAGTTAGCATGAAGCTTAAAGTTTTTTGTCAACCGTTTGTTATTCCATATCTAGAAGCAAAAGGCTTTACTCGTAATCTTGATGATTATGAGCCCAATATCTTTTCTCAAAAAATTATTGAACTTCTCTCTGAAAACAACACGGCCTTAGCTACCAAGAAAAATAAGATTCATAACAGCAATGGCAACAGGTACAACTATGCTCAGTACACATCTTCAGTGGAATTGACAATCAAAGATGACCTGCTTCCAAAAAAAATGTACACGAGTATTTTAATACAAGGATATACCACTATCAAATTTTCAAAATATATAAAATCTTTAATTTATAATGAGTTTGCCATATTGATGCTTGAAAGGCACATTATGAAAAAAGAATCAATAACACAAGTTCTCGATCATTTCTACTCTCGTTTTGTCCTTGAAGTTTCTATGATTTCGCCTGAAACTTTGCGTAAACATTGGACAAGGAATAAAAATGAATTTATCCGAATACACGCAAATCAAACTTTGTAAGGAAAAACCTAATATCTCAACCACCTATCGAATAAGGGTGGTAATGCGTGAGGCCATTTCTATCCCCTTGTTAATCACTCACTACGAAAGCACTTTCAAATTTTTGTATGGGGAGATGTATCTTTTAGACGAATATGGAAGTATCGCAAATATCGAAGGCTCTCTATCGAATTCTATCGCGAATAAATCCATTAAAGTAACTCTAAATATTGATACGGATATAGCCGACTTTAGAGAATGGTTTAATAAAAACCTTTTAAACCGAAATGTATCATTACAATTGACAAATGAAAATTCAGACTCAGAGATTGTGCATTTCATGCGTGCCATTGATTTTACTAAGGTTTATGCTAACAACAGAAGTTCTTCGAAAACTATTGAAATAAGCTTTAATCCTACCAAAATCAAACCTGAAATTTTAAGAGATAACTTCAACCCAATCAGAGATTATGTCACCTCACCATCATCATTTTTAAAAAATGGTACCATTACAAAAACTCTTAATGTAGAATTACTATTTGAAACCTTTGTTGATACCCAATATATAGAATTACGACTCGGAAAAACAAAAAATATAAAAGATTCAGAATTGACAATTAGCAATATTCTTAATCTCAGTGATGGGCAACATTTCGTTTTTTGCGTTTGCAAAAGCAAGCCATCAGTGTATCAGCTTATCAATATTTTAGTTGACAATAATTTAGCATCAATCATAACACTACACTAAATCATGAAAAAAATCATTTTTCTTTTCTTTCTTCTCTGTATTACTTCTTGCAATGCACAGCAAGTAGTAACAAATCAATCTGGTTCAACCACTTTAAAAGGCATTGGTGCTTTAGGTGGAACCACTGATAAAATAACATTGAGGCGTTATAATGCTTCAACACCATCTGTTTATTCTTATAGTGCATGGTTCAATAAAATATCAAATAAAAAAGCTGGTGTAGGGATTTCGATACGAAACGACTCTACCCAAAGTATTGATGGTAAATTGAGTGCAGCACATATTTTGTTACGAAACGATTCATTGATAATTTTTCATCGGCCAACTTATAATGCTTCCTTAAGCAAAATATTTACTAAAAAGTACACCTCGATACCAATATTCTTGAGTGTTGAAGCAAATGGAAATAAATTAAAAGTCTATACTTCAACCCGAATAGATGGTAAAAATTCAATCAAAGTATTAGACAAAGATTCCATTTTTTTAGGATGGAAACATAAAACTCCAAATCTTATATTGCCGGTTTTTAACCAGCTAGCAAGTGTTGATGTATCCAATATTAGTATTAAGCAAACTATTCTTGATACAACAGGAAGCAATGCAGATACTACTACCGTTCCTCCTACTCCAGGGGTATTGATGTCCATAGCAAGTATTGCAAAAAATATAGGCATTCAAACAATTGTGAATCATATTCCATTAGATTCTATCGGTATATTTTCAATTCCAACTTATACGAATGCTCAAGGTTATGTGCGACCAAAATGGGGAGTTTGGTGGAACTTTTGGGGACAGCCATTTATTGAATATCGCAGTATAAAATTTTGGCAAGTTGGATTGATGGGACAAGCAACCCTAAATCCATCGTTTTACCATGGAGCAGGCATAAGGGGCGATGACTTTATTTATCCGTATGATCCCAACACTGGTCTACCTTGGGTGGGAAATGTTGATCCAGTCGTTGGTCAAACGTTTTTAACATTTGTATCTTCTACTCCTTATTACTACAGGTTTCATGAGTCTAGTCTTAGCTCAGAGCTCTCACTATCATCGATGGGGTTAGAAGGAGCATATAATTTTGGAGAATCGGCCGTCCGTTCTGCTGAAATGGGTTTTGGTGACAATGTTTCCGGAAAAACGCATAGAGGTTTAGAAGCAGTTGATATCGAAGACGGAACAGCTGATTACGGCTCTGCTTATCACAGAGCAGCCATTATGGGTATGGCCGAAAACACTACAGCTGATGTTTCCTCTGATTATGGTGTTTTGGCTAATACAATCGGCTATATACATGATCAAGAAACAAATGAAAAGATAACATATTTTTATCCCAATAGCCTTGGAAATTATCCTGACACTAGAGCAATTTTTTCTGAAGATTGGCGATCAGATACTCCTTTGCTATCAATTCCATCAAAAGGAGTATTAAACAAAAGGCCTATTGATTATCCAAACATTATTCCAAGTGGTGAAGTAAGCTTTTACGCACACGAATTTGCGGTTCAAGGTTCTACGTACAATTTAGGAAATGGCAATTCGATTGTTATCAATAAGTATACAAACAGCCGAAATACAGAGCATTTTTTAGCACGTGCTGGAACATTACTCGAGTGGAATGCTTGGTATGCTAGATACAAACTCAATAATCGTAGGTTTAAAATGCTGACAAAAGTCATCGCTGATAAAGGAGCAATTGGACTTAATCAGTATGTTAGACTTTCAAATGGAACATTTGTAGCTGATGCAGACACTAATCATAAAGCCTTATTAGCAGGTCGAGAATATGCTTTTGATTTGGTGTCGCTCACTTATATGAATAGCGTTGACCTACATGAATGGGATAAAAATTCCTTCAATTATAACAAAACACATGATACTTATGTAGGCTTTTTTGCTGCTATTAAAATGTTAATGACTAATGGTGGAGCTACTTCATTCCTTGAAATGATTCCCCAATACTGGGAGACGGAGCAAAGTTATAACCATATAAACTGGGTAAAACATAGAGCTATCGATTGGGCTGATGCTCCGAGTATTTTGCCTTGCAGGACAAAGGTTGGCGTAAATAAATTAGAAGCGATGTGCTGGCGAACGGAAGGGATAGAGCCTACAGAAGTTTGGCTCCGAGCAACAGTATCTGGCGTGGTAAGAGAAATCCATATTACTCCAGAAGCTTGGGAAACTACCAGACCGCACATAAGTCGCCCTTATCAAAACTCCGACAAGGATTATTTCTACACAATTCAAACATACAATTGAAATGAATAATTTTGATTATACACCTATTCCTCAAAAGTTTACTTTTCTAAGAGGCCAAAGTTGGAAATTTACGCTCACCCTTACAGATGAAGGCGAATTGGTAAACTTAAATCATTATTCCATTACCGCAATTATTTCAAGTGAAGGAGTTGAATATGAACGATTATCAAAAAACCATGGTATCGATGTTGCTGCGGATGGTTCTTTATGCATTCTTAAAAAGGATTGGACTGTTGTCGGTACTGATACTAACAACAATGCTATTTTTACTCCACCAATTTCAGAGCTCCCTACTGGCATCTTTTCAGTACAACTAATTTTTACTGAAAATTCAGGTCGTGAAGTTTCACCTGTGTACTTCTATATCGATATTCAAAAAAAACCTTCTGATTCTTCGATTGAGCGTGCCAGTAGCGATTTTCAAATTGATGTAACAATGGATGGTGGATTGTTTGTAGGCCTTAAAGTTAGTCCTATCAGCGATCGAATTGAATGGAGAACTTCTGGCACTAAAGTTCAAGTTCGTTATATAGGAGAAGAGACTTGGCATGACTGGGTAGATTTATACAACGTGCCATTCCCTGCAAGTTTAGGAGGGTATAATGCTACAACAAACTCCCCTGCAATAACCGCTATTCCTTCCACTACGATATCACAAGGAAGTTATTTAGATACCATAGTTGCTGGTACGCTTGGTTTTGCTGGCGTTAATTTCACTGCAGGGACGGCTATCAATGTAGGGGATGTTCTAAAAGTTCAGGGGACTCAATGGCTTTTAGTGCAGCAGGGACAAAAAATCCAAAAAAGCTTTATAAAACCTAATACTACTACCTACACTGATCTTGAAAATAAAGTACTTACTGCCTTACGAGTATTGGATTTGACTGTGCCAACTGCTCAAAAGAATGACGATTGGCGTATTGTATTTGTTACAACAATCCCAATCACTCCTGATCTTGTATCAGGTTTTAAATATAAAGTGCAGATACGAAACGTAACGACTGGCACTAACTTTACACTAGTTGATGAAAATTCAACTTTTAATGCAAACACATTAAACGGCGATAAAATTTATAGAGGTAGTCTTATCGTTTCAGGAACATCTATAACCTTTAATGTACAAGTTGACTGGGTGTATTTATTAAGTTTAGGAGCTACATTTGAATTTAATATACTCACATCAAATTTAAAAATCAAACCAGGTGTATTTACCCAAACCGATACGATTGTTGCTTTGGTAGATGCTGGCGACTCAAAACTTTTAACAGAGATTTCTAGTACTCGATATGATTTCTTAGCAGATAAAACGAAAAATTATACTGCAACAGAAGTAAATATATTAAGAGCTCTCAAGCTGTTAGATATTATCGTACCGGCTGCAGAGAAAAATGACGATTGGCGTATAACTTTTGTTACAACTACTCCAATAACCATGGGGCTTGTGCCAAATTTTAAGTATCGTTTTCAAATCAGAAATTTAACCAAGGGAAAAGACTACGCCCTTATAAACGAAAATAGCTCATTCGATGCAACCACATTAAACGGCTTTAAGTCGTACAATGGAACAATTGTAAATGGTACTACTTCAATTACATTTAATATTTCCCTAGACTGGAATTATCTTTTGAATTTAAGTGCAATGTTTGAGCATAATAATTATGCTACAAACTTGAGTTTAAGACCAGGTGTATTCTCACAAACTACTGATAATATTTTAAGAATTTCAGCTTTAGAAGCTAGTTCTACTTTAGTTGTAGGAACAAAAATTCCAACAATTGAAAACATCCTTAGTGATTTTTACCCCACCCGTTTATATACGATTTATGAAGGGTACTATACCCAACAAGCTGTTTATGTGCCAAATCCGACAAGAAGGTATGTAAAAATGGCTGTTAAGCCTGGAGATTTATTTAAGGTTACCAGTACTGTAAATGGATCCGCTTTGGCTCTTGCAATTTTTGTTGATGCAAACAATGCAGTCTTGCAAGTTGTTGAACCAGGTGTTGATGGAGTGGATCATCCATATGTGAATTATCAATTAACTGCCCCTGCTAATGCAGCTTTTGTTTATATTGATGGTAGCAGCTCAGTTGATATTGTAATCGATAGAATGAACAATGGTTGGGTTGGTATCGATGGAGTTGTTAATAGTAATACTTATCGTAGGTATGCAAAATACCCTGTTTCTCCGACTGATAAATTACGAGTTACAACTACTGTTAATGGTGCTGGGGTATATGCTGTCTTGTATCTCAATGCTGCTGGCAGTATCATATCTTATCAAGGGCAAGGTATCAATGGAAGTGATAAGTTAATTGAAAACTTGCAAATGGTAATTCCATCAACCGCTACTCACTTTATCCTGAATAGTAATGTTGCTACACCTTACTATATTTATACTCCTTCTTTAATTGTTCAATCTGCAAGTAGGGTATATGTTGATAGTTTGATCGCCCAACAAAATACTTTAATTGCTGCATTGCAATTGAAAAGCAGGCCGATGGATGGGATGACAGCATTATTTTTAGGGACATCTCTTATTGATTCTGCATCATTTCCTACTGATGCACCAGCTCTACTCGGTGGTGTTGGAATCAACAAAGGAGTAGGATCGTCTACGGCAAGAATATCTCGTGCTGATGGAACTTTTGCAGGTTTAGCGTGGCAAAACTATTGTTATGCATTAATGCACACAATCATTGAAAAGCAGTATATTATTGACAACTGGGCTACAATTAGATCATTATTTTATTATAATGCTGATACTCCTAGCATCAATGCTCCATTAACACTCTCAAGCACCGAGCAAGCAAAAATTTTATCTTGCTCATACGAAAACCGTATTTTGCCTTATTTAAATGGAACATATACCATGCCAAACATCATTGTAATTGAGCATGGAAGAAATGATGGATATGCTAATGATTTAACAACAATTCCAGCCATTAGTAATGATAGAAGGTATTACTTGGGTGCAATGAATTTCTTGATTGATTTAATATATCAATACAATAGTTCACCCAATATTGTGATATTAGGGTACTACGAAGATGATGATCTTGTAAATGTTTCGGCCGCACAAATGATGGTTGCGAATGCTTGGAACATTCCTATCTTAAAGACTTGGGAATTATCGGGCTTCTCTCAACAGAAGGTACCAGGATCGAATGTTAAATGGACGCAACTACCTTGGAGCAACTATGTGCCAACTGGACAAGACACCAGTCAGGACATGACTGTAAGGAGAGTGCAATTACCAGACAATATTCACTATTCTTCTGATACCAGTGGAAAGGCTCAAGCAAAAATGACTACGATTGTTAAAAACTTTTTGAAAGATCAAATCTAGTTTGTTAAAAAGCTCGACAAGTTCGGGCTTTTTTTATTGACAAAATGAGATAATTTGAATCAATCATGATTCTCATTTTGTCCTTGAAAGGATTCAATAATTGTAGAAAATTTGTCATAAAAAATTGATAATCAATGGCATTTAATTCAATCATCAGGGCGATTCTTACAAGTACTTTTATGGTTTCTTCAAGCCAATCTCAGATACTTTCTGATTTGGCGAACAGATACTTAGATGGAACATTGCCTGCAGATTTTTTTAAAAACCAAGTCAGCGAATTCAAAACAACCCAGCAAAATTTAACTTTTTCGTCTAAAAGCGAATCTACCAATTATGTAAATAATGAAGACTATGATGCTGTCCCTGCATTAACCCAAGAAGGTGTTTTAATATTTCCAATCATTGGTACAATCATGAAGCATGATGGTTATTGTGGAACAGTAGGTACTTCTACCATGAGAACATGGCTCCAAAAGGCCAGTACAGATCCACAAGTTAAATCAATTTTGTTTTATGTAGATTCTGGAGGTGGCCAAGTAAGTGGCACTTGGGAGTTCGCAAATGAAATAGCCAATTTCTCAAAACCAAAATATGCTTGGATTGATGGTTATTGCTGTTCTGGAGCTTATTATTCTATTTGTTCTTGTCAAAAGATTTACTCCTCGAGTCCTGACAATTTGGTGGGCTCTATCGGGGTGGCTTATTTATATAGAAACCGCATTGCTCAGTTAATTGCTCAAGGAGTTATTGAAAAGTATGTCTATGCAACAACTTCAGATTTAAAGCATGGAGATTCTAAAGCGTTGGAGCACAATGACCCTACTATTCTTCAAAACAATCAACTTGACCCAACAGATGAAACATTCATGACTTTTGTAAAAACCAATCGCCCACAAGTGAGCGAGGAAGCATTAAAAGGTCTTGAAGTTGTGTCATCAAAAGCACTCACTGAAAACACTGGTTTGATAGATGGAATACAAGGGTTTGATTTAGTTTATACCAGTCTTAAAAAAGAAAAAAATATGGCAACAAAAGTAAAATTATCAATAGAGGAAGGGCTAGTATCCTCTATTGTAGAGAAATTTCCGACTGTAACAAGAATTTCTGCAGAGGATGAAGCTGAAGAGCTAAAAACAGCCAATAAAACTATCACAGCCCTTGAAGCAACTAAGGTAGAATTAACAACTCAGGCAGAAGCAGCTACTCAAAAAATAGCGGGCTTGGAAACAAAAACCAGCGAACTAAATGCAACGATTGTAAGCTTGAACACCACAGTTGTTGAAAAAGACTCGAAAATTGCTGAAAAAGATACTGAAATCACTGCTTTAAAAGGGAAGCTTAGTGCATTTACCAATCCTATTACCCCTCCCCCTGCTACAGGAGCAGTTAATCCAGTAATTCCGACGAATGGTGAGCCTATTAATACAAAAATTCCTTTTGTTAAAAAAGAGCTCAATACCAATGGAATTGACTTCGTGAGTTAAGAGTTAAACTGCGTTAGTTATCTACACCTATTAAACTTTTAAAATATTCTACACAACACCTATTTAAAATTTAAAAAATGGCTATTATTTCTTCTGTTGATGTAAGTGCGTTAAGCGATTACATCAACGAACATCAAGCAGAAATTGCTACTGAATATTTGATTGGAGCTGAGTTTGCCACACAAGTAACCTTAGACTTTAATGTTACCAACAAAAAAGCTTATGAGAAACTGGTAGTAACATCGGGTCTCAAAGCATTTGATGGCATTCATAATGCTGAGGCAAATAAAATAGTATTCTCAGAGAGAACTATCCAGGTTGAACCTTTGCAAGATGATTACACTTTCCAAGCAGAGGCATTCAGAAAGAAATTCATTGGTGACAAAGTAAACATTACTGGTGGCGAAATTCCAAAGATGCAAGAGCAACTCTCTGGAATCTTTAAAAAGAATGTAAGCATTCTGAATAATGATATTATTTATGGTGCTTCAAAAGCAAGACCAAATACGGATCCATCACGTTTGAGACAAATTGATGGTTATGGAAAGCAAATTGCTGATTTGGTAGCAGATGGTTCTTCTGGAATAATTATCAGACCTACAGGTACATTAACTACAGGTACAGGTTGGGGTAATTCAGCTACTACTTACGGAAATATTATTGAGAAAATTGATGATATGGACGAGGGAACAAGCATTCAAATTGCCAATGAGCCACGCAATGCTTATATGAGTTATCTTACGTATAACAAATATATTGCTGAGTACAAACGTCGTTGGCCAACTGGTAACATCTTCAGAAATTCAAATGGTGTAGATGCTATTTATACAGATACTTCAAAAGGAATGTTGAAGCTTGAGCCATGCAGATGGATGGGTGCATCAAATAGGGTTTTTATTACTCCGAAGAAAAATCTTGTCTTTGGAACTGATATCCAAAATCCAGATTTCTCAGTATTCACTACTCAACAAACTGTTTATGCTCTAAATCTTGGATTCAAGTTAATCCATGGTGTGCTAATTGTCGATCCAGCGGCAATGGTGGTAAATGAGTTAGTATAAAAACACCTACAAAAGGAGAAAATTGAATTTTCTCCTTTAAAACAAACAATAACAATGGCAAATAATACACGTGATCAGGCGGCTTCGGTACAAACTCAGTCTGAAACAATTGTAAATAATGAAAAAACTTACACGCAAAGTGAGATTGATCAAATCATCGCTGAAAAAGAAGCTACCTATCAACAAGCGATTAATGATCGGGATGAGCGAATTAAAGTGCATGAATTAAAAGAAGCGGCTTATGAACAGGAAATTCTTAATCGTGAAGAGCAGATTGAATCATTACTTGACAAATTAGTCGAATCTGAAAAACCAAGTTTCGAAGCTCAAAAACAAGCTCTGAAAGAAAAAGGTCTTGTGGCAGTTTTACATCGTGGTACCATTAAACAAAGTACAATTGGGTCAGTGAATGGTAAACCAATTCAAGATTTGACAGATGAGGAATTAGACAATCTCGTTGAGCTGAATGTTATTTCAGAAATTCCTTCATAATACTTAATATTCTAATAAAATTCTAAACCTAATAAAATGGCTTGTCCAGTTGCAACTATAGAAAATTTAGCCCTGTGCCAAGGTTGGCAAGTTGGGCTTGGTAAGGTTGTTAAAATAGGCTTACCAGCCGATTTTACAGCCGTACCAACACCTCCATTGCTTACTAATGCGATAACTAATGAGGCTTATGCAGTTGCTGTTGGTACGTTTACAGCGGCTGAAGGCAAAGGGTTCATTACCGTAGAAATTGATTCTACTCAAAAGCAAGAGCTCAAAGTAGATATTGATGAGAATGCAGCAGTATCAGTTGTGTTTAAAGCTCGGATTGGTTTTAGTAAAGATGCTTTAGGGTTTATTAAAAAGTTGATGCCTCGCAAACGAGTGCTTTTAGCGCTTGATAAACCTAATGGTGAGACAATCTTGGTAGGTTACAAAGGCTTTGAAGCTTCTATCATGAAATGGACTATTACTGAAGGCGAGGACACATCGATTGCTGATGTTGAAATCAAATGTAACGTAATGCCATTAATTTATACTGGAACCTCTTTACCTGTTCAATCATAATGAATTTCGAAGCTAAATATCAGCCATGCCCTGGGATTAATTTTCCTGTATCGATTATTGGTCTTGGAGTAGTAAATCTTAGACTCATACCAATTGAGGTGATCGATGAATGGTTTGAGGATGGAAAATTAGTGGGAGTTATTGAAAAAAAAAAGGATCTAGTGCTGCTTCAAAAATAAAAAAAACCTCTACACCTATCATTTAATACGAGTGCAAATTGGATTTTCAATTTGCACTTTTTTGTTAAACATGCAACTCGAAGAATGGTTTAAAGATAAAGATTTTGCTCAAGGCATTTTATTATTTGAAAAGCTTAGTCCGACAAGTACTTTCCTGATATCCCTTTTCAGAAAACCTAAAAACTCATTTTCTGTTGCTGAACTTGAAAAGCAACTGACCTTATTATTAGCTAATCAAAAAGCTCAAAGCTCTGCCTTAGAAAAGCCAAAAGCTCCTCATGAAAAAGAGCAAAGCCCAAAGCTAGTAGAAGCAAAAAAAGTAGCTTTAAAGCTAAATCAATGGGCTTTTGATGAAAATACAAGCGATGATGAAGAGGTGAAAAAGCTAGTAGCTAATCGTAAAAAGTTCTATGTATTACGCTCACAGCTAAAAGCGAAATTGAACCAAGCTACATGGTATCAAAAAAAGTTTACCAATGAAGAAAGAGGGACAATTGCTCAAGAATTAACCACGACTTGCAAGGCCTTAGAAGACTGCTGGAAGGATACAATACATTATAGGAAAACTGGGAAACTGCCCAATAAGGATGTTGAAATAAATATTAAGGATATCAGCCCAAACGAATTACAAAAAAGATTACAAACGGTTCGATCCTATTTGTCGAAGTTCAAAAAACTTGATAAGCAACATGCCAATGAAGAAAGATATCAAGCAGAAGCCGACGAGTTAACCAGGACATTACGCACTTATTATGAAACCAATCACCAAAAGTAGAGAATCAATTCGAGAAGGGATTCTTTACTGGCAAAAAACAGGCAGGCTTCCTGAGATAACAGAAGGAGCTCAAGAAATTTTTGCTAAGATTCAATACATTTTTGACAAAAACCAAATTTATAGAAACCATCGAGTTTCTGTGATGGATAAGGTTGAAAAAAGGCGAAAAGGAAAAAATAAGTTAGTAGACGAAGAATCAGTTGAAATGTTTATTGAAATCTCGGTTCGCAGACAAGTGATTGATGATTTAGTCAACGACTTCTCGCCTATTACTTATATGATGGCATGTAGAGATTACCAATTCGCTTGTGAGATTTTCAACATGGATATCGTTTCTTCTGCTGCACTACACCTAAATGTTGCTGAAGAAGAAGCATTTGACGCATATCAGCAATGTATGAATAGTGGTGA
This sequence comes from Arcicella sp. GW821-FHT09D11, assembly GCF_059416265.1. NCBI lineage: Bacteria > Pseudomonadati > Bacteroidota > Cytophagia > Cytophagales > Flectobacillaceae > Arcicella > Arcicella sp. GW821-FHT09D11. The sequence continues at coordinate 114,921 of NZ_JBWKOV010000005.1, read as the reverse complement.
TCATCAAACAGCAGCTAAGTTCTTAGATATGTATATCAAAATACAGTCAACTAAGCCTAAAACACCACCAAAGCTTGAGAAGAGACCAAATAGAATTGTTGCTGAGTTCAATCCAGGATTAATTAAAGGTTGTGAGGTAATAGAATCAATGGAAGAGCTTGATATGTTAGACCAAGAGCTAATAACAATCTACAGTTCAGACAAAAAAACTGCCAGTGGATTATTACAAAAATATGCAACAGATATAGTACCTATTGAAACAATTCAGGATGATGGAGGAAGAGATTAAGGAATACGTTTTAAGGTATCATGCCAATAAGCTACAACTTTTACCACTAATTTATAGGCCTAGAAAATTAGTGGCTCTTTTGGGACGTGGTACTGGAAAAACTGAAGAGATTGTTACTAGCAGGATTTATGAATTTATACACCTGATGCCCGGAGGGATTACGCTAATTGGTTGTGATTCATTTAAACATCTAAATCAAACGATTATTCCTGCCATTCTGACGAGCTTAAAGAAAAAAGGGCTTATTGAGGGACAAAACTTTTGGTCTAACGTGTTTCCACCTCCTGGCGTAGCGAGACCCATACAGGTGATTACTGAGCCTGACGGATTTGTGTTTTTTGATACCGGCCATGCTCTTTGCTTTGTATCTACTAATTTTCAATCTCACGCCAATGGGAAATCAGTAGATGCTGCTGTTTGGGAAGAGGCAAAACTCTTAAGATGGGATAGAGTAAAAGAAGCCAACCTGATGATTAGAGGTAACCAAAGTTATTTTGGCCACCTTTGGTGTCATCATTCAATCACAATTGTAAGTGACATGAGCGATGATCCTGAGCACTGGACATTTGCGTATGAGTCGCAAATGGATAAGCGAGTATTACAACTTATTGCCTCTTATGAATTTCATCAACAAAAATTACAAAAGGAATTAGATGAAACCAACAACCGTAAAAAGGTTGATATCTTACAAAATAAGATTGATAATCTTGAAAATAAACTGAACTTTTGGAGAAGAAAAGCTACCTTATTTTTAGTTGGAACATCCGTTCAAAACCTTCATGTACTCGGCTATGATGTATTGGGAGATTATCTTTCCAATCCAGCCAAGGACGTAATGCTAAATGTACTCTCGATTCGACCAGTTACTTCTAACAAGTATTATTACCAATTTCTAAAAAAGGAAATACACGGAGTAGTTTTCAAAGATTGGGATTATATAAGAACGCTGAAGGATAAATCAATTCTTGACTGCAGGATTGACACTGGGGCTGACGAAAGAAGAGCTTTAGACGTCTGCATGGATTATAACAATAACTTGATTTCATTAGCATACGGCCAAATGTTTAATAAGAAATTCAGGTTATTAGGTGAAATATTTTCGGAAGCAGATAAAACTAAAATTGCTGATTGTGTAAGAAAGTTTTGTTATTATCATCGGTTCCGTAATCTAAAAGAAGTGAATTACTTCTATGATAATAATGCCGATTGGCGTGATGCTGGCCGAGACCAAACATTCAGAGAAATCGTCATGGAAACATTTGAAGAAGAAGGATGGGAAGTATATGATGAAAAGTTTCAGCAAACTACACATGATGAACGATTCTATATCTGGCAAAAAATAACTACTGAAGACCCATCAAGTCCTTTTCAATTTGAGTTCGAGGAAGAGAGCTGTACTTCATTCTTTAAAGCTGCTAAAAATGTGATGAAAGTGACTAGAAAGAAAGAAGCAAAAGACCGAAAAACCCAGAAAAGATATTACAAAGAAGTTATTGAGAAAGTGAAAATCACTGAGCTTGACAAGCTAGGGAAAAAACTACCACTTCAAGAGCAACCCCATATTACTGAAGCAGTGGATGGGCTTGTGGTTGCACATTGGTATAAACGCAAAAAAATTCACTCGTTCAAAATGCCTATTAAACAAATCACAACGTAATGGTTAATCCAACAATATCTCTCCAGCAAGCATGGGAGATGATGAATATGCTGGATGAAAATTATAACCCTATTTCGTTCTCCATAAGATATTGCTATGCTACTACTGATAAAAACAACGAAGACTTTGGACGTGTAGGCGTATTCGATAAGGCAATTTTATTGAGGAATTTAAAATTTTTAGATGCTGAGGTTCCACCAACTTATAAGCCTTCAGAAAGTGAAATCATTTATGCTAGAGACTGGAAATTTTATCTTGTTGAAAGCAAACAAATCAAATCGCTTTCACATTGGCACATTACTCACCTAAATGATATGGAAGTCAATTTCCCTAAAATGTTTTAAAAATGAGTTCATCACCATCACACCTCAGGGTCATCAATAATAATATCATTGTAATGACTCAGTCTGATTTTAAAAATCAGATGCAATCGGTTAAAGCTAGTACAAAATTCAAAGTTAGCTTACCATTTGCTATGTCTGAGCAAAATGGGACTTTGCTGGCCGATTCAGCACTTTTCTTACAGGGTAAGGACAATAAATTCCCTCAAAACTTACGAAAGATTCTCTCAAAAAGCCCCATTTATAAAGTTGGGTTAGGGTACTCCTCTCAACAGCTCGCAGGCTTAGGTCTTCAGACAGGTGAAATTATTATCGAGAATAGAGAAGAAGTATTTGAATTAAAACAATACCCACAATGGGACGATTTTGCCAAACGATCAAACTTTACGCAGAATTTTTATACGAAAGCATGTAGGGCAATCAAAACCTATAATATGTGCTATGTCCATCTTTCATTGAGTCAGAACAATACTATTGCGGCCGCAACAGTGTTACCTAATACCAGGTGCAGACTATGGGGAAACACAAATACTGGAGAGGTATCTCATGTAATTGTTGCGGATTGGGATCGAGTAGGATCAATCATTAACAAGGATAATTCACAGAGCTATCCAGTGATTCAAAATTGGTTTGATACTGCTAATACTTTTAAGGACCAAATCATAAAAGATAGTGCCATCAAAGAATATGTATTTGTATTACGTGTACCGAGTGATGATATTATCTACAATATGCCAGATCACTTTTCATTAGTCGAGTCTGGATTAATTGATTACGCCAATAATATTATCAATTTTAAAAAATGGGTAATGGAAAATATCACAACATTAAATCAAATAATGTTTGTGACCCAGGAGTATATGCAATCGAGATTTCCAGAGTGGGAATCTTGGAATGCTCAAGCAAGAAAAGGCGGTGATAAAGGCAAAGAGGCTTCTGACAAGATTGATGCAGCCTATGATGAATTGGCAAAAATATTTAGCGATACGGCCAGCGGTGTAGAAAAGTCAGGCAAAATGATTCAAGCTCCGATGTTTGATGATGGCAAGGAATCCTTGAAATTCGTAAAAGTTGATCAAAATACGTTTGATTCACAGTACAACGCCGATGCAGGGTGGGTGGAAACCCAAATTCACTGGGCATTACAGATAGATGCAGGATTGTATTCAGCTGTTGATGGTAAAAATAACAATGGTGGTTCTGCAAAGACTCAAACCTTTAACATTGCTCAGTTAAACGAATGGATTTTTGAGCAAGTGTTACTTGAGCTACCTCAATTTATTTCAGATTTTAATGGATTTGGTGTGAGTTCCTTCAGGGTTCGACGTGCGACGATGTATAGTAGTGATGCCATATCGGCCGATAAAAGACAAGTACAAAATCCAACAAAATAACATGGCGTCAATCATCCCCAATAATGCCACAAGAGAGGAAATTCTTGAGCTAGTACAATCCGTAGTACCTGTTACGGCTTCATTTCAAGCCACTGAATTTAGTTCATTTGCAAAATCTGCAGAGGAGAATTTTATATTTCCTTCAATCAATGAACCGATGTATTCATCTATTATCGGTAATCCAAGCCAATACCCTCGAGTGTATGATAACCTAAAGACTGCAGTAATCAACTCCGGAATGGATCTGTTTTCTCCAGTCCTTGAACTTACCATCGGAGCTAATGGATATACGGATGAATCTAGCACAAAATCAAAAACTGTAAGCCTTGAAAAAGCTCGAAATATCAGGAGGCATTTTAAAACCATGGCCAATAATGGCCTTGAAAATGCTTTAAAATTGATGGAGTTGGACAGCACAAATTTGTATCAATCATGGAAAGCATCGCCACAATACACTGTATTTAATTCAAATACCATCAAAACTTCAGATGAGTTTTCGACTTACTCAGGCATTAAGATGAATCGAAGGGTATTTGTATTACTTAAGAAGCAAATGACCTTGCAAGAATACAGCATGCAACAAATAGTAGGTAAACTCTTGTACCAGGCATTACTAACAAAAAGCGATGATAATAATTACCTATTTCTCTATGAGAACTTCATAAAACCTATTATCGCCAAAAACACATTCGTTAAATCATTGCCTAATCTGATCATTGCTTTTGGCGAAGATGATGTCCTTGCTGTCTTGGATAATACGTCCAGCGATATGATTGTAAAATCAAAAACAATAACACCTGATCTGATAACTTTTTTCAAGAAAAGCATAGAGGAAGATGTAAAAGAATTGACATCTGATATGAATGCATTCTTAGGAGACAATGTAGACCTGTTTGAGGAATATGCAAAGCCAAGTACCTATAATCAGCTTCCAAAGCAAATTGGAAAAATCACTAGAATGTAATACTAATTCCTCATGAAAAATATTTATATCTCTCAATTTGTCCTTGCTGTCCCAGAAAGGAAAAATGAACTTTGTGCAAGGCAATTGAGGAAGCTAAAAGAAGCTTTTTTAAAGCCAAGAGTCGATTACATTGAAGTATTGATGATACTAGTCAATAAAAACATCAAATTCAAGGTATGGTACTACTGGAATAATTTCGTTTATGCTAGCTTTTTATCAAGCATCCCTGGGGCAATATATGTTTGGACACTTCATCATTTTTTCAATAAGGATGTATTTGAAAACAGGCTTTTTTCAGCAATGATTGCTGACCAAATGAATGAATTGCTCGGCTTTATGAATGATGAGAAAGAGTTAAATAGAGTCAAGCCAATTAATAAAATCGGCTTATTCCAACATTTAACCAATGAAGCTTTTGATCAGTTAAGCGTACATCAATTTATTGAAGCTTACAGGTGCTTAATAAGTTTTGAGGCTACTCAAAGTGACAAACAAAAAGAGCAATATCTGAATGAATTATTAGCGTACTTATTTGCTCCAAGGATCATTTGGAAAATTGGGCTTGGGTTCAGAAGGTATTTGTTGAGTGAGCCTTTTCTTAATCAACGTAAGAAGAAAGTTGAGAAACTGCCATCTCACATCAAAATTTTGCTTTACCAGTATTATCTAGACAATCTAGGTTTATTGAAGATTCTGTATAAGAATTTTTACGAAAACCCAAAAGGACAAAAAGAAAGCCGAGATGTTTATACTCAATATTTCTCAATGAAAAGTTTAATACAACTAAGAAGTGAGAACGGGACACTTTCTGATAAAATTAAATTTATGTCTGCCAGGGATTTAATAGAGAGTTTTGAAGTTGAAATTATTCAGGCAAAAATCAAAATGGAAAAATGACTATTCAAGAGTACAAAACCCTGTTTAGTAAGATTGCTGAAAAAGTTGTCGGCCATAATCCCACTTTACCCAAGGGACAATTTTACATGGTTGATGATGAAGATTTTAACAAAGCAGCGAAGAATTTTCTGAACCTAAACAGAATGTGTATTGATGTGTCATATCCAGTAGATACATTATCTGAGCAAAATAGCACTCACATGATGCTAACTACATTTGTAATGAATATTAGTAAGTCAGTTCCACTTGAAAATTTTGAGTTACAAGCTGCTGCACTTGAAGAAGCAAAAGGGATAGCTGAAAAAATTGTAAAGTACTTATTTTGGATTCAGAGAAAGAATAACGGATTTGGTCTAAAATCAGGGTCTTTAACTAAGTTTTTACACTCGAAACTTGAACTAAAGCCATTAATCGCCAATGAAATCGATAATACTTGTGGCCGACAAATGACTTTATTATTTGAAACACCTTTCGATTTTTGCGATGCAACAATCGAAGCTGATGTAAAAAGCACCCAATGGAATTAAAACCAGATATTTTACGCAAGATATACCCTCAAGCTAAACAATCAAACTTGATTGCATTCTGCACCACATTTAACAGTTTATCCTGGCTACACAAGATGACTGATATTTTAGAGGTTGCGGCTTATCTTGCTCAGGTAGGAAAAGAGACTTTGGAACTAACCTATAGAGAGGAAATTGCGAGTGGAAAGGACTATGAGGGAAGAAAAGATTTAGGCAATACCACAAAGGGAGATGGCATAAAATTCAAAGGCAGAGCCTATTTACAACTAACTGGACGATTTAATTATACACAGTTTACCAAATGGTATAATGCCATGTTCAAAGAATCGCAGGATTTTGTAAACTATCCAGAAAGGATATCGCAAGATGTTGCACTTTGCCAAATTGCTTCCCTTTGGTTTTGGATAACGAAAGGATTAAAAAAGATTTCACTGTCTGGAGATATCGTGGCCGTCTCAAAAAAAGTGAATGGTGGTAAAAACGGTTTAGCAGAAAGAATCGCCTATTATAATTTAGCCGTTAAAGTACTAAAATCAATACAACAAGTACCCTCTGAAATTATTACACCTGAATCCGATAAAGTAAAAAACATGACACCTAAAACCATTAAACTCCCTAAATACTTATTCGCTTTATTGATTGCATTTCTTTTAAGTTCATGCGTCACTTACAAAAAATGTAAAGACAAGTATTTTGAAAAAGTTACTGTACATGATACCGTTACATTTTCAAAAAAGGTAACTCTTTTGATACCTAAAGATTCTGTATTTTATAGGATAGTTAATGATACCGCTAGATACGAAAAAACGGTAAACAGTGGAAGAGCCAAGTTAATTATAAAGCGTACTGCAGACACAACTTATTTGCAAGCTGAGTGTGATAGCGTAAGCAAAAGTGAGAACGTCGTTTTTAAGTATTTACCATTAACTAATATTGGAGTTTCACCGAATTGGAGAATAGGCGTTTATATCTTAGCTGGGGCATTATTCATTGCCATCTTGCTAATTATCCTACTTTACAAGTCAAACAAATGAACCACGACACTACACCTACTTCTGATAAAGGCAATTTTGTTTATGCATTGATTGGCTTTATGGTTTCAATCATCAAAGCTTTCTTTGAGCACATTGATGGCTGGGCAATACTCCAATCGATTATTTGTGCATTGGCTGCTTATTTATCGGTAAGATTATTTAAAAAATTATTTCCAGAAAAACCTATCAAACAATGAAAAACTTCCTATTTACTGCTCCCCCATGGTTGAGCAATTTACTATCTGTAGTATTAGCGGTACTTGTTGCAGTTAGTACCATCGGCAATGATGTCGTTGCCTTATTTACAGATTTGAACTGCGATCAATGTGTACAAATCGTTCAAAAGGTTTTATCCATTGTTGTGGTAGTATTGGCTTTTATTAAAGCATTCTCCAAATATGCTGTGAAGCCTGAAGAAGAGTAAAAACTCATTATAATACCAAAAGCCTGCTTAATTAAGCAGGCTTTTTTTGTTTATTCTTAACCTTAAATAAGTTATTAATCAAAGAGGTCTCTATCCAATTTAAGGCTCTAATATTCTGAATTTGAAAATAAAGCTGAATAGTAATTCCCAAGAGAAATATTTTTCCAAATCCCCTAAAAAATGGGTTGATAGATGTGTTTGTTAGTATTGATGTTATAAACAGGAGTTTTACTATAAATTTCCCTAATATTTATCTCTTTTTTTCTTTGATTTATTGTAGTAATTCTTTTATTTTAGGTAACATATACCTTTAAATAAACTTTAACTATGGAACCAATTACTACTACTGCTATTATCTCTTCTATTGTAGGCTATCTAGCCAAAAATCTTAAGGACAATAAAACTTTTCAAGACTTTACGAAAGACTTTACCAGTGCTACCATTCACTGGCTACGCTCACTTCTCTTAAAAGATGATGATACCCCTAAAGAAGCTTTAGCAAAATTAGCGACTAACCCAGAAAGTGATAGTAAGCGAAAAACAATTGAAGGTATCTTAGGAAGTGAATTAGAAGATCATCCCGAAGTAAAAGCACACTTAGAGGAAATGTATCAGAAATTGACAGGGCAAAACATACAAAATAGTGGAACTATGAATCAAAATTATTCAGGTTCTAATACTGGTACAGTGATACAGGTTTCAGGTAATAATAATCATTTCAATCAAAAATAATGGATAGTTCTAATTCAAGTCTGAATAATAGTGAGCCGATTATTCAAGTAACCGGAGAAAATAATGTCATTACATTAAATCTGTTAAACATCAAAGATTTCAGAGATAAGATTGAGCAGCGAGAGAGATTTGAAAACATGCTTAAAAAAGTTGACGGTGAAGCTAAACTGGATTTATTTGAAGCAATCAATAAACTAACAGACGAAATCGATTTATTCAAGCAAAATGTGCTTGAAACAGCCAATATTTTATCTAATATTAAGATAGATACTCAAAGACTGAAAAAAGCAAAAGCCGCTTTTGATGAAGGATTTATTGCGAAAGCTAATGAATTATTGAATGAAAAAGTCCTTTTCAATGAACAAACGCAATTGATACAATCAGCAAAAGAAAAAGAAAAAGAACTGTCTGATATAAAAGAAAAATTGATTCATAACTCCAATGAATATCTATTTAAGGCACAATTGACAATGTTGGATTTTTCCATTGAAAATCGTATCGAAAAGGCTAAGGATTTTTTTCTATTATCTATTCAATCCAATAAAAACGCTGAAAACCTGTTTGCTTATGCACATTTTTTACAACAGCATAATTTCTTTGATGATGCTATCAATGCTTACCAAGATGTGCTTAGTATTTATAGAAGTTTAGCCAAAAATAATCCACAAGTATGTTTACCTTCTGTGGCGACTACCCTGAATAATCTGGCACTCTTACATAGTGCTAAAAATGAATTCAGATTGGCAGAAGAAGAGTTTCAAGAAGCCTTGGAGATAAGAAGGACTTTAGTTAAAACCAATCCACTAGTATATTTATCTGATGTGGCGCTGACGCTGAATAATCTGGCTAACTTACATAGGGCTAAAAATGAATTTGGGGTTGCAGAAAATGAATACCAAGAAGCATTAGAGATAAGAAGAAATTTAGCCAAAAATAATCCCTCAATCTATTTACCTGATGTGGCAACGACGCTGAATAATTTGGCTAACTTATATAGTGCAAAAAATGAATTAGGCGTGGCAGAAGAAGCATATCAAGAAGCATTAGAGATAAGAAGAAATTTAGCCAAAAATAATCCACAAGTATATTTATCTGATGTGGCGACGACACTGAACAATCTGGGGAACTTATATAGGGCTAAAAATGAATTTGGCATGGCAGAAGATGAATACCATGAAGCATTAGGAATAAGAAGAAATTTAGCTAAAAACAATCCACAAGTTTATTTATCTGATGTGGCGACGACCCTGAATAATCTCGCTAACTTACATAGGGATAAAAATGAATTCAGGCTGGCAGAAGATGAGCATCAAGAAGCATTAGCGATAAGAAGAAATTTAGCCAAAAACAATCCACAAGTCTATTTACCTGATGTGGCGGGGACGCTGAATAATCTGGCGGTCTTACATAGTGCTAAAAATGAAGCAGAGTTGTCAGAAGAGGAGTATAAAGAAGCCTTAAAGATTTATAGCACTTTATCCGAAAACAATCCTCAAGTTTATTTACCTGATATGGCGATGACGATGAATAATTTGGCGGTCTTACATAGTGCTAAAAATGAATTCGAATTGGCAGAATTATTATATCAAGAAGCCTTAGAGATTTATACAACTTTAGCTAAAACTAATCCACAAGTCTATTTACCTGATGTGGAAGAGACCCTGAATAATCTGGAAGTCTTACATAGTAATCAAATTAAATATGAGCGTATATTTTTAAAATCAAGGAAAAATAGGGAAATTAAAGATGGGGAAGATACAATATATACTTGGGATATTTCACTATGGATTGATACTTCTGATGCTGTAGAAGCCAATATGTTTATGAATTTAGTATCATCCACATTAGGATATATTGAAGGAGTAAACATTAATATTGTTGATACAAAAGTGGGTAGTTTTATACAAAAATGGGTTGTTAAATTCAAAGGTTGGATTGCGAAAGATGATACAAAAAAAATATTAAAAAAAGGAGGAGAATTAGCTCAGAAAGGAGCATTGGCTTTTGAGTCACACATGCTTGATAGGTATATTGAGCCGATTGAAAAAAGTAAGATAGATAGGAAAAAAACACAAGAGGAACTTAACCGACAAGTCACAGAAGAGCAAGCAAGAGAAATTAATGAATTATCAGTGCAGATAAAAAGAGAAGAGTTAAGAGCTAAGAAATTAGAAAATCTTCAACGCGAACTTGAATTCAGAAAATCATTGAGTGAAGCACTAGCAAATGGATTTTTAGAAATAGATTCAGATTTTAAAATGATGATTAATGGGATTTTAATGATTAGTCAAGAAAACAAAAAAATTGAAGTAGGAGATATTGAGAAAATTGATGATTAAAGCTTTTAATTCTTGATAGCCAACTAGCTAACATACAAAAACATATTAATACTACCACAGTGAAACCGCTTGCTAAACATCAATTTAGCAAGCGGCTTATTAAGATTTTCAATCAATCTTTAATAAGCGTTGATTATACAATATGAAGTCGTCTTGATTTTTTAAAATATGTAAAATAACTAGGTTGCAGATATTTGTTTTCAAACTATAACAAAGATAAAGACAACTCAATTATATATAATGTACTCAGCAAAAATGGAATAGAATAGGAAATAACGCCATATTTACCACAGTCAAAACATTCTCTTATATTCGATAACATATAACTTTTAATAAACTATGGAGCCTATTACTACTACTGCTATTATCTCTTCTATTGTAGTCCATTTAGCCAAAAATCTTCAAGAATTTACTAAAAACTTTACCATTGCTACCATTAACTGGATACGCCCTCTTTTCTTACGAGATGATGATAATCCTAAAGAGGCTTTAGAAAAATTAGCAATCAATCCACAAAGTACAAGTAAGCGCAAAATCCTTGAAAGTATCTTAGGAAGCGAATTAGAAGATCATCTCGAAGTAAAAGCCTATTTAGAGGAAATGTATGAGAAACTAACAGGGCAAAGCATACAAAATAGTGGTACAATTAATCAAAATTCTTCAGGTTCTAATAGTGGTGTACTTATACAGATTTCCGGCAATAACAATCAATTCAATCAACAATAATGGATAGTTCTAATTCAAGTCAAAATAATAGCGGGTGGGTTATTCAGGTAGCTGGAGATCAAAATACCATTACTTTAAATCTGTTGAGCATCAAAGATTTTAAAGATAAGGTTGAGCTACGAGAGGAACTTGAAAACAATCTTGAATATACTCTCGAGGAAGGTAAACCGAGATTAGTTGAAAGAATCAATAAACTAACAGAAGAAATTAATTTATTCAAGCAAAATGTGCTTGAAACAGCCAAAACTTTATCAAATATTAAGATAGATACTGAAAGACTGAAAAAAGCAAAAGCTGCTTTTGATGAGGGGTTAATAGCTAAAGCGAATGAATTATTAAATGAAAAAGCCCTTTTAGATGAACAAAAGGAATTGCTACAATCAGCAAAAGAAATAGAAAAACAACGGTCTGATGTAAACGAAAAGTTGATTCATAACTCCAATGAATATCTATTTAAGGCACAATTGACAATTCTTGATTTTTTAATCAAAAATCGTATTGAAAAGGCGAAGGATTTTTTTCTATTATCTATTGAATCCAATAAAAACGCTGAAAACCTGTTTGCTTATGCTTATTTTTTACAACAGCATAATTTTTTTGATGATGCCATCAATGCTTATCAAGATGTGCTTAGTATTTATAAAGGTTTAGCTCAAACCAATCCACAAGTCTATTTACCTTCTGTGGCGAGGACTCTGAATAATCTGGCACTCTTACATAGGACTAAAAATGATTTGGAGTTGGCAGAAAAAGAGTTTCAAGAAACCTTAGAGGCTTATAGAATGTTAGTCAAAACCAATCCCCAAATCTATTTACCTGATTTAGCATTGACTCTGAATAATCTGGCTAGTTTACATAAGGATAACAATGAATTAGAATTAGCAGAAGCAGAGTATCAAGAATCTTTAAAGATAAGAAAAAATTTAGCCAAAACGAATCCACAAATTTATTTACCTTCTGTAGCATTGACGCTGAATAATCTGGCTATCTTACATTGTGCGAATAATGAATTTGTGATGGCAGAACCAGAGTTTCAAGAAGCCTTAACGATAAGAAGAGCTTTAGCCCAAACCAATCCCCAAATCTATTTACCTTATGTGGCAGGCATACTGAATAATCTGGCTAACTTACATAGAGCTAAGAATGAATTTGGGTTGGCAGAAAAAGGGTATCAAGAAGCCTTGGAGATAAGAAGAGCTTTAGCTCAAATCAATCCACAAGTCTATTTACCTGAAGTGGCGGGGACTCTAAATAATCTGGCCAACTTACATAAAGATAAAAATGAATTTAGCTTAGCAGAAGAAGGATATAAAGAATCCTTAGAAATAAGAAGAACTTTAGCCCAAAACAATCCACAAGTATATTTATCTTCTGTCGCGGTGACGTTGAATAATCTGGCTAATTTACATAGTGCTGAAAATAAAGTAGAATTGGCAGAAGCAGGATATCAAGAATCCTTAGAAATCTATAGAACGTTAGTCAAAACCAATCCACAAATATATTTATCTTCTATGGCGATGACGCTGAATAATCTGGCGGCCTTACATAAGGAAAAAAATGAATTTAGGTCGGCAGAACTAGAGTTTCAAGAAGCCTTAGTAGCGTATAGAACTTTAGTCCAAACAAATCCACAAGTATATTTACCTTCTGTGGCAGGGACGCTGAACAATCTAGCGGTCTTATATAGGGCTAAAAATGAAGTAGGCTTGGGAGAAACAGCATATAAAGAAGCATTAGAGATTTTTAGAACTTTAGCTCAAAGCAATCCACAAGTATATTTACCTGATGTGGCGATGACGCTAATTAACATTTCTATTTTTTATATTAACACTAAACCAGATAAAGCACTTTCGCTATCATCTGTGAAAGAAGCACTTATATTATTGGATCCATTTTTAAGCACTGTGCCTTATTTACAAGAATTTGTCAATAGGTCTATGGAGATTGTAGCTTTTTGGGGTTTAAGTATTGATGAATTATTGAAAGATGAATAACGAATCTAAAATAAACTTTTAATAGTGGTACAGTAATACAGGTTTCAGAGAATAACAATCAATTCAATCAACAATAATGAATAGTTCTAATTCAAGTCAAAATAATAGTGGGTTTCTTATTCAGGCAGCTGGACAACAAAATACCATTACATTAAACATGTTAGACATTAAATATGTCAGAGATAAGGTTGAGCATCGAGAGAAACTTGAAAACCTTCTTAAAGGTGCTGACGAAGCAACTAAATTGGGTTTATCTGAATTAATCAATAAGCTAACAGAGGAAATCGATTTATTCAAGCAAAATGTGCTTGAAACAGCCAAGATTCTATCAAATATTAAGATAGAGACTGAAAGACTCAAAAAAGCAAAAGCTGCTTTTGATGAAGGGTTAATTGCGAAAGCGAATGAATTATTGAATGAAAAAGACCTTTTTGTTGAACAAAAGCAATTGCTACAATCATCTATAGAAAAACAAAAAGAACTGTCTGAAATAAACGAAAAGTTGATTCATAACTCAAATGAATATCTATTTAAGGCACAATTGACAATGCTCGATTTTTCAATTGAAAATCGTATCGAAAAGGCGAAGGAGTTTTTTCTATTATCTATTGAATCCAATAAAAATGCTGACAACCTGTTTGCTTATGCTTATTTTTTGCAACAGCATAATTTTTTTGATGAGGCTATAGATTCTTACCAAGAGGTGCTTAATATTTACAGAAATTCAGCATCTATTAATCCCCAAGGCTATTTACCTTTTGTGGCGACGACGATGAATAATCTGGCGGTCTTACATAGGCATAAAAATGAATTAGGGGTGGCTGAAGCAGCGTTTCAAGAAGCATTAGAGATTTTTAGAACTTTAGCCAAAACCAATCCACAAATATATTTACCTGATGTGGCAGGGACGCTGAATAATCTGGCCATCTTAAATAGGGTTAAAAATGAATTAGGGGTAGCAGAAACAGCATATCAAGAAGCATTAAAGATTTATAGGACTTTAGCAAAAAACAATCTACAAGTATATTTACCTTATGTGTCGATTACACTGAATAATCTGGCGAACTTACATAGTGTTAAAAATGAATTGGAGCTAGCAGAAGCAACGTACCAACAAGCGTTAGAGATTTATAGAACTTTAGCAAAAAATAATCCTCAAGTCTATTTACCTGATGTGGCGAGGACAATGTATAATCTGGCGAACTTGCATAGTGTTAAACATGAATTGGGCTTGGCAGAAAAAGGGTATCAAGAAGCTTTAGCGATAAGAAGAGCTTTAGCCCAAACCAATCCACAAGTATATTTACCTGATGTGGCAGGGACGCTGAATAATCTGGCGGTCTTACATAAAGGTAAAAATGAATTTGGCTTGGCAGAATCAGGGTATCAAGAAGCTTTAGAGATAAGAAGAAATTTAGCAAAAAATAATCCACATGTATATTTACCTGATGTGGCGGACACCCTGAATAATCTGGCTATCTTATATTGTGATAAAAAAGAATTAGGCTTGGCAGAAACAGCATATCAAGAAGCAGTAGAGATTTATAGACATTTAGCAAAAAACAATCCTCAAGTTTATTTACCTGATGTCGCGATCACGCTGAATAATCTGGCGATTTTACATAGGACTAAAAATGAAGTAGGAGTGGCAGAAGCGATCCATCAAGAAGCTTTAGAGATAAAAAGACATTTAGCAAAAAACAATCCTCAAGTATATTTACCTTATGTGGCAACGACGCTGAATAATCTGGCGAACTTACATAGTGATAAAAATGAAGGAGGCTTGGCAGAAGAAGCATATCAAGAAGCATTAGCAATTTATAGAATTTTAGTTAAAACTAATCCCCAAGGCTATTTACCTTATGTGGCGGGGACGCTGAATAATCTGGCAGCTTTACATAAGACTAAAAATGAAGTAGGCTTGGCAGAAGCAGGGTATCAAGAAGCTTTAGAGATAAGAAGAACTTTAGCAAAAAACAATCCAAAAGTCTATTTGCCTGATGTGGCAACGACGCTGTATAATCTGGCTAACTTACATAGTGATAAAAATGAATTTTGGTTAGCAGAAGAAGAGTATCAAGAAGCATTAGAGATAAGAAGGGATTTAGCCAAAACTAATCCACAAGTATATTTACCTGATGTAGCGAGGACACTGAATAATCTGGGGGTCTTATATAGTGATAAAAATGAAGTAGACTTGGCAGAAACAGCGTTTCAAGAAGCTTCAAGAATTTATAGAACTGTAGCCCAAACCAATCCAAAAGTCTATTTACCTGATGTGGCGGAGACGCTGAATAATCTGGCATTCTTACATACTGATAAAAATGAATTGGGAATAGCAGAAGAAGAGTATCAAGAAGCATTAGAGATTTATAAAAGTTTAGCTCAAACCAATCCCCAAGTCTATTTACCTGATGTGGCGGAGACGCTGAATAATCTGGCATTCTTACATACTGATAAAAATGAATTGGGAATAGCAGAAGAAGAGTATCAAGAAACATTAGAGATTTATAAAAGTTTAGCTCAAACGAATCCCCAAGTCTATTTACCTGATGTGGCGAAGACACTGAATAATCTGGCTGACTTATATAGTGATAAAAATGAATTAGGGTTAGCAGAAGCAGTGTTTCAAGAAGCATTAGAGATAAGAAGAAATTTAGCTCAAACCAATCCCCATGTGTATTTACATTATGTAGCGGGGACACTAAATAATCTGGCTGTCTTACATAAGGCTAAAAAAGAATTCTGGTTGGCAAAAGCAGGTTATAAAGAAGCATTAGAGATTTATAGAACTTTAGCCCAAACAAATCCTCCAATCTATTTACCTTATGTGGCGAAGACGATAAATAATCTGGCGGTCTTACATAGTGATAAAAATGAAATAGAGTTGGCAGAAGAAGCCTATCAAGAGGCATTAGCGATTTATAAAACTTTAGCTCAAACCAACACCCAAGTTTATTTACCTTCTGTGGCGATGACATTGAATGACTTGGCGATATTACATAGTGATAAAAATGAAATAGAGTTGGCAGAAGAAGCGTTTCAAGAAGCATTAGCGATAAGAAGAAATTTAGCCAAAACAAATCCACAAGTCTATTTACCTTCTGTGGCGATTACACTGAATAATCTGGCGCTCTTACATAGTAATAAAAACAAATTAGGGTTGGCAGAAGAAGAATATAAAGAAGCATTTGAGATTTATAGGACTTTAGCAAAAAACAACCCACAAGTCCATTTAACTGATATGGCGATGACGCTAATTAACATTTCTATTTTTTATATTAACGATAAACCAGATAAAACACTTTCGATATCATCTGTAAAAGAAGCTCTTATATTATTGACTCCATTTTTAAACGCAGTTCCTTATTTACAACAATATGTCGATACAGCCAAGCAGATTGTAGCTCATTGGGGTTTAAGCATGGAAGAATTATTGAAAGATGAATAACAACTTTTATGTAAATTTTAATAGTAATACAGGTTTCGGTTAATAATAATCAATTCAATCAAAAATAATGGATAGCTCTAATTCAAGTCAATATAATAGTGGGTGGGTTATTCAGGTAGCTGGAGAACAAAATACCATTACATTAAATCTGTTAAACATCAAAGATTTCAGAGATAAGGTTGAGGAACGAGAGGAACTTGAAAACATTCTTAATACAGTTGACGGAGAAGCTAAACTGCGTTTATATAAAGTAATCAATAAACTAACAGATGAAATAGATTTATTCAAGCAAAATGTGCTTGAAACAGCCAAGACTTTATCAAATATTAAGATAGATACTGAAAGACTGAAAAAAGCAAAAGCTGCTTTTGATGAGGGATTAATAGCGAAAGCTAATGAATTATTGAATGAAAAAAGCCTTTTAGATGAACAAAAGGAATTGCTTCAACTCTCTAAAGAAAAAGAAAAAGAACTGTCTGATTTAAAAGAAAAGTTGATTCATAACTCCAATGAATATCTATTTAAGGCTCAATTGACAATTCTTGATTTTTCATTTGAAAATCGTATCGAAAAGGCGAAGGAATTTTTTCAATTATCTATTGAATCCAATAAAAATGCTGACAACCTATTTGCTTATGCTTCTTTTTTGCAACAGCATAATTTTTTTGATGAAGCTATAAATGCTTGCCAAGAGGTGCTTAGTATTTTTAGAACTTTAGCTAAAAACAATCCACAAGCATATTTACCTTCCGTGGCGATGACCCTGAATAACCTGGCTAACCTACACAGGGCTAAGAATGAATTAAGGATGGCAGAAGAAGAGTTTCAAGAAGCATTAATGATTGATAGAACTTTATCCATAACTAATCCCCAAGTTCATTTACCTTATATGGCGGGAACGCTAAATAATTTGGCGGTCTTACATAGAATAAAAAATGAATTAGGATTAGCAGAAGCAGAGTTTCAAGAAGCATTAGCGATAAGAAGAACATTAGCCAAAAACAATCCTCAAGTATATTTACCTGATGTGGCAATGACCCTGAATAATCTGGCTAACTTACATAGTGCTAAAAATGAATTAGGAGTGGCTGAAGAAGAATATAAAGAAGCATTAGAGATAAGAAGAAATTTCGCCAAAAACAATCCTCAAGTATATTTATTTGATGTGGCGGAGACGCTGAATAATCTGGCGGTCTTACATAGTACTAAAAATGAAGTAGGATTGGCAGAAGCGGGATTTCAAGAAGTCTTAGTGATATTTAGAACATTAGCCAAAAACAATCCACAAGTGTATTTACCTTCTATAGGGTTGACGCTGAATAATCTGGCTAACTTACATAGTGATAAAAATGAAATAGACTTGGCAGAAAAAGCATATCAAGAAGCCTTAGAGATAAGAAGAAATTTAGCCAAAAACAATCCTCAAGTATATTTACCTTATGTGGCGGAGACCCTGAATAATCTGGCTAACTTACATAGGACTAAAAATGAATTAGGGGTGGCAGAAGCAGGATATCAAGAAGCTTTAGAGATTTATAGAACTTTAGCTCAAACCAATCCCCAAGTCTATTTACCTTCTGTGGCGATGACCCTGAATAATCTGGCTAACTTACATAGTGATAAAAATGAAGTAGACTTGGCAGAAACAGCGTATCAAGAAGCCTTAGAGATAAGAAGAAATTTAGCCAAAAACAATCCACAAGTATATTTACCCTTTGTGGCGGAGACGCTGAATAATTTGGCTAACTTAGATAGGGCTAAAAATGAATTAAGGGTGGCAGAAGATGAGTATAAAGAAGCATTAGAGATAAGAAGAACTTTCGCCAAAAACAATCCACAAGTATATTTACCTTTTGTGGCGAGGACACTGTATAATCTGGCTAAGTTACATAGTGATAAAAATGAAGTAGACTTGGCAGAAATAGCGTATCAAGAAACCTTAGAGATACAAAGAATTTTAGCCAAAACAAATCCTCAAGTATATTTACCTGATGTGGCGAGGAAGCTAATTAATATTTCTATTTTTTATATTAACCATAAACCAGATAAAGTTCTTTCGATATCATCTGTAAAAGAATCACTTATATTATTGGCTCCATTTTTGAAAACTGTTCCTGATATACAAAAATATGCCGATACAGCCAAGCAGATTGTAGATTATTGGGGTTTAAGTATTGAAGACTTATTCAAAGATGAATAACGGCTTTAAGTAAATTTTAATAGTGATAGAGGTTTCAGGTAATAACAATCAATTCAATCAAAAATAATGGATAGTTCTAATTCAAGTCTAAATAATATTGGGTGGGTTATTCAGGTAGCTGGAGAACAAAACACTATTATATTAAATCTGTTAAACATCTAAGATTTCAGAGATAAGGTTGAGGAGCGAGAGGGACTTGAAGATGTTAACGAAAAAACTAAACTACGTTTATTTAAAGTAATCAATAAACTAACAGATGAAATCAAGACTATGCATTAAAATCTAAAACTATAAACAATTACCTATCATGCAAAATGGACAAAAAGTCATAGTACCACTCAAAAATTTCTGCTTCGTAAAAAACAATGTGCAAAAAAAAGATGTGCGTGTAACTTTTTACAAATTGGTTGAAACGGAAGAAATCTTGAAAGGTGCAGGTTTCTCATCAGATGAGGCCAGTAAATTCACAAATTATATCGCGCAAAATAAAAAAAAATATGATAATTTCGGTTTTTCAAATTATTTTAATGTTAATGATGAAAGTGAATATATTAGTGAATTCGATAAAATTGATTTAAAAAATCAGACATCTGAAAGACCAGAGTACATAATTTTAAGGAAAAAAAGTAAATCATTAGTTCTACCAGAAAAAATATACAAATGTATGGAAATTGAACTTTTGGAGCCTAATGGAAAACCTTATTTCGATTTTGAACTAGATTTTGATATTTTTGGATTATTGGAATGGGATTGGTCTATATAAGATAGAACTATAACTCTGTATTTATTTGACATATTTAAAGCATTGTCAACAAGTTAATTTGTTGACAATGCCATTATTAATTCCTTTTTAAATTTTTAAGTCATAAATTTTGTTCACTTCAAATTTCATCTTATTTTTTTCCCGTCTTTATTTACACTTCATTCCTATGTTTCTTTGATTTTAAATGGCCTCTATAAGCTTGAGGTGTATTAAATGTTTTTCCGCAACACTCGATAGGGTTATTTTGTGGATTAACTTTAACTTGATATTTTTCTAAACGCTCTGTATGCACTGGCTTATAAGAAGGTTCTGGATTAAGATGACCAAGTTCTATCTTTATTTCCCGGGCAATTGCTTCTGCTTGAGTGAGCATTAACAATAAGAGTGATTTTCGTCTAGTAGCTTGGCTTGGGAGCTGGCTGAAATACTTCTGAAATATTTCTAGTCTAGTCTGGATATCGGTCATTTGAAATGGTCTAATTTCTTGAGGAGTAAACTGTATCATATCAAAAAAATCTGTTCGTTCTTGCATTTCTAATGTGCTACAAGCTTCTTTGTCTATCGTCAAACATCCTAACTTTATGGCATTGTAGATTAAAGTTGTTTCATTGGGGAATTGAAGCCTTTTCCCCTCCCATTCTTCCTTAGATATTTGGCAAATAAAACAGATTTCTGCTATGATGTTTTCCTCTTCTTTTGTATTAGAGACCGTCACTCCCTTTTCTAAGGTTTTTCCATTGTGCAATTGCAGTCTTGGAATAATTATTTTTTCTACTGGCATCGCTCAAATGTTTCTTTCATGGAATTGTAAACCTCTGGATATTCGTCACGTAATTCTGTATAGCTTAGATTACCACACTGTGTCTTAAGTTCTCTTTCATAGTGAATTTGAAAGTCTGACTTTGAGCGGTCAGGCATGTATTTCAACAACTTTTTTGCTAAATCGTCTTTTACTCGCTTGAGCCCATCAGGTAGATTTTCTACATCCTGTAAGAAGTAGAAAAGTGCAGCAGCTTGATAGATATAAAAATTAAAGTTTGTCTTACAACTGTTTCGGATGCTTTCAAAAGCTGGCGATAGCAAATACCGCTCGTAGATGAAAGAAATGACTACATATTCATAGCGAATCATTTTTGTACCACTCAAAAGCATTCGGCCATTTTCAATAATTTTCTCTTGAGCAATGATCAATTCTTTGAGGTTTCGGTAATCATGTACCGAGAGCGCTATCGGTATTTTTTTCATGGTATATATTTGGTTAGTTTTTCCTGAATTTGTTGTGCTATACTGGTCATAAAGTCAATCCAATATTGTTCTGTATGATTGCAGTAGAATTGAGTCACTACGTTTCCTTTAAGCACTATTTTGGCAAATTCTTGATTAGTGCCTAAATCTTTTCTGCCTTTATTTTGGTTCAAATAAACCAAAATGGTATTCATCCTATTTTCCTTAAATGCTCCTGTTAATCTTGATTCAACAATACGGACGATACGACCTAATTCTATTTTGTGGGCTGTCGATTCTTGATACTCCTTAACCTCTTTTGTATACTTCATGTAGTAAGTACTGAAGTTGACATAACTGTATCCTGATTGCCACGCACGTTCATGATATAGGGTTACGACAAACTTGCTGTTTTCTTTATCCGTGATGGACTTTGGTTTTTCAAAAGTTATCATAGTTGTCTAATTATCAATTGGTTATTTAATTTTGTAATTTTTCGCCCCGCCCCCAGCTTGGTTTTTAGTTAAAATAAGACCTTATCAGTACTTCTTAATTAGTACTTAGCAGTGCTTATACATTCCAATTTTCTGGATTCGACGCCTGTCTTTTTGGCAGTGAGCTCGGAAATCCTTTCATCACTACACTAAAAAACCACTTTCACGTTCTTATAAGTACTTATTTCAAGTTTCCTATTAGGTCTTATAAGATACTTATAAAACAAAATGATAGTATCTAATTTAAAGTCGCTGTCGGCTAATGTAATCTTCAATGGATGAGCCGATTGCGTCTGAAATCGACGTTGCTCTGTGGACAACCTTTTCCTCAGGAGTCGCCAGTTTCCCAAATGGTACTGGGTTTAATGGAGGAATAGTAGATGCCTTAGGCAAATTAAATTTTCTAATATTTATTTCTGTACCTTCTTCGTGTGCTTTTTGGTGCAAAGGGTTTTTGTAGACAATTACCTTAGGCGAAAGCGTAATTTCAATACAATTGATGTCTTTGCCCGGAATCCCGAGGGTACTTCTTTCTTTTGTTTGAATAAACGAATTAGGCATCTCTAGGAAACGCTTAATATGCCTCATCACTGTAATAACGGCGGGTGCTCGGTACTCTTTGCCCACAGCTGCTGCTAAGTAGCTGTAAGTGAATTTAACGGCTCCTTTCGTGGTTTTGCCTTTTGAAAACTTCTGCATAAACATCCAGAGGATATTTTTTGCCGTCGTTTCCATCGATACGGCCAATTTCATAAGCTTACTATCGGGATTGCTTTTTCGATCTTCATCTACCAATTTATTGTAGAACGCTAAAATCTGTCCAAGCTTTTCTTTCATCAATAGCCAATTGAGTTCTGGCTTTTGATTATTAGCGTGAATGCTTGCGTAAACGGATGCGGGTAAAGTAATTAGTTTCATAAGGCAATAAGATTCAGCCTCGCAATTTTCATGCGAGTAATTTTGTGAATGTTGTGTACGTTAGCCATTCGCTAACGATTTAATAGACAAAAACATACCTGTGATACATTTTTGATGTATCTGGTTTGAAAATGCCTGTACAGTCTTGTACAGGGTATTTTGTGTTTACGAATAGGTATATACGTAAACAATTTCTTGCTTTTTGGCCGTATGCCTAGCACACGGCCAATTGTTACTGTTGGGGTGGATTGCTGTCCCAGTACGAATTAACGATTTTGGTTAATTCTTGTAGTCGCTCGAAATCTCTGTAAATATCTGCTCGTTGGATAGCCGTCATGGCATCCATGATATCGGATTGAATAAAACCTCGAAATAAGTCTTTGACATTATCGGGGTTGATGCAATCTTTCTCATCGAGAAAATCTTCAAGAGATTTAATCAACTGTTTTTGTTTGGGAACTTCGCTCTTTGGTGTTTGCATTTCCTTGAGTTTAGTTTTGAAACAATAAAAAAAGGTCCTCGGTGGTGCAAACACCAAAGAGACTAGCGGGAACCGCCAGAGACAGGACATTACACGACTTACACGTGTTCTCCGAAGACCAAGATCTTCGTCCAATGAAAAATAAAATACGGGATTTTACTCCCTTCAATGTTTGCATTTCAAAGGTCGGGAATGTCCATAACATTTCCAAAACTTTACTCAAGAAAATTTACCAAAGAACTACAATCCTTGCAAGCATTACGGGAATCGAACCCGTATCATCTATTTACCGCCATAAATAGAGATTTCGCCCTAACGAAAATGCCTGGTATTTGAGTGATGAGTTTTTATTTTCTTATTCAACATTCAGTACTCAAAATTTATTACTTATTGTTCATCTGCTTTACGGTAAAGTTGTTGGTTTTGAAAATATTCCCCCAGGAATCTGGGGGGTATTTGCCTAACCAGTAAATTTTTATGCGAAAAAATTGAGCAGAGAGAAGGATTCGAACCTCCGTAAATATGGTTTTGCACACCAATCACATAGCCACTCTAGCACCCCTACTTATAATAAAAATTGCGTCGTGGTTAGTTTAAATATGTCCACATCTATTGATGTGGACTATTTGCTCTAACCTTTAACTATGAAAAAAACCTTAATTTTAGTGATTTTGACAATAAACGCAGGGAGCAGTACTCCCTACGTTAGATACTTACACCACTTTTAATTATCTTCTTTGATACTTGTAATAAAGATGTGATACACAATATCCAACTATAAAACAGCCCAATGCCTGGCATAAAATCTCGCTAATTATCATCCTCTAAATCTTGAATTAAGTACTTACCAAAATGCTTTTTACCAAGGCTCACGCCTAAGATGAAACTGATTAGCCCGACGCATACCGGCAAAATGGCGAGTAGAAAATCTACTGAATTTGCTGGTAAATGTAAATTGATGTTCATAGTTTGATTAGCTAAGAGCTGCCAGCAAAGAATGTTGCTGGCAACATATATAAATGTTCTATTGAAATTTCTTGGTTTCAAGTTCATCAATGGGCGGAGTGTTCGTCCAATTGATAAACAAATAGGCAAACAAGCCAATTAAGGCTAAATGTGCTACTAGCAAAATGGCGACTGCGTCTGAGTAATTAGTTTCATTCATGGTATAAGTGTTCTATTTAAGCTTCATAGCATTATGAGTGATTAATAATCATTCCCCGCACCTCCCCCACCAAAATCGCCACCTCCAAAATCACTGCTTGATGAACTTGAGCTGCTAGAGCTTGAATCATCCGAAGACCATGATGTAGAAGGCGAACTATAATCGCTAGTACCATTGTCAGTGCTTGAGGAACTTGTACTATTTGAGCTTGAGTCATCCGAACCCCACGAACTGGAAGGCACATTTTCAACATTACTTCTAATTGGTTCAAAAGGCTGCCATGTATCTGGGTGCGATAAAGAATCACTTTTGCTTGGCTGACTTGTATTATCAAGTTTAGGCTTTTTTTCAGGTGGATTTGTCTTCAGTACTTTTGTTCTTGCCCTAATAGCCTCTTGATAAGTAATGAGTTCTTTCCTTCTTTTAGCTCTAAAGTATTTTTCAGTTGCAATAATTGCCCCTACCAGAGCAATGACTTCCAAAGTAAATGTTATTGAAAACATAGTTTAAATTTGGGGAGTGGCTAGCTCCCCGATTTGATTGCCCCTCTGCTATAGCCAGTAGCCTTTCGCACCTACACCTAAATAAAGAAACAATTTTACGGGTGCTTTTTCCAAAGCTTCGGCCTCCCGTCGGCCACCTACCACATCTAACAAGCTTGAAGGAGCAGCAGGAGTCGAACCTGCCTCAAGTTTGAGGTTTGCCATTAGTATACTCCTTACCAAAAAAAATAATAACCATTTTACAAATCCTCTTGGTACGATTAAAAAAATGGATGAAATGTTCGGATATTATGGGGTTAGCATACCTACATCCAGTTGAACACCTTAACCCCTCTTTCGGGGTTAATACCATCCATTTTTTTGATTTACTATTTGCCCCAAACGCTAATTTGTTCGGGGCTTTATGGTGATACCCAAGGGACAATAGTTTGCCCCTCATCTTCGATTTGTTGTTTGGGGGTGCTTTTCTACTAAAAAGCTATGGCTCCCACCGCCAGACTTCAACTTACTCTTTCATAAAAAGGATAAGCCGTTCAAATGTATCCTCTGTAGTTTGGCTATCGGATGCGTACAAAGCAGTTTCAGTTTCTGGAATGTTGAAATAATCCCACATATCCATAGGATATTGGCCAGTTATTAACCCTTGAGGCAAAGCGGCCATTACTATAAAGGAGTCGCCACCATTGCATAAATCGCCATTTTGATAGCGAAGAGATTTATGAGGGTTATTTGTTCCTGACTTGTTCCATGCAGAAAGTAAGCCTGCGTAAAAAATTGCCTTGAATTTATAGAGTTCCTCAAAGGAGTACTCGCCATCCTTAAGCTTTACCCTTTCTTCCGAATCAAGATGGTTTACTAAATTTTGTACTTCATCAAAATTCATAGTATTGTAGTTTAAAAAACTCAGGAAGATTAAAATATTCAAATATCAAACCTTCCTGATCGTTGCAGGTACCGGACTCGAACCGGTGACCTCAAGGTTATGAGCCTTGCGAGCTACCATCTGCTCTAACCTACTTGGTAATTATGACAAGTACTGAAAAATTAAAGACTTACTAAATCAAAACAGTACTTCCCAATGTTTTATGGGGTTATTCTTGCTATATTTACTATACCTAAAACAAATTTTCACAATCAAACCCCAATATTTTATAGAAAAGAATCAAGCTATTAAACAAGATGATTCTAACTACTATTTGTAATTCTAAACAATCTTTTAGTTAAACATGAAACACATACAACCGGCATTAAAACAAAAATCTTATCACTGCCCAAATTGTGGCATACTTGCTGAACAGACTTGGTCTGAAAGCATTATATGTCAATATGTGGGCCGCCTTCCAAGTGGTAGTCAAGGAAACACAAGTTTTCATTTACAAAACTTCAGTATAGCCAAATGTAGACATTGCGAACAACCCAATATCTGGTATTCTGAGAAAATGATTTACCCATTAACTGGAAATGTTGAAATGGCAAACCCTGACTTACCAGACGATATAAAAAACGATTATGACGAAGCCAAAAATATTGTAAATATCTCACCAAGAGGTGCAGCGGCCTTATTAAGGCTTGCGGTACAGAAACTCTGCATACATTTAGGCGAAAAAGGCAACAATATCAATGACGATATAAAAAGTTTGGTCAAAAAAGGACTACCACCAATGATGCAACAGGCTCTTGACAGTGTTCGTGTTATTGGTAATAATGCTGTTCATCCGGGTAAAATTGATTTGAGTGATAATCTCGAAATTGCATATGCGTTATTTGGGTTTGTAAATATTATTTGTGAAATGCTTATCACCCAACCTAAAAAAATTAATGAATACTACGAAAAGCACATCCCTGAAAATATTAGGCTCGGCATTGAAAAAAGAGATAGTTAGTTAGCCCTCCAATTTTGTAATGCTTCTTCAATTGATAGCTCTTTGTTTGATAGACAAAATTTTGAAAAGGAAATCAAATCTTCTACAGAATAATTGCCTTGACTATCATGGAAAGCCAACAATTCGCCCTCTTTTGTATAGATTTCAAGAATTGGTCTAACTGGACTTGTAACATCTTTTCCAGTACCTTTTCTTGACAAATCTGTTATGACAACTTCTTTTACGTTTATCATTACTTCACTGGTTTTGTTTTAATCTACTTCTGGAGGGTGATTTTAGTCGTAGCTAAATCTCAAACTCAACTTCCTTTATTTTACTTTAATTTTTGGGGATTTATTTGCTATATTTGAGTCACGAAAAACAAATATTAAACATTTAAACCCCCTATTTTTTTATGGAAAATCCATTCAACATTGGTGATGTAATCAAAATCAAAGACAAACCTCAAAGATTTTCAATTGTGGCTTTTTTAAGTAATACGGTTGTTAGTTGTTTATCAACTAAACCCAATGAATACACAAACATTATTATAGATACTTCTTTAATTGAATTACATAAAAACGAACCTCAAAAGGTTTTCTCAATGCCCATAAAATCATATCCAAGGAGTTAATTTTTGGTTTAATTTTCTTGATCCAAAAACTTTTTATTACGCTCAAGTTCAACTTCTATCCAGTCAGATACCTCTTTCATAGAGGTATTGAATCGTCTAGCATGTAACTGTTCAGCAAGCTTTATTAATGTTACTGAACAGTTAAATTTATATTCTTTAGTTTTCAACGCCATCTGTTCATTGTTGGCTTTGATAATGTTTAAGCCTAACACAAGGATAGTTACAAATTGCAGCACTGATAATGCAAATACTAATTTCTCCATATCATCTTTTGATTTTTAATACCCTAAATTATAAACTGCACGAAAAGCTCTTTGGTGTCTGGTTTTCGGGTGCTCATGATGCTAATAGTCATATAATTGCCCTCCCCAAATTTTTCTTTGAACTCAGAATCAGGGAAATTATTTAATTCATACAATTCTTTAGAATACTTATTCAAAAATTCAAAAACGAGATCATCAAGTTTGTTCGAAAGATTCATAATTTCGTTTTTATCATTTTCGCAGTCTACGACTAAATCATTTGTTTTTGACATCTAGAGATAAATTTATTTTAACACTTCACTTCTTAAGTCTTAAAGCCCTAAATAAATATTCAGTTTCACGGTCGGTTAAAATCACTGTACCTTTAATCGTAAACAATACTTTAATTTATTAGGGAATTTATAGTAAATTTGAAGTGCAATTATCAATATTCAACCAATAAACCCCCAATGTTTTTATGGAAACTGTATTTAAAATCGGTGACGTTGTAGAACTTAATTCAGATAGTCCCAAAATGACAATTTCTTCTATTAATGATGAAACAATTAAATGCATATGGTATGATACCATCAAAGGAGAATTCAAAGAAAAAAGCTTTGAAGTCTACTGCTTATCTAAGATTTCATAATCCATTCATATAATGCTTGAGAATCTTCAGTTAAGGATTTTATACTATAACCGCCATTACGGTTGTAGTATACTTTTAAAAGTTTAACTGCTTGAATCTTTATTAAAATTTTAAGTATTCTCTTCATATCACCTCTTAATTTTTAAAGCCCTAAATAAATACTCTGTTTCTCTATCAGTTAAAGCAGCCGCACCACTAATTTTGTGCATAACGTTCCTTTCGCCATAACCAAAAATATCTTGCATATTTTTTTTGATAGTCTTTCTATCTTTTATTGCTTTCGCAAAATATGCTTCCCTTATTTTGATTAATTCATCCGACATATTGACCGTTCAATAAAAAAAGCATAAAATCGAACTTAATTCAGTCACTTCTTATTAATTTCGTATTGTCTTCTTGTTTATTTCTTATTCTGTTCTTGTTTGTGATACAAATATCAGAATATTTTATGAAAAAACAACAAAATCAATAAAATATTATCAAATAATATTTAAAAATAATTAGAATCAAATAATTCTTATTAAGTCCTTAATTTAAATAATATTAAAATGAAGAATTTTTCAGAAAAATTTAAGACAGCTCTGAGGCAAAAAGGTATGACTCAAGGGAATCTTTGTGAAAGAATTGGTATGACTCAAGATGGTATAAAAAAAATGATTGAGAATGAAACAATAAAAGTTAAAACATTGGAACAAATTTGTGAAGTATTAGAAGTTCCAATTACTTACTTCTTAGACGTTGAACCTGAAAAAGTTGAGCCAGTAGGCTTTTGGAAAAAAATGATGAAAGATATGAGTGAAGAAATGGATAAGCTTAGAATACGAGCTTATAGTGCTGAAGAACAGTTAAGTAATCTACGAGCAGGAAATTTTAGTCTGAGAATAGGCTTAGTCAACAACATTAATTGCGGTACTAAGTTTAAATTATATTCACTTAAAATGATAGCATAAATGTTGTGTCTATTCTCCAAAGCAATTCCATAATTGCTAATTGACTATAAATGAAACCATTAGCTGTGTTCCTCGGGATTCCCGTACGGACTACAACATGGATTCCCTCCAAATTAAAAAGACTACTTTAAAAGTAGTCTTTTTTTGTTTTAACACATATTTCTTCTTTCTTCAAATACCTCCTCCTACCCCCCAATTTTATAGTATTTACCCGATAATAGCCCACAGTTGTCGATTTTTAAACCCTAATGGGCGATATTCAACATAAAAACAACTATATCCTTCTACTTTTGTCTTGATGGGGAAAGACCATCCAATGATAAAAATTAAGTAAGCAATATTATACTTTATGGAAAATAAAACAAACTGGTCTAGACTAGAGTTCCTAAAAGCTGTAGCAGGCATCACGGCTACAATGGTTCTAAATCCTCTACCATCTTGGGCTTGGGCAATCGATGAGATTGACCCTCGCGTTGCGGCGCTCGTAGCATCTACCATTGGTATTGATACACACAATCATATCGATGTTCCACTGACTAAAGCCGAAATGCCAGGTCCTAATATCGACCTTGCAGGCGAAATGAAAAAGTCTGGCTTGTCTGCTATCTGCATGACATTTGCACTGGATTATCAAAAATTACAAAATTCGGGTGAAGCATGGGAACGCTTTCTCAATGCCATGAGTGTCATAGACGAGCAACTCAAAAATAATGGCATGAAACGTGCGCTGAACTTGTCAGATTTACAAAAGGCACACAAAACGCACAAGCCTATTGCTATACAATCAGTGGAAGGCGGACACTTTTTGGAAGGCAAGCTAGAAAGAGTAGGCATAGCCTACGAACGAGGACTGCGACACCTGACTTTACTCCATGATAGTGATGCTTCTGTACCATTAGGGGATGTATACACTAATCCTCCACGATTTGGTGGACTAACGCCATTCGGTACTGAGGTAATTAAAGAATGTAACAGATTGGGCATTCTGGTGGATTTGGCACATGCTGATAGAGATACAATAGCGACCTCACTCAAGATAGCACAACATCCAGTCATTATTTCCCATACTGGTCTTGATACACAACTTGGCAAGAATGAGTTTATGGCAAAAATGATGAAGCCAAGACTCATTAGCAAAGAACAGGCTAAAATCGTTGCTGATACTGGTGGTATAATAGGTGTGTGGACACATCTAGCTGACACGCCTTTGGTGTATGCTCAAAACATCAGAGCTTTAGTTGATGTCATTGGCGTTGACCATGTATGTATTGGTACAGATACCAAATTAACTCCAGTGTATAGGAGTGCAGGAGGTTTTGGTGGTGCAAAGTCCGAAGGAAGTCTAAAACCAGAAGGCGGAGGTGCTGAAAAACGTCCAGAAGGTGCTTTAAATAATAAACCACAAAATGGGCAAGGCGGTGGTCAAAACCGTGGTAGAGTTGGAGAACGTACCAATGAAGCTTGGCAAGATCAAAAAACAGGATTCTACTATGCAGTAGTTGACGCACTACTAAAGAGCGGATTTAATGCAGATGAAATAGGAAAAATAGGTGGAGGAAACTTCTGTCGCGTGTTCGGAGAAGCTACTGGTAAAAAATAAAGATATAGGTACTCTTTCGTCATTTCAATGTAAAAGCCATTAATAATCAAATTATTAATGGCTTTTACATTTTTTATTATTCTAAACGTTGAATTAAGACTTCAGCATTAGAAATAAAAAAAGGATTAAATGATATTTTAACAAAAAGTAACAGATTATTGCATTAACAAATACTTTTTTCGTTATAGTTGCAAATTGGTCAACTATTCAACTCTTGTTGCAAGTATTAATAATGCTTTATAAAATGAAAAAAACACTCATCCTATTTACCTTAACATCTTTTATTTCTTGTGGACAGCACACTGAGCATAAAGTGAGTACTGTGAAAAAAATACAGCAACTACCTACCAAAACAATTACAAATACGCCCCAATCAATTAGTAATGTAGCCAAAGAAATTGCCATACAAACCA
Source organism: Arcicella sp. GW821-FHT09D11 (assembly GCF_059416265.1). Taxonomy (NCBI): domain Bacteria; kingdom Pseudomonadati; phylum Bacteroidota; class Cytophagia; order Cytophagales; family Flectobacillaceae; genus Arcicella; species Arcicella sp. GW821-FHT09D11. The sequence goes on along the minus strand of NZ_JBWKOV010000005.1, from coordinate 84,054 downwards.
AAGTAAATGACCTTCCTTTACAATTAATTGGTAAATTCACGATACCTACTTATACAAATGCACAGGGATACATAAGACCCAAGTGGGGGGTTTGGTGGAATTTCTGGGGAAAGCCTTTTACTGATAATCATATTAATCCTTGGGAAGTAGGCTTAATGGGTAATGCTACTATTGTACCAGAATTTTATAGTGGGTATGGCAAAAGAGGTCTTGACTATATCTGGCAAATTGATTTAGAACGGGGAAAGCCATGGAATAATGATATTGACCCTTTTGTAGGAAAACGCTTTCAAGATTTTATCAGTACTATCCCCTATCAGCACAGATTTTTTGAAGGGAGCTTATCTGGTGGAGAAAAACTATCTAGCAAAGGCATGGAAGGTGCTTATGATTTTGGTCGCTCTACTTCCCTAGATGCTACCATGGGATGGGGAGATAATATCAATGGTAAATCGCATAGAGGATTAGTGGCTGTTGATATAGAAGATGGTACTGCCGACTATGGCGATAAGCTTCATAGGGCTGTGCTAATTGGCATGGCTGAAAGTACCACTGGGGATGTTTCATCAGACTATGGCGGGCCTATTAATACGCTTGGTTATATTCACGACCGAGAAAATGGCGAAAAAATGACGCTTTACTATCCCGATGCCGATGGTAATTACACCAATAGTAAAGCAAAATTTTCTGAGGATTGGCTAGCGTCTACCACTCCTATTTCTATTCCATCAAAAGGAGTCATTAACAAACGACCTATCGATTATCCTAATATTATCCCCAGTAATGAAATATCGTTTTATTCCCATGAATTTACGCAACAGGGTAAAACTTATGATTTAGGCAATGGAAATACGGTTGTCATCAATAAATATGGCAATAATAGAAATACGGAACATTTCTTAGCAAGAGCGGGTACTTTATTAGAGTGGCAATCGTGGTATTGCAGATACAAGCTCAATAACAGACGCAACAAGATGCTCACGAAAGTGATTGCGGACAAAGGTCCTATCGGTTTAAACCCTTACGTTAAATTAGCCAATGGAAATGTAGTAGAAGATGCCATCCTAGCACATAGAGGAGCAATGGCAGGACGACGCTATGCTTTTGACATTGTTAGCATCAACTATATGAACAATGTAGATTTGCATGAATGGGATAAAAATTCCTTTGTAGATAACAAAGCCCATGACACCTATATAGGTTTTTTTGCAGCCATCAAAATGTTAATGACTAACGGCGGAGCAGACTCATACCTTGAAATGGTTCCACAATATTGGGAAACAGAACAAAGTTATGACCACAAAAATTGGGTAAAACACAAAGCCGTAGAATGGGCTGATTCTCCCAACGTCTTACCTTGCAGAACCAAAGTAGGTCCGAAAAAGTTAGAGGCTATGTGCTGGCGTTCTGAAGGAATAGAGCCTACTGAAGTATGGTTGAGGGCAAACGTTGATGGCGTTTATCAAGAAATCCATATCACGCCTGATGCATGGGAAACTACTAATCCAATCTATAAAAACAAGCCTTTAGTCACTATTCCAACGGCGGATAAAGAATATTTTTATACGATGTTGAAATTTTAAAAATACTAATTAACAAAAAAGCTTGCAGATAAATCTGCAAGCTTTTTTGTTAATCTATATCCGAGACTATACTAACAATTTGATTGGATCTTCCAATAATTGTTTGAAAGTCTGCAAGAAAGCAGCACCTGTTGCACCATCCACTGTACGGTGGTCACAAGTAAGGGTTACTTTCATGATGTTAGTCGCATAAAATTGTCCGTTTTTAACAGCAACAGTTTCTTTAATACCACCTACTGCCAAAATACATGATTCAGGTTGGTTAATGATTGATGTAAACTCATCAATACCAAACATCCCCAAGTTACTTACTGTGAAAGTATTACCTTCCCAGTCTTTTGGTTGTAATTGTTTGTTTTTAGCTTTACCACCTAAATCTTTCGCCTCCGCAGAAATCTGAGAAAGTGATTTAGTGTTAGCAAAACGAATTACTGGTACTAATAAACCATCTTCAACAGCTACAGCCATCCCGATGTGTACATGGTGATTGATTCTGATTTTATCACCTAACCAATAAGAATTCACTTTTGGATGTTTTGTTAACGCTACAGCAGCAGCTTTCATCACCATATCATTAAATGAAATTTTCACTGGAGAAATTTCATTCATCGATACTCTGGCAGTCATCGCTTTATCCATGTTGATTTCCATGGTTAAATAGAATTCGGGCGCCGAGAACTTAGATTCAGATAAACGACGAGCAATCGTTTTACGCATCTGATTCAATGGGAATTCTTCGTAGCTTTCTTCAGCTGTAATTACTGGTGCTGCTACGGCAGGTTTTCCTGACGCTTTAGCAGGTGCCTCAGCAGGTTTAGGAGCAGCAGCGGCAGGAACAAAATTATCAACGTCTGCTTTTACGACTCTTCCGTTTTCACCAGAACCTTTTACCTGAGCAATGTTAATACCTTTATCTTTCGCTAAAGCTTTTGCCAATGGTGAAGCCTTCACTCTTCCATCCGCATCAGCTACAGGAGCAGACTCTTCTACTTTAGCTTCTGGCGCTGGCGTATTATTAGCAGCTGGAGCAGCAGTAGTAGTTGCAGGAGCAGGAGCCGCTTTTCCACCATTCAATAATGCTTGGTAATCAGCACCTGGTTCCCCAATTATAGCAATAACGTCATCAACATTTACAGTTTTTCCTTCTTCAAGACCGATATACAATAATGTACAAGGATTGTATTTTGTAACATCAATAAAATTATCTAAATCAAATTCCATGGTAGCTTTATCAGTTTCCACTTCCGCCAAAAGAGCATCGCCGGCTTTGATTGTATCTCCTACTTTTTTAAGCCAAGCCACCAAAGTACCTTCCATCATGGTATCCGACATTTTCGGCATGCCAATTACTTCAGCTTTGATATTAGAAGTATCTACAGCTGGTGCATTCTCTTCAGGTTTAGCAGGAGCTGGTTCTTCTGGAGTAGCAGGAGCATCAGATGGGGCATCAGCTTTGGCAGGAGTACCACCAGATAAAAGCTGTTCGTAGGCTTCACCGTTTTCACCAATAATAGCAATGATGCTATCCACGGGTACGGCTTTACCTTTCTCTAAACCGATGTATAAAATTCGGCAATCTTTAAAATTGCTCAAATCCATTCTTTCGTCCAAATCAAGCTCCATTGTAGCTTTATCTGTTTCGATTTCTGCAATCAAGCCGTCACCTGGCTTTAAAGGGTCACCAACTTTTTTGAGCCATTCTGCAACAACACCTTCTGTCATGGTGTCGCTCATTTTGGGCATGGTTATGATTTCTGCCATTTTTATTATTATAGGAAAATTTACTGTTTTTGGTAAATGGTTAAATAGCCATTAGCTAAAATAGTGATTTGCTGTGATAAAATTTGGGTAAATCAACAACTAAAAACTAATAAAAACAACTACACAACCAATTTAGAATTCAAAAATAAGGCTAAACACTTGGTTTCAAAAGCTATCTTGAAAAAATATAATTTTGTCTTCTTTTCATATCATGTATTTTTTAGTTAATTAAAATCCCAATAGCATTTAATTAATGCTTAAAAAAAATAAAATTTTAAATATCAATAAAACAACACTAACTTTAAGCCAAACAAACCAATCCTCTTTATTTTAAAGGGGTTTCTCCAAGGCTACCTAACCACTCTTCATAAAAGCATTTTGATGCATTATATACTGTATTCAACGTTTAGTTTTACATCTTCTCGTACATGTTATACTAGGCTATACCACCACTAGCTATTAAATTCTATTCAATCATCTGGGTTAGTTATGCAACTAGCTCTCTAAATTTCATAGATAATATGATAGATATGACAACCTACGGAACGATTTATTTTAAAATTTTAATTTCATCAGGATTATGTTTTATAGCATTACTTGCTTTTAGATATCAACAAGATTTAGAAAAAATCTTTGATAAATTAAAAAGAGTTAATTCTTTTTTAATACTATCTATCTTATTTAGGATTATCCCCTTTATAATTGTTTATGTTATCTTAGATTTCAAGCCACAGTCGGATGTCATTATTTTTTGGAAATCAGCCCAAGAAGCCCTTGAATTAAAATTAGTATACCGTGACTTCGAGTCATTATATTCGCCATTATTTCCTTATATCACGGCCTTATTGCTTTTCCTTTGGGATTGTCCCGAAGCCGTCACGCTCTTGATGATAATTATTGAACTCCTTGCTCTTTGGATTACCGTGATTACTTTCTCTTCCAAAAACCAATCTACCGATTTATTCAAAACATTAATTTATTTATTACTCCCTGGTCCTTTTATTTTTTGTGTCATTGGCGGACAAGAAGATATTTGGATGTGGGGCTTTGCTTGTTTGATCATTTATTGTTGGAAAAAACAAAAAACAGATTTCATATTAGGTATTGTCACGGGGCTTGGCTTATTATGCACTAAAGCTTTTTTTGTGTTATTTATTCCGCTGATATTTTTTAAAGTAAGAGACAAAGTCAAATTCTTTCTTGGTAATTTAGTAATAGGCTTACCTGTGCTTATTTTCTTATTGTATTATGGTGGTAATTCATTCTTGATGCCTATCCGTTTGGCTCAAGAGCCTATGGCTCCCAATGCTTGGTCTATTGCAAATCCTTTCATTTGGCATCTTAACCTAAGTGATAATATCAAGATAATCAACTGGATTGGTCTTTTTGTCATCCTAGTATTTGCCCTGTGGCAGACTTATCTAAGCAGGAAATTAACCATTCAGGAATATATTCCTAAAATTTGGATAATTCTTTTTGGATTAATGATGGTCATACAAATCGGCTCGTATGCCAATTATGTTTTCATCTATTCTATGCCCTTGATTTTTGGCTTTAACTTTTTTAATCGTAAAAGATTTATCGTCATTACTTTCCTGATACAATTCATTGCTTCTTTCCAGCCTTCGTTATGGTTTAGAATTGGTAAACCATTTCTTCAATTCAAGGATTTCTCTGAGATACGCTTTACAATGGAATACTTTTTCGAAATTATTATATTTATCGGTGTATTGTATTGGCTGAATCTGGCCATGAAAAAACAGGAAATTTAAAGGTTGACAAGTATAAAAAATGACTTTTATGCTTTGAATATGTAAACACAATTTTAATGGTAAAAATCTCAAACAAAATACTAATGAAAAAAAACTTTTTATTGCTTTGTACACTTTTATTTGGCTATAATTTCGCAATGGCTCAACAAAAAAAAGATCAAATCAAACTTGTTGTTAAAGAAAATGAAAACAAAGTAGATGTATTAGTGGACGATAAACCTTTTACAGCTTACTTCTATCCAAGCGATGCCATTCTAAAAAAACCCGTATTGTTCCCAATCCTTACTTCAAAAGGAACTACTATTACGCGTGGATATCCTTTTGCTACCCGTCCCGGAGAAAGAGTTGACCATCCACACCATGTAGGGATGTGGCTTAATTATGAATCTGTCAATGGATTTGATTTCTGGAACAATTCTACCGCTATTAAAGACCGTTCGAAATATGGGACTATTAAGCATACTGGTATTGTATCAAGCAAAGGCGGAGCGGGCAAAGCAAATTTATCTGTAACAGCCGACTGGATTGATACAGATGGAAAGGGTGCTACGCTTTTGAAAGAAAAAACAACCTATGTTTTTCATGCAAAAGGTAACCAACGCATTATTGACAGAATTACAACATTGACTGCTCAAGACCAAGAAGTTGTTTTTAAAGATGTAAAAGATGGCTTTTTTGCCATCAGAGTTGCGCGTGAATTAGAACACCCTTCTGACAAACCTGATGTTTTTGTAGATGCAAGTGGTATTGAAACGAAAGTGGATAAATTGGATAACACAGGCATTACGGGTAATTATAGAAGCAGTGAAGGAATTGAAGGCGAGAACGTTTGGAGTACTAGAGGTAAGTGGACAAATTTAGCTGGTAAAATCAAAGATGAAGATATTTCTATTGCCATCATCGACCACCCTAAAAATGTAAACTATCCTACATTTTGGCATGCACGTGGCTATGGTCTTTTTGCGGCAAATCCATTAGGAGAGAAAGTTTTCAGTAAAGAAAAGAAAGAGTTGAACTATACGTTGGCACCGAAACAATCTGTTACTTTTCGCTATCGTACCGTAATCACTTCTGGAAAAGTTACTGACGCAACATTAAATAAATTAGCTACAGATTTTGCTAAATAAACTATAGTAGATACTTCATACGTTTTATAAATAAAAAAACGTATGAAGTATCTATTTTTAATATTATTCTGTGTTGTAAGCACTTCTTTTCAAACAGAATCTTCTCTTTATGAAGTCAATCCAAATGATTTCTTAAGCTCAGCAACAGTCAATCAACCCATTGATGCTAGAAATCCCAATGAAGAATTACTTGATGCTACGCTATTTCATATAAGTAATTTACAGCGAAAGAAATATCATCTCCCACTCTTTTCTCATTCTTCTGTACTACATCAAGTAGCATCTGAACATTCAGAAGCAATGATTAATAAGAATTTTTATAGCCACGAAGACCCTTCTAGCAGAAGCAACAGAACTTTTGCCAAAAGAATCATGAATAAAACTAGTGAGTTTTCACAAATGGCTGAAAATATTGCCGAGTTTGATATTATTCAATCGAAAGACGATATGTTTTGTCTTATTGAACCTAAAAGAAAGGGAGGTGATTTTCAATACATTGATTGTAAAACAGAAAAAACATTAACCATGCAAACTTATAAAGAGTTGGCGACTAATATTGTAAATGAATGGATGGATTCGCCTGGGCACCGTGCTAATTTGCTCAATAAGAATTATAAAGTGATGGGCTGTGCAATCAGATTAAGTAAAAATCCTTATAAATCACAGAATAGTCCTTTCAGCAGAATCACGCAAAATTTTGGGGGATAAAGTCCAGACAGACAAATACTTTCTGGATATTTTCTATTTTTCAGGAAATTCACCTATTTGAATTGAAGCTCTTTTTGGTATCTTTGTGAATTACACTAATTACCAACTAGGATTTAAAACATAAAATACATAGAATGAAATTAACTTTTTGGGGAGCTACGAGGCAGGTGACGGGTAGTATGTATTTACTTGAACTAGATGATGAATTTAAGATTCTGATTGATTGTGGAAGAAATATGGGTCGCGAAGTTGATTATTCACAACCAGTAAGTAATAAAGCATTTTTTCCATTCGAGGCCTCGCAAATAAATTTAGTTCTTCTTACACACGCACATATAGACCATTCTGGAAATATCCCCATGTTGTATCGTGAAGGTTATGAAGGGCAAGTACTTTGTACTTCTTCAACCGCCGATTTGACAAGCCTTTTGTTGTATGATGCAGCCAATCTGAACTTAAAAAAAGTAAAACAAGCAGAAGGAGATAGCAAAAAGAAGAAAAAGAAGATGGATAGGTTGCTCATCAAGGGCGATTTATATTTACAGAAAGACGTTGAAGATGCCATGAGTAACTTTGTTACACTTCAATTTCACAGACGATTCAGAATCGCCGATAATGCTTGGGTAACGTTTATTCCTGCTGGGCATTTATTGGGTGCGGCTCATATTATTATTGAAGTACAAGAAAATGGTGAGACGAAAAGTATCTGTTTTTCTGGTGATATCGGCAGAAAAGACTATCCTCTGCATATAGACCCTTCTACTGAAATTCCAGAGGTTGATTACTTATTATGCGAAACTACTTATGGGGGGAGATTACATGAAGACAAAAAAACACCCGAAGAAGCCTTAGCTGAAATTATCCAGCGTACTTGTATTGATATTCCGGGCAGATTAATCATTCCTGCTTTTTCTATCGGTAGAACGCAAGCATTGCTTTATACGTTGAATAGACTATATTCTGAGAAAGGATTTACGCCTATTAAAGTATTCAGTGATAGCCCTTTAGCGTATGCCTCTACCAAGGTTTATCAAAAAAATATCAAACAGCTGAATAAACAAGCCAGAGATTTTTATGAGGAAAATGATTCTTTATTTGATTTTGAAAATTTACAATATATTCAAAGCGAAAAATCAAGTAAGGCTATTTCTAATTATGCTGAGCCTTGTATTATTATTTCAGCTTCGGGAATGATTTCTGGAGGGCGAGTAGAACAACACATTGCTGCCAATATCAACAATGTATATTGTACTATTCTGTTGGTAGGCTATTCATCTGAAGGAACATTGGGATGGCGCTTGATGAACGGACAGAAGTCGCTGAAAATCAAAGATGTAGAATATCAAGTTTTAGCAAATGTTGAAAAAATTGATATTTTCTCGGGTCATGGAGACCAACAGGATTTAGTAAATTTTGTCAAGAAACAATCTCCTAAAAAGCTTAAAAAAGTATTTTTAATTCATGGAGAAGAAGATAGTATGAATACTTTCAAGACTTTGCTTGAAGACGAAGGATATTCAAATATTGAAATTCCAGAAATGGGACAAGAATATATTTTATAATAGATTAAAAGGCTGGTCAAATCTCAAAAATTTGGTCAGTCTTTTCTTTTAGGTTGATATTTGTCTAATTTTGCGTGAATATTTTTAAAACTTCAGTTTTATTCGCTGAATTTTACCTTTCTAAAATAGTCAACGGATAATTTAATAACCGTAAAAAACTAAATATGCGTACTTTACTAGATTTTGAAAAACCTATTGCCGAGCTTGAAGCTAAGTTAGCTGAAATGAAAAAATTGGCAATTGATAATAATGTAGATGTGTCTTTAGCGGCCTCACAGTTGGAAGCCAACATCGAAGAGCTAAAAAGAGAAACATTTACTAATCTAACTCGCTGGCAAAGAGTTCAACTTTCTCGTCATCCTGAACGCCCTTATACGTTAGACTATATCGAAAATATCTGTGATGAGTTTATCGAGATTTTCGGAGATAGAAATGTAGGTGATGATAAAGCGATGGTGGGTGGTTTTGGTAAAATTGGAGACCAAACAATTATGTTCATTGGTCAGCAAAAAGGGAAAAATACTAAGCAACGCCAATTACGTAATTTTGGAATGCCAAACCCAGAGGGCTATCGTAAAGCGTTACGCTTAATGAAAATGGCAGAGAAATTCGGCAAACCAATCGTTACTTTGATTGATACACCTGGTGCATTTCCCGGCTTAGAGGCAGAAGAACGCGGACAAGGAGAAGCCATTGCTAGAAACATTCGTGATATGTTTATGCTAAAGGTACCTGTCATCTGTATCATCATTGGCGAAGGTGCTTCTGGTGGGGCTTTAGGGATTGCGATTGGTGATAGAGTGTTGATGCTCGAAAACTCATGGTATTCTGTAATTTCTCCAGAAAACTGTTCAACTATTTTATGGAGAACATGGAATTTTAAAGAGCAAGCAGCCGAAGCATTGAAACCAACGGCTACGGATATGTTGAATAATGGTTTAGTAGATGGCATTATTCCAGAACCATTAGGCGGTGCACATCTTGACTATCCGACAATCAGTCAAACTGTAAAAGACGTGATACTTAAAACGATTTCTGAACTTCAAAACATTAGCCCTGCCGAAAGAATCAATCAAAGAATTGAGAAATTTGGCAACATGGGTGTATATAATCAGTGAAAAATATCATCTTCGACTTAGGAAACGTAATCATAGATATTGACTTTGAAAGAACATTTAAGGCTTTTACAGAGATTTCAGAAAATGTAAACTGGAAAGAAAGTGAAAGAATTTTGAAAGAAAAGCAAATTTGGTCTAGATACGAAAAAGGACATCTAAGCGATGCTGAATTCAGGGCAGAAATTAGAGAAGAGTTAAAAATCACGGCCAGTGACGAAGATATTGATAAGGCATTTTGTGCATTATTGATGGATATTGACCCTGCAAGGATTGAACTCCTCAAAAAATTAGCGACAAAATATCAAATTTATATTCTTTCTAATACCAGCAATATTCATTTTTTGGAAGTAGAAAGAATTTTAGAGCGCGCTACAGGCATCAAGCGTTTTAGTGATATTTTTCACCATGTTTTTCTTTCGTATGAAATGGAAAAGCTAAAACCTGAAGTGGACATCTACGAAGCGGTGTTAAGTCATGCTAATCTGATAGCTTCTGAAACCTTATTCTTGGATGACCTGTTAGTAAACTTAGAAGGAGCGGCTGCGATAGGGATTCAAACAAAGCAAATTGTTCCTCAAGAATTTACGATTTTAGATTTATTTTCAAATGAAGTATAAAACAGAGATTATCCAAGCGGTTCTTTTCATCGTTACTTTAATAACAACAACCTTGGCAGGTGCAGAAGCAATGACTGCCAAGGCTTTTTTCTTTTTTCCCGAACCTTATCTTCTACATTTTCCTGAAGACTTTTGGCAAGGCTTTCAATTCTCTATTCCATTTTTAGCATTCCTCACTTGCCACGAATTTGGACATTATTTTACGGCAAGGTATTATAATATCAAAACTTCCCTCCCCTATTATATTCCAATGTGGTTGAGTGTTCTAACGGACATAGGTATTGGAACATTGGGAGCTGTCATTCGCATCACTGGGAAAACACGTTCAAGAAAACAATATTTCGATATTGGCATTGCTGGCCCTTTAGCGGGTTTTGTTGTTGCCTTAGGCGTGTTATATTATGGGTTTACTCATTTGCCTCCCTTTGAACATATTTTCACTGTACATCCTGATTATCAACAGTTTGGGAGAAATTATCCTACAGAGGTAATGAAAATCCCTAAATTTATGAATAACCAATTAGTATTGGGGGATAATCTATTATTCAAATTCTTTAAAAACTACGTAGCAGACCCTGCTCTTTTACCTCCCAATTTTGAAATCATGCACTATCCGTTGATTTGGGCAGGATATTTAGCATTGTTTTTTACAGCCCTCAATTTATTCCCAATTGGTCAATTAGACGGCGGGCATATTCTTTACGGGTTAATAGGCAAAAAGAAATTTAATATTATCTCTCCGATTATTTTTATTGGGTTTGCTTTTTTTGCTGGATATGGAATGTTTACCATTGCCGACATTAAAAATATAGGGACAACAGGATACTATAAATCTGAATCTGATTTCTTTACATGGCTGTTGGGATATGTATTATTTTTGAGAATTTGTTTTTCAAGAATCTCAGAAAACCAACTTACCTCATGGGTATTAAGCTTAAGCGTTATCGTTGCACAATTTATATTGAGTTATATTCCGTCTTTGGCAAGCATTCAAGGATTTTCAGGTTTCTTTCCTTTTTTGTTTTTACTAGGCAGATTTTTGGGGATATATCATCCAGAAGTAGAAATAGATGAACCTTTAGATTTCAAACGACATTTATTAGGGTGGCTATCATTACTTATCTTTATCCTTTGTTTCACGCCATACCCATTTATGCAAATTGATTTTTCTGCTAAATAATTGACTATCGATATTGAATCAGTTAATTTCAGTAAGAAAAACGAAAGTCTGTTACACAAAACTTAATTTTCAATTCTCATTAAAATGTTTAATTTTTTATTCAAATTCCTTTTCAAGTTAGCAGGTTGGAAACTTGTTGGCGAATTTCCAAAATATATCAAAAAAAGTATTTTGATTGTAGCTCCACACGCAAAATCAGTCGATTTCCCTGTGGGAATTGGTGCTAGAGCTGCTATTGGTGTAAAAATGGGTTTTCTTGGGAAAAAAGAATTATTTGAAGGGCCATTTGGCTGGATGTTTTATTGGCTGGGTGGCTATCCCGTAGATCGTTCAAGCAATAATCAGGTCGTGAAAGCTGTTACTACTTTATATAATTCAAAAGAAGAATTACACCTTGTGATTGCGCCTGAGGGAACGAGAAAAGATGTTGATAAATTAAAAATGGGCTTTTACTTTATCGCTAAAAACGCTGACATACCCATTGTAATGATTGGTTTTGATTATTCCATCAAAGCAATTGTTATCAGCGAGCCTTTTTATACAACGGCTGACTCCCATGCCGATTTAAAGCAAATTGCTTTGTTTTTTGATAAGATTGGTGGGTATAAAAAAAGCTGGATAGGTAATTACTTAAAATATTAACAAAAAAGGCTTCACCAAGTGAAGCCTTTTTATTATAACTCTTGCGGTTGTTTTAAATAATTTACCATCAAAGCACCTGCTTTTTCAGAAGCTCCTTTGGTGCCGAGTAAATTTCTAATTTCTTCATAACCTTTTAATTGTTCTTCTCGGCTTTCTTTATTAACCGTTATTTTTGTCAATTCAGCCTGTAGGTTTTCTTTGGTCAAATCATATTGAAGTAATTCCGTCACTACTTTTCGTCCTGCAATTAAATTTACTAACGAAACAAATGGTACCCTAATCACTCGTTTATATACCTGATAGGCTGCCCAACCGCCACGATAACAAACTACTTGGGGAATATTAAACAAAGCGGTTTCAAGCGTTGCAGTGCCAGAAGTAACCAAAGCGGCATCAGCTACTGATAACAGATTATAGGCATCATCAACGACAATTTTTACAGGAAAAATAGATTGCCAACGAGCATACAACTCTTTAGGTAAATTAGACACCGCACCAATAACAAATTGATAATCAGGGAATAAATATACTTGTGTAAGCATTACCGATAACATTCCTTCAATCTCTTGCTTTCTACTGCCTGGCAACAAAGCGATGATAGGTTTCTGTCCTAGTCGTGCTTCTTTTCTAAAATCTTTCGCAGGCTGAAAGTCGGCAATGGCATCAAACAACGGGTTTCCTACATAATCCACATCATAATCATACTTTTTGAAAAAGTCTTTTTCAAAAGGGAAAATGACGAATAATTTATCTACATACTTTTTCAGGTTCAAGGCGCGCGACTGATTCCAAGCCCATACCTTTGGCGAAATATAATAGAATGTCTTGATGCCTTTTAATTTAGCAAATTTGGCAACACGCATATTAAAACCTGCGTAATCAATCAAGATAACCACATCGGGCTGAAAAGCTATAATATCTTTTTTACAAAAATTAAAGAAGCCAATAATCGTAGGAAGATTTTTTACGACCTCGAAAAATCCCATAAAGGCAAGGTCTTTGTAATGTTTTACAATTTCTGCCCCAGCGGCCTGCATCATATCACCTCCCCAAGCTCGGATTTCAGCATCATTGTCATGTTTACGAATACCTTTAATCAAATTCGAGCCGTGTAAATCTCCCGAACGTTCACCAGCGATGATATAATATTTCATTTGATTTTGGATTGCAGATTTCGGATTCCTGAATATTTTTGGTATGCTATTAATACCTACATCTTTAAATCCGACATTCAAAATAAGCGTTATTCTTCACCAAAATATTCTACAAAATTCTTTTGAGTTTCGTACAATTTTAAGCTATACAATTTAGCAGTAGACGAAGCTTCTAAAATTTTAGGGGCTAATATTTTCCAAATCTCCATGACAAAAATTTCACAACTTGCCATTTTGCCTTGCATAAAATCTACATCAAGATTAAGATTTTTATGATCAACTTTCTCTATGACTTCTTGTTTGATGATATCTCCTAACACCTTTAAATCAATTACAAAACCAGTATCAAGGTCGGGTTTGCCTTTTACGGTAACAATCAATTCAAAATTATGACCGTGCCAGTTTACATTAGCACAAGGACCAAAAACTTCACGATTCTTTTCCTCAGACCAGCTCAGGTTGTACAACCTGTGTGCTGCATTAAAATACTCTTTACGACTTACATAAACCATTGTTTTCAGTGTTTACAAGTGAAGGTATCCTTGGGAAAACAATAGCAATAGATACCTATAAATATGAATAGTCCGCAAAATTACGATGAATTTATTCTCAAAAAAATTAATTGTGCGAATATCCCGCTTTCCTGAATAAATTCAATTTCTAATATTAAGCATTTTTACTTATCGTTTTTGAACAAATTCAGTAAAGAACTTAATTATAAAAGTAAAAAACTCACACAAATCTTGGAAAGATTATATTTTTTCCAAAATCTGTGTATAGTTTAAATGGAAACTTAATTTTAATTTTGATAGTTTTTTAAATTTACCTAACACGTATAAATACAATTATTATAATTGCTACTCTATGATTATTGTTACGGGTGCCGCAGGATTTATTGGAAGTTGCCTGATTCAGCGTTTGAATCAAGATAATTTCAATTATATCATCGCCGTTGATGATTTTTCTGATGAACAGAAAAATAAAAATCTTGATGGTAAAAAAATTCAAGAAAGAGTGGACAGAGAACACTTTTTTGAATGGCTAGACGCAAATTATCAGGAAGTTGAGTTTTGTTTTCACATCGGTGCGAGAACAGATACTACTGAATTCAATGTTGATATTTTCAACAAATTGAATTTAAACTACTCAAAGAAAATCTGGAAGAAATGTCATGACTATCAAATCCCTTTAGTATATGCCTCATCAGCAGCTACTTATGGATTAGGTGAATTAGGTTATGATGACAATGAGTCTTTAATTCCTCAATTAAAGCCTTTGAATCCTTATGGAGAATCTAAGAATGATTTTGACATTTGGGCTTTAAAACAGGAAGAACAACCATTCTTTTGGGCTGGGTTGAAGTTCTTCAATGTGTATGGACCAAATGAATTTCATAAAGGTCGCATGGCTTCTGTTATTTGGCATACCTTCAACCAGATTAAAAATACTGGTATGATGAAATTATTCAAATCGCATAATGAAAACTATAAGGATGGAGAGCAAATGCGCGATTTTGTATATGTAAAAGACGTTGTAGAAGTATGTATTTATTTGATGCACCATCGTCGTAATTCTGGCGTTTATAACCTTGGCTCTGGCAATGCACGTACTTTCTTAGATTTGGTTAAAAATACATTCAAAGCCTTGGATGTTCCTGAAAATATTTCATTTATAGATACTCCTGAAGATATTAGAGATAAATATCAATATTTTACAGAAGCAAATATGTCGAAACTTCAATCAATAGGATATGATAAAAACTTTACAACATTAGAAGAGGGCGTGAATGATTATGTTCAAAATTATTTAGCTATCGAGCAATATTATTAGTAGCTGTTAGCTATCAGTTTTGAGCTATGAGCAATGAGTTAACAATAAATAAAAATTCCAAGTTGAAAATTCAACTTGGAATTTTTATTTGATAGTCTATGTAAAATATAAAACATCATTCACAAATCTTTCTTATGAGGGATACTCTATTTGTTCGCCTGTTTGTTTAAAGCCTTTATCTTCAAAGAGTTTTTTCCAACCTTCGCTCATAAAACCTACTCCATAGCCTATTAGCTGTACAAATACGGCAATAATACTAAGTAAGCCTACTTCAATACTTTTATTCTTAATCGTTGAATCAAGAAAGTTAAGCAATATATAAATGCCTAAAATTATGACTCCTAAGTAAAAGAAAGGCGTAAAAATAAAATACCACAATGGTATCGAGAAGCAACCCAGTGTAAAAGCCATCGGGAAAGTATGTACTAGTTTTAATTCTTTAGGGAAATATCGGCTGATATTGATGCGGGCTTTACCGAAAAATCTAAGCTGACGGTAGAATTGAACAAAACTGGTTCTTCGTTTATGATATATAAAAGCCTCTGAAATCAGACCAGACTTAAAGCCTAGCGAAATAGCCCTGATACTAAACTCGATATCTTCACCCATTCGGGTGATGATAAAGCCTTTTGTTTTTTCATAGACCTCTCTCGAAAGTCCCATGTTAAAACTTCGTGGATGAAAAGTACCTCCTAAATTCTTTTTACTTCCACGGATTCCTCCGGTAGTAAAAATAGAAGTCATAGAATAACTAATGGCTTTTTGAATGGGCGTAAAATTCGGATGGTCACGGTCGGGTCCACCATAGAGATCTAAATATTCAGTATTTAATTGGTTTTCAACGATTGATAAGTAATCATTTTCAATCAATGCATCTGAATCCAGAATGATAAAATATTCGCCTGTGGCTTTACTAAAACCAGTATTCCGAGCAAAGCCTTGTCCAGTATTTTGTTGGTAATAATAATGAATATCTAGCTTTTCTTTAAACGTTTTTACAACCTCCTCACATTTAGTAACCGAACCATCTTCAACAATCACTACTTCAAAATGAGTATATGTTTGCTTAACCAAACACTGGAGTAACTCCTCTACTTCATAAGGACGATTATAAACAGGAATAATAATAGAATATTTGCGCATCAGGGATTTTTAAATTTGAAGGCAAATTTCGTTGTTTTTACATACAATGTAACAAAATGTAATGAGTTTTATGGAGGAAAATATAAAACCTAAGGTTTTACTTCCCTAACTTCTTTCTCCTTCACAGTCATTTCCCAATCACCAAAGCTACCATATAAAACAAATGAGCCAAATCTAAATTTATCCACTAGTTCTGTACCTTCAGAAACAGAATCAAAAAACTCTTTATCTACGGGCAATTCAAACTCTACTGCATTGACAGCATCTTTGATGTGCTTCTTGATACTTAGCGAAAAATGGGATTGCTTCAACCGAATCTTTAAGATATACTTGGGAGCATTGGCAAAACCGTTCGCTTTCATCGCTTTTAACTGTTCAGATAGCACAGCATTTTCTTGTTTGAGGGCTTGTACTTCAGCATTATTGCCACATGATGTAAATAGTATTGTACCAATCAAAAATAGATAAATTGAGTTTTTCATGTTTGTTTAAAATAATTGAGTGAGTTAGCGAATGAGTGATTTAGTGATTAATCACTTTAACTCATTACTTGATATAACTTATTGATAACTATTAAACACTAAAATTGAATGCCAGTGTTTCTTGCATATTACTTAATGTCAGGAAACTATATAAACTTTTTTAGATAATGTAAGCTCATAAGTACTTGCGTTGTAATTTGCAGAAAAATCCTTACAAATGAAATATAAAATGCTGGTGTTAGATATGGACGACACCCTACTTTCTGATGAACATCTGATTTCTGATAAGAATAAAGAGATGATTCTAAAAGCCCAAGAAAAGGGTGTTTATGTGGTTTTAGCTTCTGGCAGACCCACTCCTGCGATGACAACTTATGCCAAAGATTTATCTTTAGATACCTATGGTTCTTATATATTGTCTTATAATGGTGGGGTGATTACAGATATGACGAATAATGAAGTATTATTCGAGCAAAGCATTAGTACCGAGCATATTCATGAGCTATATGACTTTAGTGTGGAAAATAATGTACACATTTTAGCATATCACGATGGGGCAATTATTACGGAATCAGAATCGGAATATATCGACTTAGAAGCTCGCCTTACTGGAATGCCCCTGCGTAAAGTAGCCAATTTTAAGGAGGCTATCACCGCTCCTTCTGTAAAATGCCTTATGCTTGAAGAACCTGAATACTTGGCGAGTGTAGGTACAAAATTAAAAGCCCAAATTAATCATAAAAGTATCACGACTTCTAAGCCTTTTTTCTTAGAAATCATGCAGAAAGGTATCGACAAGGCCGCTAGTTTAGCAAGATTGGCTGAAAGACTGAATATTCATGCTGATGAAATCATAGCGGTGGGTAATGCTAACAATGATTTATCAATGATTGAATACGCTGGACTAGGTGTGTGGGTTGATAATGTAACGCCTGAGATTCGCCATAAAGCTGATGTGATTGTAGCATCGAACAATGATAATGGAGTGGCTGAGGTCATTGAACGTTATATATTGAATTAAGTAAAAACTGAGAGTGATGAGTTAATAGCTTTTCATCGCTGCGGTTCAAAATATGGATATACGTTAACATCGTTCATTTTACATTTACGACTTAACAGCTTGATGAATTTGTGTCATACGATTCATCAAGCTGTTTTTTTTCTCCCCTCTCC
Organism: Arcicella sp. GW821-FHT09D11; assembly: GCF_059416265.1. Taxonomy (NCBI): domain Bacteria; kingdom Pseudomonadati; phylum Bacteroidota; class Cytophagia; order Cytophagales; family Flectobacillaceae; genus Arcicella; species Arcicella sp. GW821-FHT09D11. The sequence goes on along the minus strand of NZ_JBWKOV010000005.1, from coordinate 66,202 downwards.
TATTTTCCTAATTATTTCTTCTCAACAGTTCTACATACCCGTATCAAATTTTGCAAGGGAGGATACAGAACTACCGCTTAATAAAAATTAGGAGCAAAAATCTCTATTTTATTTGACCTGATTACGATAAATATATAGTTTTACTCAAAATTAAATCATTGATAATCAATGACAAACATCTTATAATACCTTCCTAAATCAATAATTATTTAAAAACCCTTTTCTCAAAACTGGCACGATTATGAAAATTCTAAGTCATTTACTTTATACTGATGATGGTAAGCAGGTAAGCTATCGTCCTACTCCTAACAAAGCAGGAAAATACACTCCTTCTTATTTGGTGATGCATTATACCGCAGCTACTAAAGCTTCGGGCTCTATTGCTTGGTTTCTGAATCCTACAGCCAAGGCTTCTGCTCATTTGGTGATTGATAGAGACGGTACGATTACGCAGTTTGCCCCTTTTAATATCATCACTTGGCATGCTGGTGTAAGTCAATGGAATGGCTTGAACGGACTAAATAGTTATTCAATAGGCATCGAGTTGGTAAACGGTGGTAAGTTAGCCAAACAAGGAGGTAAATGGGTTTGTCCCGTAGATAAAACCACTGTAGCTGACGATGATGTAATTATTGCCAAGCATAAAAATGAAACGTCTGAAAATGGATGGCAAGAATATTCAGAAAAACAATTGTCAGTAGCAATAGATGTTGCGACTTTGCTAGTAAAAACTTATCAGTTAAAAGATGTAATAGGTCATGAAGACATTGCTCCTTTTAGAAAAAGCGACCCAGGTCCCGCTTTTCCAATGGCAAGCTTTAAATCCAAAGCAATGGGCCGTAAAGATGCTACTTTGGATTTGTATAAGACGAGTACTAATGTAAATATACGGAAAGGAGCAGGAACACAGTTTGAAACCATTACAGATATGCTACCTACCAATACAAAAGTAACTGTATTGAAACGTGAAGGAACGTGGAGTTTTGTAGAAGTATTAGACACCGTTCATGGGCTAAATGATATAGAAGGCTGGGTAAGTTCGAAATATTTGGTTAAGTAAATAAGTAGTCATGGGTCAGAAACTGTGTTGTCGAAGATTTTGATTACAAATAAATCAAAAAAATTCATTAAAAACCTTCAAGAATCTTGAAGGTTTTTTTGTATCCCTACATTAATCTATGCTATCAACCACTCATACTATTTTCTTGATATTTAATACGATAACAACCATTTGTAAATAAAAATTATACTATTATTGTGATATCATTTTAATATCAAAATAATTACTTCTATGAACACTGAAAAAAATATTAATCCATTTAATGGATACGTTGCCCTTTTTGTTTTATTATTAAGTTTTGGGTTCTTGATTTTCGGAATTGTTTACAAACATCCATTCGATGCTACTCTGGCTTGTATTTTACTTTTATTGATAGCAAAAGGTTTTATTATTATTAGTCCGAACACTGCTAAGGTACTTTTGCTGTTTGGTAATTATAAAGGAACAATTAAGCAAAATGGTTTATTTTGGATTAACCCCTTTTATGCTCGTACAAGTTTGTCCATGAAAGCTCGAAACTTTGAAAGCGACAAGGTAAAAGTGAATGATAAAATGGGTAATCCCATTCTAATAAGTGTTATTTTAGTGTGGAAGGTAGAAGACACCTTTAAAGCTATTTTTGATGTCGATAACTATACTAGCTTTATTAAAATTCAAACAGATTCGGCTGTTAGAAAATTAGCAGGCTCTTTCCCTTACGATCATTTTGAGGACGAAATGGCAACAATAACGTTGAGTACCAACTTTGATGACATCAATAATGCCCTTGAAAACGAAGTAACGGAGAGATTAGAAATTGCAGGTATCAAAGTAATAGAGGCTAGAATTGCCTATTTAGCTTATGCTCCTGAAATTGCACATTCAATGTTAAGACGTCAACAAGCTTCTGCTGTCGTGGCGGCACGTCATAAAATTGTAGAAGGGGCTGTTGGTATGGTAGAAAGTGCGTTAACCTTATTAAGTGCTAAAAATATCATTACTTTTGATGAAGATAAGAAAGCTACGATGGTAAGTAATTTGATGGTGGTGTTATGTGGCGACAGCGAAACCAAGCCTGTAATTAATACAGGCACTTTAAATCAATAAGTTATGGCTGAAAAAAAATCTTTTGCCTTGCGAATAGATGCTGAAATGATGAAAGCCATTGAAAAATGGGCGGCAGATGAATTCAGAAGCGTGAATGGGCAAATTGAATGGATGTTGAACAAAAGCCTGAAAGATGCCAAAAGGATAAAAAACAAGGATAATTCGACAAATTAAACATTAAACTATAAGGGATAAAATCATGATGATTTTATCCCTTATAATTTTTATAAATAACGAAGCCACTTCTTGTCTGAATTATCCATTTTGTAATTGCCGTACCATTCACAAAGAGGATACATTACAATAACTACACTTATCCATACCAAATAAATGCCTGATAAATCAAGTCCCGATTTTCCTGTTGGTCTTCCAAAAGTGAAGGTTGCAAAATTCAACTCTTCCCACGTAAAACCTTGTATAAATAACAAAGCTATCATCAACCCATGGATTAGATACCAGTGAATGAGGTAGTAAAACAAAGGTACTTTACCATAAACTGAAATAATTTTCACAAACTTACCCTTTAGTCCCCCAACATAAGAAAGCACCACTATCATTACCCCCAACGTAAGAAAGGTGTATAAAAATGAAGGAGGGTATTTGCTTACATTGATAAACGATAGGAAAGTATAGGTAGGATTTTTCTGTACTGACCATTTGCTCAAATCTCCATATAAATTGCTGTATCTCACTACCGCAAAAATTACAAGCATTGATGCGCCTATTACCAATAAAGTTCTTTTCCTTTTTTGGAGAGGAAAATCAAAAATAAGTCCTGCTGCATAGCCCACTAGCATAATTCCAAACCAAGGAATAATTGGATATGAAACCACAAAGGTAAAATCTGGCATCAATGGAAATGCATTTAACGCAAAAAGATAAGTGGCAACAAACTTTAAATCAGGATTTTGGATAGCGGAAGGCAGTGGCGTTATTAAATCATGCGTTAGTATAATCAATAAGCCTAATATCCCAAGTACCTTGGCTGGTAGCCTCACTAAAATAGCTAACAATACAAACCCAAAACCAATGGCTGCAATTACTTGTGATAATATAATTCCAAAATTGACATCAAACCAAATTCCAAAGTTTACGATAGTGTATTCCAATAATATTAACCATAGCCCTCGGCTAAGTAAAAACCATTGGGTTTGTCCAATATTTTCTTTGTTCTTAAGAGAAATATACACCGAAGTGCCAGATAAAAAAACAAAGGTGGGAGCACAAAAATGAGTGATAAATCGAGTAAAAAACAGCAACGGAGTAGTTGTCACCAAATCTGTTGGGTTCTGAGTAATAGCATCTACGTGCATTAAATCCCTAACGTGATCTAACGCCATAATTACCATTACTAAACCTCTCATAAAGTCAATTGAATGTATACGCTTATTCATAAATTAAAATGTTTATTTTTAAATTTATGATAATTATTCTTTTAATCAAAAATGGAATAAATAAAAAATTTATCTGGTGTGTTAAGTTTACAATTAGATAACGATACTTTTATGATAATAAGTTTTAATCTCCTCGCTATTCTCTCAATCATTCTTTCAATTCTTCCTCACTGTTGGTCAAACAAATATTCATTTAGCTGTATACAATTTGTTAAATGTACCTTATTAAAAATCTAATACTGCTTTGTGGGATTTCTCCATTTTAGTGTAGATTTTTTTCCACAGTTGAGCATTAATCTAAATGGAACACTTTTTTCAAGGGTTTTAGTATATTAAAATCAAACAATTTATATTTATGAAAAAGGTACTAATTATTCTATCTGCTTTATTTATGATGGTTTCGTGTAATTCAACCTCTAAAACAGAAATAGAGCAAGCCAAACAAATGGCTATCGATTCGATACAAAATGTGGAGGCGCTTAAACTAGCTAAGCAAATGGCTATTGATTCTATGAAAATTCAGGCCGCTAAACAAGCAAGCATTGATTCTATAAAATATGTGACTGAATTAAAAAGCACAAAAAGCGTATCAAGCAAGGTTTCAGCAGGAGGACAAAAAACTACCACTGAGAGCGTGAGTACTACTAGTTCTTCAACAGTTGTGAAAAAGAAAAAAATGAGTGGTGCTGTTAAAGGAGCATTGATTGGTGCGGGTGTGGGTGCTGTGTCAGGTGCTGTTATTTCTAGAAATAATAAGCCTTTGAAAGGTGCATTAATCGGTGGAGTTATTGGTGCTGGCGTGGGTGCTGGTACAGGTGCTATTATAGATGCTAAAAACAAACCTAAAAATTAGCGGATAAATTTGTTATCAATAAAAAACGTCAAAGGTTTTCTAGGAAAGAAAAATCTTTGACGTTTTTTATTGTATTCGCTTTACCTTTGCAAAAAAACCATCCGCATGAATCAATCACTTATCAAAACAGCCATTAATAAAATACTTAAAGAAGGAGGCGATAGCAATTACTTTGTAATCAACATTACTAAAGATTATTATATTCAAGCTGCTAGTTCAAAAGGTGCAGAAGATGTGTTTTGTGAGGCTGTGTCCAATCAATATTTACCTCAAGCAAGTAAGCTGTCGAACGACCAATTAAATAAACTAAATGAAATCGGCTGGAAAAAGCCTACTGAAAGCAATGTTAATTTTTTTCTGGAACTTCCTGCCGACAATGATGTCGCTATTAATTTTTTAACAAACTTTTTAGCTTCGACTATTACAGCAGTTTATTCATCTGAAAATATCACTAAAGAATCTTTCGAATTTCATTTAGAATAATATTATTGATTTCTTAGAAAAGTTAAATTATTGTTTTAAAGAATAAGGCATTTTATATCTTCTCCTGTCAGCATTTTTCTACCCTCACCCAACTAAGTATTTATTCTTATTAATTTCTTAACCTGATATACAATTTATCGGGTTATTTTTGTCCTTTAATCTTTCTACTAAAAACTTCTACGTAAAATCGTGTTCAATTAACACTAATATATTAATATATATTCAAGATATATTAATATATCATAAATCTAATTATTGAAAAAAGATACCAGCTAATAAATTTTTGGTCATTTTAAGGCTTAAAAGCCAAAATTTAAGCATTTCGATATTGTAATTTTAAAAAAAATATTGAAATTAGCAGAAGTACAATTATGAAAAGGTAATAATTAACTTAAGATAAGTTGAGTATAAACCTTTGATTTTTAGACAAATTTGCGTCTAGTTTGTAATTTTTAATATCCTTAAAAACTACTATAAAGATATCATAAGTTAATTTATTATATTTTATTTTTGTATAACTAACCATTTATATTTAAACTTTTTTACTTGGGATTTGAACGTTGAATTCATTTTCCAAACCATTAACACACACGATAAATTATGACAAGCTTATTGAACAATCCGCTTGTATTGTCAGTATTGGCAATACTGGCTTTACAGGCTTTCTTTCTTTTGTTCTATTTTTTAAGAAAGACATCTGTTAACAAATGTCCTAGCTGTGGGAACTTGCACTGCGATAGAGTAAAGAGACCTTTTTATATTAAGATATTCCTATCTTACTTCTCAGACATAAAATACTATAATTGCCCTAGCTGTGGCTCTAAATTTTTCATTGTACAGTCCAAAGATAAAACCATTGATGAAAATCAAAAATTTCTAAAGGTTTAATCGCTAGTTTTAAATAAAAGTTATTAAATAGTAAATCTCTTCATATATCAGGTGCTTGTTAGCAGTATTGATGTATGAAGAGATTTTCTTTTGGTCACAAAAAAAAAGTTTCAACCCTAATTTTTTATAAATCAATTTCTTAACTTTAAGAAATTATTTTCTTTTTAAAAGAATTTGTTGTATTAAATAAATTGTGTTACATTTACACAATCTATTTCAATACAACAAGAATGCTTCAAAAATACACACATGATACTAGGATTCTCTTAGCCATCGACTGCATAATTTTCGGCTTTGATGGTGAAGAATTAAAATTACTCTTGATTAAACGAAACTTTGACCCTGAAAAAGGAAAATGGTCGTTGATGGGAGGATTTTTGAATGAAACCGAAGATTTGGAAGAAGGAGCAAAAAGAGTATTGAATGAATTAACTGGGCTTGAAAATGTATACATGGAACAACTTCAAGCTTTCGGCGAAATCACGCGTGATCCAGTAGAACGCACTGTTTCTGTCAGTTTTTTTGCCTTGATTAATATTCATGCCCACGACTCTGAACTATCACGTTCGATGAATGGATATTGGTTCAATTTTAAAGACAAACCTGATTTAATTTTTGATCATAACAAAATGGTTAATATGGCGCTTTCTCAGTTACGCTACAAAGCTGCCTTACATCCACTTGGTTTTGAGTTATTACCTGAAAAATTCACGATTCCTCAATTACAAAAACTGTATGAGGCTATTTATGATATGAATCTTGACCGTAGAAATTTTAGCAGAAAAATCATTTCTACAGGTTTATTAATTGATACAGGTGAAAAAAACGAAAATTCTGCGACCAAAAAAGCAATGCTTTACCAACTTGACGCCGAAAAATATAAAAACAATTTCAACGATTTCCACAACTTTATTTCTGACTTTAAATGGTAAAATGATTTGAAAAATTGATGATATTATTCAATCATCTTGTCAGTCCATTACATAAATATTTTTTAATAACTTTTATTACAATTGTGTCATGATGACACGAAAATTATTTAACCAATGAAAAACCAATACGTCATCGGTGTTGATTATGGAACAGACTCTGTTCGTTCAGTATTAATTGATACTTCAAACGGTAAAGAAATTAGCCAATCTGTTTTTTATTATCCAAGATGGAAAGCTGGGAAATATTGTATTCCTGCTAAAAACCAGTTCCGCCAACATCCTTTAGATTATCTTGAAGGCTTAGAAAGCACCATTAAAGATTGTTTAGCAAAAGCACCACAGGTAAATCCTGCATCAGTAAAGGGTATTTCAGTGGATACTACTGGCTCTACGCCTGTTGCGGTTGACAAAACTGGTACTCCTTTAGCATTAACAGCGGGGTTTGAAGAAAACCCAAATGCAATGTTTGTACTTTGGAAAGACCATACTTCGGTGAACGAAGCGGCTGAAATCAATCAGGTTTCTCGTACTTGGGGTGGGGTTGATTACACGCAATTTGAAGGTGGAATCTATTCATCTGAATGGTTTTGGGCAAAAATTTTACACATTACTCGTGAAGATGATAGCATTGCAACATCTGCCTATTCGTGGATGGAACATTGCGACTGGATTCCTGCTGTATTAATTGGTAGTGATGATGTTGATGCTGTAAAGAGAAGTCGTTGTGCGGCTGGGCATAAGGCGATGTGGCATGAGTCGTGGGGAGGCTTACCTTCAGAAGAATATTTGGGAAAATTTGATAGTCGTTTGGCAGCATTGCGTTCACGACTATTTGAAGATACTTATACAGCCGATGTTTCAATGGGCAATTTATGCCAAGCTTGGGCTGATAAATTAGGCTTAACGACCGATACCATCATTTCTGTAGGAACTTTTGATGCACACGCTGGTGCGGTAGGTGTTGAAATTGAATCTGCTACGTTGGTAAAAGTAATGGGTACTTCCACTTGCGATATGATGGTTGCTCCTTTTGACGAAATTGGTGACAAACTAGTTCGTGGTATTTGTGGTCAGGTAGATGGTTCTATTATTCCAGGGATGTTGGGCTTAGAAGCAGGACAATCTGCTTTTGGTGACTTATTGGCTTGGTTTAAAAACCTAACGATGTGGTCGGTACAAAACGCTGATATTGCACCAGAAATTAAGCAACAAATTGAAGATTCTATCATTGTAAGTCTTTCAAAAGCAGCGGCGGCGATACCAATTTCTGAAAAGAACGTTGTTGCCTTAGACTGGGTAAATGGTAGAAGAACACCTGATGCTAACCAAGCGTTGAAAGGTGCCATTATGGGCTTGGGCATGGGTTCTGATGCTCCTGCTATTTTCCGTGCGATGGTCGAGGCTATTTGCTTTGGTTCTAAAGCGATTGTTGATCGTTTTAAAAATGAAGGTGTTGACATCAAACAAATTGTAGGTATGGGTGGTGTGGCTAAAAAATCTGATTTTGTGATGCAAACGCTTGCTGATGTATTAGATATGCCTGTTAAAATCGCTACTTCTGAACAAGCGCCTGCTTTGGGTGCTGCTATGTATGCCGCCGTTGCGGCGGGCATTCATCCAGATGTAAACACTGCTGTTTCGGCGATGGGTAACGGTTTTGATAAAACTTATTTCCCTATTACTGAAAACGTTGCGCTGTATGCAAAGCTTTATCAAAAATACGAAGCTTTAGGAGCTTTTGTTGAATCGCAGACAGTTTAATTTTGGGACTTTAGGACTGGAGGACTTTAAGACGTTAGACTGATAGACTTTAGGACTGGAGGACTTTAAGACGTTAGACTGATAGACTTTAGACTTTAGGACTGGAGGACTTTAAGACGTTAGAGTGATAGACTTTAGACGCTAGACACAAGATTTGAAGACTTGAAGATAAAATAAATAAAAAGTAGAATTTTGAGATAGAAGGAATTGTGAGTCTTATGTATTCAAAACTCACAATTCACAACTTATAATTAATCATGTATCAAGACATTAAACAAGCCTGTTTTGAGGCAAATATGCAACTTCCTAAATTGGGTTTGGTTGTATTTACTTTCGGAAATGTAAGTGTTGTAGATAGAGAAAAAGGTGTTTTTGCTATTAAACCTAGTGGCGTACCTTACGAATCTCTACAGGCTGACCAAATCGTAATTTGCGATTTTGATGCTAAAGTAGTAGAAGGTACTTTCCGTCCTTCTTCTGATACTAAAACTCATGCAGTATTGTATAAGCATTGGACTGAAATCGGTTCTATTGTTCATACGCACTCTACTTATGCTACTTCATTCGCACAGGCTCAGATGGATATTCCTATTTTAGGGACTACTCATGCCGACCATTTGACGGTGGATGTACCATGCGCTCCGCCTATGAGTGATGAAATGATTAAAGGAGATTATGAATATGAAACGGGTTTTCAAATCATGAATCATTTTGAGAAAAAGGGTTTTTCTTATAAAGAAGTAGAAATGGTTCTTTTGGGAAATCATGCTCCTTTTACATGGGGTAAAAACGCCGAAAAAGCTGTTTATAATGCTGGTGTTTTAGAAGCAGTTGCCCAGATGGCTTACCTTACTTGTACGTTGAACCCACGAGTAAATCGTTTGAAAGATACCTTAATTGAAAAGCATTACGAACGTAAACATGGTGTAAGTGCCTATTACGGACAAGGATGTTAATTAGTGAGGAGTTTTGAGTGCGGAATATAGAGTCATTTACGATAAGTACTCAATCACAAACAAGTAATTCTTTTTTTCAAATAGGTAATAAAAGGAATTTTTAAGGGTGATTGCAAAAAAAACAATCACTAACTCACAATTCACTCATTCACAATTATATATTATTCCAATTAAATCCTCAAAAAACTCGATGAAAAAACAACTATTGGCAGTGGCATGTTTAGGGCTTTCTTTCTTAGGAAATGCTCAAAATACAGCGACATTGCAAGCTGATTCAGGTAAAGTTACTATTAACAAGCACATCTACGGGCATTTTGCAGAACATTTAGGTACGTGTATCTACGGTGGTTTTTATGTGGGTGAAAACAACACAAAAATCCCGAATAAAGATGGTGTAAGATTAGACATTATTGATGCGCTTAAAAAATTAAAAATTCCTAACCTACGTTGGCCAGGTGGTTGTTTTGCTGATACTTATCACTGGAAAGATGGTATTGGACCAAAAGCTCAACGTCCAGCGATGGTTAATACTTGGTGGGGGGGTGTTACTGAAGATAATTCTTTTGGTACACACGATTTCTTAAATATGTGCGAGCTATTAGGTACTGAACCATATATTTCGGGTAATGTAGGTAGTGGAACTGTACAAGAATTGAAAGACTGGACTCAGTATATAAACTTGGGTGCTGGCACTAGTCCGATGTCAAAATTGCGTGAGCAAAATGGTCGTGAAAAACCTTGGAATGTTTCAATCTGGGGAGTAGGTAATGAAGCTTGGGGTTGCGGTGGAAACATGACAGCCGAATATTATGCTAACATCTATCGTCAGTATGCTACTTTCATGGCAGGAGCAGATAAAAAAGGACTTTTCAGAGTAGCTTCTGGTGCAAGTGATGCAGATTATAAATGGACAGAAACGTTGATGAAAAACATTCCTCATCAAATGCTTGAAGGTGTAGCCATTCACCATTATTCAGTTTTAAGCTGGGGCGAAGGTAAAAAAACTTCTGCTACAGAATATACGGATAAAGAGTATTTCAAAACAATGCAACAAGCTTTGTTGATGGATGAATTGGTAACAAAACATTCAGCAGTAATGGACAAGTACGACCCTAAAAAGAAAGTTGCTTTAGTAGTTGACGAATGGGGCGGTTGGTACAATGTAGAAAATGGCACAAATCCGGGTTTCTTGTTTCAACAAAATACCATGAGAGATGCCATGATTGCAGGTGCAACTTTGAATATTTTCAATAACCATGCTGACCGTATTAGAATGGCGAATTTAGCACAGGTAGTAAACGTTTTGCAGGCAGTTATCCTTACGAAAGAAGAGAAAATGATCCTCACTCCTACTTACCACGTAATGGAAATGTACAATGTTCACCAAGATGCTACTTTGCTTCCAATCAAAGTAAAAACTAACGACTTTGTATTTGAAGGAGAAAAATTACCAGCGGTTTCGGTTTCGGCTTCAAAAGATGCTAAAGGTTTAACACACATCTCTTTAACAAATGTTGACCCTAAAAATCCTCAAGAAATCACTATTGATTTAAAAGGTGCTAAATACGTTTCTGTTTCAGGAAGAATTTTAGCTGCTGAAAAATTAAGAGACTTCAATTCATTTGAAAATCCTAATAAAATTCAACCAAAGGCATTTTCAGGAGCAACGATTTCGGGTAATCAATTAAAAGTAAAATTACCAGCGTTTTCAGTAGCTGTTTTGGAATTAAAATAATTATATCACACATAACATTCTGGTGCTTACCAAATTATATTTATTAAAATGATTGACTTAAAACAAAACGAAGTTTGGTTCATTACAGGTAGCCAACACCTTTACGGAGAAGAAACACTTAAGCAAGTGGATGACCACTCTAAAATTATTGCTGAAGCGCTCAACAAGTCTTCAAAAATTCCAGTAACTGTTGTATTTAAGCCTGTTTTAAAAACGCCAGAGGAAATATACAATATGGCCATTCAAGCAAACTCTGATGCAAAATGTATCGGTTTGATTTGCTGGATGCATACTTTCTCGCCATCAAAAATGTGGATTAATGGCTTGAAAATTTTACGTAAACCTCTTTGTCATTTACATACGCAGTTCAATGCTGAAATTCCGTATGCGGATATCGATATGGACTTTATGAACTTGAACCAGTCTGCTCATGGCGACCGTGAATTCGGTTTCATAGGAGCTAGAATGGGTATAGCTCGTAAGGTAGTAGTGGGTCACTGGCAGGACGAAGAGGTTCATGAAAGAATCAACGTTTGGAGTAGAGTAGCCTCTGGTTGGAACGATTTACAAGGTGCTAAATTTGCTCGTTTTGGCGACAATATGCGTTTTGTAGCGGTAACAGAAGGCGATAAAGTAGAAGCTGAAATCAAATTTGGATATTCTGTCAATACACACCCTGTAGGTGATTTAGTAGGTATTATCAATTCAGTGAGCGACGCTGCTATTAATGCATTGATTGAAGAATATGAAGCACAATATACTTTGATGGATTCATTGAAAGTAAACGGTGGACAAAGAAGTAGTTTGGTTGAAATTGCTAGAATTGAAGCTGGTTTACGTTCATTCCTTACACAAGGAAATTTCAAAGGTTATACTAATACTTTTGAAGATTTGCACGGAATGGTTCAATTACCGGGTATTGCTTCTCAGCGTTTGATGGCTGACGGATACGGTTACGGTGGCGAAGGCGACTGGAAAACGTCTGTATTGGTGCGTACATCTAAAGTAATGGCAGCAGGTTTAGTAGGTGGAACTTCATTCATGGAAGATTATACTTACCACTTCTCACCAAACAACAACCAAGTATTGGGTTCACACATGTTGGAAATCTGTCCTACTATTGCTTCAGGGAAACCAACTTGCGAAATCCATCCATTAGGTATTGGTGGTAAAGCAGACCCAGTTCGTTTGGTGTTCAACTCTCCTGCTGGCCCAGCTTTAAATGCATCAATGGTGGATATGGGCGGACGTTTTCGTTTAATTGTTAACGAAGTAGAGGCTATCGAACCAGCCGCTGAATTACCAAAATTGCCAGTAGCACGTGTATTATGGAAAACTAAACCTGATTTGAAAACCGCAGCGCAAATGTGGATTTTGGCAGGTGGTGCACACCATACTGTTTATTCGCAGGCACTTACACAAGAATTCTATGCAGATTTCGCTGAAATCGCAGGCATAGAATACGTATTGATTAATGATAAAACAGATTTGTACCAATTCAAAAATGAATTGCGTTGGAATTCAATGTTTTATAGAAGATAAATAAAATTGGGTTTTTGTATTGGTACCTCTCGCCTGAGAGGTATCAATCTTCTTGAGTTAATGAAAACTTAATAAAGCTTCAGACCCAAAAACCATTTATTTACTAGTAATTTCAATAATCAATTGATAATCTTGCGAAAGCACTAAAACACAAGCAAATGAAATTTTTTATCGATACAGCAAACCTTGCTGAAATTCAAGAAGCATACGATTTAGGTATTTTAGATGGTGTAACTACCAATCCATCTTTAATGGCTAAAGAAAATATCAGTGGACATGAAAACGTAATCAATCATTACAAAGCAATTTGTGATATTGTTGACGGAGATATTTCTGCGGAGGTAATCGCTACTGATTATGATGGAATGATTGCTGAAGGTCTTGCCTTGGCAGCACTTCACCCAAATATTGTAGTAAAAATTCCGATGATTAAAGATGGTATCAAAGCTATCAAATATTTTTCAAGCGTAGGGATTAAAACCAACTGTACCCTAATCTTCTCGGCTGGACAAGCGTTATTAGCAGCTAAAGCTGGTGCTACTTATGTTTCTCCATTCGTAGGTCGTTTAGATGATATTTCAATGGACGGTATTAAATTAATCGAGCAAATCCGATTGATTTTTGATAACTATGGTTTTGAAACTGAAATCTTAGCGGCTTCTGTTCGTAATCCAATCCATATTTTGAAGTGTGCTGAGTTGGGTTCAGATGTAGTTACTTGTCCGTTAAGTGCTATACTCGCCTTATTGAACCATCCATTAACAGATAGCGGTTTGGCTAAATTCTTAGCTGACCATAAGAAATCTGCTGGTTTGTAATATTGTCCCTATTTATTTCGGTCATTAACAGTTCGATGTATCAAACTGTTGATGACCGATTTTGAATATAGAATGATACAAGAAGCATTATATTTCGGAAGGATTCAATTTATGTTTGCAATAAAATTGCCCTAATCGTCATTATTCATTACAGTTTTGTGTATTATTTACCATACTTTTAATCAAAATAACTCAAAAACAATATTTAACAATGAAAAAACAAGTAAAAACAGCTGCTGTTTTGTTCTTATTAGCTTGTGTTAGTATGACATCTTGCGATACCTCAAAAAAAGAAAACAACAATAATATGATTGAAAAAGTAAGCTTTGGGAAACTCCCAGACGGACAAGAAACAGAACTTTATACCTTGAAAAATGCTGCTGGTATGGAAGTGAAAATTTCAAATTTTGGAGGAACAGTTGTTTCATGGACAGCCCCTAACAAAAAAGGTGAATTTGAAGATGTGATTCTTGGCTGTGATTCAGTTGCTGGTTATGTAAAAGGTGTTCCATATTTCGGAGCTTTAATCGGGAGATATGGCAACAGAATTGCCAATGGTAAATTCACCCTTGAAGGCAAAGCTTATTCTTTAGCACAAAACAATGGCGTAAATGCTTTACATGGTGGCTTAAAAGGTTTTGATAAAGTACTTTGGACAGCTACACCAATTGAAGGTGAAGAGCCAAGCTTAAAATTGACTTATACTGCCAAAGATGGCGAAGAAGGATATCCGGGCAATTTGTCAGTAGAAGTAGTATATACGTTACAAAAAGATAATTCTTTAAAGATTGATTATAAGGCAACTACTGATAAAACAACCGTTATTAACCTAACAAACCATACGTATTTTAACTTGAATGGTAATTTAGATAGCGATATTTTAAGCCATGAAGTAACGTTGAATGCTGACAAATTCCTTCCAGTAGATAAGACGTTGATTCCTACGGGTGAATTAAAACCAGTTGCAGGTAATGTGTTCGATTTCTTGAAGTCTAAGAAAATCAGTGCAGGCATTAACGATACGACAGACACACAAATTAAATTTGGTGGCGGTTATGACCATTGCTGGGTGTTGACAGATTCTACTAAAACGTTGAAATCTGTGGCAACAGTTTATGAACCAACGAGTGGTAGAGTATTAGAAGTATTGACGACTGAACCAGCGATTCAATTCTATACAGGTAATTTCTTGGATGGAACCATCAAAGGGAAAAACGGTATTATTTACAAACACCGTTCAGGATTGTGTCTTGAAACACAACACTATCCAGATTCTCCAAACCAAGCTGCTTTCCCTAGCACAGTATTGAAACCAAACGAAACATATCAAACTACTACAGTTTATAAGTTTTCGGTGAAATAAATACCATTAATCGGTATCATTTTTATCTTCTTAAAATCCCCAAGGCTGAAATTTCATTTGGCTTTGGGGATTTTTGGTTTTTGAGGTTTGCAAATTATTATCCAGAGATTCTTATTTATTAAAATTAAGCCTCAATTTTTTTCATTAATTTAGTTCTAAAACAAACGCTGAGCTAAAACACATAAGTAATGAAAACAACGACTAAATTCTTTTATTGGATTCACCTCTTTTTGCTAGGGTTTCTTGCTTTAGGGGCTCTCGGCGGAGGATTTACTTTAATTATTTCTCCAAATGGTAAGTTGATAGGCATGCCCCTATCTATGTTAGCACAGTCGCCCTTTAATAATTTTCTAGTGCCAGGAATCATACTTTTTGTTGTTTTAGGGGTATTCCCAGCTTTACTGATAGTGGGATTAATCAAAAAAACAGCATCTAATCTTGCTGAGCAATTTAATTTCTTTACCGATATACATTGGACTTGGACATACAGCATTTACATAGCTTTTGCGTTGATAATTTGGTTACAGGTTCAAATGATGTTTTTAAATGCCGTTGGCTGGTTACATACTTTCTATATGTTTTTAGCCATTACTATTATCTACGTTGCATTGCTTCCTCAAGTAAGAAATAATTATAAAAAATGAAGTCAATTACTATTCTTTCATCGTTATGAATACCACTAAATGGCTGATAATGACATAATATTATGAATATGCGTTATCAATATCCTCAATTACATCGTAATTATTAGCAATATGTCTTATACTTTATTAAGTATTTCCTAATTTTGTAGTTTGTATCAAAAAGAGGCATAATCATTGCAAGAATACTGATTACAAAAGTCGTCTCAGAAGTTTTGTTAGTCGATTAACGAAATAAACTCTGAGGATATCGATGAAAAAGAAATACATAATTAGATGAAAAAGAAAATAGAAATTCTCGCACCCGCCAAAAACTTGGTTCAAGGTATGGCCGCTATTAATGCTGGTGCAGATGCTGTATATATTGGGGCTCCACAGTTCGGGGCTCGTACTAATGCTACCAATTCGTTAGAGGATATCGCCGAAATGGTTAAATATGCCCATCTTTTTAAAGCTCAAGTGTTTGTCGTTATCAATACCATTTTATATGATAATGAGTTAGACTTGTGCAAAAAGCTAATTTATCAATTATATGATATTGGTGTTGATGCCTTGATTGTTCAAGATATGGCCATTATGGAAATGGACTTACCTCCTATCGTAATCCATGCTAGTACGCAAGCCAATAACAGAGATGCCAAACATGTTAAATTCTTAAAAGATGCAGGGATGAAACGGGCTGTGTTGGCAAGAGAATTAAATTTAGATCAGGTTCGTGAAATCAGCGAGGCTACTGATATTGAACTGGAATTCTTTGTTTCTGGTGCCCTTTGTGTATCATTCAGTGGTAATTGTTATATGAGTATTGCGGGTGGTGAACGTAGTGCTAACAGAGGTTCGTGTGCGCAAAACTGCCGTCTTCCTTATCAGTTGATTGATGGCACGGGCAAAACATTAATTGCTAATAGCCACTTATTATCGATTAAAGATTTAGACCTAAGCGACCAATTACCTAATTTAATTGACGCAGGTGTTACATCTTTTAAAATAGAAGGACGTTTGAAAGATATTGTGTATGTTAAAAACAACACGTCTTTTTTACGCAAGAAATTAGATGCTTTTTTAGAACAAAATACTGATAAATATCAAAAAGCTTCGTCGGGTAGAACATTCTATAATTTCGAACCAGAAATGGATAGAAGTTTTAACAGAGGTTATACCGACTATTTTGTAAACAAACGCAAAGAGAAAATCGGTAACTGGGAAAGTCCTAAATCACAAGGGCAATTGATTGGTAAATTGCTTGAAATAAAGGCAAATGGCTATGTCATTGAAAATTATGAGAAGCTAAACAATGGCGATGGACTGTATTTTATCAATGAACAAGGTGAAGCTGATGGTGCGCAAATCAATATTATCGTTGGAAATGTAGCTGTACCTAATACTTTTAAACCACTGCCAGTGGGAACAGTCATTTATAGAAATTCAGATGCTGAATTTAACAAAATGGTTGAAAAAGAAAACAGTGCTGTTCGGAAAATTGGTGTTTCATTACGCTTTACTGAAACGGTTGATGGATTCCAATTGTTAGCAGTGGATGAAGATGGTCATCAGTGTAGTTTGACCTTGGAAACTGCCAAAGAATTAGCAAAAAGTCAGGAGTCAGTGATTCCTAACATTAAAAAGAACCTTGCTAAAACTGGAAATACGCCTTTTATAGTGGATGAAATTGAAGTTGAGTTTTCAGGTAACTGGTTTTTACCAATTTCAAAAGTGAATGAGATTAGAAGAGAGGTATTAGAACAATTGGTTGATATTCGTGTAAATGAATATCATAGAGAAGAGTTCCAGATTACTAAAACAGACCACCCTTACCCTGTTCAGAAGCTTGACTTTATGTATAATGTTTCAAACCGTTTGGCCAGAGCATTTTATAAAAGACATGGCGTTACAGAAATTGAAAAAGCCTTTGAATTGCAATGGGACCCTGGAAAAGCGCGTGTGATGACGACTAAGTATTGCGTAAAATATGAGTTAGGAAAATGTGCAAGATTTCAAAGGGATACCATGGGCGAAAAGTTGGTCGAACCACTTACGCTAAAACATGGCGAAAATGAATACAAATTGAAATTTAATTGCAAGCCTTGTGAAATGGAGATTTGGGAAAAAGATGCTGAGCTAGAATTTGAAGATGAAGATGAACAATTAGGATATGTTAATTACAGACACTAAGGTTTGAAGAAAGTATAAACCCCAATGGAATTAATTCCCTTGGGGTTTTTTTATGGTTATAAATATAGCTTATTTCAAATATCAGTTTAACCCACCAAAGGATATTCCCAAGGGTACGAATATTTTTCTCCAACATTAAAAATCTCCTGTAGTGAATCCAAAGCTCTATAGATTAATGCCCTTGCAGATTTTACTTTAGTCATTTCCATGATTTTTGCTATTTCTTCATAACTCACATCTTCATAGAAATACAACAAAATAGCTTCTCTTTGTTTTACTGGCAATTTATTAAAGGCCTCTTGTAAAAGCTGACCTGATTGGTCAAGGCAAAGTTCTCTTAATATATCCGAATCAGCAGCGAAATCAATCTGAAAATCTCCTCCAAAATTATTCAAGCTCGAGAACCTATCTTCATGCTTTACCTTACGCACTAGCTTGTTGCGTAGACTCGCTAATAAATAAAATTTAATAGAAGTAGTATCCCCTAATCGCTCACGGCTTTGAATTAATTCACAAAATAATTCTTGAACAGCATCTCTTACCAAATCGCTATCACTCGTAAACTGACGACCATAATTATACAATACATTCACGTATTGGCTATAAATTGTCTCTAACGCAGAATCACTTCCATGTAGAAACTCATTCCAAAGCTGGCTGTCAGATACTTCTTTCATCTATTAATGTTCGTTGAGCTTTTGAAAATCTTGTGTCAGAATGACACAATTGCACACAAAGATAATAAAATATTTAGAAAACCAACAAATTGTATAAAAAAAATAAAAACTTTTACTTTTCTATGTATAAATGCCTTTAATTACAGAATATCATTAAATAATTAAAAATATTATCAAAGTTAACCTCCTAGTTTTCAATGAATTATTCAATTTATTCACTATAAATTTATTTTTTATTGATTTTACTATGGTCATCATCACACTATTTGTCTTTATTAATTGAAAACCTACATATATGTACTCCAACATTGAACGCATAAAAGATTTACTTGAAGACCCCACGTTTGTGAATTGGGTTAGACAACCCAATGACCAACTTAATGAACATTGGCTAAAATGGTCTGAAGAAAATCCTGATAGAAAAAGTGATTTATTACTTGCCAAGCAATTTGTAAACTCTTTACAATACAAAAATGAGTTTCATCTTGAAGAGGCAGATAAAAATAAAATGTTTGAGCGAATCAAGGCCTTCAAACAAGATAAAGAAGAAATAGAAAGAAGGGCAATCAAAAAAATAAAATTCCGTAAAACTTTATTCGGTTTTTCAGCAGCAGCCTCCGTAATAATGGCCTTTATTGGTAGTATTTATTGGTCTGGTAACGACCAGCCCGCTCCTTTCACGATTACTCGTTCAGGCAATAACGTAGAAGTAGCCACTACTTATAAAGGACAAAGGACTAAAGTAATTCTACCAGACGGCAGTATTGTTCATTTAAATGCAGGAAGTAGCCTTAGTTATCCAGTAGCTTTCAGCAAGACCAACAGGATAGTTGAATTGGTTGGAGAAGGTTTTTTTGAGGTTGTAAAAAATAAAAAAAAGCCATTCATCGTAGAAACGGGCAAAGTTAAAACCCAAGTATTAGGGACATCTTTCAATGTACGTGCCTACGCTAATGAAAAAATAGTGCAAGTGGCAGTAGTAACAGGAAAGGTAAAAATGGAAGAAAAACTATCTGGCAATGCCCAATACCTTACTCCTAATGAAATGGGAACATTGGACAATTCTTCAGTAATACACAAAGATAAAGTAGATCTCGAAAAAGCTACAAGTTGGAAAAAGGGAGTATTGATGTTTGACGGGAATAATTTTACAGATGTATTTACAAAATTAGAAATATGGTATGGTGTAAACATTATCGTTCTGCCCAATGTTGAGCTAAAAGGACACTATAGCGGTGAATTTCAACAAGAAAGCTTAGAAAACATCATGCAAGGTATTTCGTTTACTTCGGGTTTCAAATATGAAATTGCAGGTAAAACAATCCTTATTCACAATTGAACTTAACCACTCTATCATACTTTACCATTTAATTATTAACTAAACAAAACCCATCTAATTATGATGAATATAAAAAATTCTGATAACACTAGCTAAGGGTTTGAATTGTATAAGGTTGTGAAGACTGTTTTCTGCAAAAAAATAGACCCACAACCACTATACAAAGTAAAACCTTTCAAAAAATATCCTAAAAATTGGCGTTTGGAGGATAAGGATTAAAAGTATTTAGTATTCAAAATACAATAACAAATTTATGAAAATTCATTTACTACCAAGTATACGACGTTCAAAATATCTTTTTGTCGCAATATTTTTGCTGCTTTTGAACGTAATCGGGTCTATTCACGCTCAAGCAAATAGCTTTGATGAAACCAGATTGACTCTAAGAGTCGATAAAATGAACATTTTGCAAGTTTTTAAAGAGATAGAAAAGAAGACAGCTTATAAATTTACGTACAACGATGCTTTTTTAAACGACAAAATGCGCATAACGATGAGCATGGAAAATCGTTCGTTGACAGAAATTCTTGCTTTTCTATCAAAAGAAGTGAATTTGGAGTTTAAACAAGTAAAAAAACATATACATGTAATTGCTTCTAACGATAAGAAAACTAGTTTTTTAGGAGGAGAATCCGTTCAATCAATCAAAGTTGCAGGATTTCCAGTAAAAGGAAAAGTAACTAGTAGTGAAAATGCCGAGGGTATTCCAGGAGCAAGCGTTTTAATTAAAGGTACAAACAGAGGAACTGTAACAAATGCTTTAGGGGAATTTTCAATGGAAGTTGACAATGAATCTACTGTGTTAGTTTTTAGTTCGATTGGTTATGTTTCAAAAGAGATTTCAGTCGCTGGTCGTAAACTAATTAATATCAGTTTATCATCTGATGTAAAAGCTCTTGACGAAGTGGTTGTCGTAGGTTATGGTACTCAGAAAGCAAAAGATTTAACAGGTTCTGTTGGGATTGTAAAGATTGAAGATGCTAAGAAAACAGCTTCTTATGATGTAGCAAAACTATTACAAGGACAAGTTCCAGGAGTAACAGTACAAAGTTCGGGCGAGCCAGGCGGTTTTGTAAACATCAAAATTCGTGGTATTGGTTCATTGACTAACAATAACCCATTATTTGTAATTGATGGTGTGCTAGTGGATAGTCCTTTTGACTTTTCAACCAATGATATTGAATCAATCTCTGTGTTGAAAGATGCTTCTGCGGGTGCTATCTATGGTTCAAGAGGGATGAATGGCGTAGTAATCATTACGACTAAAAAAGGAAAAGCAGGCCCATTAAAAGTAGATTATAATGCCTATGCTGGCGTACAGAATATTGCTAAAACCATTTCAGTAATGGATAGAGTAGGTTATCAAAATGTTGTAAGTGCTGCAGAATTGAATGCTGGCTTAACCATTGCCCCTGCTAACGACCCTTCAAATCCTGCTTATATCAGCAATGTAAATACAAACTGGCAAAAAGAAGGTTTGAAAACTGGTTATATCCAAGACCATAATTTAAGCCTATCGGGTGGTTCTGAAACCATCAAAGCAAGTGCTTCATTAGGCTTCTTTAATAACAGTTCAACTGTTACTGGTCCGCAGAACTACAAACGTTATACTTTCAACGGTAACATTTCTGGTAAAAAGGGTATTTTCTCTTTCGGTGCTAAAATTGCCTATACAAATTCAGAAAAGATTGGTGCTGAAAATACCCGTGAACACGCTGTATTTGGTGGAGCAGTAACGAGTTTGTTAACTGCCATTCCTACGATGTCTGTATACGACCCAAATCGTTTAGGTGGTTTCGGTGGTGCTGATAAAAACACACAAAGAGCCATTACATTGAACGTAATCGGGATGAACTCTTTATTAAAAGGAACTGATACGCGTAATAGATTCTTAGGTTCTGTTTTTGGAGAATTAGAATTGTTGAAAAACTTGAAATACAAACTTCAATTAAGTGCTGACCGCATTGATACAAGATATTTATACTTTGAACCTAAGTATGATTTAGGTTTTTATTACCTAACGCCTAATGCTTATTTATATGAAAAAAGAGAAAGCAACTTTACAACTTTAGCTGAGAATACACTTAACTATACTGTTGAAGTCGGAAAACATAGAATTGAAGCTTTAGCAGGTTATACTTTTCAGCAAAGTGCTTATTCAAGAACAGAAGCTAGCGCAAAAGGCTTGACAGAACCTTATGTATTAAACATGAATACTGCTGTTAATACAGCCAATGGTAAAAGCGTGACAGGATGGGATGCAAACTCTTCATTAAGCTCTATTTTAGGTAGAATAAACTATAATTACGCTGATAAATACTTATTAACAGTAAATTATCGTCGTGATGGTTCGTCTAAATTCAGACCTGAAAATCGTTATGGCAACTTTTCATCTGTAGGGTTAGCTTGGAACGTACATAATGATATTGAGCTACCTGAATTTATCAACTCATTTAAAATAAGAGGTGGTTACGGTACATTAGGAAACCAAAATGTAGGAGATTACTTGACTGATACGTATATCAACACCAATGCTGGGTATGTTTTTGGCGGAGTATTAGCTCCTGGTGCAATCAGAACACAGGTGGTTGACCCTTCTATCAGATGGGAAAGCAAACGTACTAGCAACGTAGCCATGGAATTTGGTTTCTTAAAAGACCGTATGTCTTTCTCTGTTGAATATTTTGATAACCGCTCTTATGATGTATTGGCTAACATTCCAATTCCAACATCAGTAGGTGCCACGAATGGTTCTATTTTGACAAATGCCGCTTCATTAAGCAATTCGGGTATTGAATTCACTGCGGGCTATCGTGAACAAACTGGTGACTTTAAATATGCTGTTTCTGCTAACTTCCACACACTTTCAAACAAAGTGTTAGCACTAGGTGGTACTAATAATCCTATCTATGGAGCAGCTAGTAAAACTGAGGTTGGTCAACCAATTGGTCAAATTTTTGGATATGTTTCTGAAGGAATTTTCCAAAATGCTGATGATTTAAAAAACCACGCAACACAAACGAATGCAGCTCCTGGTGATGTAAAATTCAAAGATTTGAATGGTGATGGCGTAATTACTTCAGATGACCGTACTTATTTAGGAAATACCATTCCTACTTTTTATTTCGGTGCAAACTTCAATGCTGCCTATAAAAACTTTGACTTCTCGTGTTTCTTCCAAGGAAGTGGAGGCAATAAAATCTATAATGGAATGTACCGTGATTTGATGGGCTTGCAATATAGCAACGGTTCGACGGATGCTTTGAATTACTGGACACCAACAAACACGAATACAAATGTGCCAAGACCAATCATTGGTGACCCTAACTCAAATGGTAGAGACTCTGACAGATTTGTTGAAAATGGTACTTATGTAAGATTACAGAATGCTCAGTTAGGTTATACTTTGCCTTCATCACTTGTAAATAAATTGAAAGTAAGCAAAGTGAGATTTTATGTTTCAGGACAAAACCTTTTCTTGATTTCTGGCTTCAAAGGCTTTGAACCTGATTTTATGGGCGAGAGTGATGGCTTATTTAGTAGAGGTTATTACAATGGTTCATACCCTAATCCAAGAGCTATTTTGCTGGGCTTACAAGTTGGTTTTTAGTTTCACTCAAACGAATTTATTACAATGAAAATATTTAACAAAAAAGTTATCATTGCGCTTTCAGCGACCTTATTGATAGCTACTTCATGCGAAGATAAATTAAATCAGGTTAATCCAAACTCACAAACGTCTTCTACTTTTTGGAAGAACCAAGAGGATGCCTTAAAAGGTATTAATTCAGTATACCTGAGTTTAGCCATTGATGGAAGCTATATGCGCTCGACACCATTATTACTTGATAACCGTGGTGATGATGTAATGAGTAATAGTCCTTGGGATCAAATGTACAATTCTGGAAAATTTGCTTTGAATGCTGGTAATACTGCTATCTACGGCTGGGCATTTGGTGCTTATTACGAAGGTATTTCTAAGGCTAACCAAGTACTAGATTACGTTCCTGGCATTGCGATGGATGCTAACCTTAAAAAACGCATCTTGGGTGAAGCTTACTTCTTGCGTGGCTTGTACTTCTATCATTTAGTGAACATGTTTGGGAGTGTAATGTTACCTACGAATTCTGTACAATCGACAAAAGACTTTTTTGTAAAGCAATCAACAGAGGCAGAAGGATGGACACAAGTAATGGAGGATTTCAAGAAAGCTGCTGATATGTTGCCAACTACTTATACAGGTACTGACCTTGGTCGTGCTACTAAGGGAGCTGCTATTGCTTATTTAGGAAAAGCTTATTTAACGAATCATAAATACACTGAAGCTGCGGCTCAGTTCAAAGCAGTGATTGATTTAGGCATTTATGATTTAGTAACTAACTATCGCGATAACTTCACAGAGGCTAATGAGAACAATAAAGAATCTCTTTTTGAAGTTCAATTCGAACGCACAGCTGGTGGTACAGACCTTAACTGGGGTGGTGAACCAATTGCATCATGGGGTAGAGTATCAGCGAGAGCTATTACTTATGGTGCAAATGGCTTAGGCTGGACAGACGTCCAACCAACGCGTTCAGTATTTAATGAGTTCTTAGAAGAGAAAACGGCTGATGGTAAAGATGACCCTCGTTTGGTGGCTACTATGTTTTACAACAAACCAGGTTTCATGGTGTATGGAGTAGAGTTTGCAGTAAGATATGCAGGAAATGCAGGGGCTTTAAATTCATTATACTGTCGTAAATACGAAAATGATGATACTAAAGCCGATGAATTTGACTGGCGTTCGGGTATCAACGAAAGATTGATGCGCTATGCTGATGTACTGATGATGTATGCAGAATGTTTAAATGAAACTGGGCAAACAGCAGCAGCTTATCCATTGATTCAAAAAGTAAGAAGTCGTGTTGGATTGCCAAATTTAGCTACTGTAAAACCGAACATGACGCAAGCACAAATGCGTGAGCAGATTGGTCATGAACGCTTATTGGAATTCTGTTTAGAAGGTCACCGCTTTGATGATATTCGTCGCTGGGGTTGGTTAAATGATGCTACCAAATTAGCTTGGCTGAAATCAAGAGACCCAGAATTTAATACATTCAAGACTGGTCGTGAATTCTTCCCAATTCCACAAAATGAAATTGATAATAACCCTGGTGTTAAACAAAATTTAAGCTACTAGTCTCTTCTTTATTCCCGCAAGTATTCAAAAACTTGCGGGAATTATTTCAAATAACTTCCATTAACCCAACCTATACCACACATGTCACTCTTTAGGAAATCAATATATTTTAGTGTTAGTATGCTATTGTTGTCAGCTTGTAGTGGTGATAAGGCTGAAACAGTTGTTCAACCATTACCTACTACGCCCACCACAAAATTTGACATCAATTCTATCAAAGATAATTATGCCGACATTGCTCCTGCTACTAATTATCTAAACTGGGGTTGTTATAATGTTCACGACCCTTCTATCATCAAAGACGGAGATACTTATTACTGTTATAATACCGATGTAGCGTATGGCACAGATATTCGTCCCGGTATTCAAATTCGTTCTTCAAAAGATTTAATCGAATGGAAATTTTACGGATGGGTTTTTGACGCCCTTCCTACCAAAGGTTCAGACTATATCAAACAAGCTGGCGGAACACCTTTTAATTCACTTTGGGCTCCGTATGTCATTAAAGTAGGTAGCGAATACCGACTATATTACTCGCTTTCATCAGCCAAACCTCGACTAAGTGCTATTGGTTTAGCAACGTCCTCCTCTCCTACTGGTCCTTGGAAAGAACAAGGATTAACGGTAGTTTCAAAAGATGATAATACGATACAAACCAACGCTATTGACCCTACAGTACTAATTGACCAACAAGGAAAACATTGGATGTATTATGGCTCTGCTTGGGATGGAATTTATATATTGCAACTAGACCCTGCGACGGGCTTAGCATTAAGCCCAGGAGATAAAGGCAAACGAATTGCCAATCGTGGCTTTACGAATGGCGTTTACAATGGTAACATAGAAGGCCCAGAAATCATCTATAATAAAGAGCAAAAGAAATATTATTTATTCATTGCCTACGACTGGCTGGCAACAAAATACAATGTACGGGTAGCCAAAGCAGATTCGCCACAAGGACCTTTTTATGACTATGATGGAAAAGATGTAAATACTAATCAAGACCACGGCCCCATGATTATTGCTCCCTATCAATTTATAGGGCATGCTGGTTGGCAAGGCGTTTCACACTGCTCTGTATTTGAAAACAATGGTCAGTTTTATATTAGTCACCAAGGTCGCCCAGGAAATGATTCAAATTTTATGATTCTTCACAATAGAAAGCTATATTGGACGAAAGATGGTTGGCCTGTGGCTTCACCTGAGCGTTTTGCAGGAGAATTTACGACGGCTATTAAAAGTGAAGACTTAGTAGGCGATTGGGAAAAAATTGTGTTAGACTATAGAATAGTACCAGGCTATGATAAAGAACAAAACCAACCCGACTTTCAATATGCTGTCACTTTAACGCTAAATGCCAATGGTACTATCAATAGTGATGCTGCTAGTAAATGGACTTATACTGCTCCGTGGTTAGAATTAAAATGGAGTAATGGTTTTACCGACCAAGTGTATGTAGACCGAGGTCGCGACTGGGAAAACAAAAAAGAAACTATTCTTTTTACAGGTTTGAATAACAAAGGAACCAGTGTTTGGGGTAAGAAAAAATAGTAATTTTTGTATATAAATAAATATAATCCATGAATCGTAAAAACCTTTTAAAACTATTATTTGCAGGCCAATTAATGTTTGCATTTTCGGGAAATGCACAAGTAAAGACTTCTGGGAATCCTATTGTTAAAGACAAGTTCACTGCCGACCCTGCCGCATTAGTTGATAACGGAACAGTATACGTATATACTGGTCATGATGAAGCACCTACACGCGAACAACGCTACGTAATGCACGAATGGCTTTGTTATTCATCTACAGATATGGTTAATTGGAAAGAACACCCAAGCCCGTTATCTGTAAAAGACTTTGCTTGGGCGAAAGATGATGCTTGGGCTTCGCAAGTAGTAAAAAAAGGAAATAAGTATTATTGGTATGTTGCCACTACTCATGGCAAGATTCATGGCAAAGCCATCGGTGTAGCCGTTTCTGATAGCCCAACAGGTCCTTTCAAAGATGCAAAAGGTTCGGCTATTATTACCAACGACATGACAACGGATACAAAAATCAGTTGGGATGACATAGACCCTTCTGTATTTATTGACGACGACGGACAGGCTTATCTTTTCTGGGGAAATACCATCTGTTATTATGCTAAATTAAAAGATAACATGATTGATTTAGACGGGCCAATCATGAAAGTAGACCTGCCAACTAAATTTACAGAAGCTCCTTGGGTACATAAGCGTAAAGGATGGTATTATTTATCTTACTCTATTGAGTTTCCTGAAAAAACTGTTTATGCGATGAGTAAGAACATCAATGGCCCTTGGGACTTTAAAGGAACTATCAATGAAATTGCAGGAAATTGTAACACCAACCACCATGCTATTATTGACTTCAAGGGTAAATCTTATTTTGTTTATCACAATGGTGCTTTAGTGCCTGATGCTGGCAGTTTTCACCGTTCTGTGTGTATAGACGAACTAAACTATAATAAAAACGGAACGATTAAGCGCATCGTTATGACAAGTGAAGGTGTACCACAAGTTAAATAGTGATTTATCATCCGTAAAATCATCATTCATTGAAAAACACATTGTTAAGTTTTATACTGTTTTTACTTTGGGCTGGAAATACGCTAGCCCAAAGTAAAAATGCTTTAAAGGAGACTAGTACAAAACATTCAATTATCTCTCCTATTATTGCCAATATTAATCTTCAACAACAAAAACCTGAAATTAATAAATATCATTTTGGTCAATTCATTGAAAACTTGGGCAATGTAGATGTAGGCGATTTGGTAGATGATGGGCTATGGGCAGAAATGTTAGACGACCGTAAGTTTTTCTATCCAGTTGATACCATCAAGATTCTTTCGCCCATCAATAAGCGAGACCACATGAATCAGTGGACACCAATAGGGAAAATTGATGCCATAAAAATGGACTCTATCAATCCTTTTGTTGGTAAGCATTCACCAAAAGTATTTACCAGTAATAGTCAAACAAATGGAATTGTTCAATCGGGACTTTGGCTACAGAACAATAAAAAATACGTAGGAAGGATTTATTTAGCGGGTACAGCAAATGTAAAAATAACGATAAACTTAGTGTGGGGAGATAAACCCGAACAGAGAACTACAGTATTAATTGATAACCTAACGAGAGATTACAAAAAATTTGATTTAGCATTCATAAGCAAAACAAGTACGACAAACGCAAGAATAGAAATAACAGGCATAGGCGAAGGCATCTTTAGTATTGGAGCGGTTTCATTAATGCCCGAAGATAATATTCAAGGATTCAGAAAAGACGTTATTCAATTACTAAAAGGCTTGCATTCAGGTATTTATCGATGGGGAGGCAACTTTATTTCTGGTTACGACTGGAAAGACGGCATAGGCGACCCAGATAAAAGACCTCCTAGATATGAATACGCTTGGGAAGGATTAGAAAGCAATGATGTTGGTTCTGAAGAAATCGTCCGTTTTGCTCAATTAATTGATGTTGAAATAGCCTTTACTGTCAACACAGGTTTTGGTGATGCCTCCTCTGTCGCTCAGTGGGTAGAGTATATGAATGGTGATTCACATAGTGAAATGGGTAAACTTAGAGCCAAAAATGGTTTTGCAAAGCCTTTCAATATAAAGTTTTGGTGCATAGGGAATGAAAGTTACGGCTGGTGGCAGTTGGGACATATAGATTTAAAAAGTCATCTTATCAAGCATAGAATGTTTGTCGAAAAAATGAAAGCCGTTGATTCATCCATTAAAATTGTGGCTTCTGGGGCTTCTATCGATGAAATGACTGTGACTGAAAGTGCCAAAAAAGAAACGGGTAAAATCATTGCCGAATATGATTCTCCTGCTGATTGGACTGGTGGAATGCTGAGACAAAACAACAATTATTTTGATTTTGTGAGTGAACATTTTTATTGTTCTGTCACTGAAAGATTTGATTTAACTACTGGAAAATATATCACAA
Organism: Arcicella sp. GW821-FHT09D11; assembly: GCF_059416265.1. Classification (NCBI taxonomy): domain Bacteria; kingdom Pseudomonadati; phylum Bacteroidota; class Cytophagia; order Cytophagales; family Flectobacillaceae; genus Arcicella; species Arcicella sp. GW821-FHT09D11. Next base: position 37,346 of record NZ_JBWKOV010000005.1, on the reverse strand, counting down.
TAGACGAACCTCTGGAAGATTGGACACGACGACCTGCGAATCGTATAAAAGCCAAAGCCGAACACTATGCAGAATATGCCAAAAGAATTCCTGCTTTGCAACATAAAAGAGCACAGGTTTATTTAGACGAATGGGCATATTATACTAATTGGGTACATCCTAAACCCACATTAGGTGTTACGATTGGATACGCTCGTGGATTAAATGAGATTTTTAGGAATACTGATTTAATTAAAATGGTTGGTTTTACCTTTGGAACTTCTTGTATTTCATTCAATGATACTTCGGCAGTTTATAACGCTACTGGTTTATTGTATCAGTTATACGGTTCGCATATAGCCAGTATTCCTGTAGAAATTGATGGAAACTCACCTCAACCTTTACCCAAATGGGCTATTGGAGGCGAACAACCCAACGTAAATGCAGGAAGTAATACTTATCCTTTAGATATGTTTGCCTCACAGAGCAAAGACGGTAAGTTTATTTCGATAGCTATAATAAACCCAACTCTCGCGGAACAAGATTTTGCCATTAAAGTACCTCATGTAAATACCACCAATGAAATAACACATTACTCCTTAACAGGAAATTCAATAGAGGGTAAAAATGTAGTGGGTAAAAAAGAGGAGGTATTTTTGAAAAAAGCCTCTGTCCAGAAAAAAGACCTTATAAAAATTGCGCCTGCAAGTATAAACGTTTATACCTTTGAAGTAATCAAATAAAACACAACGTGTAAACATTGAAAAATCAAAACTAGTAACAAAAACATAATGAATATATCCATGAAAAAAATCCTTTCTTTAGCAGTAAGTCTTTTTTTACTGACAGAGTCTTTTGCACAAAATCCCGTTATTAACATTCAAGCCACACAACCTGTATCTACTATTCAGCCAACAATGTGGGGTGTATTTTTTGAAGACATTAACATGGGTGCTGACGGAGGTATCTATGCAGAATTAGTTAAAAACCGTTCATTTGAATTTTTTAAGCCATTGATGGGTTGGAAAATTGAGCGTAAAAAGGCCGAAGAAGGTGATATTATTATTCAGAATCGCCAAGGGAATACCGTTAACCCGAGATTTATCAGCATAAAAGCCAACAATGTTGCTAAAGGTGAACTAGGAATTACCAACGAAGGCTTCAAAGGCATGGGTATTAAAAAAGGACTGAGATATGATTTTTCGGTATTGTACCGTCATCAAAAAGGAACCGTAAAATTGCATGCAGAGTTGATAGATTCAAAAGGTAATACTATTGGCGAAACGACTCTTATTCCTACAGCAAACGGACATGAGTGGAAAAAAGAAGCCATCAGTTTCAACGCTACTGAAACAGAAGCAAAAGGAAAGTTCAGGATTTGGTTTGAAGGAAATGGCGAAATCGACCTTGATATGATTTCATTGTTTCCTGAAGATACTTGGAAAAAAAGACCAGGCGGAATGCGTGCAGACATGATTCAACTTTTGGCAGATATGAAACCTGGATTCATCCGTTTTCCTGGGGGTTGTATTGTAGAAGGTTACGATTTATCACAAAGATATCAATGGAAAAAAACCCTTGGTCCTATTGAAGACAGACAGTTAATCATCAATCGTTGGAATTTTGAATTTGCACATCGCCCTGCTCCAGATTATTATCAAACATTTGGTTTAGGTTTCTTTGAATATTTTCAATTAGCCGAAGATATTGGTGCTGAACCATTGCCTATCTTGAACTGTGGGATGGCTTGTCAATTTAACACTGCCGAATTAGTACCATTAAGTGAATTAGATTCTTATGTACAAGATGCCTTAGATTTGATTGAATTTGCCAATGCTGAGCCAAATACTAGATGGGGAAAAGTACGTGCAGATATGGGGCATCCAGCACCTTTTGATTTGAAATTCTTAGGAATTGGTAATGAAAACTGGGGACCACAATATGTAGAACGTTTGAAAATTTTCACAAAGGCAATCAAAGCAAAATATCCAAACATCAAATTAGTAAATAGTTCAGGAACTGACCCTAATGGTGATAGATTTGATTATTTGAATAAAGAGTTACGTGATATGAAAGCTGACATTATTGACGAGCATTATTATCGTACACCAGATTGGTTTTTGAAAAATGCTGGTCGCTATGATTCTTACGACCGCAATGGAGCAAAAGTATTTGCAGGTGAATATGCAGCACAAAGTGATAAAACGGTAAGTGTAAAAAATGTAAACAACTGGAAGTGTGCTTTATCAGAAGCAGCATTTATGACAGGGTTAGAGCGTAATGCACAAGTAGTAAATATGGCATCTTATGCACCGCTTTTTGCGCATGCGGAAGGATGGCAATGGACACCAGATATGATTTGGGTAGATAACCTTCGTTCTTATGGTACGCCAAATTATTATGTACAAAAATTGTATTCTACTAATAAAGGAACACACGTATTAAATACTTCTGAAAATGGAAAGCCATTAACAGGCCAAGGAGACTTGTATGCCTCTGGTATTTTAGACAAAGCTACCAAGGAAGTGATTTTGAAAGTAGCTAATATTTCGGATAAAGAGCAAATTCGTGAAGTGAATCTTGAAGGTATCAAGAAATTTGATGCAAAAGCTAAATTGATTGTATTGAAAAATACTAACCCAGAGGCTTTAAATACTTTTGAAAATGCAACGAATGTAAGTCCCGTAGAAGAGACTATCACACTTAATCCAAAGAAAAAAATCTCTTTGACATTAGCACCGAATTCGTTTACAGTATTAAGAGTAAAGTTACTATAATATTTAGTTGCTATTAATTAAGGTCGTCTTGTCTAATGAATTACCAACATTAATTCTATACGACAAGACGATTTTTTTTAAAATTCCATTTCTTAATTTTATTTATGCTAATAAAACATCTTTCCTTACGATGAACCTAAAATCATTTCAAACAATTATTTTTTTACTATTGGCAAGTAGTGCTTTTTCACAGAAAATGTTTAGTCCGAATCATCAAATTACTGTTGATTTTTCAGTGAAAAATCAACAAGCAAGCTATTCTGTAAGCTTTCAAGGAAAGCAAGTATTAGAATCGTCTCGCTTAGGACTCATCCGCGAAGATGGTGATTTCACTAAAGGGCTTACACTTTTAGAGACTACGAAGCCTATTTTGGTAAAAGATAAGTATAGTATCCTTACTGCTAAAAAGAGTGAGATTACCTATACTGCTAACCGTCAGGTTTTTAAACTAAAAAATGCACAAGGTAAAAAACTTGATATTATTTTTCAGGTTTCAAACGACGGTGTAGCATTCAGGTATTTTTTTCCTGAAAACGCTAGCGACATCAAGAAAATCAGTGAGGAAATTACGTCATTCAATTTTCCAGAAGCTACTAAAGCTTGGCTTCAACCCATGAGTGATGCCCAAACTGGTTGGGAACACTGTCATCCTTCTTATGAAGAGTTTTATCAAAAAAATATCTTAGCAGGTATTATTTCACCTATCAAAGCGGGGTGGGTTTATCCTGCTCTTTTCCAAAGTAATGGCACTTGGGTTTTATTAACCGAAGCTGGTTTAGACGGTACTTATTGTGCTACACGCCTAAGATCTGAATCGCCGAATAATGAATACAAAATCGGGTTTCCACAAGCACCAGAAGTATTTACAGGGGGCGAATTGAATCCACAATCTACTTTGCCTTGGCTTTCACCTTGGAGAATCATTGCCTTAGGTTCGTTGAAAACTATCACAGAATCAACCTTGGGCACAGATTTAGCCAAGCCTGCTATCAAAATGGATACTTCGTTCATTAAAACTGGTAAAGCTTCTTGGAGTTGGATTATCAAAAAAGATGAATCTGTCAATTTTGAAACAACCAAAGACTACATCGATTTTGCGGCCAAAATGCACTGGGAATATTGTTTGATAGATGCCGATTGGGACACTAGAATTGGTTATGACAAAACAAAATGGCTAGCTGATTATGCCAAAACCAAAAATGTAAAACTGTTGCTTTGGTATAATTCCGCAGGCGATTGGAACACAGTAAAGTATCATCCTAAAGGATTATTGCTGACACATGAAGGAAGAATGAAAGAATTTACCAAAATCAAGGAAATGGGTATTGCAGGGGTAAAAATTGATTTCTTTGGCGGTGATGGACAGTCGATGATTAAGTATTATGTAGATATTTTAGAAGATGCTGCAAAAGTACAATTATTAGTCAACTTTCATGGTGCTACTTTACCAAGAGGCTGGCACAGAACTTACCCGAATTTAATGACTGCGGAGGCAGTAAAAGGATTTGAGATGGTTACGTTCGACCAAGCGGCTGCTGACGAACAGCCTGCACACTGCACTACTTTGCCTTTTACAAGGAATGCTTTTGACCCAATGGACTTTACGCCGATGAATTTGTACAAAGTGCCTAATATCAAAAGACGAACTACTTCTGCTTTTGAATTAGCCTTGTCTGTTGTATTTATTTCAGGTATTCAACATTTTGCAGAATCACCCGAAGGTATGACTCATGTTCCTGAATTTGCTCAAAAATTCTTACAAACATTACCAAGCACTTGGGATGAAACACGTTTTATTGATGGATTCCCAGGCAAATTGTTTGTCGTAGCCAGAAAATCAGGTAACAAATGGTACATCGCAGGTATTAATGGTGAAGGAATCAACAAAGAACTAACGCTTGATTTATCTTTCTTAAAAAATAAAAAAGGACAATTAATCTCTGATGATGAAACCGTTTTATTAAAAAAATCATCATTTGATATTCCTGCAAAGGGACAATACAAAATCTCTTTAAAGCCCAATGGGGGTTTTGTAGGTGTTTTTGAGTAATAATTAATAAACCCGATTAAGCTATTTTAGAACGTGGCTTAGTCGGGTTAAACCTCACTCTCACAATGACTATGATTAAAAATACGAAGTACTTTTTAATAGCTTTATTCGCACTATTAATAAACTTCCAGACTAACGCACAGCAGGGAGAAATCGAATCTCATGATCCTTCTACCATCTTGAAAGAAGGCAATAGTTATTGGTTCTTTTCTACTGGTAATGGTATCAAAGCTACTTATTCCACTGATTTAGTCAATTGGAAAGTCTCGTCACAAACAGTGTATAAAAAGGACTCTTTTCCCACTTGGATTAAAGAATATGTACCTAAATTCCAAGGACATTTTTGGGCGCCAGATTGTATTTTTATGAACGGGAAATACTATTTATATTACTCTTGTTCATCCTTCGGCGTTACTCAGTCCGCTATTGGGGTAGCAACCAATGAAACCCTTGATCCAAAATCTCCAAAATATAAATGGACAGACTTGGGTATGGTGGTAGCATCTAAGGAACGAAAAGACTTCAATGCCATAGACCCAAGTATTCTAAAAGACAAGCAAGGTAAAATTTGGATGACCTATGGTTCATTTTTCGGTGGCATTGGTGCAGTAGAATTAGATTCTATTTCAGGGAAAATCAAAGCTGGAGAAAGTATCAAAAAAGTAGCGGGTGGCAGAGAGTCTGACTGGGAAGCGTCTTGTCTGATTCAAGAAGGTGAATATTATTATCTTTTTGTGAACAATGGTTTATGTTGCAAAGGACTAAATAGTACTTATTACATCGTTTGTGGGCGTTCTAAAAATCCTTTAGGGCCATTTTTAGACCAAACTGGTAAAGATTTAAATACTGGCGGAGGTACGGTAATTATGCGAACTGAAGGTAAATTTCAAGGCCCTGGTCATGTGGGTTTATTGCGAGAAAAAGGCAAAAACATTGTCTCTATTCATTATTATGATGCCGAAGACCAAGGAAAATCTAAAATGAATATTGTAGAAATGTATTTTAAGAAAGGTTGGCCTTATTTTAAGAGGAAGTAGATGGATTAAACAGTTAAAGATTTGTCAACTTTTGAAAAGTTGTCTAATCTAAACCAAGAGCTAAAAACAAGAGGGAATCATTTTTTGATTCCCTCTACTGTTTTCACATCAATAATTTTTGTCGATTTATTACCCCATGAATTCAAGATATAATTCATTACATCGGCAATTTCTTCATTCTCTAATCCGGGTTCAGGCATCATGCCTTGATACTTTACTCCATTTACTTGGATAGAGTCTTTTAATCCAAATTTTATTGCTCTAATGCCTTTTTCGGGAGTTTTCAATAAATAATCTGAATTTGCCAAAGGCGGATTAAGCTTAGGAACACCTTCTCCTTTACCCATGTGGCAAACAATACAATTATTCATATATACTTCTTTACCACGAGCAATACTATCAGCTAGTTCATCTTCTTGACGCCAAAAAGGAGACAGAAACAACATTGAAGCAATTAGTATAATTATTTTCATTTTTATTTAAGGGGCTTTCGGTTGTCGGAATTCGGCAGTCAAAATATAAAAATTGGTTTTCAGGTATCGTGATTCAGCTTTAGATTATCAGAACTGATAATAATAGCCAACAGCAATCGGCTTTTAATTATAAAAGCCGATTGCTGATGACCGAAGACCGATAGCCACTATTTAGTTGGACTAATTTTTACAATTGAACCAGTACTTTCAATGGCTACATAAATATTTCCGTCTGGACCTTCTTTGATGTCTCTTACTCTACCAATATTTTCAAACACCGTTTCTTGACTAACCACTTTATTGTTTTTAATTACACAACGCTTGATATAATTAAACTTTAATGAACCAATCAGTAAATTACCTTTCCAATCAGGGAATTTCTTACTGGTGATAAAAGTCATTCCGCAAGGAGCAATTGATGGTCTGTAATAAATAATAGGCTGTTCCATTCCTGCACGAGCAGTATCTGGACTGATAATTGAATTATCATAGCCAATACCGAAGGTAATTGCTGGCCAGCCATAGTTAGCACCTTTCTTCACGATATTTACTTCGTCGCCTCCTTGTGGACCATGTTCGTGTTCCCACAAATCACCTGTCGTTGGATTAATCACAAAACCTTGTGGATTTCTGTGTCCATAAGAATAGATTTCAGGTCTAGCACCGTCTTGTCCAACAAATGGGTTATCTTTAGGCACAGAACCATCATCATTTAAACGCACTACTTTTCCTTGGAAAGTCGTAAGTTTCTGAGCCTCTTCTTGTTGACCTCTCTCTCCTACTGTCAAGTATAAATAGCCTGCTCTATCAAAAGCAATTCTTCCACCGTAGTGATGGGTTGTAGTTACATTTGGTGTTGCTTTAAAGACAACTTTTTGTTCTGTAAGCGTATTGCCTACTAATTTAGCACGCATCAACGCTGTATTAGAACCTTTGCCAGTTTCGCCATCTGCTAAAGGTGATGAATAGCTAAAGTAAATCCATCCATTTTTGGCATAATTGGGATGCAATTTTATATCTAAAAGCCCTCCTTGTCCTTTAGAGATAATAGCAGGAAGTCCTTTGATAGGCTCTTCTACTAATTTTCCATCATGAATCAATCTTAATTGTCCCGACCTTTCAGTAACCAACATATCACCGTTAGGTAAAAAAGCCATTCCCCAAGGTACATTCAAGCCCGTAACAAACGTTTCAATCTTAAACTCATCAGTACCAGCTTTTACTGATTTGTTTAAAACAGGGTTATCATTTGCATGATTTAGATTACAGGAAGCATCAACAGATATTAATAAGCCAGCCAGTAGAGGTAGTACTCCAATAGAGAAAATTTGTTTTTTCATTTTTGAGTTTATATTCTTTGTTCGTGATAAAGTTAATGAAAAACACCTTTTTCACTGTACTGATTTCCCTGTATTTTAAGTACTTATTTCAGAATGTTGAACAGAAGAATTCAATTTATCTGTGATGGCTTTTATACGAAGTTCAGAGCGTTTGACGTCTGCTCTTAAATTTTGTTTTTCAGTGACAAGTTTATTGATAAGAGCGTCGTTCTTCTCTATTTTTTTCATCGCTGATTTTATCTCATTCTGGATTTTCTGGATTTCAGAAAGTTCCCTATTGATTAAACGTTGCTTAATAGAGTTCGTTCGCTTTTTCAGTTGCTTATTCCTTTGCTTCTCAAGGAAATCATCGGAAGCAAAATAAGCTTTCTTTTCGGCATTAATACGTCCAATACCCTCTTTCCTTACCTTTAACGCTATTTCAGGGTTTACATTTAGGCCAAGCGAGCGCATTTTTTTATAAACAACGCCATATCTTAAGCCCAAATGTTCACAAATCTCTGGTAAAGGTTTGCTATAATGATGCTCCTTTAAATAATTGATGGCTTCGTCAGTCCATTTGGTAACGCCTTCTCTGCCTGAAGGAACGCCTTTTCTACTCGCTTGGCGTACTTTCCTAAGCTCTTCTCCTACTGTGAGTTTAAATCTTTTAAGTTGCCCTCTTACAGACTCCCAACTTCTTCCAAGTTGATCAGAAATTTCTCTGGATGTCAAATTCTGAAAATTTTCTTTGAGGAAATCTATTTCCTCTTGGGTCCATTTCGTTGTAATTCTTTTTGGAGGTTTGGGCGCAACTTCACTTCTCAGTACCACTCCATCCTTGACGTAGTTGATGATTCTTAATTTATTTTTCTTTGCCATTTGCTTTTTTACTAAATTTCAAAAGAATGTTTGCGTGATGAGGAACAGCGAAAAATGTATTGAGGACTCTCAAAACATTCAGTATTATGGTTAGCAAAGGGTTTCTGTCTAACAAACTTCGTATATTATTCTTAAAAAAACAAATAAGCAGTTTAGGATAAAACTAATTTATTGAAAATAAAAATAGCTCCAAAAATGGAGCTATTTAAAACGAAAAATCTTATTGAAAAATTGTAATTATCTATTATATTTTTTGTTCAGCCATTTGAATGTCTGGAATTGAGGTATCATCCAACCCTACACGACCTCTTTCTTTTCTTACAATTCTTGAATATAAGCCTACTTCTTGGCTAAATAAAAAGGTAAAAAATAATTTCACAAATGAAGTATGGTACTTCAAATCATCATAAAACTCAGGAGCAGTCGCTTTCAATTTTGGTAAATTATTCCAAGGTACTGATGGCATATCGTGGTGTTCGTTGTGGTAGCCCACATTCATATTGATTAAGTTCAAACCACCATAATAGCTGTATGTTTCTTGGTCTTTATCCAATACAAGATAATGTTCTTGAATCCATCTTGCACCAAGTGGGTGTAAACCTACTGAGAACATAAAGCTTGCACCCATGTAGCCTAATGCTGGCCATCCCCAGAAATACCAAATGACAACATCAAAGGCAATTTGAGCAAAAATATTCATCAATACCCAACGGTCTATTACCGCTAATTCTAAACAACGAAGTGTACGAATCACTTGAAAAATTGGGAACAATAACAACCAGATTGCTTTACCTAAAAAATAATTATTAATCATTTTTGCCTCCCATTTATCTGGTAAGTCAGCATCTAGTTCATGAACACCTTGAAAAGCGTGGTGCTTTAAATGGTAGTTTTTAAATGAAATTGCTGTAGGTACTAATGAAGGAAAATTAGCAACAATACCAGCGTAAACGTTCCACGATGGTTTTTTGAAAACAAGGTTATGCGAAGCCTCATGGATACAAATAAACAATGTATGTGATGGGAAAGCACCAATACACCAAGCAGCCGCTAAAATAATATACCAAGCTTGGTCTTTTACCAGATAAGTCATCAGAATTTGAAGTGACACACAAGCCAGAATCCAAACCATCGTCATTGGATTTTTTGTGATTAACTTCTTTACCTCAGGGTGAGCCTTTAATATCTGCCTTGTACGCAAACGGTGCGGTTCAGAACCTGTCACATGAGTAAAATCTTGTTGATACGCCATTTAATTTTAATTTAATTCGTTATTGAAATTACTGTTTGAATCTTATTTGAAAAATATTACAAATATACTGCGAACCTAACGTTTTATCAATTTGTTTAACAATATTTACGCTTATTCGCCTGGATGATACGTCTTTTCTGCATTTTTTAGCACATCTTCCTTATAAAAGAGGACATCTTTGAATTTCCCCTTTGTATACATCAACAATTGATCTTTGAAATGTTTTGAATTTGGATCACCACTTTCGCCACCTGCCAACAAAGATTTAGCTTTTATTTTTTCACCAAATTCTACGGCACAAATAAAACTATTGCCTCCAACGCCATATCTTTTATTCGTTCCTTGGTAATATCTACTATTATAAGATGGCAACGACCCCCAAAGCGCTGAAGCAAAACCTACAGGAACACTTGGCTCATTATCATTATATTTTGTTTGTAAATCACCCGTCAATCTTTGAAAACGATTTAGTTCGCCCCAAGGTATTTGCCAAGTACCAAATTTTTTATTCAAATCATTTATCACTGTCACCAAAGGAGGCATAAATTTCGCTACATCAGCATTGGCGGCAAACCTCTTAGTATTTTCCACTTGGTCGGTTTCGCCTTGGTCTATGTATAGTCTTTGGATAACAGGGCTCAATTTCTGTGCCCATTCTACTGCCAAAGTAGTAGCTACTGAATTTTCTGATGAATGATAATCCCACGCTTTCAAGATTTCAATCGGTGCTTTTAGCTGCGTATAGAGCGAATCGTTTTGCTTTACGTCACGCTCAAATGTTTTCACCAAAGCTGGAATCAATATTTCAAAAGCCGACAAATAAGTATCATAACCTGCGGCGATTACTTTATCCATGGTATATTTCTTCTCACGGTCTAATACCCTTACTGCATTTACCCCTCTAAAATTTTCACCGTCGGGAGCCATGTAGGATGGATAATTTTCTCGTTTAGGACTATTAACCCCTGCCACTGAAAAGGGCGTTGAATTACAATTTTGCAACCAACCATTGACTGGGTTATACAAATGCACGGTTTCATCTACCTCATGCAAGCCTTTCCATTCTGTAGCTGCTATTGAGCCATCTACAGGTTTAGCCCAATTGAACTGATTATCCCTTTTAGGAATATAGTTGCCATGCCAATAAGCGATATTGCCTTTATAATCAGCAAAAACAGTATTATTTGACGTATTAGCCTTTAAAGCCATCACTTGCTTATATTCCTCAAATCCTTTCGCTTTGGTTCTTTTCCAACTCTGAATCATACTGACAATAGAACGGTTATAAGATTTCAGGCTCACCCATTTATCATCTCTTTTACCCATAATTGGCCCGTGATGCGTAAAGTATGTACTAAAAGTTTTCTGTTTTAATACATTGTCAGCGAGGTAACTAATCGTAATTTTCTTTTCTGTTACGGGCTTTAAAGCTCCTTCATATTCATAAAAATACTTGTCGCCTTTTTTGACAATCTTTTCGGCATACACATCAGCAACATCTACATTACTAGAGGTATGCATCCAACCGCAATATTGATTAAACCCTTGATAAACAAACATTTGCCCCCACGTAACGGCTCCATAAGCATTCAAACCTTCTTCACTAACCACTTGTACTTCTGGACGAAAGTAGAAAGTAACGTGTGGATTAATGTATAAAATAGCTTTGCCTGATTGCGTAATCTTAGGAGAAAACGCAAACCCATTTGAACCTGTTTGTTGCTCAGGATTTTTAGGAACAGCTACCGCAGACACTAAACTACCTGAGTAAAAATTCTTTAAATCGGCTATGCTTAAATCGGCCGTACTGATTGCACCAATACTTCCATCTGTCCACAACAAAGCATACCACGGTTTAAAGCGTGTCAGCATAGCAGGTTTCACTGCTGGATGTTTATATAAATAAAAGTTAATCCCGTCGGCATAAGCATTCAACAATTTCTTTAACCAAGGTGCTGCCTTTTGATAATCTGCCTTGGCTTCGGTAGTATCAATCAATAAGCGAATTTGTAAATCGTTATAGAGTTCTGATTCACCTTTTAGTTCTGCAATTCTTCCCAGCTTTTCTATATAATTCATCTCTACCCGCTTGAAATCATCTTCACATTGAGCAAAAAGTAAGCCAAAAACAGCATCTGCATCCGATTTGCCATAAATATGAGGAATACCCCAATTGTCACGAATAATATTTACTCGCTTCGCCTGTGCCTCAAAGCGACTGATTTCAGCATTTGAAAATTTTTGTGCAAGAATTGAAAAAGGAAGGAAAAACAGTAAAATAATTTTTCTCATATTGATATGTATTGAATGATGAAGGATTCTGTATTAACAAACATACAAAATACAACGAAATTTCTCTCAATACTAATTTAAAACTTTCTCTCAATGCTTAAAATGCGCTAAACTTTAGGCAAATTAGACAAATAGGCACGATGTAAGAATGATATTTCTAGTAGGTCTTAACTGATATATGTTATTATTTACGCTTCATCCTCCGCAAAAGTCAAGTAATACCCATCAATATCTTTAATCGTAAATTCTGTCGCGCCATAAAAAGTCTTTTCTAGTCCTTTCACTACTTCTACTTTGTCTTTAATACTCTCAAAAAAGCTTCTTATTTCCTTTAGCTTGATATAAAAGAGTAAGCTCCCTCCTAGTCTGTTTCTATCAATATCAGGTAATTCTTCTCCTAAACTATCCATCGTCTGCAACATTATTGTTACGCCTCCATTTGAGAGCATCACCCACACAAAATCTCCTTCTTCTGGTACAGTCATGATGGTTTGAAAACCAATCTGCTTATAAAATTCAATAGATTTATTGATGTCTTTGACAAAGTTATTTACCGTTAAGCTTTCCATGTTATTATTGTTTATATGTTAGTGCCAAGTTAATATTTTTACACTTGAAATTTTCTAAAGCATCTATTACTTTTATTGAAAGATGATAAACGAACAAAGCCCCTCAAAAGAAAATCCTTCAAGGGGCTTTGTTTAAAATAATATTAGTAACCTACGCTACGGCTTCTACATTTTTCTGTTCAATATTAACTGTCGAATTTGCTTTCAAAACTACAGCTTCGTTGTATACAAAAATAGTAATATCATCTCCTGCCAAATTTTCAATCACTACTTCATGGGCAAAAGTTTTGATATTCAACAAATTGCCTCTAAAACGAATTTTAAACGAGAATGAATTCCAGTTTTCTGGGACAAATGGTGCTAAATATACCTGCCCATTGCGAATACGCATACCGCCAAACCCTTTCACGATTGACATCCAAGTACCTGCCATGGAAGTAATATGACAACCGTCTTCCGTATCATTATTATAATCATCCAAATCCAAACGTGCCGAACGTTGATAGAATTCATAAGAACGTGCCTTATCTCCTAATTTAGCGGCAATAATCGAATGCACACATGGACTTAATGATGACTCATGAACTGTCATTGGTTCATAGAAATCATAATTACGCTTGATGGTTTCGGTATCAAAGTCATCTTCAAAGAAATATATTCCTTGCAACACGTCGGCTTGTTTAATAAAGCAAGAACGTAATATTCTGTCCCACGACCATTTTTGATTGATTGGTCTATCATGAGCTGGAAGATTAGTTACTTTTATTAATTCTTTATCCAAGAAACCATCTTGTTGTAAGAAAATGCCTAACGCTTTATCTTCGCCCAAGTACATATTGCTAGTAATACTCTTGAATTTTTCAAACTCAATGGTTTCATCAAGGTTTGTAAAACTAGCTAGCTCATTATAACGTTCAGGATTTGATGCTTTGATTTTATCCGCTACTTCCATCAAATACTTCATACACCAAACAGCGAAATAACTTGTGTACCAGTTATTATTTACGTTGTTTTCGTATTCGTTTGGTCCCGTCACTCCCAACATCACATATTGCTTTTTCGCTTCCGACCAGTTTACTCGCTGTGCCCAGAAACGAGCAATGCCTAAAAGTACTTCAAAACCATGTTCAGCTAAATAAGCTTCGTCGCCTGTATAGTTTACATAATCGTAAATGGCATAAGCAATGGCGCCATTACGGTGAATTTCTTCAAAGGTAATTTCCCATTCGTTATGGCATTCTTCACCGTTCATTGTAACCATTGGATACAATGCGGCACCATCTTTAAAACCTAATTTTTGGGCATTCTCAATGGCTTTACCTAGTTGTTTCCAACGATAAACCAGTAGATTACGAGCTACCTGCTGATCGGCAGTTGCTAAGTAAAAAGGAATACAATAAGCTTCGGTATCCCAATAGGTTGAGCCACCATATTTTTCGCCAGTAAAGCCTTTTGGCCCAATATTTAAACGAGCATCTTCGCCCGTATAAGTTTGGTTCATCTGGAAAATATTGAAACGAATACCTTGCTGAGCAGCAACGTCACCTTCAATCACAATATCATTCGTTTCCCATTGTGATGCCCACTTTTCTGCTTGTTCTGTTAGCATTTTATCAAAGCCTTTGGCTTCAATGTTAGCTAAATAAGCTTTGGCTTTAGGAAGTAAATCGTCTATTTCATGATTTTCAGAAGAAAGGTTACAAGCATATTTTACTAAAACAGTTTCTTCGTTAGCTTTTACGCTCAAAGTAACTTGACTCGCTATATATTTTTCTGCTTTTTGAGGCAAGCTTTTGAAATCAACGGCTTTGCCTTCTTGAAAAATTTGAAATTTCTGACCAGTTACTACATGAAAACCTGTTTTCTTAGTAACCATCTCTATATATCCTTCCGCAAAAGCTGTTTCTTTATGAACTTCGTCCCAGAATTTTTCATCATAGTTGGCATCTTTATTTTTGATATCGCCATCTATAAAAGGAGTTAGCACAAGCTTTCCGTCAAAATTAAGGGGCGTAATTGCATAAGAAATTGCCCCTGATTCGTCATCAACAATAGAATTGAAGCGTTTGGTATTAACTTTTACCTGTCTGCCCGACGGCAAAATAGCCACAAAAGAACGTTGTAAATAACCTTCTTTCATATTCAACACACGTCTAAAATCGTTTACTTCCGCAGTATGTAAATCTAGTATTTCATCTTCTATTTCAACTTTAATACCAATCCAGTTGGCAGCATTCAACACCTTTGCAAAATATTCAGGGTATCCGTTTTTCCACCAACCTACACGTGTTTTGTCGGGGTAATATACACCAGCTACATAATTCCCTTGAAGTGTTTTTCCGGTGAAAGTTTCTTCAAAATTACCTCTTTGTCCCATTCGTCCATTGCCTAACGAGCAAACAGATTCCGTAATTTCGTTGAATTCACGATTAAATCCCTCTTCGATGATACACCATTCATCGTGTTTAAGATAGTCTTTCATATAAGGTTATACTTGGTTAGTTTGTTTATTAAGAAAAAGATTAAACCTTTCTCCTCAAGAAAAAACCAATCAAATCAACTGATTATCAATAGTTTAATCAAGTATTTATAAAAATGGTCAATAGTAAATTAAATAACAATTCTCGACTTTTACATAAAAACAGCATTATTATTTAGAAAAAACATCAGCATAATACTATTATACTGCAAAAGTGTTAATTTCTGTGCGAATTTATACTAGAAATTTAACACTCAATTTGCTGTGCTAAACTGTATTTTGGATAATTATTAAAAGTTCAATTTATCCAAGGTCATTTCGTCAAAGCCAGCAATCACAAAATCTGCTTCTGTTAAAATATCAGGAGAACCTACTCCAATAGCTTTCATACCTCCTGCTTTAGCCGCTTGGATTCCTGCTACGGCATCTTCAAATACTACACATTCACTTGGCAATGAATCAGTTGCCTCCGCTCCCATCAAAAATACTTGAGGGTCTGGCTTGCCTTTGGTGATGTTATTGCCATCTATAATGGCATCAAAATAATCTAACATATTGATTCTTTCTAAAATCAATTTAGAATTTTTACTAGCCGAACCCAAAGCGATTTTAATACCCGCTTCGCGAAGGTCAGTAAGAAACTTTTCAACGCCTGGGAGGACTTCCTTAGGTGTCATTAGTTTCACTAAATCTAGGTACCAGTCATTTTTACGAGTTGCCCATGCTAATTTTTCCGCTTCTGTTAAGGTAACATTTCCCCATTGAAGAATCAATTCTAACGATTCCATACGTGAAATACCCTTTAATTGTTCATTCTGATGTTCGGTAAAATCAAACCCTAATTCGTTGGCAAGGCGTCTCCAAGCTTGAAAATGATATACTGCTGTATCAACAATTACGCCATCTAAATCGAATAGGCAAGCTTTAATCTTTGTCATGTGATTTTTAGTTAGTGATTGAGTGAGTAGTGATTGAGTGATTTAAAAAAAATATTCACTCAATCACAATTCACTAACTCACTCAATGTCTGTAAGGATATGTTTATTTTTTTAATTCAAGAATCGTAATTGACATCGCTGGGATTTTTAATGTTTTTAAATCTCCCACCAATACATCTGTCATAATATTTTTGGCAGTACTGAAACCCGACATTCTTTCTGAAAATCTTTGAGTATCCAGATTTTTATCTTCTTTATTTTGGCTCATGATTACCATAATGCTTTCGTTTTCGGTATATCTAAAGTACACATAAATTCCATCCTGTGGTAAAAACTGTGTTAATTTTCCTGTAGTAATCGCATTACTGTTTTTACGATAGCTAGCTAACTTTTTCACAAAATCGAAAGCTTCATTTTCTTTCTCTGTTCTCCCTGATGCTAAAAACTTATTTGTTTTATCATCAGCCCAACCGCCTTCAAAGTCCTTGCGTACTTCGGCATCCGATGGATTCTTGAAGTTTTTTGTCAGGTTTTCGGTGCCATAATACAAATGTGGTACTCCACGAGTAGTTAATAAAAAGCCTACGCCAAGTTTATATTTATTAAAATCTTCGCCAATGACAGAATAAAATCTATCCATGTCATGGTTATCCAAGAAAGTCATGTTCAAGTTAGCGTCTTCATAGAGCGCATCCATTGCCAATGTAGAATACAAACGATTGAAGCCTTTTCCCCAATCAAACCCTTGGTTCAACGCATCGTTGATGGCATTAAACAGCACAAAGTCGTTGGCAGAAGGCAATGAGCTTTTGAAAGGTACATTCAGGTTATTTTTTGCAAAATAGGCTTGTGAATAAGCACTTTGTACAGAGTTTTCACCTGTAATAAACATGTTAGGATATTCTTCTGCCAAAGCAGCATTACAACGATTCATAAAATTCAAGTCATTGTATTGATAAGTATCGATTCTCCAGCCATCGATACCAAAGTTTTCCACTGTCCAAAGAGCATGTTGAATCAAAAAGTTAGCGACAAATTCATTTTTATGGTTCAAATCGGGCAAGAAAGGAACAAACCAACCATTTTGTTGTACTTTAAAATCAGCAGCCGAACCATGCAAAATATCAACCACGGGTTCATCACGGTACGACGTATTGGTATAAGTATCCCATTGATTTAACCAGTTTTTCATTGGTAAATCTTTCAAAATCCAGTGATTGATTCCTACGTGATTATATACTGCATCTTGAATAATTTTTAGTCCTTTGACATGCGATGCTTCTATTAATTTTTTATACGCTTCATTACCCCCAAGGCGTTTGTCTACATTATAATGGTCTGTAAAACCATAACCATGATAGGCTGAACGCATAGCTCCTCCTTCGTTGGTTTGGGGTTGATTGTTTTCAACAACTGGATTCAACCAAATGGTAGTAGCTCCTAATTCTTTTACATAATCTAAATGATTTTGTACACCCAGCAAATCGCCTCCGTGACGTAAAAATGGATTTTTACGGTCGGAAGCAGGGTCGGCCATATCTGCAAATTTATCGTTGGAAGGGTCGCCATTTGAAAAACGGTCAGGAAGAATCAAGTAAATAAAATCTTTTGAATTGATTTCCTGTGGCTTTTGGTCACGTACTTTTAGCTGAAAAGGTTGCGTTATTTTTACGATTTGGTCTATCAATTGTTTTTTCCCTTTTTGCACTTTCACCGTTTTTGAAAGCTCAATCATCATTTGCCCAGCTTGGGTGGCTGGTGCAATTGTTAAATCAAGGAATAGATAATTGGGATTTTCAACTTTGTTTACTTTTTCCAAAGAAACTCCCGGATAATTGATTTTCACATCGCAATCACCAATGTTTTTGCCATAAACTAAGAGTTGTAGCTTTGGGTTTTTCATACCAACCCACCAGTTAGTTGGGTTAATACGTTGAACATTTGGCGTTTGAGCCACCAAAGCATTCATCAAGAAGCATAAAAGAATGGATAAAATTGTTTTTTTCATTTGTTTAAGATGGTTAATGGAAATACAGTAAAATAGCGCAAACTCGGGTGAAAAAGGATTTTATAAACGTTGGATTCTACTTTTTTCAGTATCATTCCTGCAATTTTTCAAATAATTTCAAGAATTTCCTAATAATAAAATCTTAAATTGTGAGCAATTTAATGCAAAGATAAAAGAAAGCTAAAAGAAACGAATCTGTGCTAATCTGTCCTAATACCCAAATTTTATTCTAAAAATGTCTCAAAATTCAATCAAAGTCACAACATTATTAGGCTTCGTTTTTGTCGTTTTTTGGGCAAATGCTCAACAAGCTATCAAAGCCATCCCACGCACGCAACAAAACGCTATTGCCAAAACCAAGAATTATAGTAAATTCAAAGATAGAGACCCGAAAAAAAGTAAAATCATAGTCCCGAAAAATATGACAAAGCATAAAAACGACAAATTAGTAATCCTACAAATGATGTTTCACCTATGGGGAAACAAGAATACTACCAATAAATTTAATGGCTCTGCAGCCGAAAATGGTGTTACTAAATTCTCTGACATTAGTGATTTAGCCTTAAAAAAAATCAAAGATTATGGATATTCACATCTTTATATGACAGGGTTAATTGAGCATGCCACGATGGAAGATTTAACAGCTTATGGTATTCCTAAAGATCATCCAGATGTAGTAAAAGGAAGGTCTGGTTCGCCCTTTGCCATTAAAGATTATTATGATGTCAATCCTTTTTTTGCAGATAAACCTAAAAAAAGACTGCAAGAGTTTGCTAGTATGGTTGATAGGATTCATCAAAATGATTTAAAACTCATTATGGATTTTGTACCTAACCACGTAGCAAGGGTATATCATTCTGATATGAAACCGAAAGGCGTTGAAGATTTCGGTGAAAAAGATGACACAACGAAATTATTCGACCCACACAATAACTTCTATTATCTACCTGATACCCAATTTCAGATTCCTGATGGCGTAAATCCTCCTGTAGAAGTAGAGGGACCTTATGTTGAAACACCCGCGAAAGTATCGGGCAATGATGTTTTCTCTCCTCATCCTTCTATCGACGATTGGTTCGAGACTGTAAAACTTAATTATGGTGTTGACATCCAAAATGGCAGACAAACTCATTTTGACGATATTCCGAGTACTTGGCTGAAAATGGTGAATATATTAAAATACTGGGCTGATAAAGGTGCTGATGGTTTCCGTTGTGACATGGCCGAGATGGTTCCTTATGAGTTCTGGAAATATGCTATTAAAGAAGTAAAGAAGAGCCATCCTGATATTATCTTCATTGCTGAAATTTATAATCCAAAGGAATATCATAATTATATTAAAATAGGAGGTTTTGATTACCTGTATGATAAAGTAGGTTTATATGATGGACTTCGTCATTTGGTTGAAAACAGAGACGATGCCAGTGTAGAAAGCATTACGGGCGTTTGGCAACATGAATCTGGCGACATTGCAGAACACATGCTAAGGTTTTTAGAAAACCATGATGAAGTAAGGATTAATTCGGCGGCTTTTTCTAAAGGGTATCCTATGGCAGCAGTACCAGCGATGGTAGTAACGGCTACTTTGCATACAGGACCAGTGATGATTTACTTTGGTCAGGAATTAGGAGAGTCGGCTTCTGAGCCTGAGGGTTTTAATAGAGCCGAAGACCGTACAACTATGTTTGATTTCTGGGGTGTAAAATCACATCAGGCTTGGATGAACAATGGTAAATTTGATGGAAAACTGTTGACAGAAGAACAAAAGAATATCAGAAAATTCTATGGTGATTTAATCAAATTTGTCAATACTTCTGATGCTGTACAAACTGGCAGTTTCTTTGACTTACAATATATTCAAAATGGTAATTACGACCGTAGAAAAGTGTATAGTTACCTACGTTATTCTGGTAAGCAAAAGCTTTTAATTGTTTGTAATTTTGACCATTTCCAAACCAAGACATTCGATTTAGTAGTTCCAGAAGGTGCATGGTCGGCAATGGGATTAAACCCGAGCAAAGACGCTACTTTCAAAGGGAAATTCAATCAAAAAGAGCAATTTAATCAAAATGCTAGTCAATCAATTCCTGTTACAATCAATCCAAATTCAGTACTTATTTATGAAATTTCTCAGAAAAAATAGAATATATTTTAAATATTTTCTTAATTTGAGTCTTTAATATTACATCATTAACCATTTTATGACAAATAATATAAAACCCCGCCTTAGCCTAGCTCAAATTATCAACATGAGCATAGGCTTTATGGGTATTCAATTTGGTTTTGCACTACAAAATGCAAATACAAGCCGTATTTTTTCAACGTTAGGTGCCAATCCTGACGAGATTCCTATTCTTTGGGTAGCAGCTCCGCTTACTGGTTTATTAGTTCAGCCTATTATTGGATACATGAGCGACCGTACTTGGCATGCAAGATGGGGGCGTCGCCGTCCATTCTTTTTTGCAGGAGCTATTTTAGCCACTATTGCATTAATTGCCATGCCACAATCATCAGTACTTTGGATGGCTGGCGCTATCCTCTGGATAATGGATGCTTCTATTAACGTTTCAATGGAACCATTTAGAGCATTTGTGGGTGATATGCTTCCAAAAGAGCAAAGGACAACGGGCTTTTCGGTACAAACCTTTTTTATTGGTGTCGGGGCAATGATTGCCTCTGGGCTTCCATCTATTTTAGATTATTTTGGTGTCCAAAACACTGCTCCAGAAGGAATTGTGCCAGATACCGTTAGATGGTCATTTTACATCGGTGCGTTTGCTTATTTTATTTGTATTCTTTGGACAATCCTAAAGACAGAAGAATATCCACCTGAAGACATGGAGCTTTTTCAAAGAGAAAAAGACGAAATGAATTTTATGCATGGCATGAAAGAAACAATCAATGGATTATTCAATATGCCAAAAGTAATGAAGCAGTTGGCAGTCGTTCAATTTTTCTCCTGGTTTGCATTATTTTGTATGTGGATTTTTATGACGAATGCTGTTACAGCTAACATTTTTGGCTCGACAGATACGAAGTCTGAAATTTATAATGATGGGGCAAATTTTGTAGGTATTTGCTTCTTGGTGTATAATGGGGTTTCAATGGTTTTTGCTTTATTTTTACCAACTTTGGCGAAGAAATTTGGCAGAAAGCTAACGCACCTACTTTGTCTGACAGCAGGAGGCTTAGGATTAATCTCTATTATGTTTATCACTTCTAAAGAAGCACTATTGCCTTCATTTATTGGTATTGGTTTAGCATGGTCAAGTATTTTGGCGATGCCTTATGCCATGTTATCAGGGAGCTTACCTGCCAACAAAATGGGGTATTATATGGGCGTTTTCAACTTTTTTATCGTCATTCCACAGGTAATTGCCAGCTTAGGTTTACAAAAATTCATGAATTTTATGCAATTAGAACCAATACATATCGTTACTTTGGGGGGAGTATTTATGATTTTGGGAGGATTACTCACACTACGGGTAGAAGATAACGATTAAATAATACATGAGAAAAAGTAATTTAAGTACGCTTAACAGAAACCTTGCAAGCTTGATAAAACCTTGCAAGGTTTTTATATTTTCGTCGCTGTTATTGACAGCCGCTAGCTTTCAACAGCCACTATCAGATGAAGAAATTTATCAACGGAAAATCCAAATGGCTCAGGGCAGTAATATGCACGATTATACCCTAAATATTGCCAAAAGTTTTCTAAACAGACCTTATAAGGCTTCGACGCTCGAAAACCCTAATGAGGAGAAACTAGTAGTAAATCTACGAGAATTTGATTGCTCGACTTTTGTAGAAAGCTGTGTAGCCATGGGCTTGACCTATCGTAAAAATGATATTTCCTTTGATAAATTCCAATATTATTTAAAACGCCTCAGATATTATAACAAAGGACAAATAAAAGGATATGAATCAAGAATCCATTATTTTTCAGATTGGATTTATACCCACAACAAAGACGGACTTTTAGAAGATATTACGAGTTCGTTGGGAGGTATTCCATTAAGAAAGGAAATAAATTTCATGAGCTTGCATTGGGATAAAAACCCTAATGTGGCAAATGTATCACTCCAAGAAAAAATAAAGAAGGTAGAGAATAAAATCAGCAATCAAGATTTTTATTATGTCCCAAAGGCTAAAATCAGAAGTATTGAAGACAAAATCATGAATGGTGATATTATCGGCATTACAACCAATATTGATGGATTAGACATTACGCATGAAGGTTTTGCTATAAGATTGCAGGATAAACGCGTCTATCTGCTTCATGCTTCATCCGAGTTCAAAAGAGTAATGGTGAGCGACAGGCCATTGGCAGAATATATGGCTCCTAAAAAGAATCAAACTGGCATCATGGTGGCTAGATTCAAATTAGAATAATAGTCACCATCATACCAGTTTTCAATGTTATTTCTTGAACATCAAATTCTTATTTTTCAAGAATTTCTTAAACGAAAAAGTTCCAATATTCTCTGCCTTGGTTTCAGGCGAGTTGGTGGAGCTTTTTTCATTTCCATAGAATCTATTGCCCATATAAACATCGTTGATGGTAATGGATTTACTTTTAATTCTACGCGCAATTTTCATGGCTTCGCTATCTTTTCCAGCAAAAACAGAACAGTTAAAAACACTGTTTGAATCATTGGCAAAATCAAGTGCCTGCGTTTCATTCAAGAAAGATTTTACAGGCAAAATAGGTCCAAATGTCATTTCTTTCATGATTTTCATTTGGTGATTCACATTTGTCAGAATAGTAGGACGACAATAAATACTTCCTTTTTGAACAATACATTTTTCAGAACCCGCTACAATAACCGCTCCTTTCTTGACAGCATCGGCTAATTGTTCGTTGATATTGGTGGCTTGTTTTTCTGTAATAATAGGTCCTATTTGTCCATGCTCTATGTTAGGATAGTTGAGCGTCAACAGGTTGCTTTTACCAACTAATCTTGATAAAAACTGTGAATGGATATTTCGATGAACGTATACTCTTTCGATAGACTCTAAAGATTGACCAGCATTAAAAGTTCCGCCCCATAAAATAGCAGATGATGCACTTTCAATATCTGCTGTTTCAGTAATTATTGCCGCTCCTTTTCCTCCAAATTCTAACTGGGCAGGCACAAAATGTTTAGCACTTGTTTCAAATACTTTTTTAGCTTTCTCTTCCGTTCCCGTAAAGCAAATTAAATCTGTAATACTACAAAGCATTTCGCCTACTTCTTTCTCACCTTCAATAAAATGCAAAAAATTATTAAAATGTGGTATTTGACTAATCGTTTTTTCAAGGACTCTAACAAATCGTGGCGTTTTTTCAGAAGGCTTCACCAATACACTATTGCCTGCTAAAAGAGCAGGAATAACCTGCATCATTGTACTCTGGAAAGGGAATTGCCAAGTACTGATAATACCAACGAGCTCGAAGGGTTCGGAATATTCTTCGATATGGTAAGTATTATTATGAAGAATAGTTTGGACTTCTACTTTAAAATAATCCTGTGCTAAATCACAAAACTGGTCGATAGCAGTCAATACTAGATTGATTTCATAAACAGTTTCTATTTTTCTACCAGTATCTACTATCAGTACTTCTGTAAGTTCTTCAAGATGTCGCTCTAAGGCTTTTTTCCAACGTTGTATGGTTTTTATTCGTTGCTCGATACCGATAGCCTGCCAGCTTTTTTGGGCATGACGCATTGCATCAGCTTTTATTTTGAGTGTTTCAAAAGAGAGTTGAGATATTTCATAATCATATAAACCAGTTCTTGGATTTCTTACTTTCATTTAATTAAAGGCTTAAAATTAATGCAATCTCTTAAAGTTAACTGCATTTTTCAAATATACATTTTTTGATTAGTTTTTAAATATTTTTAAAAGGTTAATCACATAGATTAAAATAAAAAGATATGGCTTACAATAAAAATAATTAATCACTACAGATTCATCATTAAGAAATTTATATAAATACTTAATTATTCCTAATTTTAATCTATATTTAAAGCCTAATTTCAAATAACCACTTACACACTGAGTCTAAAACCCATTTTACCTTCCTTCCACTATTTTATGAATACTGTTAAAGATTTCGACAAAAAAGAAGCCATTTTTCAAGCAACCCTCGAATTAATATCAAAACATGGATTCCACAGCTCACCCATGTCTGAAGTAGCCAAAAAAGCAAACGTAGCCGCAGGAACAATTTATCATTATTTCAAAAGTAAAGACGAACTCATTTGCGCACTCTATGTCTATAAACGTGAAAAATCGATTCAGAATATATTTAAAAATGATGACCCGTCAAAACCTTTCAAAGATCGCTTCCGTAGTTTTTATCTGCAAATGATTAATTACTATTATACCAATCCTAAAGAGTTCTATTTCTTAGAACAATTTATGAATTCTCCATACATTAGTATGCTTCAAAAAGAAGATATTGTTAGATTAGAACAACCAATTTATGATTTTCTAAGAAAAGCTGTTTTCACACAAGTGGTTAGAGACATCCCTCCTAAAATACTCATTGCTATGGTGACTGGAAGTGCAAGCTCTTTGATTAAACTTCGTTTGTCTGGCGAGTTTTTAATGACTTCATCAGACCTAGAAATGGCATTTTTTACTTGCTGGGATGGTATAAAAAAACCATAATTTTTTTACTTATTCTTATTGAAAATCTTGAAGGCAATATATAAAGCTCCCAATAGTAAAATCAGGAATAATAAAGAAAACAATTTTTCAGTATTTTTGGATAATTGAGATTGTAATAAAAACATTGAAGTAAAGGATAAAGGTTAAATAATATCAAGCTAAAGCTGAATCTTACAAATTAACTCATCAAATACTAGTCCTCAAAGAATTTTAAGCTATATTTAAAAATTTGAAAGAAAACATTTACCAAGTATCGCTTAAATATATGCAAGAACTTATTAAAATTGGGGTAATTAATATTTCAGACCGCGCAAGTGCTGGTATTTATGAAGACATACCCGGCAAAGCCGTTGTTGAAACGTTAAAAGAATATTTAGTCTCCACCTTTGAAACTGTTTATAAAGTAATTCCAGATGAGCAAGATTTAATATCCGAAACGCTTATCGAAATGGCAGACACCCACAATTGTTGCTTGATAGTAACAACAGGGGGAACTGGACCAAGTAAAAGAGACGTAACCCCAGAAGCAACCGAAGCTGTTTGTGAAAAAATGATGCCTGGCTTTGGGGAGTTAATGAGGATGGAAAGCCTAAAATATGTTCCCACAGCCATTTTATCACGCCAAACGGCTGGGATTAGAGGGAAATCATTAATTATCAATTTACCTGGCAAACCTAAAGCTATTCGACAATGCTTGGATGCTGTTTTTTCTGCCGTTCCATATTGTATTGATTTACTTGAAGGGCCTTACCTTGTTTGTAATCAAGAGATTATGAAAGAATTTAGACCAAAACAATAAAGTAAAAGGCTTGCAAAATTAATTTTGCAGGCCTTTTACTTTATTTCAACTGATTGAGTTCTAAACTTAATTCTTCAATCAAAGATTTTGCTCGTTCTAAAGAGATTCTGGGTTCTGGTAGTTCTTTGCTAATAAAAGCAGACACTTCCCAAATCTCAGCGATTGATTTCAATGAAATCTCAAAACTTGGGATAGAAGAATCATCAGAACTTAATAACAAAGTGCCTTTTACTTTTATTTGATTATAAACTCTTCGGTAAATAATCCCTTGTTGAGGGGTAATCAAAATATAAAATTTGCCATCCAAAATGTTTGTCCAATGTTCGATGGCATTGCCAATTACCACTGAGTTTTGCAAAGGGAAATCACTGCCCATTTCAAAAGCCCTACTTTTGTCAGAGGTAATAAATGGAAGAGAAAAAGTAGCTAACGTCTTGATATACTCTGACTTAGTATAATTGGCTAAATAGTCTTTAATCTGACTCCTTTTTACATAAGTAATCCTGATTTCAAAACTCTTTTGTGGGCTTTCGCTAAGCGGCTTATTATTATTAGTGTACTGATTATCAGTAAATGATTGAAAAGTTTTTTCTGAAATATTATAATTTATCCTATTGGGTACAAATTGTTTTTCAGTACGGATAGGTTGCTTGTCTTCTTCCTTTTCTTGAAAATACTCGTCGATAATTTTAGCAATAGGTTGAGCTTCAACTTCTTTTTTCTGAAAAGCACTCACTGTATCGTTTACTGGCACTTTTACGTGTTCCATGATTCCAGTAGTACTTTGTCCCAAGCTTATACCAGGTGTTTCTCTGATTTTTCGAATATCAGTCTTTATCAGCGAATCAACCGATGTGCCAAATACCTGAGCGATAGTTTTAAGGTTTTCTAAATTGGGGTTTGCTCTGGCCTCTTCGTAAGCTCCAAGCAAAGAACGCTTAATACCAATTCTACGTGAGAATTGTTCTTGAGTAAGTCCATTTAATCGACGAAGATACTTTATATTATTGCTAACGATAGACATGGTTTGAAGGTTAATCTGAAGCTCTTGTCTTAATTAACGTTTACAAGAAAAATTATTCATTGATGAAAAATGCCACTATGTTTTACTATTGTCACGTGTAAAGCAAGCTAATTTTATTAAAATTCATCTCGTTTTTTCTGACAAAAGTTTTTGAAAAATAACCAATATTTCAATAAAATACTAATTATTGATTGAGAATGAATTGATAAATTCAATATGTTAATTGACATTTATTAAAATCAACGAAATAGGGCTAATTTTTAGTTGTATTTTCTTTCATTTTTTCAGCCATTTTTACAGCCTCATAAGCATTCACGATTCCTCCGCTGGTTGAAAGTTTTCCAAATTCTATTAATTCGGATGAACCTGGGCGAGCTACTTTTAATTGTGCTAGTTTGATAGACGACTCTAGAATAATTTGCTTTATTTGTTTATAATCAAGCTCTGGATAATACGAAATCAATAATGCGGCTAAGCCCGTCACAACGGGTGCGGCCATGCTTGTGCCGCTTAAATCTTCATATTTTGAACCTACTACAGTTGATTGAATATCTACACCAGGAGCAAAAACATCAACCGTTTTCTGACCATAATTTGAAAATTCAGCTACCGTATTAGGCGATTGCATCCAAGACGTCGCTCCTACTTCAATCCAGTTATCAGCTTCACTGCCATCCAAAAAACGTTTTGTTGGATAATTCTCTTTCGTATCGATGTCTTCATTTTCATTGCCAGCTGCATGAATTAACAAAACACCTTTTGACTGAGCAAATTTTACGGCGTCGTCAACTGCACTTTTTTGCGGAGAAACTGTTTTCCCGAAGCTCATATTAATTACTTTCGCTCCATTTTCAACCGCATATAAAATAGCATTCACTACATCCTTATCACGCTCGTCACCATCTGGCAAGGCTCTAACTACCATAATCTGAACATTATCCGCTACACCCGCAATGCCTAAATCATTATGCCTATTAGCCGCCACTATTCCTGCTACGTGCGTGCCGTGGTGTGCATCTGGACCTTTTACTTCATTATTGCCATAATTTCTATCATGGATATTATTAACGTCATCACCAATTAAATCTCTAGGATTATACGTTAAGTTGATGCCATAATTCAGTTGAGTATCGTAATATTCAAAAGCTTCTCTAAGTTTGGCTTCATCTTGTCCTAAATCCAAAATCAGTTCAAATACTCTTTTAGCTTTTTTTAACTCCTCCGTGTCTTTACTACTTATTTTATTTAACTCTTCCTTTGTAATATCCTTTACCCCTAAATGCTTGCAAAGTGAGAACTTCGCTTCAATAAATTTGTGGTATAAATTAATCACAAAAGTACCTTGCTCTTTTACTTCACCCACTTTGCTTTCGTAGGCTAGTTTATATTTCTTGTATAAATTATATTCTTCTTTTTCGCTAGTTGATAATTTTTCTGCATCCACTTTAGTTTGATACTTCTTTTGAAGTCTAGCAAATTCACGTGTAATTTCCAGACTCTCTTTAGCTAAATCTTCCCCTGCTTTATTCCCTAAAAAATCCCAACCATGAATATCATCTACATACCCATTATTATCATCATCAATACCATTATTAGGTATCTCTTTAGCATTAACCCAGATTTTATTAGATAAATCTTCATGAAGAATATCTACACCAGAATCAATAATGGCAACGATAACAGGTTTTGATTTTTTGGTTCTTAGTATATCTTTATAAGCTTTTTCAGTACTTATTCCTCTTACTTTATCGTCCAAGAAATCTAGATTAAACCAATTTGACGGTGCACGTTCTAACGAGGGTTCAAGATATTGAGCATTAGCAACATGGAAGAGAAAAATAAAACAAATCAGACTTAGTTTTGATATAATATTCATAGTGGTAAAAAAACATTAAGGATTATAGTATTTTGTTGATTGAATTATATAGTAAAGCTATGAAAAAGGAAATTCAGATAAAAATGAGTGTTTTAAAAGAAAAAACTAAATATTGGCTATATTTTGCTTTTTGAACCAAAATTTAATCATTTTTTTAATATTTTATCACTTTTATTTATAAAATCACCTCTATATGTGGTATGGCTTTTCTATAGTTTTCAATCTTTAGCTGAGGATAATCAGCTGATTTACAATATAATCCACCGTGGCTAGTATAATATAATGAAACAATGAGTAAAAATACCACAAGTATTAACAACTATTGTATGGATATTCCAAGAATATTTTTTTATTTTTTAAGCTTAATTTTTATTTACCTTATTTAATACCGAAAAATGAACCTGTAACGTAACTGAATAGTTTAATGATATGATGTATATACATTAAATTTGGGTATCTCCATAAATTCAGAAATTATGAACAAAATCCTTTACGAAAAGAAAAATTTTTATCCTTGGCTTATTTGTTTTTCTGGTTTATTGATTCTCGTTGTCATCAATGGATTAACCACTACTTCCCTCTCAGTTTTTGATAATGCTTTTATCTCTGAATTTCACTGGAAACGAGATGAATTAAAGCTTCGCGAATCTATCACTAATAGTGTTACTTTATTTTTCATTTTAGTTTCTGGCATTATTATCGATAAAATTCGTGTAAAAAAAATGATGCTTTTCGGAAGCCTAATATTAGCCATTGCATTGTTTTCATACAGTTTTGTTAGCAATAAATATCAAGCCTACTTTATTCATTTTCTTTTGGGAGTATCCATGATTACCGCAGGGTCAGTATCTTGTATTATATTGGTTTCGTCATGGTTTCAAGAGAAAAAAGGATTAGCCTTAGGCATCGTTTTGATTGGGACTAGTTTGGGGAGTGCTATATTTTCTCCTTTTAATCACTACCTACTACATGAATACGGTTGGCGACAAAGCTTTACTATTTTGGCCATTTTCCCTGCTTTCATTTTTATTTACATCTATTTTTTTGTTGAGAACTCTCCGAGTGATATTAATATAAAACCATTAGGTAATCTGAATACTGCTAATAATTTATTGACAGAAGGAATGACCTATCCAGAAGCTACAAGAACACACTTGTTCTGGTTAATTTGTCTATGTGGCTTTTTAACTTTTTATTGTTTAGTAGGAACAATTGCTAATGTTTTTCTACATTTGGTTGGTTTAGGTTTTGAAGGAAGTCATGCAAGCTTTTATTTAAGTTTGTATTTTATCATGGCGGGACTAGCGAAATTGTTTGTTTCAATCTTTTCAGATTATATCAACCCTTATATTGTTTTCTCAGTTTGCTGTATCATGATGATGTTGGGTTGTTTTGGACTTTCAATGATGGATACTAATTTAATATTGCCTTCTATTGCTTTGATGGCTATTAGTTGGGGAGGTATTTATTCATTATATAATTTGATTGCGATTAAAACATTTGGCTTAACAGCCGCTGGAAAAATCAATGGTACGATTAACATGTTTGAAGGCGGAGGAGCATTGCTTGGACCAGTGATGACGGGATTTGTTTTTAATTTAAACCATTCTTATCAATTAGCGTTTATGATAAACGCAGGCTTAATGTTTATTGTCTTATTGCTTTCTTTAAGATTCAAAGCATTTATGCTAAAACTACGCAAACCAATTATCGAATAATGAAATATAATTTCGACGAAATTATCAATCGAAAAAATACAGATTCTCAGAAATGGGATATGTTCAACGACCCTGAAAATGTGATTCCTATGCCCGTGGCAGATATGGATTTCAGGTGTCCTGAACCAATATTAGATGTATTAAATAGTATTACACAACATGGTGTTTTGGGATATGCCATTGTTCCAGAAAGACTAAAAGACATCCTTCAAGAACGCCTAAGAAACCTGTATGACTGGGAAACAGAAAAAGAATGGCAAGTATGGATTCCCGGATTAGTACCTGCTATTTATGCCAGTTGCAAAGCTTATGGCGAGCTAAACGATGCCGTGATGACCGCTATTCCAGTATATCATCCTTTTCATCTAGCACCTGCTGTGGTTGGCAAAAAACTTCAAACATTTCCAATGATAGAAGTTGCTGGTCGCTGGACGTTCGACTTTGAAGCCTTAGAAGCCAATATTACTGCTGAGACTAAGTTATTCATGCTTTGCAATCCGCATAATCCAGGAGGAACGGTTTTCACAAAAGAAGAATTAGAACAACTGGTTGATATTTGCGAAAAGCATGATATTATCATTTGCTCCGATGAAATCCATGCAGACTTGATTTTGGATGATTCTAAAAAGCATATTCCCTTAGCCAGTTTAAGTGAAAAAGCTGCTAACAGAACGGTAACTTTAATGGCTCCTTCCAAAACTTTTAATATCGCAGGTTTGGGCTGTTCGGTTGCCCTTATTTCAAACCCTATGCTAAGAAAGAAGTTTGAAATGGCCAAACAAGGTTTTTTCCCTCCGCTAACACGCTATTCACAAGATGCAGCCATTGTGGCTTATCGCGACTGTGAAGATTGGCGATTGGCTTTAATTGACTACCTCAAAGACAATCATGATTATTTATACCAATCTCTGAACGGATACAAAGGATTAAAGTTATTACCGCTCGAAGCAACTTATTTAGCTTGGATTGATGCGAGGGAAACGGGCATCGACAATATTCAGGAAAAATTGCTAGAAGCTGGCGTAAGAATTATGGATGGAAAAATATTCAAAGGCGAAGGCTTTTTCAGACTTAATTTTGCTTGTCCAAAAGCCTTATTAATCGAAGCAGTAGATAGAATCAAAAAGAGTTTGGCTTAAAAGAAATGATGTGCCTCCAAGTTTTAAAACACCTTGGAGGCTTTTTTTATAGATGTTTGTAATATCCCTTTCAAAAATCAGGATACAAAATCGGTAAAATTTTAATAATTTCCCCTTTATAAATAAAACTATGATTATTTGACAATATGGAAGACAATAAAGCACTACGCTCTCAAAATTGGTTTGGTAAAACAGGAAAAGATGGATTCATTTACCGAGCGTGGATGAAAAACCAAGGTATTCCGCATGACGAATTTGATGGTCGTCCTGTAATTGGTATTTGTAATACTTGGTCAGAGCTTACACCTTGCAATGCCCATTTTAGAGATTTGGCAGAAGCAGTAAAAATTGGGGTTTACGAAGCGGGTGGCTTTCCTGTTGAATTTCCAGTGATGTCATTAGGAGAAACCTTGATTAAACCAACTGCCATGTTGTATAGAAACTTGGCTAGTATGGATGTAGAAGAATCTATCCGTGCTAATCCGATTGATGGCGTGGTTTTGCTTTGTGGCTGTGATAAAACTACTCCATCGTTAGTAATGGGTGCTTGTAGTGTGGACATCCCTACGCTTGTAATTTCGGGTGGACCAATGTTGAAAGGACATTTTAAAGGAAAAGATATTGGTACGTCGGATGTTTGGCGTTTTGCTGAAGCGTATAAATTAGGGCAAATCTCACAGTCGGAATTTGTAGAGGCGGAAGCCTGTATGGCTCGTACCCAAGGACACTGTGCTGTAATGGGAACAGCCTCAACGATGGCTACTATGGTAGAAGCCTTAGGATTATCTCTACCCAACAATGCTTCTATTCCTGCGGCTGATGCACGTAGAAAAGTGATTTCACAGTTTTCTGGAAGACGTATCGTGCAAATGGTCAAAGAAAATTTAACGCTTTCTAAAATCCTTACGCGTGAGGCTTTCGAGAATGCCATCATGGTAAACGCTGCGATAGGTGGTTCTACCAATTTTGTTATTCACTTATTGGCAATTGCAGGTAGAATCGGCGTGGATTTAAACATTGAAGATTTTGATAAATTCTCTCAACATATTCCTTTGTTAGCTAATCTTCAACCATCAGGCGAGCATTTTATGGAAGATTTATACTATTCTGGTGGACTTCCAGCGGTTATCAAAGAAATGAGTGGAATCATTCATAATGATGCCCTAACTGTGAACGGAAAAACAATAGGCGAAAACTGTGCTGATGCGGAGGTGTATAATAGAAATATTGTAGCCACGATGGAAAACCCGTTTAAGCCTAATTCAGGAATTGCAGTTGTAAAAGGAAACCTTTCTCCGAATGGAGCCGTGCTAAAACCTTCTGCGGCTACGCCTGCCTTAATGGTGCACCGTGGTAAAGCAGTAGTTTTTGAAACCATTGAAGACTATCATGAGAGAATTGACCATCCAGATTTAGACATTGATGAAAATTCTATCATGGTCTTGAAAAATGTTGGACCTAAAGGTTACCCAGGAATGGCAGAAGTAGGCAACATGGGGATTCCTAAAAAGCTACTGGAAAAGGGAGTACACGATTTAGTAAGAATCTCCGACGGTAGAATGTCTGGAACAGGCTTTGGAACAGTAGTCTTGCACGTTTCGCCCGAAGCAGCAGCAGGTGGAAACTTAGCGTTAGTTCAAAATGGTGATTATATTAGTTTGGATGTACCCAACAGAACGTTGAATCTGGAAGTATCTGATGAAGAGTTAGCCGAAAGACGCAAAAATTGGCAAGCAATCGATATGAATATTACACGTGGGTATGTAAACCTATATATCAATCACGTAGAACAAGCACATTTGGGTGCTGATATGGATTTCTTAAAAGGGAAATCTGGCAGTACCGTTACCAGAGATTCTCATTAAAATATTTAAAACGATTGAATCTCTATAACAATCTTTAAT
This sequence comes from Arcicella sp. GW821-FHT09D11, assembly GCF_059416265.1. Classification (NCBI taxonomy): domain Bacteria; kingdom Pseudomonadati; phylum Bacteroidota; class Cytophagia; order Cytophagales; family Flectobacillaceae; genus Arcicella; species Arcicella sp. GW821-FHT09D11. The sequence goes on along the minus strand of NZ_JBWKOV010000005.1, from coordinate 4,174 downwards.
AATTCCCCAATGTATTCGTCAACATTGGGGAATTTTATTATCTTCGGTTTTATTCATTAATCTTCAACAACAACATGAAAAAACATTTATTGCTACTCTCCTTTTCATTATTAACAAGCCTTGGTTTACAAGCACAAACGCCCACAAAACGCCCCCTCAAACCTACGGATGTTTATCGTTTAAAAACTGTTACTGATGCGCAGATTTCACCCGAAGGCAATTGGGTAAGTTATACGCTTTCAGCGATTGATTCAGCTAAAAACAAACGCAATGCAGATATTTATATGGTTTCGTGGGATGGCAAAGAAACTATTCAATTAACGAATAGTCCAGACGGTGAATCGCAAGCACGTTGGAGTCCCGATGGTAAATATCTTTCTTTTATTTCGTCGAGAAATGGACTAACAAGTAGCCAAATTTGGCTAATGGATAGAAGAGGTGGCGAAGGAAAACAACTAACCGATTTAAAAAAAGGCGATTTGAATGATTATGCTTGGTCGCCAGACGGTAAAAAAATTGCGTTGGTGATTAAAACCTCCGCAGATACTTCAAAATCAAAATTACCTAAACCGATTGTCATCGACCGTTTTCAATTCAAAAGAGATGTGGAGGGTTATATCACTAAAAGTTCGACCCATTTGTATTTGTATGACATCGCTACAAAGAAAATAGATACCCTTACAAAAGGAAATTTTGATGAGTCTTCACCTGTGTGGTCACCCGATGGGACACAGATTGCTTTCTTGAGTAATCATACAACTGACCCTGACAAAAACTCGAACACTGATATTTTTGTAATAGATGCGAAGGCAAATGCTACGGCAAAACAAATTACGAATTGGACAGGTAGAGATTATTCGCCAGTATGGAGCCCAGATAGCAAGCAAATCGCGTACATGAGAACTACTGCTTCTGAAGACTATATCATGTATGACCAGTCTATTCTATGTCTTATTTCAAAAGACGGAGGCGAACCTAAACTATTAAGCAAATCGTTAGACAGACCTGTTTCTTCACCTAAATGGTCGAAAGATGGAAGTGCTATTCTTGCCTTAGTAAGTGACGATAGAATCAGATACATAGCACAATTCAGCCCTATTGACGGTAAATTATCCAAGCTATTGGACGGTGAAAGAAGTTTTGGTTCTTTAGAAAGACACCCTTCTGGTTCATTCTTAACCAGTATGTCTAACCCACAAACACCAGCAGAATTATACGTTTTTGAAAATAATAACCTTAGAAAATTAACGAAACATCATGATGAGTTTTTAGCCCCATTGGCTTTGGCAAGTGTAGAGGGCTTTACGTCAAAGAGTAAAGATGGCACTGCTGTTTCAAACCTTTTGTATCGTCCTGCTAATGCTTCAAAAACCGAGAAATTGCCTACTATATTTTTTATTCATGGCGGGCCAGTATCACAAGATGAATATGCTTTTGATTTAAGTCGCCAAATGTTGGCAGCAGCTGGGTACAATGTAGTAGCTGTAAACTATCGTGGTTCAAATGGACGTGGCTTGGCTTATTGTAAAGTAATTTCAGGCGACTGGGGTAACAAAGAAGTAATGGATATTTTAGGGGCTACTGATTATGTAGTAAATAATGACATAGCAGACCCTGAAAAATTAGGTATTGGCGGATGGAGCTACGGCGGAATCCTGACAGATTATACCATTGCGACGGATACTCGTTTTAAAGTAGCATCAAGTGGTGCAGGTGTAGCCATGATTTCATCGATGTATGGTGCTGACCAATATATTTTACAATATGAACATGAATTAGGTGCTCCTTGGAAAAATTTTGATAAATATGTTGCGTTGTCTTACCCATTCTTGAAGGTTGAAAAAATCAAAACGCCAACACAATTTATGGTTGGTGAAAGTGATTTTAACGTGCCTGCCATCGGTAGTGAGCAGATGTATCAAGCCTTTAAATCAGTAGGTATTCCAACAGAATTAATTATTTATCCGGGTCAATTTCATGGTATTACCAACCCAAGTTTTCAAATCGACCGCTTTGACCGTTATTTAAAATGGTTTGGTAAATATTTGAAAAAATAAATCTTAAAAACATCTGTACTTATTTCTGGGAATGTCTGTATTATTTTATACATTCATTCCCAGATTTTTTTATGTCCAAGTAAAAGTAATTAGATAGCTCTTAAAAATTATTTCACCATTAACACACACATTAAATCAAGCAATTATTGTATGAAAAAGGCTCTTTCCAGATACTGCTTACTATTATTTTTAATACTAAGCTCACAATCTTTTTTAGGGCAGGAATTAATCAAAGGAAGAGTAATTGACGAGCAAACCAGTGAGGCTTTACCCTTCGCAGCAGTATTTGTGGTTGGCTCTTCTATTGGTACCTCAACGAATGAAAAAGGAGAATTTACCTTAAAAGTACCTTATGGTACGATTCAAATCGGAGCATCGTTTATTGGTTATAATACGATTAGCTCTATTTTTGAAACCAAGCAATTGCATGCCAAGACGCTTACCTTTAAATTATTGGCTATCAGCAAAGAATTATTAGAAGTAAAAATAGAAGGAAAGCATACCAAACAATGGTTAAGAGACTATAAAACCTTTAAAACAGAATTTTTGGGCGTGGAAGTCGATGACAAAAATTATGAAATAGAAAATAGAAATAGTATACAATTTATTAGGGAAGAGAATACGCTCATTGCCCAATGTGAAGAACCACTGATAATCATTAATCGAAAATTAGGGTATAAAGTAATTACCACCCTTAAAGAGTTTAGTTATAAAACAAATGGTGATGTATCGTACTTAGGTATCACTCGTTTTGAGCTTTTGAAAGCCGAGCATCAAACTGAGCAAGAAAGATGGATTAAAAACCGTAGAGAAGCTTATCTTGGTTCGCCAAATCATTTTTTTAAATCAATGATTAATCATGAGCTTGAGACTAATAAGTTTTTAGTCATCAAGGATACCCTAATTAATTATCGCATTTATGATTTTTATGATAAGCTTTCTAATAAAGCTTTTAAGTTAGATTTAGATAAGATGATTTCTCCAGACTCGGTCAATCATCAGTTTTTTTTAAAGCTTAATACGCCTATTGAAATTGTTTATGAGGGCAAAAACAACTTTACGCCTAACCGTCGATATAGGTATATGCGATATGAATATACCAGCATTGAGCCAGCCAATAAGGAGATGAAGTATTTATCTAAACAAGGAGAACTATTTCCTCCGCAATCGTTAAAATTTTCGGGAAGTATGGGTAATTATCGCATTGGCTTGGCTTTACCTTCTGATTATGAGCTTGACGAAAAAGAATAACAACCAGTAACAAAACATAGAATCATGTTTGAAAAACGTTTCCAAAACCAAGTAGCAATCGTAACGGGTGCAGGGATTGGCATTGGCTTTGAAATTGCGAGGCAATTGGCAGAACAAGGAGCAAAAGTAATTTTAAATGATATTGATAAAGACTTGGCTGAGTCATCCACTTTAGCCATTCAAGAAACTGGAGGTATTTGCGAAGCTTTTAGCGGAGACGTTTCAGACTTAACAGTCATACAAGAGTTGATAAAAACTACCATAGCTACTTTTGGAAAACTAGATATTCTTATTGCCAATGCTGGTATTACCACCTTTGGCGATTTCTGGGAATATCAGCCTGAATCTATGCAAAAGATTCTTCAAGTAAACCTCTTCGGAACATTTTTCCTTACTCAATCTGCCACGAAACAAATGGTGGAACAAGGACGTGGAGGAAGTATTCTATTAACATCTTCGGTTACTGGTCATCAAGCGCACAAATATTTAGCAGCTTATGGCATGACAAAAGCGGGTATTGAACAATTGGCTAAAAACTTGGTCGTTGATTTATCTCCCCATCAAATCAATATTAATACTGTTGCTCCTGGCGCTACTTTAACAGAACGGACTTTAAGTGATGCTAATTATATAGAAACTTGGTCACGTATTACACCTACAGGGAAACCTTCTACTGTTCAAGATATTGCTAATGCGGCTCTTTTCTTGGTATCTCCCCTTTCCAGACAAATTACTGGACAAAGTATAGTGGTTGATGGCGGGTGGACTTCTGTTGGACCTTCGCCTTATTGAGTTGTGAGTTGTGAGTTGTGAGTTGTGAGTTGTGAGTTGTGAGTTGTGAGTTGTGAGTTGTGAGTTGTGAGTTG